>CAWCKG010000049.1:0-20871 GCA_963795785.1 uncultured Actinomycetes bacterium
TGCGTGTAACCGCCGCTGCGGCTGGTCAGGTACCCCTCGGCCACGAGCTGCGCATAGGCCTCGACGACAACCCCGCGGGTGACACCCAACTCAGCCGCCAAGGCGCGGGTCGGCGGTAGCGCAACGCCGGCCGGCAGGGCTCCCGAGCGGATCCGCTGGCGGATCGACGCCTCGATCTGGCGGTGCAGCGCGTCCCCGCCGTTGCGGTCCAGGTCGATCGCCAGCTCCGAGACCGGCGACAAATTGGTCCTCGAATCCAGCACAGAACTGGACCTTATCAAGGGGACCGATTTCCTGGGAACCTGCGTGCCATGACCACTACAGCGCAGTTCCCCACCACCGTTCGCCGTTCGGGCTTCGACGGTCAGGTCCTCACTCCCGGCACCCGCGGGTACGACTCCGCCCGGTCGGTCTGGAATGGGATGATCGACCACCGCCCGAAACTGATCGTCCAGTGCGCCTCGGTCGATGACGTAGTCACCGCGGTGCGCACCGCCCGTGAGCGCGACCTGGAGATCGGCGTCCGTTGCGGCGGCCACAACATCGCTGGCCTCGCTGTCCCGCACGGCGGGCTCATGATCGACCTCACCACGCTGGGCCGTGTCACCGTCGATCCGGTCACGCGGCGCGCCTGGGTGCAGGGCGGCGCGATGCTCGGCGCGCTGGACCGGGCCACGCAGCCCTTCGGCCTCGCCACAACGGCCGGAAACGTCTCGCACACCGGCGTCGGCGGGCTGACGCTGGGCGGCGGCATGGGCTGGCTGGCGCGCCAGCACGGCCTCGCCTGCGACAACGTCGTCTCCTGCACCGTCGTCACCGCGGACGGCGACGTCGTGCGCGCGTCCGCCGATGAGCACCCCGACCTGTTCTGGGGTCTGCGCGGCGGTGGCGGCAACTTCGGAATCGTCGTCGAGTTCGAGTTCCGGCTGCATCCCGTCGGCACGCGGGCCCTGGTCGCGGAGCTCACCTTCCCGCTCGATCGCGCCGCGGCAGCGCTCCGCGGCTGGCGCGACCTGGCCGAGGAGGCCGCCCGCCAGGCCACGCTGACCGCCGAGATCTCCGGCGATACCGTCACCCTCGGATACGTGTGGGTGGGCGACCCGGCAGGCCGGCCGCGCGATGCTGCCGGCGCTGCGCTCCGTCGGCGTGCCGGACGGCGAGGTCGTGCGCGAGCTCTCCTACACCGAACTCCAGACCCGCGACGACAGCATCGAGGGCCACGCGTACCGGCGCTATTGGAAGGGCCACTACCTCCCCGAACTGTCCGACGGCGCGATCGGGGCGGTCGTGGACCGCGACCCGGCGGACGCCACCCTGCCGGGCGTCAGCCTCCAGGCTTACGGCGGCGCGATCGCCGACGTCGACGATGACGCGACGGCGTTCAGCCATCGCCGCACGCGCTTTGAGTACGTCGCCGCCGTGAAATGGAGCGATCCCGGCGAGGACAGCCTGCGGATGGGAGCTGCGCGGCAAGCGGCCGCCAAGCTCGACCCGTTCGCCGTGGGCGCCTATGTCAACGCGCTCAGCGACGAGGGCGCGTCGGGTGTACGCCGCGCCTACTCCGAGGCCAAGCGCGCGCGCCTGACCGCGGTCAAGGACGCCTACGACCCGGGCAACGTCTTTCACCTCAACCACAACATCGCCCCCACCGGGCACTGAGCGAGGATTCCGCGGAGGTCGCCCACGCGGGCATCGAGGCGGTAAGCACAAACGTGCAGGGATCCGGGCGCTGGCTGCCCATAACGCGCAGCGGTCCGCCATGGTGGCTCGCCTGGGACCCGGCCTGTCCTGCCTACCTTGAGGTGTGATCGTATCTGTCATAGAGTCACAAAAAATAGGCTAGATCGTGCAGATTTCTAGATCAGATGTGCGCACTTTGCCCACAGTCGCCCGAGGGGAGCCGTCCGGATGAGGCGAGCAGGGTCCGAGCCGCGGGACCGGGAGGTGCACCGGGACGGCGCCGTACGTGCTGGCGGAGATCGCGAGCCAGCCGGACTGCTGGGCGAGAGCGCTACAGGCCAGCGACGAAGCCGCGAAGGTTCTGCCGGGTCGCGGTGAGCGGGTGGCCATCACCGGCTGCGGCACTTCCTGGCACATCGCGGCCGCGATCGCGGCGGCACGTGAAGCAGCCGGGCACGGCGAGACCGACGCGTTCCCGGCATCGGAACTGCCGGTCCGGGCCTACGACGCGGTGCTGGCCATATCCCGGTCGGGCACGACCACCGAAGTGCTCGACGCGCTGCAGAACGTGCCGGGCCCGGTCCGCAAGATCGGCATCACCGCGGATGCTTCCGGGCCGATCCGCGAGGCCGTGGATCAGCTTCTGGTGCTCGACTACGCCGACGAGCAGTCGGTGGTGCAGACACGTTTCGCCACGACGGTGCTGACGCTGGCGAGAGCGGGCATCGGGCACGATCTCGCACCGGTGGTGGAGCAGGCGAGGGCGGCGGTGGCCGCCGAGCTTGACGATCGTCTCGTCAACCGGCCGCACTACGTCTTCCTGGGCCATGGCTGGGCCACCGGCGTGGCCCGCGAGGCGGCGCTCAAGGTACAGGAAACAGGCGCGGCGTGGAGCGAGGCGTACCCCGGGCTCGAATACCGGCACGGGCCGCTCTCGGCCGCGACCGAGGGGTCGGTGGTCTGGTTGCTTGGCGTGGCTGACGACGCGCTCGTGCACGACATCAGGCGCACCGGGGCGACGGTTGTCGCCGCAGGCCGGGATCCGCAAGCCGAGCTTGTGCTTATCCAGCGAGTGGCGGTGGCCACGGCCCAGGCCCGTGGTCTTGACCCGGATCGGCCCAGGTACCTGACGCGCTCGGTGCTGCTCACCGGCCGGTGACCGGTCGGCTGCGCACCCGCTATTTGATCGATCCGGCGGTGATGCCCTGCACGATGTAGCGGTTGAGCACCAGGGCAAGGACGCCGGGAATCGCCGCGGCTATCACCCCGCAGGCCATCAGCAGCGTGAACGGGACGATGCGCTGCTGGTTCAGGGCCGCGACGATCACGGTAACCGGCTGGGTCGATATGTCGGTGGTGAGGATCAGCGGGAACAAGAACTGCGCCCAGGCCAGCAGGAACGTGATGATGGCGGCGGCGGCGATGCCAGGGGCCGCCACGGGGATGACCACCCGGAGCAGGGCCCGCACCGGCGAGGCACCGTCAACGGCGGCCGCCTCTTCAAGCTCCGGCGGGATGGTGTTGAAGTAGTTGTAGAGGATCCAGATCGCCAGCGGCAGGAACCCCGACACGTACACCAGGATCACCGCGATGTAGGTGTTCACCAGGCCGAGGCTGGCCATGATGCGGTACAGCGGAATCAGCGTGGCGTAGGCGGGCAGCAGCAGCGTGGCCAGCACGCTCACGAAGATCGTCCGCTTGAACTTGAACCGGAGCCGGGCGAAGGCGTACGCGGCGAAGATCGCGATGACCACGGTGAGGACCATCGCCGCCCCGGACTCGATCGCCGAGTTCAGCAGCGACCGCCAGAGCTGGCTGGAGATCCCGGCACCGGCGCCGCCGATTCCGAGCGCCTGCGCGGTAGCTGGTGGCGGTCAGCGGCGACGGGAAGTAATGCGCGGGCGTGCTGTCGGCCCCGGACAGCGTGCTCAGGCTGGTGTTGAGCGCCCAGTAGATGGGGAACAGCGACCACAGCAGGATCACCGCGATCGCGACGATGCGCCCGAGCGCCCGGGCCGGCCTGCCGGACAGCGCCCGCCCGGCTGGCCCTTCCGTTACCCGGGTCACCGCCCGCGCCGTCCGTTCGCGGGTGCCAGCGTCCGCCATCACGCGGCCTCCACCCTGCGGTAGAGCAGCGCTAGTGCCGCCATGGACAGCGCCGCGGTTGCCAGGGTCACCAGCAGCGACAGCGCGTAGCCGCCGCCGAAGTTGAGATCGGTGAACGTCGTCACGTAGGTCTGCAACATGATCGACGAGCCCAGCGGCGCGATCCCGTTGAGGATGTACACCTGGTCGAAGATGTTCAGCGACAGGACCAGCGCCTCGACCGTGGCGATGGCAATGGCCGGCCGGATCAGCGGCAGCGAGATGCGGCGGAACATCTGCCACCGGGCCAGCGCCGTCTACCCGCGCTGCCTCGTACAGGGTCCGGCTGGATCGACTGCAGTGCCGCGAGGATGATCAGCACGGACAGCGGCGTGATCTGCCAGACCTGCACGATCTCGATCAGCAGGATCGTCAGCCACCGGTCGAGCCCGAGCCATACGTGGTAGCCGCCGATGGCGTGCACCGAGTGCAGGGCGCTGTTCATCACGCCGAAGGTCGGGTTGTAGATCCAGCTCCAGATGACGGCCTCGACCACGGCGGGCAGCGCCCACGGCAGGACGATGATGGCGAGGACGACGCCACGGAACCGGAAACTTCGCTGCAGCGCCACGGCTATCGCGGTGCCGAACACCACCGAGAGCACGACGCCGATGGCCACGTAGACCGCCGTGTTGACCCAGGAGGTCGCGGATGACCGGGTTCGTGAACAGCTCCCGGAAGTTGCCCAGGCCGATGAACCGGGTCGGCGGGTCAAGCGGCATCACGCGGAAGAACGCCTCCACCGTGGTGTCGGCCGTCGGCACGAACGACAGCGCCCCGATGAACACCACCAGCGGCGAGATCAGGACATAGGGCAGCATCCGCCGGCGGAAGGACGCATTCATCGCGGGACAGCCTCCTTACCGGCCGTGGCGCTGGTGCTCTATCGCGTCGGCGGATCTGCCGATACCGTCTCGTGCCGTGCGCACCGTGCTCTCGCGTGCGGCGCACCTTCCTACCCGGATGACTTCAGCGTGTTCACCTCGGCTCGCTATCGCCTGCACCGCCTGCGCCACGGTCTCCTGCCCGGTGGCTGCCTGGTGGATGTTCGTCTGCACCGCCGCGCTGAACTGGACATACCACGGCGGCGCCCCGTTCGGGAACGGCGGCTGCGCGTGTGTCTTGATGATGGCGTCCAGCTGCGACGCTTCACCGTTGGGTTCCCGTGGGTGACCAGCAGGTTGAAGCTGGACAGCCTGGCTGGCAGCGGGAACGTGCTGACCACGTTCTTCGGTCCCTGCAGCCCGGCCCAGGTCGCCTGGTTCTCGGTGTTGGTGAACCACTTGATGAACTTCACCGCGCCGGCCACGTTCTTGGCCGTCTTCGGGATCCCGATGCCGTCGGGGTTGGCGACGTTCTTGCCCACCCCGGTAGCCCCTGGCGTCGGGATGTACTCGGTCTGGTTCACCACGCTGGACGATGCGGGCACGTTGTAGATGGAGCCGACGCTGCCGGAGTAGTCGCACATCACCGCGGCGACCCGGTTCTTCGCCATCTCGGTGGTGAAGCCCTGGTAGTCGGTGGTGTTGATGTTGCCCTTCGGCACCAGGCCGCTCTTGTAGGCGTTGACGATCCAGTTCATCGCCTGGTACCCGGGTGAGCTCGGCGAGGTGAACGCCGGGGCGTCCTGGGCGGTCAGCACCTGGCCGCCGAACGCCGCGGTCATCTGGTACCAGCAGGTGGACAGGCCCTCGGCGGTGGCGAGCTGGATGTCGAGCGGGTTGGCCATGCCGTTGGCCTTGCCCACCTTCTTCAGATCGGCTGTCCACGCGGCGAGCGTGGTGGGCATCGCCGTGACGCCGGCCTTGGCGAAGTCGTTCTTGTTCACGGTGGTGACCAGGAACGACGAGTCGAACGGCATCCCCATCAGCTTGTTGTCCGAGACGAACGTGTCCACCTGCGGCATGTCCGACTTCAGGCTGGCCACGTTGAACCACTTGTTGAGCGGCTCGAACCAGCCGGTCTTCTCGTACTCGCCGACCTTGGACCAGTCAACGTCGGCGGCATCGGCGAAGTAGGTGTTCGCCGACATGGCCGCGGCGATCTTGGTCTGCAGGTCGTCCCACCCGATGTTGACCCAGTTCACCTTGATGCCGGTCTGCTTGGTGAACTGGTCAAGCAGTGCCTTCGGCGGAGCGGGGTAGGCAACGGCGACGGTGATCGACTTAGACGAGCTCGCGCTGGTGGTGGTGCTGCTGCTGCCCGACCCGCAGGCGGCGAGCGCGACCAGGCCAGCCGAGAGCACGACTGCCCCGGCCCGCCTGGTCAGGATCCGTGGATTGGTCATCGGTCTCCTCTTTCGGTGAAGCGTGGGGTCGCCCAGCGCGTCATGGGCCGCAGGTGTGCGGAGCGGGCCGCAGCTGCAGGGACCGGGATGAAGGCGCACCGCGGGGGGTTACCCGGATGCCGGAGCCAGGGCGCATCGTTCGCGGCGCGGTGCGTGGCCGACTGCACCAGGCGCGCAGCATGGCCGGACACTGTTGCGCGGTCACGATCGTTTGCGCTCATGTTCCGTCAATCTAGAGTGAATTCCGTCAGGGTGTCCAGCCTGCGTATGCGCCCTGGTTGGTCAATCGTGCACAAGCAACCAGCAGCAGCGGGCAAGCCGCTCGGCCCCCGCTCGTAGACAAGCGGCCAACCTGCGCCGATATGCTCTTTTGCTATGCACAGGGCGGCACGGCTGAGCGCGATCCTGGCGCGGCTCGCCAATGGCGGTTCGGTCGCGGTGGCTGATCTCGCGGATGACCTGGACGCTTCCCCGGCCACCATCCGCCGGGACCTGGTGATCCTGGAGCAGCAGCGGCTGCTGGCACGAACGCACGGCGGTGCCATCGCGCACGCCGTTTCCTACGAGCTGCCGCTGCGGTACAAGGGTGTCCGGTACGCCGACGAGAAGCGGCGCATCGCCCGGCAGGCGGCGGCGTACGTGTCGGAGGGGATGGCGGTAGGCCTGACCGGTGGGACAACCGCCACCGAGGTCGCCCGGGCCATCGCCGACCAGCAGAAGCTCACCATCGTCACGAACGCCCTCAACATTGCCTCTGAGCTAGCGGTCCGCCCCCGCCTCAAGCTGATCTCAACCGGCGGCGTGGTGCGCAGCCAGTCCTACGAACTGTCGGGACCGATCGCGGAGGCGAGCCTCACCGGGCTCAACCTCAACATCGCCTTCATCGGCGTCGATGGCATCGACGCACGGGCGGGCTGCACCACGCACCAGGAGGTCGAGGCGCACACGAACGCTGTCATGATCAAGTGTTCCCGGCGCGTCGTCGTGGTCGCCGACAGCTCCAAGATCGGAAAGATCGCGTTCGCCCGGATCTGCGAGGTGACAGCGGTGAGCGAGCTCATCACCGACGAGGCCGCGGACGCCGATGCGGTACGGGCACTGACCGAGGCGGGGGTCAAGGTCACCCTGGTCTAACGGGCCGTCCCCGCTCGCGCGCTGCCGCCCGCTTGCCCCAGGTCCCGCCCGCCTGCCCGTCCCCATGGCTCGCGGGAATGCTCACCGGTCCAGCCGTCATCGGCCGTCCCGTCCGCGATCGACGGTATGGCGGGGCATACGTGCATATCCACTCTTGAGCAGTGACTGAATCTGCTCTAAAGTGCTCAGATATGGCCGCTGTCAGCGATCACGCAGTCGCTAGGCACCGTGCTGGCGCTCCGCCGGTCACGCCCGACAATCCGCGCATCGCCGCGCAATGAGGCCCGGCCTGCGCATCCCTCCGCGGCGCATGGTGCTGCCGGAACCGGCGCCTCCCCGGCGCCTGACCTCATGCCGCTTACTACCTGAGGTAACGCCGAGGGGGTGATTCCTCAAGCGAGTTGACGGCCCAGTGAGCGAATCGCATCGAGGAGAACTCATGAGCAGACTGACCCGTGGCCTCACGGCCACGCTGCTTGCATTGCCGATGCTCGCCGCCCCCGCGGTGGGATCCGTCCTGTCAGACGCATCACCGGCCCAGGCGGAAGCCAACCCCCCTCCGGGCACCGATCTCAAGCCGGTGCTGGGCTGGAGTAGCTGGAGCTTTTTCAGGCAGACCTCAGACGCCGCCATCGACGAGGCGGCGGCCCGCGCGATGAAGCAAAGTGGCTTGGAGCGCCTCGGGTACCGGTACATCAACCAAGACGACTTCTGGTATCAGTGCCCCGGGCGGCAGGGCCCGAACGTTGACCGTTACGGCAGATGGGTGACTCGCCCCGACAAGTTCCCGCCCGGCCCCGGTGGCGAGAACGGCATCGAAGTTGTCGCCGACTACGTGCACAGCCTTGGGCTGAAGTTCGGCATCTACGTGACGCCCGGAATCTCCGATCAGGCCGTGGCCAAGAACACCCCGATCCTGGGTACCCACTACACCGCCGACGAGATCGCTACCAAGGCCCGGCAGAACAACTACAACTGCGGTGGCATGACGGGCATCAACTACGCCAAGCCCGGCGCCCAGGCGTACGTCAACTCCATCGTCGATGAGCTCGCCCGCTGGGGTGTGGACTACATCAAGCTCGATGGCATCACCGACCAGAACGCAGCCGACATCCAGGCCTGGTCGAACGCGATCCGGCAGCTGGGCCGCCCGATGCAGCTGGACGTTACCGAGGGCTCTTACACCATCGCGCTCGGGCCGACGCTGGACAAGTACGCCACCCAGTGGGAATACACCTCCGACATCGAGAACTACGGCGGCAAGGGGCTGACCAGCTACCCCAACGTGGCGAGGAGGTTCACCACCCTCGCCCTGTGGGAGCCCACCTACGGCGGCCGGGTATTCGACGGGTACAACGACTTCGACTCGGTCGAGGTCGGCAACTGCCGGAACTCCGTCGGCTCCACCGACCCATTCGGGTCGGTTTCCTACCCGGACGGTGACGGGCTGACGATCCAGGCGCGGCAGACCGTGCTGAGCCTGTGGGCGCTGGCCTCGTCGCCGCAGATCCTCGGTACCAACCTGACTCAGCTCTGCCCCGCCGACATGCGCCTGCTCATGAACCGGGCGGTGCTCTCCGTCGAGCAGGACGGGATCGACGCATCGATGATCGTGAACAGCACCACGGAGAAGGTGGTCGCCAAGACCGAGCGGTCCGGGGACGTCGTGGTGGGACTCTTCAACCCGACCACCAAGGCTGAGGTGGTCTCCACCACAGCGTCCGCCATCGGCTTGCCCGGCAGCGGCCACTACCAGCTCTCGAACCTGTGGACGCACCGGAATACCCACAGTGGCAGCACGATCAGCGCGACCGTGCCGTCGCAGGGCGTGGCTTTCTACCAGGTAAGCCCAATCCGGTAACGCCCCGGCCAGCCGCCCAGCGATTGGGTCGCCGTGTGCCTGGCACGGGTTGCTGATGCGGCAACCCGTGCCGAGACCGGTGCTGGTGTCCGTGGCGTCGTGCTCGTGGTGTCCGAGCGTCGGGTGCTGCTGCCCGAGAAGCACGAGGCGTGGACCCTACGGCCGGGACGTCGCTTGACCGCGGCCCGTGGCGGCGCAGCCTGAGCCGGCGCGGGATTCGGGTTCGTGCGGCTCCCCGGAGTTACGCGTTCGCGCGGCTTCCCGGCGCCGCTGCCGCGCGGCCGGCGGTGAGCTGGGCGGCCAGGCCGTCGAGGAGGGTCTGGAGGCCGAACTCGAAGCTGTAGGCGGGGGCCGCCGCGTAGTCGGCGGAAGCCGTATCGAGGCGGGCGCGCAACCGCGGGAACTGGGCCGCGACCTCGCTGGCTCTGGCCATGCCGTCGCGGATCAGTTCCTCGGCGTTGCCGCCGTCCCGGCCGAGCTTCCTGGTGAGCGAGGCCGCCGCGGCCGGGCCGAGGGCATTGCCGAGCACGAAGGTGAAGACGGTCGCCACGGCCTGGTCGGCCTGCGTGCCGGTGAACCCGGCCGCCTCGAAGATCGCGAGGCTGTGGTCATCGTGGCGGGCCTTGCCCGTGCCGTAGAGCAGGAGCGAGCCGAACGCCTGCACCAGCCAGGGATGGCGGGTGAGCATGCCGTGCAACTCCGTGGCCATCGCGGTGGCCGCCGTCCGCCAGCCGGCCGCGGCCAGGTCGGGCAGCGCGATCTCGTGCCACACCTGGTCGGCGGCGAGGGCGATCAGGTTGTCCTTGCTGCCCACGTGCCAGTAGACCGCGGTCGCCGCCGAGCCCAGCCGCGTGCCCAGGGCGCGCATGTTCAGGCCTTCCAGGCCCTCGCTGTCCAGCAGGTCGATGGCGGCCTTGACGATCTGCTCGCGGGTCAGCGTGTCGCGCGGCATGCGCCCACGATAGGGCACCAGGCAGCTACTTGCACATAGTTCAAGAAGTCACTTGCACACTGTTCAAGCCATGTCCTAGCGTTCTACTTGAACAAAGTGCAAGTCGCTGCGGGCGCCGGCCCGGGCGGCCTGCGTCGGCGCGCGAAAGAACAAGCGGAAGGAACTCGCCATGTCACACGACTCGCTGTCCGATTTCGTCGAGGCGACGGCCGCCAGGTTCGGCATTCCCGGCGTTGCCGTCGGGGTCTGGGCGGACGGCCAGGAGGTCTACGCGTGCCACGGCGTGACGAGCGTGGAGAACCCGCTGCCCGTGGACCAGAGCACGCTGTTCCTGCTGGCCTCGGTCACCAAGACCTACACGGCGACCGCGCTGATGTGCCTGGTCGCGGCCGGGCAGGTGGACCTGGATGCGCCGGTGCGCCGGTATGTTCCCGAACTCGTCCTGGCGGACGAGCGGACCGCGGCGGAGATCACCGTGCTCAACCTGCTCAACCACACCTCGGGGCTGGACTGGGGGGTCATCGCCGACACCGGCGAGGGAGACGACGCGCTGGCCAGCTATGTGGCGAAGATGGCCGGGCTGGAACTGATCGGCGCGCCGGGCGCCCGGGCCTCCTACAGCCAGGCGGGGTTCAACCTGGCCGGGCGGATCGTGGAGAAGGTCACTGGCCTGACGTACGAGCGTGCGGTCGCCTCGCTGGTCTTGGAACCGCTAGGGATGGCGCACAGTTTCTTCGACGCGCGACGACGTCATGACCCGGCGTTACGCCGTGGGGCACAACCGGGACGAGGACGGGAAGCTGTCCATCGCGCGGATGTGGCGGCGCTCGCGCGGTGACAACCCGGGCGGGGGCATCGCGTCCTCGGCGGCGGACCAGTTGCGCTGGGCCCGGTTCCATCTCGGCGACGGCCGCGCGGCGGGCGGTGCGCGGGTCCTGCCCGCCGAGGTGCTGCGCCGGATGAGGGAGCCGACGGCCGCGCTGCGCGGCAGCAAGCTCGGCGACGCGATCGGCATCTGCTGGTTCCTGCGTGATGTGGACGGCGTGCGCACTGCCGGGCACGGCGGGTCGGCGAACGGCCAGTTCGCGGAGCTGCTCATGGTGCCGGAACGGGACTTCGCCGTCGTCGCACTGTCCAACGCGGGCCCGGACGGCATCCCGTTCAACCAGGCGGCCGTCCGCTGGGCGCTGCAGACCTACCTGGGGCTGACCGACCGGGACCCGGAGCCGCTGCCCTACGACGAGGCCCGGGCCCGGGAGATCGCCGGGAACTACGAGAACGACGTCATGACGCTCACCATCGGCACCGGTGGATCGCGGGCTCAGGCTCGAGGTCCTGCTCAAGCCGGAGATCCGCGCGGCCGCCGAGCCAGGCGCCCCCGGACCATGCGCCGTTCGACTTCGGGCTGCTGCCCGGGGACGGGGACGAGTACATCATCACCGGCGGCGCGTTCCAGGGGCAGCGCGGCTTCTTCACCCGCGACGAGACCGGCGCGGTCGTGGGAGCCGACCTGGCCAGGCCGGCTGTTCCGGCGGGCTCCGCCGGATAGCCCGGCCGCGCTGGCCGGCCTGCTGCGCGGTCAGCCGTACTCGATCATGCCGCGCAGGTAGGCCGCCTGCCCGGCGTGCTGGAGGTCGTCGGAGATCACGCTCACCAGGCGGACGGCGAGCGTCACCGGCGGGTCCCAGCCTTTGTCCACGATGCGCGGCAGGTCGGCGTCGGTGAGCGTGGCCACGTACCGGAGGGTCCGCTCGTGCACGGCGTCGTAGTACGCGGTGAGCACCTCGGCGGAGTCGACGGTGATCGCCGCGACCTGGTCGGGCGTGTGCCCATACCCGTGCTCCATCGAGCCGGCCGGCAGGCCGAACCGGGGTGCCCAGTCGCCGGACTGCCACACCTGCTCGGTCTGCGCGACACCCGCGACGTGGTCGTCCTGGATTCGGGTCAGATGCCAGATAAGCCACGCGATCGAGTTCCCGTCCGGGTAGGGCCGGAAGGCGAGCTGATCCGGGGTCAGGCCCATGACGGCCTCGTACACGGTCTCACGGACCCGGCCGAACGCGTCGGCGAGCAGGCTGGCGCTGGTCAAAGCGGCTCCCTTCGGAGGGACGGTGGCGCTTGCCCGGACCGGAACGGCCGGTCCTGGCGTCCCTCCACCGCTATCACGCCGCGGGCTGGCCCGTGCCGCCGGGGCCTGGCCTGGCCTCGCGTGCTTGGTCATACCGCAGTCCACCCGCCGTCGATGACGAGGACTTGCCCGGTCATGTAGCTGGAGGCTTCGGTGGCGAGGAACAGCAGTGGGCCGTCCAGCTCGTCGGGTGCCGGGGTCCGGCCGAGCAGCGTGTGGTCGCGGATGGATTGCGCGAAGGCGGGATCGGCCAGAAAGCCGGTCAGATCGGTGGGGAAGTAGCCGGGTGCAAGGGCGTTGACCCGTACGCCGTCCTGGCCCCAGACCGCGGCGAGATGCCGGGTGAGGTTGATCAGCGCGGCTTTGGTGGCGTTATAGGCAGCCATTGGACTGCGGGAAGCGACGATGCCGTACATCGAGGCGAGGTTGACCACGCTGGCCGCCGGGGCGGCCCGCAGCAGGTCTGCAGCCAGCCGGCACAGGTCCATGACGCTGATCAGGTTGACCTCGACCACCCGCCGCAGGTCGCCCAGGGCCTGCTGCTCCAGCGGCCCCTCGTCGCAGATGCCGGCGTTGTTGACCAGCACGTCGAGTTGCCCATGCGGGCGCAGCACCTCGATAACGGCCTGCCGGTGATGTGGGTCGGCGATGTCGCCGGCGATGGTCTGGATCCGGTTGCCGCAGTGCTGCGCCAGCTCGTCGAGGCGGTCGGCGCGGCGGGCGGTCACGATGACGTGCGCGCCGGCCGCGTGCAGTACGCGGGCGAACCGTGCCCCCAGCCCGGCGGAGGCACCTGTCACCAGCGCGACGCGGCCGTCCAGCCGCCACCGCTCATCAGTCCCGGCGGCTGGCATTGCCGACGTAGGGCGGAAGCCGGTCACGGGCCCTCGATGGGGGAGCCAGGGAGGCGGCCCCACTCGGCCCAGGATCCGTCGTAGACCCGGACCCGGCTGTGGCCGATGAGGTGGGTGAGTATGAACCAGGCGGTAGCGGCGCGCCCGCCGATGGTGCAGTAGGTGATCAGGTCCCCGCTGCTATCCACGACGGTCGGCGCGAACACGTCGCGCAGTTCCGCGGCTGAGCGGAACGACCCATCTTCGTGGTAGATGCCATCGATGGGCTGGTGGACGGCCGTCGGCACGTGCCCGGCGCGGCCGCCTGGCTCCATACCGCCCGACGGCCAGAACCGTTCTCCCAGGTACTCAGCCGCTGAGCGCACATCCACCAGCGTGGCTCCCGGCCGGCCGATGGCCTCCTGCACTGCCGTCCGATCTGCCCGGATGCGAGAATCCTCGCCGCCCAGGCAGAAGTCGGTCGCCACCGGCTCACTCGCGGCCGTGCTCCACGGGTAGCCGGCAGCCCGCCAGGTGTCACGTGAGCAGTCCAGGATCCGCACGTCGGGATGCCCGTAGAGCGTCATCAGCCAGAAGCCCAGAGCAGGCGCGTACCCGTAAAACACCACGGTGGAATCTGGCCCGATCCCCGAGCGTGCGACCAGCCGTTCCAGCGCGGCGCGGCTCGCGAGGCGGTAATCGGCGTCCTTCAGGTCGGCGTAGATGTTCCACAGCACCGCGCCGTCAATGTGCCATTCGGCGTAGGCGGCCGTACTGACATCGACTTCGACCACCCGCACGCGTGGGTCAGACAGGTGAGTTCGTAGCCATTCGGGATCCACCAGCACTCCGCTGGATGCAGTCGTCGCTGACGCGGTCTTCATGTGGACCTCCCTGTGTTAGGACTTCTTGTGCAGGTCTACGACGGCGCTATTGCCGCAACGTTGCTGCTGGGTTGGCGAAACCTTGGCGTCCGGCCGGATGCCACAGGCCGGAACGCGCGCTGCTGCGCCCTGGCTGGGTCCCGGGGCGGCTGGGTCCCGCGGCGGCTGGGGCCGGCGGTGCCTCGTCACCATTCATGTTGCGGCGAGGAGGTGCTGGTACAGCTCGCGACTGGCTGGGCTGGGGGAGACGCCGAGCTGATCTCGCAGGCACTCACTCAGCTGGCTATAGACGCTGAGAGCTTCAGCTAGGTTGCCTTGGGCGGCGAGGGCTTGCATGAGATAGCGGTAGCCGCTTTCCCGTAGCGGAGCCAGCCGGGTGAGCTGCCGGCCCGGACCGCAGCGGCGAGCTCGGTCCCGCCGACGCCCAGCCCCGCTGCCGCATAGCACTCCAGGGCACGCAGGCGCAGTTCCGTCAGTTGGTGGCGGATCTCATCGATCCAGGGCGCGTCCTCGCCGGGAAGGATGTCCCGCTCGGCCACGAACAGCGCGGTGAGTGCCGGTCCCCACGCCCGCGGCCAGTCCTGCTGGGCGACCGAGGATTCGGCCCTGTGGATGGCCTCGGCGGCAGCTTCCAGGTCGACCCAGGCGTCGCGCAGGCAGAGCCGGAGGGTGGAGCGGCCGTCCACAGCATCGGTGCCGAAAACCCGGCGTAGCTTCGACAGCAGCGGGTTGAGCCGGGCGTTGACTGCAGCGGGATCGGGTTCACGCCACAGCGCCTCTGCCAGCTCGTCCCGCGGGATGTAGCGGTGACGGTTGACAACCAGGTAGGTGAACAGCAGCCGACCCTGGCGCCCGGGCAGGCGGGCGTCCAGCCGCTGGCCGTCGCGCTCGACGGCGAGTGCTCCGCAGATCTGGATCCGCACCCGGGGTGAGGACACCAAGGTCACGCCAACATCTTGGCATTACGCTGAGTCAAAGTGTGCAGAGCAGGAGGCGCTAGGTGAAGCTGATCCGGTGCGAATGCGGGTTCGTGGCCCGTGGCGACAGCGATGACCAGGTGGTCGGGCTGATCCGGGGGCACATCGCCACCGACCATCCGGCCCTGCTGGAGACGGTCAGCCAAGAGGACCTGGTCGGCTGGATCCAGTCCGAATAGTTCCTGACCGACGCCTGGGCCGATTACTCCGTACTGGATCGCGACTCGAAAACCGCTACGGATCTGAAAATCAGACCCGCTATCGCCGCAGGACCACACGCAGGGCGCCGCAAGCATGCGCCCGTCAGCACCCGGATCGCCGTATACTGCTGGTTCGTGCGCTCGTAGCTCAACGGATAGAGCATCTGACTACGGATCGTTTTGCCCGTCCCGCTGTGCTGACCAGGGAAAACGCTAGTCAAGTCCGACCGGTGTACACCGAATCAGAAGCTCTATCTTGATCGTCTCCGAGGGTCTTCGGCTGAGTTGTCTCCCGCCTTCCTGCACTGGAGACAGCCATGATCCAATCCCGCAAGCACAATGATCCTCCGGAGCGTCCGGTCACCTTCAAGGCGGCGGAAGCTCTCAACCCGTTCGAGCTGGCCGAGTTGTGGGCTGACCGGATGGCTTGGCCGGTCGATGGGCGGACGCCTTACGACGAGCTGGCCGAGCTGGCAGTCATGTCCGCGCTCGCCAAGTGGTTGCAGTGCTGGCAGCCGATCGCCATCCACAGCGCAATGCTCGCTGGCGCCCGGCCGTATGCCGTTGCCGGGGCACTCGGAGATAGCGTCGCCGCAGCGTACCAATGCTGGCACGAGTGGGCCACGCGGCAACGAGACTTCATCGTCGGCGGCAAGCCGGGAATCACCGAGGACGAGTACAAGGCGGTAGCCAGGCGGTTCGCTGTGGGATCACCCAGGCAGGTGGCAAGTGGGTAGGCAGGACACAAGACGCGGACGAACCCGAGCACGGGGTCGGCCCTTCGGCGTCGCTTCGCGATCGGCTCCGCCGAGCCCTGGATCCGACGTCCGCTCGCGCAGATCCCGGCCGCCTGTGAGATACCGGGCCAGAGTCGCGCAAACACAATCGCGAACTGGGTCACGTCCCGGCCCCGTTTCGCCAACTGTAGAAGTATCGTTATTTCCATGAATTGGTTTCAATCCTCGAAGGACCTTATAGCCATTGCACTTGCGGCGCTGGCTGTCGTCGTATCACTGATAACCGTAATCTCGCAACGAAGGCAAGCGCAGCGTGAAGCCTACCGGGAAATTTACACCACGCTCATGTCCGATGACCTCCATCAGGGAAGATGGCTGATCCGTAACATTTCCAAGACTCACGTTCTCCCGGAAGATGAATTGGACATCCGTTTAATCTACCGAACCCTCGGAGTATTCGACAACATGGCGATGTTCGTACGCCGGAGGGTAGTCCCACTAAAGTGGGTGCTGGAGGTCTGGCACCACCCTCTGAACGAGATGCGCGATGGGGCAGGTATCATCCGGCGGAACGCCATAGATGCGAAAGAGAGTTCGGCGGCAGCACCATGGCCTCAGCTTTGGATCCTCCTTGACAAAGCGCAGAATTATCACAGCACGCTCCCCTGCTGCCAGCCGGACAACAGTTGGCGTGGTCGGATTCGGCGGTTGACATCGCTAAGTGGCCGGTAGATGCGCGCGAGACTTCATCGTCGGCGGCAGCTCGGCATAACGCAGGACGAGTACAACGCGGTAGCTGAGCGCTTCGCCGCAGCCGTCGCTGAGTTGTCGGGCCTGTGAGGCTAGAAGAGAATTTGGTCGGCTGGGCCCTGAATTCAGTGACGAAGCCCCGGCCAGTACGGGCCGGGGCTTCGTCACCTGGGCAGGGCTCAGTCAGCTTTGGCGCGTGCTCGTGGCCCTCTTGGCGAGACGAAGCATGTACGCGCGTAACGCGTGCTCGGCGCGGCGCTGGCGCTCGTCTGGCGGTAGTTCGCCATGGGGGTCTACCTCTTGCTCGAATCGTCTCAGGAACGCTTGGCGGGCTGGTCGCGTGCGGGCGCTCCGGTCGGCGGTGCGGCTCCAGGAGATTTCAGCCGCGATTCGCCGGTTGATGTCCTTGGCGGCTATGTGGCATCACCTCCCTCATCACGATGGGAGGTGACCGGCTGGAGCTGACCGTCCATTGTCACCAACTTCAAGCGAGCGAACCAGCAGCCTGTCGGAAGCTCTCACCTGCTGGAATGAGATCGCTACTTAAGTTATGCCAATAAGCAGCCATTTATGTCAAACGATGAGAGGATGACGTCGGCTATCACTCGAAGCCGATAAGGTTTAAACGCGATTGTTCGCTGCCATGCAATGACGAAAAATACTCAGGGAACTTCGGCATGCAGCCCTTTGGAGCGGGGCTGGCCGACCCTCACGGTGTCCAGATGGGCGAGACCTGGGCAGCAGGCGACGGTTACTCGCTCTTGATCCGACGAACAAAGACCTGCCAGTCATGGCAGGAGACCGCCAGGACGGGCCCTTGGGGGTCCTTTGAGTCGCGGACAGCGACGATGCCGGGCATGTTGGTGGCAACCTCCACGCAGTTGCCGTTCTGGCTGCTGTAGCTGCTCTTGCGCCACTCGGCGCGGGACAGGTCGATCTCGTTCATCCCGCGCACCTCCTCTGGTCCTGCGTTAGGTCATGGTGCCGGCCGCTTGCTGGACCAGGCGCACCGAGTCGTCGGGGTGCAGGGCGGCGGCGAGCAGCCGGGCAAATGCAAGGGTATAGCGGTCCACGTCTGTGGGCGCTTCGAGGTAGATGTCCCCGGCCAGGGTCTCGACGTACACGACATAGGGGTCTGTCGTCTCTGGGAAGTCCAGGATGACGAACGGGCCCGGTCGTTCCGGCGTGTGCGCCTGCACCGAACGGCACGACCTGCAGCGTGGTCTTGCCTTGCTCGGCGCAGTCGATGAGGTGCCGGAGTTGCTCGCGCATGACTTCCGGGCCGCCTACCACGCGGCGGATGACCGCCTCGTCGAGGACCGCCCACAGGCGCGGCCGGTCCTCGCGGGTCAGGATGCGCTGCCGTTCCATGCGGACCTGAACGAGGCGCTCTACATCCTCACGATCGAGTTCACCCGGGCCGTTGCGGAACGTCTGCCGGGCGTACTCCTCGGTCTGCAGCAGGCCTGGTACCACGATGGGCTCGAAGTTGCGGATAGAGGCGGCCCCGGCTTCCAGGCCGATGTAGACCTCATACGGGTTGGGCAGGATGTCGCGGAAGGAGTGCCACCAGCCGGGCTGGCGGGCTTCGCGGCTCAGCCGGATCAGGCCGTCGCGCTCGGGCCCGGTGACGCCGTAGAGCTCGAGCAGGACCCGGACGTTGCCTGGCTGGGGGCGGCTGCGGCCGGTCTCGATGCGGAAGATCGTCGAGGTCGACCATTCGAGCTGGCGGGCGGCTTCCTCGCGGGTGAGCCCGGCCGCTTCGCGGCGGCGCAGTAGTTCGAGGGCCAGCCGGCGGCCTCGCAGGGTCGGGTTCTGATCTGGGTTGCTGCTCCGGGCCATGCTTGTATGCTTCCTTCAGCACGAATCTAGTTGCACTATTGCATCTAACTGAATGTTGGTGCATGCTAGCGCTGATACTGCCACCTGGCACCGGCGCAGAGGCGCCGAACGCCACATCCCGAAGGCAGGTGACCGGACGTGGGGACGCGGGTGAGAGTCACGGCGCAAGGGGGCCAGCGGAGATGACCGTCCCGTCCATGAGCCGCAGGGCCGGCGCTGTGCCCGGATCACGATCAGCCTGGGATCCCGAACCAAGCTCCGGCCCTGCACCGGGCGAACGCAGGCCGAGCGCGCGGACAGCCTCCTACCCGCACCAGAGTCACCTGGTGCTGGGGGCGCTGCCCGGCGCGGTCCCCTGCGCCCGGCTGCACGCCAGGCTCGTGCTCGCCGAGTGGGGCCTGAAGGCACTGGCAGAGTCAGCGGAACTGGTCGTCAGCGAACTGATCACCAACGCCGTCCGCACCTCCGCTGGTTTACCAGAGGCCCAGCACAGCCTGCCGATCGTGCGAATGTGGCTCAGCGCCGACCACGAGCGCGTCCTGGTGCAGGTCTGGGACGCCGATCACCAGTTGCCGGTGCCTCAGCAGCCGGATCCAGACGCCGAGCACGGGCGCGGCCTGCTCCTCGTCGAATCACTCAGCGAGGCCTGGGGCGCCTACCGGCCACAACGATCCATCGGCAAGGTCGCCTGGGCCATCCTGCACTGAGGCGAGCTACCCGGTGCAGCTTCATTACGGTGCCGGCCCGGCTCTTCGGCCCGGCCGAGGCTGCTGACGCGACCGGGAACGCGCAGGCTCCGCAGATCCAGCAGTCGGCTGAGGCTGCCCCATTCCGGCAGGGAAGTCCTGGCCTGCAAGCCTCGCAGCGCCGGCTGCCGGGGTAGGCCCGCGTGAGCGGGCATGACCGAAGCCGGCTGCCTGCGGCCGGGACTGGTTAACAGCCGTATGCAGATGAGCGGCGGCGGCGTGGGCTGCCTGTGCCTGTGCGGCCAGTCGTTGCGCCTGGCGGAGTTCCGCGACGGCGGCGGCCAGGGCGACGAGCTGGGCCACCAGCGCTATGGCCGTCAGCGTCGCGTCACCGGTCAGGTTCCCGGCCAGCGCGATCATCCGGGCGGTGCGGCGCAGCTGGTCGCCGTCGTGGCTGCGCCGGGGCAGCCGCCCGTACTGGGCGCGGGCGGCACGGTCGTAGGAGTCGGCCGCACAGCGCAGATGCGGGTTGCGCAGTGCTCGCGCCGCGACGTGCAGCGTGTCCGCTGCGGCCCAGGCGGCGTCGGCCGCTGCGGCCGGATCGCTCATGGCGCAGTGACGGATGTGTTCCGCGGCCGCCCTGGCTTGGCGGGCCGCGTGCCTATAGACCTCGTCCCGTTCCGGAGCAGTGAACTGCGGCGCTCCGGAACGCGCCGCGCTTCCGCCAGGTGCCCGGTTCCAGCGGTCCCGCAGCCGGGGCAGGGTGAGCCCAGCGGCCAGCCGTCCGCCTCCGTACCAAACCGGTGTTCCGTCCGGCCCGGTGTGGCCGGGCAGGGTGACGGAATATCCGGTGACCTGTCCCGGATCGGTATCGCTGAACCGCGCTCTTACCAGGACCCCGGCCTCGCGCAACTGGGCGAAGAACCCGGTCGCATCCGTTGCCTGTTCTGCCGCCCGGGTGACCAAGGTGCGGAGTGTTCCGCGTACCGCCGTCGGCGGAACACCCGCGCCGTTCCACGGAACATGCCCCGGGCCTGCGCTTACCCAGCGGGCCCGCAGTCTGGGCAGGGTCAGGTCAGCGGCGAGCTTCCCGCCGCCGTACCAGACCACCCCGCCGTTCCGGGCCGTGTGCCCCGGCATGCCGACCGCATACCCAGTGACCTCGCCCGGGTTGACCGTGCTGTGCCGTACACGGATCAGCCCCCAGCGGCCCGCAGCCGCGTGAAGAACTCTTGCTCCGAGCCCGCTGCGGCGGCCGCGGTGCACACCTCGCGGCGCAGCGTCACCCGGGCCGGTTCGGCCCAGCCGCGCCGGGCTGCCTGCTCCGTCTCCGCCCGGGTGGCGCGCCGTGCGGCGGTGCGATCCGCCGGAGCAGTCGACCGCAGCCCAAGCCGGCGCTCGGCCTCCTGGCAGGCCTCGCGCACCCGGTAGTAGTCATTCCAGGTCTTGGGCCGGGTGCCGTCCTGGCGGGCCAGGGTGGCCACAATGTGGATGTGGTCCGCGGCATGCCGCACTGCCACCCACCGCACCCCCAGGTCATCGCTTGCCGGGTCGAGCCCGGTCCGGTGCATCACCCGTTCCGCGACCAGTGCCCACTCCGCATCCGACAACATCGGATCCTCCGGGGCGGCGCGGATCGCGCAATGCCACACCGGCTGGTCGTAGCCAGGACCGGCGAGCGCGGCCAGTGGTTGTTCCAGCAGCCCGGCGAGCCGACGGAAGCCCCGCGTTCCGTCCGGGCGGCGTTCCGGCTCCAATTCCGCCGGATCACCAAA
>CAWCKG010000050.1:0-53379 GCA_963795785.1 uncultured Actinomycetes bacterium
GAAAATCAGACCCGCTATCGCCGCAGGACCACACGCAGGGCGCCGCAAGCATGCGCCCGTCAGCACCCGGATCGCCGTATACTGCTGGTTCGTGCGCTCGTAGCTCAACGGATTTTGTTCCCACTCTGCGAACCAGCTCTGCTGCAGATATCAGTTCCACTAGGGCCTCGCGTAACGGCGCACCGATCCTCGCTGGTGGGCCTCGTGCGGCGGCCATCGTGACCTCAGCAGCGAACGCGCCCCGGGCAAGACCCGCCTGGCCAGCGGCTTCATCCAGCTCCGCCAACTCCTCATCGGTGAGGAAGAACTTCACGAGCCGCGGCCGCGGCACCAGCTGTGGTGACCGACGTCGGCAGGCCCGCAGCGGCGGCGGTCACCATGACCCCGCCCTACCCGGTTCGCGAGTCTCAGAGCGACAGCCCATGCTGTCATTATCAGTGGCTAGACTGCGCCCAGTCTAGCCTTATCGGTACCATTGAGAATATCTTGCTCAGTCCGTTGCGATTTTCATCTGATGAAGGACTGGAAGTAGCCGGATATCCCTCGGGCCGCAGCTGGTCATGGATATGCCCGGCAAACTCTGTTGATTCCGGCCGATGTCTTTTAGTGTCGCAGGCTGCCGCTGCTTCTTTCGGGTCCGGTATATGGTGCTGGCCGGAGGGCATAGTTTGATTCTTCTGCGGGGCCTTGAGGCATCGCGTGCGGGATCCCTGGAGCGGTCAGGCGGTACGGCATGAGTGACGCACGCGGAACCGGCAGCGGCATACGGTTGCGGCCGGCCCGGCAGGCGCGCGGGTTCTCACAGCAGCAGTTGGCGGGCATGGCGGGTGTGACGCGGCAGGCGGTGTCTGCGGTGGAGTCGGGCTTGTCGGATCCGTCGCTGCGGGCGGCGCTGGGGCTGGCCCGGGCGCTGGGCATGACCGTGGAGGAGTTGTTCGGCCAGGTCGCCCCGGCTCCGCCGGTGGCGGCCAGGCCGGTGGCACCTCTTGGCGGCGCGGGCGCCAGGGTCACGCTTGCGCAGTTGGGTGAGGGGTTCGTCGCGCTGCCGTTGCGTGGTTTCACGGTGAGCCGGGCCGGGTTCCTGGCTGCTGGCGGGCTGGCCGGTGAGGCCGGGGAGGCGGGTGCGGGCAGGCAGGTTCAGCTTCTCGGGCCGCCGCGGCCGACGGTTGTCGTCGCGGGCTGTGACCCGGCGCTGCCGTTGCTGGGGCATCCGCTGGGCCTGCTCGATCCGCCGGTCGCGCTGAGCTGGTGGCCGTGCCCGAGCCGGGAGGCGCTTGGCCTGGCTGCGGAGGGCCTGGTGCACGTCGCTGGGGCGCATTTGCGCGGGCGGGATGGCGAGTACAACACCGGCCCGGCCGCCGAACTGCTGCCTGATGGCGGTGAGGTGATCGGGTTCTGCTCCTGGCGTGAGGGGCTGGTGCTGCGGCCCGAGCTGTCCGATGGCGTCGCGGGGATAGGTGATGTGGCCCGGCGCGGGTTGCGGCTGGTGAACCGGGAACCGGGCGCGGAGGCGCGCAGTCTGCTCGACCGGGAACTGGCCGGGCTGGGGGCCGAAGCCAGCGGCCTGCCTGGGTATGGGACGCAGGCGGCCGGGCACCTGCAGGTGGCTGAGGCGATCGCCGCTGGCCTGGCCGATGCGGGGGTGGCGAGCGAGCCCGCGGCCATGGCCTATGGCCTGGCGTTCGTCCCGCTGGCGGTGGAGTACTTTGACCTGGTCATTCCCGCTGGCCAGGCCGGGTCGCGTGAGGTGCAAGCCCTGGTGAAGGTGCTGTCGTCGCGGTGGCTGCTGGATCAGCTGGCAAGCCTGCCCGGGTATGACCCGTCCCGGTGCGGGGAGCGCATCGCGGCACTGCCACCGGGCGGCACGGGTCCCGGCCAGCGGCTCCCGCGTGGCGGTTCCGCCCGGCGGGCCGGGTCAGGCCACCGTTTCCACGGTGCCGGCGCGGGAGACGTCGTAGCCGCCGAGCGCGCGGATCGATGCCTGGACGCCCGGGTCACGCAGGGCGGCGATGAGCGGTTCGGCCGCGGGCAGGGCATCGCCGCTGAGCACGATGTCGAATTCCTCCCAGACGACAGGGACGAAGCCCAGGTCCAGGGCGGTGGCGGCGGAGCGGGCGCCCAGCCCGGTGTCGGCCTGGCCGGAGGCGACCGACATGGCGACCTCCAGATGGGAATCAGCCTCGGGCCCGGTCACCGACGCCGGCGCGACGCCCGCTTCGGTCAGCAGCCGGTCCAGCAGCACGCGGGTGCCCGCGCCGAACGGGCGCCGGGCCACCCGCAGTGCCGCGCAGGTCACCCACGCCGCGGATGTGATCGGGGTTGCCCTCGGGGGTGAGCAGGCCCTGTTCGCGGCGCCATAGGTGAATGATGGTGGGCTGGCGGCCGCGCAGTACCGCCCGGGCGAACGGGCTGTTGTTCGTGCCGGAGCGGTGCCGCAGGTGGATGGCCGCGGCGTCGGCGGTGCCGCGCCAGATCCTGGTCAGCCCCTGGAAGCTGCCCCGCGCGCCGACGGTGACCACCGGTGCGCCGGTGTGGCGCAGCACAAGGTCCAGGCCCGGGGTCGTCGCTGCCGGCCAGCCGCAGCGCTGGCGGGCTGCTGAGCAGCCGCCGGGCCGCGATATCCCCGCCGGCGGCGACGCGGGCGCGGCGGCGGTCGGCGACGTCGATCACGCCCGCGTCGGCCAGGTGCCGGTAGGCGCGGCCGATGGTCGAGCCGGTTGTCTGGTACCGGTTCGCGGCCTCGCGGACGCTGGGCAGCTCGTCCCCCGGAGCCAGCAGGCCGGCCTCGACGTCGCTGGCGATCTTGGTGCTGACCTGGAGATACCTGGCCATGACCCGGGACTCTACCGGCCGGACGGCGCGGCCGTGCGTTCTGGGGCGCAACAGTGGGCCTCCCGCCGGCCCGGTGCCCCTGTTAGGCTCTGTCACGTTCTGTAGTGATACAGAAGGGAACAGCCGTGACCCGCAGACTCCGATGGGGCGGGCTTGCCGCCGCCGCCACCCTGGTCCTGGCCGTGACCGCCGCGTGCAGCAGCAGTAGCACGAGCAGCACCGGGACCGGCGCGAGCCCCAGCGCCTCGGCGGCGCACGGGACGCTGGCCGTGTTCGGCGCGGGGACCCTGGCCACCCCGTTCACCGCGGAGATCGCGGCGTTCAAGAAGGCCAATCCGGGCGTGACCGTGCATTCGCAGTTCGGCGCCAGCGGCGACATGGTCAAAGCCATCACCCAGCTGCACCAGCCCGCCGATGTGCTCGGCGTGGCGGACTACTCGCTGATCCCCAAGCTGATGTTCCCCTCCTCCGCGACCTGGTACCTGGGGTTTGTCTCCAACCAGATCACCTTCGCCTACACCAGCAAAAGCAAGGGCGCCAGCCAGCTCACCCCGGCCAACTGGTACAAGATCCTCGCCCAGCCCGGCGTGCACATCGGCCGGTCCAACCCGGCCGCCGACCCGTCCGGATACCAGATCCTGCAGATGCTCCAGCTCGCCAACGGCTACTACCACGACCCGAAGCTGTCGGCGTCGGTGCTGAAGAACTCCCCCGATTCCAGCGTCGCCGAGACCGAGACCTCCCTGCTCGCCGCGCTGCAGTCCGGGCAGATCGACTACCTGGCCATCTACAAGTCCAGCGCGCTGGAAAGCCACCTGAAGTACATCGCGCTGCCGCCGCAGATCAACCTGTCCAACCCGGCCCTGGCCGCCGACTACGCCAAGGTCTCCATCCACGCCGGCTCGCTGGGCACGCTGACCGCCAAGCCGATCATCTACGGGATGACCATCCCGACCAGCGCACCCAACGCCGCGCTCGGCGAGAAGTTCATCAGCTTCGTCCTCAGCCCGGCCGGGCCAGGCGATCATGCGCGGCAACGGGTTCGTGGTCATCTCCCCCGCCCTGGCCAACCCCCAGGCCAAGGTCCCCGCATCGATCAAGCCGCTCACCACCCCGTGGCCATCATCGGGCGGGTGAGGCCCCCGCGGGCGGGCCCGGCGGCACAATGACCACGTGATACCCACAGAAACGGCACGGCCCGGCCGCAGCTGGCCCTCGGGCTGGTTCGGCGTGGTCGCCTGGCTGCTCAGCGGGCTGCTGCTGGCCTTCATCGTGCTGCCGATCATCCGGCTGATCACGACCTCGTCGGTGGCCAGCCTGCACGCCGCCGCCAGCACCGCCGCGGTCAGGGACGCGACGCTGCTGAGCCTGCAGGCCGCGGCGATCACCGCCGGCATCGCCACCGTGTTCGGGGTGCCGCTGGCCTACCTCCTGGCCCGCGGCAGCTTCCGGGGACGCGGCGTGATCCAGTCCATCGTGGACCTGCCGCTGGTCGTGCCGCACACCGTCGCCGGGATCGCGCTGCTGTTCCTGCTCGGCCGCACCGGATGGGTCGGCGGCCCCGCCGCCCACCTCGGGGTGTCCTTCTACGGGTCCCAGTGGGGGATCGTGGCCGCGATGCTGTTCGTCAGCTGCCCGTTCGCGGTCAACAGCGCCCGGGTCGCCTTCGAGGCCATCGACCCCCGGCTGGAACGAGCCGCCCGCAGCCTCGGCGCCACCCCCTGGCACGCGTTCCGCCGGATCACCGTGCCCCTGGGGCTGCGCGGGGTGCTAACCGGCGCTGTCCTGGTCTACGCCCGGTCGATCAGCGAGTTCGGCGCCGTGGTGATCATCGCCTACTACCCCGCCACCGCCCCAGTCGAGATCTACAACCTGTTCCTGCAATCCGGCCTCACCCAGTCAGCATCGGCCGCCGTGGTGCTGCTGATCGTCACCCTGGCCACCTTCCTGGTCTTGCGGACCCTGGCTTCGGGACGGCTGCTCGCCCAGGTCAACCGTGCCTACAACTAGCCCCGGGCTGCGCATCAGCGAACTGGCCGCCCGGGCCGGGTCCTTCACCCTCGGCCCGGTCAGCCTCGCCGTCCCGCCCGACCGGGTGCTGGTCGTGCTCGGCCCATCCGGCGCCGGCAAAACCATGCTGCTGGAAACCATCGCCGGGCTCCGCCCCCAGCAGGGCGGGCAGATCAGCCTCGCCGGCACCGACATCACCGGCCTTCCGCCCGAACGGCGCCGCATCGGCCTGGTCTTCCAAGACGCCGCCCTCTTCCCCCACCTGACCGTCAAGGACAACATCAGCTTCGGGCCACGAGCCAGCCGCACGGCCTCCCCCGACGGCACCCCGGGCTGCTGCACCAGCTCGGCATCGCCCACCTCGCCGACCGGGCACCCCGCTCACTGTCCGGCGGCGAACGCCAGCGCGTCGCCCTCGCCCGCGCGCTGGCGATCCAGCCCAGCCTCCTCCTGCTCGACGAACCCCTCTCCGCCCTCGACCAGCCAACCCGCGAAGACATGCGCACCCTGCTCCAGCGGCTCCTGACCGAACTGGAAATCCCCGCCGCACACGTCACCCACGACCGCGACGAAGCACTCAGCATCGGCGACGACCTGGCCATCATCGCCGGCGGGCAACTACGCCAGACCGGCCCAGCCGCCCAAGTCGCCGCCGAACCAGCCGACCCCCACGTCGCCCGCCTGCTCGGCTGGACAGAACTCGGCCACGGCACCGTCGCTGGCGATACCGTCCGCATCGGCCAACTAGTGCTCCGCGGCAACTCCGCTGCGAATCTGTCCGGCCCCGTTCAGGCGTTCTACCGCCCCGAGGACATCGAACTCGGGCCCCAGGCACCAGGCACAGCGCCCGGCGTCAGCTTGACCGCGCGCATAGAGCAGGTCGTTCACACCCGTCCCCTAGCCCGGATCGTCCTGGGCTCGGACCCGGCGATCACGGCGCTAGCACTGCATCGAGACGTCGACCGCCTTCAGCTCGCTAGCGGCCAGCAGATACCGGTCAACCTGCCGAGCAGCCGGCCTGCGCATCTTCAGCGCCGATTAGAACGCAGGATTGGCCCTATCCCAGGCTCAGCCACAAGTAGCGGGCGCCGATCGCGATAACCAGAACGCCGACCAGGCGGCGGATCAGCAGCTCAGGCAGCCGGGATTGAATCCGGGCACCGACATACCCACCGGCCAGACCGCCGACGCCCAGCGCGATTCCCGTGGGCCAGTCCGGGGCGACCGGGCCTTGCTGATGCAACGACAGCAGCGTGAACGTCACCACCCCGGCCATGGAAGTCACGAACGTCGACGCCAAGGCGGCAGGAGCTACCTGGCTTGCCGGCCGCCCAGATCCGATCAGAATCGGTGCCAGGATCGACCCACCGCCGATGCCGTAGATGCCGCCGACGCACCCGACCACGGCCGCCAGCGCGATCAGCGCCGGCGCCCGAAGCACCCGGCGCGATCCTGTCGGCCTGCTCGCCGGCGCGGGCCTGGTCAGTGCAAGCCACATGCCCAGCGGGATCAAGAATGCTGCCGCCACGACTGCGAACACACGTGGACCTGGGAGCAACTCCACCCGGATCACCGATCCAGCGATAACCCCGGGCAGAGTGCCTGCGATCAACACCAGAGCCAGTCGTTCGCCGGTCTGACCCTGGCGCCAGTACCGGTAGAGCGCACCCGGGGTGGAGACGACGTTGTAAAGCAGGTTCGTCGGGGTAACCGCCGGGCTGGGCGTGCCCAGCACGCTGACCTGAAACGGCAGCAGAAGCACCGCCCCGGAGATCCCCGCGGGCGTCGCCACCATGGCGATCACGAACGCCGCCGCCAGCGCGACGACCTCCGTCCACCCAGCCCCGAGCACCGGGCTACGCTAACGGCCCGCTTACCTGGCCACGAGCCGATGCCAGGCTAATTGCGCAGGTCAATCCAGGGAAGCCGTCTAGGAACGTCCGGCTGGTCGCTTGGCTGTCCCACAGCGGTTCAGCAAGTTCTGCGGATCCCTAACCTGGACCCCGCCGTTCGGCGCCAGTGCTCGGGCAGGCATGCAGGCGACTTCTTCATGGCACGAGCCTCAGGCAGGTAGGTGAGCCGCTGGGTGAAGGCCCGAGGTGGGTATGTCACCAAGGAAGGCTGCAGGTGTTGCAGGGACTGGACGTGCTGTATGCCATGAGTAAGACCTCTGGGCAACGGAGCCTTGATGGGGCGCCTGTTGTTTGCCCGTCGTGCGGTCAGGTCCACCAGTGGGTGCCGGTTCACCGTCGGCTCGTTGTACTGCACGCGCCCGGACTGCCGAAACCCGCACCACCGGCAACCAGGACCGACGCCGGACCAGGTAACTCCGTCCAGCCCGGCCTCTAGCGCTTGATCACGCTAGCTACTTCGACCTGAAAAACCTGGACGGTGGTGCTTGATCGCCGTGGGAGAGAAGATGGCCTCGACCCCTTGGGCTAGAAGGGATCGAGGCCATCATGTTCCGCACGATAGGTGATGGGCCGTCGGCGTGGGAGTTGTTACTTCCGCCGGAGGTGCTGCGGCTGCCGGGGGAGCTGGCGCGGGTGGACGCGTTGCTGGATGATCCGGTGTTCTTCGCCCCGTTCGCGCCGCACTTCCATCCGCTGATCGGCCGGCCGTGCACGCCGATCGAGTGCTACCTGCGGTTGATGTTCCTCAAGTTCCGCTACCGGCTGGGCTATCAGAGCCTGTGTGCGGAAGTCAGTGACTCGATCTCGTGGCGGCGGTTTTGCCGGATCCCGCTGGATGGGAGGGTGCCGCACCCGACCACGCTGATGAAGCTGACCGGGCGCTGCGGGAGCGCCGCGGTGGCCGGGCTGAACGAGGCGCTGCTGGCCAAGGCGGGCGAGGTCAAGCTATTGCGCACCGCCCGGCTGCGCGCCGACACCACGGTTATCCCGGCGAACGTGTCCTATCCGACGGATTCGGGGCTGCTGGCCAGGGCCATCCGCCGGATCGCCACGACCGGCCGGCGGATCCAGGCTGCTGGCGGGGCGACGCGGACCCGGGTGCGGGACCGCAGCCGCGCGGCCGGCAGGCGGGCGCATGCGATCGCGGCGAAGCTGCGGTCCCGGGCCGCGCAGGCCCGGGAGGAGAAGCAGGCCGTGGTGCTGCGGATGACCGGGGAGCTGGCCGGCCTGGCTGAACGCGCTGCCGGGGAGGCGCGGCGGATGCTGGATGGCGGGCGCCGGGCGCTGCGCCGTGCCGCGGCGAAGGCGGCGGCCCGGGCTGCGGCCGGTGTCCGGGATGCCGCTGCGGGGCGGCGGCGGGGCCGGCTGCGCAGGGCGGTCGATGACCTGGCCGGGCTGCTGAAGGTGACCACGACGATCGCCGCGCAGGCCCGGCAGCGGCTGGCCGGGGACATGCCGAACGGGGCGTCCCGGCAGGTCAGCCTGCATGATGCCGATGCCCGGCCGATCGCCAAGGGCAGGCTCGGCAAGCCCGTCGAGTTCGGGTACAAGGCCCAGGTCACCGACAACGTCGACGGGATCGTCCTCGACTACACCCTCGAGCAGGGCAACCCCGCCGACGGCCCGCAGCTTGCCCCGGCCGTGGCACGCGTCATCAAGCGCACCGGGAAAAAGCCCAGGACCGTCACCGCAGACCGCAGCTACGGCGAGAAGTCCATCGAAGACGACCTGCACGCACTCGGGATCCGCCACGTCGTCATCCCGCGCAAGGGCAAACCCGGCAAAGCCCGCCAGGCCGCCGAACGCCGGCGCGCGTTCCGGCGGGCCATCAAGTGGCGGACCGGCAGCGAAGGCCGGATCAGCACCCTCAAGCGGCAATACGGGCAGGACCGCACCCGCCTGGACGGCACCGAAGGAGCCCGGACCTGGACCGGCTACGGCGTCCTGGCCCACAACCTGGTCAAGATCAGCACCCTGGCCAGCTGACACGCCCAGTCAAACGCCAGGGCTGCCCCGCACCAGCCACCGAACTCAGTGGGCCGCCTTTTTCAGGTCGAAGTAGCTAACTCTGAACCTGACCACGCCTCAAGGACCAGGAAAATTGCGCAGAGCCGCTTCAGTGGACGGTGCTGGGAAGGCTATGCAACTATCCATTGAGGCTGTTAAGCGTCCCGGGAATTAACGTTGCAGGAGTAATGGATGAAGCCTTTTGGGATTGTGATGGCGGGCCTAGCAGGCGGCGTCGCGACTTTGCTCCTGGTGGCCGTCCCGGCGGCCCAGGCATCCACCACCGTGAGCGTGCCCTGCTCAGGCCCAGCAGGCGGCCCAGCCGGCCTGATCGCGGCGATCAGCGCCGCGAACGCCAGTGGCGGTGCGACGATCAACCTGGCCGCAGGCTGCACTTACCAGCTGACCGCAGCCAACAACACCAACCCCACGCTTGGCAGCAACGGGCTGCCCGTCATCACCAGCCCGATCACCCTGAACGGCTCGGCTAGCACGATCGCCGGAAACGACAGCACCTTCCGCATCCTGCAGGTCAGCGGCACCGGGAACCTCACCGTGCAGGGCTTGACCATCACCGGGGGAAACACCACTGGCATGGGCGGTGGCATCCTCAACCTGGAGGGCACGCTCACCCTGAACCGTAGCCAGGTCACCGGCAACGCTGCCCAGGGCGGGCCAATGAGCGCCGGTGGCGGTATCGCGTCGGGCACCCTGGGCACCGGGCCGCTGGGCACGACCACCCTCAACGCTAGCCAGGTCACCGGCAACACCACATCCGGCAGCGCGGGCGGCATCCTCAACCACGGCGGCACGCTGACCCTGAACGCCAGCCAGGTCAACAACAACACCGCAGCTAATGGAGGTGGCGGCATCGCCAGCGGCACTGGCGGCATGGGCACCAACAGCGCCAGCAACCTCGTGCTGAACTCCAGCCAGGTCGTCGGCAATACGGCCAACGGCGGGCCGAGGGCGGGCGCTGGCGGTATCGCCAACGGCGGCACGGCGACCATCACCGCCAGCCAGATCAGTGGCAACACCGCCCCCGGCGGCTTCGGCGGCGGCATCCTCAACCACGGCCAGATGACGATTCACGCCAGCAGCGTGACCAGCAACACCACCCCCACCGACAGCGCCGGTGACCAAGGTGGAGGCGCTGGCATCGCTAACCTCAACATCACGCCCCTCACCGGCGTCCCGAACAGCGGGGTCCTGACGATCAGCCTCAGCCAGGTGACCGGCAACTCGGCAACGGGGCTCGGCGGCGGCATCCTCGAAGACGGCGTCAACCCCGACGACACCCTGGGCCCGCCAGGCGGTCCGCTGACCCTCCAGCAGACCCAGGTAACGGGCAATTCGGCCGCCCAAGGCGGTGGCATCTTCGCCAGCACCGGCAGCCCGGTGACTGCCAGCCTCAGCCAGATTCTGCGGCAACGTGCCCAACAACTGCTCCCCCCCAGGCACCGTCCCCGGCTGCAACAATTGATCCGGTCAATCCCCGATCGGCTGTGACGCGCTCGGGCTCCACTCCAACCCCTAGGTCGCGGTCGGTGGCGCGCTCATCGCTGCCGCCAGGAATGTGATCGCCCAGCGCCGGGCCGCCTCGCCCGCTGCCGGGGACTGGCTGGCCGAAGGGGGCTGGTTGTAGACATCGACACGGTCCACTGCCACCACGGCGAGGATCCCCCGCATCCGGAACCACAGCTCCTGCGGGGAAAGGTCGGGCAGCGCGCGCCCGAAGGCCGCTAGGTAGCGATCGCGGACCGTGTCATCGGCCGAGCTAGTCCAGTTGCGCATCTCCTCGGCTGGGTCGCCGAAGATGGTCACGATCAGCCGGGACGTCCGGGCACCGCCCTCGTCGTCGGCCGGCATCTCGTCGAACAGCGGCCCCGCGAATGCCGCTACCAGCTCGGTGACCGGCGGGTCCGGGGTCTGGGCGAGCAGTCGGTCGAGCCCGGCGTCCTGCGCGGCGATGATGGGCTCGATCACGCGCCGGATGACCGCGGCCAGGAGCTCCGCCTTCGAGCCGAAGTGGTATCCGACGGCGGCCAGGTTCACTCCGGCGAGGTCGGTGATCGCTCGGACCGAGGTGCCGCGGAAACCGTGCTCGGCGAAGAGGCGTTCAGCCGCGTCGAGGATCTGGGTGCGGGTGTCGGGTGACGCCATGGGGGTAGTATACATACGTTTGAATAAAACGAACGTATGACTGAACGAAGGTCCGGAAGAAGGTTGTCGTGAAACTGCTCGTGTACGGCGCCGGGGTTACCGGCAGCCTGTTCTCCGCCCGCTTGCATGAGGCCGGGCACGACGACGTCTCGCTCCTCGCCCGGGGCGAGCGCCTGGCCGCCCTGCGCCGGCACGGCGTGCAGCTCGCCGAGGGAGACAGCCCGGCCGTCAGGCAGGTACCCGTGCCGGTGGTCGAGCACCCGGCCGGCGGGTACGACGTGATCGCCGTCTTCGTCTGCACCCATCAGGTGGACGCGGTGCTGGAGTCACTCGCTGGTCTCGAAGGCGACGTGCTGTTCCTGCTCAACTGGGCGGCCGGCCCGGGGCCGCTGGGCGCGGTGATCGGCCCCGAGCGGGTGCTGCTCAGTTTCCCCACCGCTGGCGGCATGATGGACGGCGACGTGGTCCGCTACCGCGCGACCAACTTCATGACCCGCCGGGTCCCGACGCCGATCGGCGAACCCGACGGCCGTACCACCCCGCGACTGGAACGGATCGTGCGGGCGTTCCGCACCGCCGGGATCAACGCCAAGGCCGAGTCGCAGATGGATGCCTGGCTCAAGACGCACGCCGCGTTCGAGGTGCCACTCGGACAGGCGGTGCACGCGGCGGGCGGCCCGGTAGCGCTGGCCGACGATCCGGATGCGGTCCGCGGCATGATCCGCCTCATGCGGCAGAACCTGGCCGCCATGCCGACGCCTCCTGTCCCTCGCGGATTCGTTGCGTTGCAGACTCTGCCGGAAGGGCTGCTCGTGGCGATGCTGCGGCGCTTCCTGCGGAGCCCGACGGCCGCATACTCAGGACTCCGCAGCACCTCGCCTGCGGCGACGGCCGAACTCGGGCGGCTGGCCGAACAGATGCGTGCCTATGCGAGGGTCCCGTAGGCGATAGGCGCTGAATTCACCAGTAGAACGGGGGTGGCGGGTGGCGCCGCGGCCTGGTCACACTGGCTCCTGAAAAGGTCCGGTCAAGAGCTCCTAAAGGAGACCATCGTGACACGCATCCGCCGCCTGCCCCGCCCGTCCGCGCCTATCGTCATTTCGCTGGCCGCGCTGTTGCTGGCGATGTCCGGCACCGCCGTCGCCGCCACCGGCGGCGACTTCCTCCTGGGCAAGTCCAACACCGCAACCAGCGTCTCCTCACTGACCAACAGCAAGGGCACGGCGCTGAGCCTGACCGCCGCCCCCACCTCCCCACCGCTGAAGGTGAGCAACAATGCGCTGATCCCGAAGCTGAACGCCAGCCTTGTGGGCAACATCCCGGCCAGCGGGTTTGTCCAGGGCGGCGGCACGGACGTCGACGGCCGGGCCGCGCTGGGTAACGGGGGCAACCGCAACTTCCTGGTAACCGCGGATGCCATAGTCGGCGCGTTCTGCGATGTGGGCGGTACCGGGGCATCGCTGACGTTCAGCAGCGCGGCCGGGGGGAACGCCCAGGTGATCTGGTGGAACAAGGACGGCACCAGCAACATCGCCTTCGCCGGGCACACCGAGACGGTCGAGATCAGCCCGGTTTCTGAGTCGCCGTACATGGTGGTGGTGCAAATGGACACCGGCTCCTCGATCTCGACCTACACGCTGACCCAGCAATACGACTCGATCTCCGACTCCTGCTACTTCACCGGCCAGGCCATCGTGACCAACGGATAACCGCAGGCCAGCTATGCCGCGATCGCCTGGCGCCGGGCCCGCCATGCGGCCTCGGCCTCTCCCATCGGGGTGGCGGCCGGGCCCTGGACGAAGGGCCAGATCTCCTCGGTGATGGCCCGCCAGTTGGCTGTCGCGGACAGTTCGCCGAGGATGGCGAACAGGCCGAGGTTGATGCGCTGGAGGATGACGTATGACCTGGGGACGCTGATGAAGCCCATCACGGGGCTGCGCACGTCGAAGAAGCGGCGCACGACTGAGGAGGCGTAGTCCCCGGTGATGGTCAGCGGGCCTGGTTCACGGATGGTGTCGTAGAAGACGGCCAGGTGCTCGACGATCGTCTCGGTGCTCAGCGGTGCGTTCGGGCGCAGGAAGCCGGCGTTCTCCAGGCTGCGGCGGAATGCCTCGGGATCGTGCTCTACGCACAGCCTGCGGTTCATTTCCATGAGCGGCTGCAGTTCGGCCAGGGTGAAGTACTTGACCAGCCCGAAATCCAGGAAGGTGACCTTGCCGCCGCCGTGGAACAGGTAGTTGCCGGGGTGCGGGTCGCCGTTAAACGCGCGGACCTCGTACAGGCTCCGGAACACAAAGCGGTAGATCGTCTCCGCGGCCAGGTCGCGTTCCCGCTGGGACCAGCCGGACAGCTCGGCGAACCGGGCACCATCCGACAGCTCACTGGTGATTACCCGCCGGGTGGACAGGTCGCCGACGATCCGTGGCACGTGGATCGTCGGATGCCCCTCGTAGTAGGCAGCGAAGCGCCGCTGGCTGGCGGCCTCGCGGCGGTAGTCAAGCTCCTCCGCGACACGCTCCCGCAGTTCGGCAATCAGCGCGTCGACGTCCTGGGCCGGCGCGGTGATCCGCAGCATCCGGCGCAGCAGGGCGACGTTGCGCAGGTCAGCCGCGATGGTCTCGGCGATGCCCGGGTACTGGACCTTGACGGCGACCGCCCGGCCGTCGAGGGTGATGGCGCGGTGCACCTGCCCGATCGACGCGGCGGCGATGGGCTGCGGATCCCAGCGGGCGAAGGCCCGTTCCGGCGGCGCGCCGAGTTCTTCCTCCACCACGGCCGCGGCCAGCTCCGGGCTCATCGGCGGGACGCTGTCTTGCAGGCGGGCCAGGGTGCGGCGGACGGCTGGGGACAGGCCGTCGTCGACGTAGCTGGCCATCTGGCCGATCTTCATCAGGACGCCCTTCATCGCCCCCAGGGTGTCGGCGACGTCCTCGGCGGTCTGCAAGGCCAGGTCGCCTCGCAGCACTTGGCGCTTCTCGCCTGCGGACTGCGAACAACCGCGGCGCACTGCCCGCGTACCGGACCCCACCGCGCACGAAGAGCCGCAGCACCGCCATGCCGCGGCGCAGCCGCAGCCGCAGCCGTCCGGGCCGGCCGGCACGCCGATGGCCGATGACAGCGCTGAATGCCCTGCCGTCCAAACTAACCAGCTCCTCAGGTTCCGCGGCTGCGACGGTGGCATCGTGCCACCGCCCGATCGGACATGCCCGCACGGGGTTTCGGTGTCGTGCCCCGGCTGCCCGGTGCGGCCGGCGGTGGCCAGGACGGCCACGGTGAGCAGTACCCCGAGCGCAGCGGTGGCGGTGTCGGGGATCGCGTAGGGGGCATGGAAGCCGGTCGCGGCGGCCTGCGGTGCGGACGCGGCGCCGATCAGCAAGGCGGCCCAGGTTGCCCAGCGCCGGCCGCCCCGGCATCCGCGGGCGGTCCAGATGCTCAACGCGGCCGCGGCAAGCCCGGCTGCGATCAGCCCGGCGGCCGGAGCCGGGTGCTGGGCTGTGGCCAGGACGAGGCCGCACCGGGTCAGGTCCAGGGCGGCCGCGGCGAGCAGCATCATGGTGATCAGGCGCTGGCCGGGCCGGGTGGCAGCCGAGGGTGTAGCCGCCTCGCCGGCCTTCGCGCCAGGGAGATGCCGGGGTGGACGGCTGTTCATCCGCACGCGACCGCTTCGCGCTGTTGGATCTGCCTGCGCAGCGCGTGCAGCGCGTAGTGCAGCCGTGATCTGGCGGTGCCGTCCGGTATGCCGAGCTGGCGGGCGACGGTCGCCAGGGGGCGGTCGTGGTAGAAGGTCTCCACCAGCATGGTCCGGTGCGCGGGCGACAGGTGCTGGAGCGCGTCGGCGACGAGTTGCCGGTCAAGGATCTGATCCAGGCCCGCGTCGTCCCCGGCAACGTCGGGCGGCTCCGCCGGTGCGGTGACCGGCCGTGCCCGTGCGGCCCGGTCGGCGTCCGTCAGCAGGTTGCGGGCGACGCGGAACAGCCAGGGCCGGACCGGCCGGTCGTCGGCGGTGAGCTGCGGCAGGTTCCGCCAGGCCCGGATCAGGGTCTCCTGCACGATGTCATCGGCGCTCGCCCGGTCGGGGCAGAACCGTTGGACATAACCGTGCAGGGCCTTGGCGTGACAGGAGTACAGCTCGCGTATCGCGGCATCGGCATCGGCGGGCAGCTCGCCGCGGGAAGCAGTCGTGATAGTAGACATGCTTACTATCACGGATAGTAGAGGCGTTTCGTTCACTGCGGCCATCGGCCCGGCGGCCAGGGCTGCCTGGCAGAAGAGCCTGGCATCGCGATTGAACCGGCGGCCCACTCTATGCGTGATAGTAGATAAGGCGGGTGTGCCGGCTATCTGGGAGTGAGGATGCGGCGGTTCGGTGAGCTGGAAGCTGTGATCATGGACCGGTTGTGGGAGTGGGGGCGGCCGGCGCTGGTCCGTGAGGTGGTCGACGATCTCCACGCTGACCGGCCGCTGGCCTACACCACCGTGATGACGGTGATGGAGAACCTGCATCGCAAGGGGTGGCTGCGGCGGGAGCGGGATGGCCGGGCGTGGCGCTATGAGCCCACCGGTTCCCGGTCGGCGTATACCGCGGGGCTGATGAGCGACGCGCTGGGCACCAGCCCGGACCGGCGCAGGGCGCTGGCGCATTTCGTGCTCCAGATGAGCCCGCACGACGCGGCCCTGCTGCGCGAGGCGCTGGAGCAGGCGCGCCCGGAGCCTGAGGCTGGCGGGAACCGGTGACCGTCGCCGCGGTGCTGCTGGGTTATGCGGCCGGTGCCGGCACGCTGGGGGCACGGATGCTTGGCCGGGCCAGGTGGATGGGCCGGGCGCCGCTGCTTGGCATCGTCACCTACCTGGCCGCGGGCTGGTCGGTCCTGGCCGCGCTCGGGCTCGCCGGGCTGACGCTGGCGGTTCACGCGACCGCCCTCGGCGGGGGGCTCAGTCACCTGATCGGGGCGTGCGTGCTGCGGCTTCGCGCCACCTACGCCACCCCCGGGGGAGCCACCGTCGCCGGGCTGGGCCTGATCCTGGCGGGCGCCGTGGTAGCCCGCACCACGCTCACCGCCGTTACCCATCTCCGCGCCGCGGGGCAGCAGGCGCTGCGGCACGCGCAGACCGCCCGGCTGGCCGGGCGGCCCGAGCCAGCCCTGGGAGCGGTGCTGCTGGAGCACCCGGAGCCGGCCGCCTACTGCGTCGCCGGGCGGCACCCGACGGTGATCCTGACCACCGGCGCCATGGCCGCACTGGATTCAGCCCAGCTCGGCGCGGTCCTGGCACATGAACGAGCGCACCTCGCCGGGCGGCACCACCGGCTGCTGGCCATGGCCCGGATCGGCCGCCAGGTGCTTCCGTTCGTGCCGCTGATGCGGGACGCGGACATGCAGGTGGCACGGCTGGCCGAACTGCACGCCGACGATACGGCAACGCGGGCCAGCGATCCCCGGTCGCTGGCCACCGCCCTGGTGGTCCTGGCCACCGCGGCCAGCCCCGCACCGGCCCTGGCCGCGGCCGCCACCGACGCCTTGCAGCGGATACAACGGCTGCTCGGCCCGGCCGAACCACTGCGCCCGGTGCGCCGCCACTTGCTGCGCGCAACGGCCGCCGCGCTCGCGCTGACCCCGGTCCTGCTGGCCCTGACTCCGGCCGTCGTCGCGCTCGCCTGGGCCGGGTGCACGCCGCCTAGCAGACCGGCACTCCGGGCCGGCCACGGGCGCCGGGCCACGGCCGGATGCGCGCCAGCGCCCCGAAGGCCGTTCTGCAGCAATAACCGCTCAGGCGGCTACCGCGCCTGGCCGGCAATGAACGGCCCACCATCTACCTGCGTGTTGCTAGATATACGCGCACCCAGCATCAATGCGGCAGGTTCGCCCGCCGGGTCGGGAGGACAACATGAGGAACGCCCCCGGCGAAGCCGCCGCCGCTGGTGCCCGCGCCACGGCAGGCACTGCGGAGCTGCCGCCCGCGCGCCGGCGGCGGCCACTGATGCCGGCCAGACGGCGGGAGGCACCGTCCAGCTGGCGATCGGGCTGCTCACCGCGAGCCTCGACTCACCAGAACTGCTGGCATGGGCCGCGGGGACCCTGGTGCCACAAGACCCGGCGGCCCTCGGTGACCTCCTCGCAGGCCTGCACGTCCTCTCCGAGTTGCTGCTTCATGAGCTGCACGAGGCAACCGGGCAGCCGCCAGCAGCCACGCTGCAACGCCTCGCGATCCTCGCCGAGACCCGGCCGGGCGGATCACCGGCCGGGTAGCCGCGCCGGGCACAGCGGGCCCGGCCCGCCCGTCCGGTGAACAGGCAAAGTCTCCTATCCGTGTTAGTAAGAGATTGGCCTCGCGCAGCGCCTGCCCGGCGCACGCGCAGGACACCTGGCGTTGGAGCCGTCGGCTGGCTGGCCCGGCACGTCAAAGGAGACGCTCGTGATCAAGACTGGACCGACATTCAGCCCAGCCCAGCCGGCGACCGCGCCTGGCCACCGGCCGGTGGCGCGTCGACCCGGCACAGTCACATGCGTCGTTTGCCGCCGGGCGGCGGCCAGTCGTGCGGGGACGCCTGCCCCTGGCTGGCAGGGTGGTCATCGCGACCGGTCGAGGATTCGACAGCGTGCCTTGCCGCCAAGACGAGCGCGGTCAGCACCGGGTCACCGGCGCTGGACCGGCTGCTGGCCGGGCCGCGCTTCCTGGACGCCGCGGCCTTCCCGGAGATCAGCTTCCGGTCCGAGTTGCTGGCCTGGGTCCCCGCTGGCTGGCGGGCCGTCGGCCGCCTGCGGGTCAAGAACGCGAGCATGAACTGGCCTGCCAGCTCGACCTGCACCCGGCGACACGCGGCCGGGCGACACGCGGCCCGGCGACGTGCGGCGCGTCGTCATCGCCAGCAACTGGGTGATCGACTCACGGTGGGTGACCAGTCACTGGGTCCCGGCACTCAGCCGCACGTCGTGATGACGTGCTCGTTTTCGCTCGTACCGGAGATATGAAGGGCCCGGGCCACGTCCGTCACCGTGTGACGCACGTCGCACCAGGCGGCCAACTCTGCTGAACCCGCCCGTCTTCTATCCGTGTTAGTAGTTGAGAGCGGAACTACTGCCGGACTCGCCGTGGCCTCAGCCCGCAGGGTCCTGAGGACTGGAGGACAACGATGTCTGATCGTAGCCAAGCGCAGCCGGCGCAGGGCACGGATGTGGTCGCGCGAGCGGTGGGCGCGCTCGCGCTTGCCGCGCTGGCGGTGATCCACGTGGTCGACCTGCCGGGCACGCTGGGCCCAACCCCGCTGATCGGTGCTCGGGTATCTGGGGATCATCATCGCGGCCGTCCTGGTCGGCGGGGTCATGATCGCCCGGTCGCATTGGCTGGTGTGGGCCGCCGCCGGCGGTCTGGCCGTCTCGGCGATGGGTGGCTACGTGCTGACCCGTGCGCTGCCGGGCGGCTTCCTCGGTGATCACGTCGACGTCAGCAACTGGCGGTGCCCGCTGGGCATCGCCGCGCTCAGCGTGGAGACGCTGATCATCCTGCTCACCGTGCTCGCCGCCTGGCAGGCGCGGGCCCATGCGGCGACGGTGGCCGCCAGGCCCCGGCCCGCCGTGCGGCGCGCGCCCGAGTACAGCCAGTCCCGGTGATCACACACTGCTGCCATACCCGCCGGGACCCAGCCAGGCCCTTGCCCGGCGAGCCGCGGGGCACCCGGAAGGAGCACTAAAGTGCGCATGTCCCAGCCTGGCCCGACCGGCCACGCACACCCAGCCCCGTGGCGGCGATGGCTGCTCCCGGCGGCGGTCATGGCCAGCTTCGTGACGCTGCTCATCCTGCCGCGCGGCGCGGCCGCCGGCATGCCGCTGAGCTACACCCGGTTCCTGGCCGATGTTGGCGCCGGGACGGTCCGTGCGGTGACCATCGGCCCGGCCGGCCAGGTGACCGGCATCTTGGCCGGCGGGCAGCCGTTCACCACCACCATCCCGGTCGCTCTCGGCGGCAACGGCCTGGCCGGTGACCTCGCCGCCCACCATGTCCAGGTCACCGCCACCACCACGATGCCCTCCTCGCTAGTTGGCGGTGCTGATCGGGCTGCTGCCGCTGCTGCTTATCGGCGGCCTGCTGTTCTTCGCGGTCCGCAACGCGCGCCGGCAGGCGGGTGCCCTCGGCGGGATGGGCGGGCTGGGCGGGGTGACCAAGGCGAAGACGCAGGTGATCGACGCCGAGCGACCCGTCACCCGGTTCACCGACGTGGCTGGCTACTCCGCCGTGAAGACCGAGATCGGCGAGGTTGTCGACTACCTGCGCGACCCCGCCCGTTACCACGCCGCCGGGGCACGCGGCCCGCGTGGCGTGCTCATGGCCGGGCCGCCCGGCACCGGGAAGACCCTGCTGGCCCGCGCGGTCGCCGGTGAGGCTCATGTCCCCTTCCTGTCCATCTCTGGCTCAAGCTTCGTCGAGATGTTCGTCGGCGTCGGCGCGGCCCGGGTTCGGGACCTGTTCGAGCAGGCCCGCACCCGCGCACCGGCGATCGTGTTCATCGACGAGATCGATGCCCTCGGCGCCCGCCGCGGCTATGGCGGCTTCGCCGGGAACGACGAGCGGGAGCAGACCCTCAACCAACTGCTCGCCGAGATGGACGGATTCGAGCAGTCCGACAGCGTGGTCGTGCTGGCCGCCACCAACCGGCCGGATGCCCTCGATGCGGCGCTGCGCCGCCCGGGCAGGTTCGACCGTGAGGTGCTCGTCCCGCTGCCCAACCGGGCCGAGCGGCGCGCCATCCTGGCCTCCCACTCCCGCGGTAAGGCGCCGCGGCCCGGACGTGGACTTCGACCAGATCGCCGCGGCCACCCCCGGGTTTTCCGGCGCGGACCTGGCCAACCTGGTCAACGAGGCCGCCCTGACCGCGGTCCGGTCCGGCCGCACCACCCTCACCGCCGCCGACTTCACCGCGCCCGCGACCGGGTGCTTCTCGGCACCAGGGACCGCACCGTCACGCTGACCCTCGACGAACTGGCCACGGTCGCTGTCCATGAGGCCGGGCACGCCCTGGTCGCCGCCCTGTCACCGCACGCCGACCCGGTCAGCCGGGTCACCGTCCTCGGCGCCGGGCACGCCCTCGGCCTGACCGAACTGCTCCCCGCCGACGACCGGCGGCTGTACGGGGAGAGCTACCTGGCGGACACGCTGGCCGTGAAGCTGGGCGGCCGCGCCGCCGAGCGGCTGGTCCGCGGCGAGGCATCCACCGGTGCCGCCGACGACCTGGCCTCCGCGACCGGCCTGGCCACCCAGATGGTCCGCGAGTTCGGCCTGAGCGAGGCGATCGGGCCGGTCAGCTACAGCGACCAGCCGGGCGGTCATCCCGCGCTTGCCCCGCGCGGCTACTCCGAGCAGACCCAATGGCTGCTGGACCAGGAAATTGCCGCCCTGCTGACCACCGCGGAAACCCGCGCCCGTGAGCTGCTCACCCGGCACATCGAGGCCCTCAACCTGCTCACCAGCCGCGCTGCTTGAGCAGGAAACCATCACCGGCGACCAGGTCCGTGCCCTGCTCCATGCCACCAGCCCCGCCCCGCTCCGTGCCGCCCCCGGCGCAATCGCGGCCCCTGGCCAGCCCGCCAGGAGAACCCACACTTCTACTAAAGAAATTAGTAGATAGTCAAAACCCACCACATAAGGAGCTCATCATGCGACACCCACGAATCATCGTCGGCGGCATCGGCCTGGCCGTCGTGGCGGCCGTCGGCGGCGTCACCGCCGCCTCGGCAGGCGGCTCACCCGCCACCAGCGCGCCCGCCGCCGGCCACGGCGCAATGGCGGCGACCGTGCGCACCGCGCCAGCGACCGTCGCAGGCAAGACCGAGACCATCCTGGTCAACGCCCACGGCCTGCCCCTGTACTTCTACCGGCCCGACACCGCGGCGAAGTCGTTCGTCACCGGGGGGCTGGCCAGGCTCTGGCCCCCGCTGACCTCAGCCGCACCCACCGCCGCCGGTGCACGCGGCAAGGTCACCGTGGTCAACGACGCCAACGGCCAGCAGGTCGCCTACAACGGCCACCTGCTCTACACCTTCATCAGCGACCACCCCGGCCAGGTGACCGGCCAGGGCGTCCAGAACTTCTTCGTGGCCACCCCCGGCCTTGCCCCGATCGCCGCAACCGCGGCCCCGGCCGGACCGGCCCCGGCCGCACCGGCCGGCGGCTACGGCTACTGAGACCGCCGTCCCGGTCTGCCGTCCGCCGCGATGCTGCCCGCCTGAGCCAAGGGGCACGGACAGCACGAAATTCGCCCGGGTGGCACGGCGCCCGGCGGGCTGGGAAAGCCCGCCGGGCGTCACCGGGTGCCGTCGGCCCGCCGCGGATCCCGGCCCGCTACGGACCGGGGCCACTGAGTAGCCACAATGGCGCGCCGTCAGCCCAGAGCGGTGACGACGGCCAGGATGGCGATCAGCGCGATGAGCATGTAGGCCAGGTAGGCGTCGAGCCTGCCCGACTGGAGCCGTTTGACGATGCGGACCACGGCCATCAGGGGGCGGCCGAGGGGCCGGTAGAGGTACTCCTCGACCAGTTCCACCACGTCCGAGGTGTAGCCGAGGTGCGGCACCCGGGGCGCCCCGGGCTCGCCACCGGTCTCGGCAGGTTCCTCGATCCGGTGCAGTTCGGAGCGGGTCAGCAGGACACCGGCGAGCACGCGGCGGGTGGGGTTGGTGTAGCCGAACGCGGTGTACTGGTCCGTGTCGGTCGACGCCCGCGGCCGCGGACCGCCAGGCCGGGACGCGCCGCACGCGGAACATCCGGCCCCTGGCGGCCAGCAGGCTCAGCAGGACGACCCCCGCGAGCAGGGCGGGCATGACGATCCACAGCCACGACGGGGACAGGACCGAAAAGCCAGGGAACACCGGCCCGAGCACCCACGGGCGGGCGAGAGCGCCAAGGGTCACGCGTGCGCGGGACCAGCGGGGACAGCCCCGTGCCGATGAGCGTATCTCCAGCGGGGTCAGCGCCGCCGCCCCGAGGCAGGTGACCGCCAGGGCGGTCACCCCGGCGCGGCCGAGCCAGCCGTACTCGCGGCTGCCGCCGGGCCCCGGCGCCGGTTCCGGGGCGGGGCCTAGGACGACCAGGCCGAGCAGCCGCACGAACGTCACCCCGGCGAACCCGGCGGTGAGCGCGACCGCGGCCCCGGCCACCGCGAGCACCAGCCGGTAGCCAAGCCCGGGAACCCGGAACTGCTGCATCAGGGATTCCAGCAGGAACCACTCCGACACGAAGCCAGCGGTCAGCGGGAGACCGGCCAGGGTCAGCGCGCCGATGGCGAACCCGGTGCCGCTCCACGGGGTGCGCCGGGCCGCGCCCCGCAGGCCGTCCAGGTCGTCAGTGCCCGCCGCCGCCTCGACCGTGGCCCCGCAACTGAACAGCAGCGACTTCGCGAGGGTGTGCGCGATCACCTGCAAGGTTGCCGCGAGCAGCCCGGCCGCGACCAGGCGCTGGTCGCCCACCGCCGCGCCGGTCAGCGCCACACCGAACCCGGTGACGATGAGCCCGGTGTTCTCCACGCTGGAGTAGGCGATGACGCGCGGCAGGCTGGTCTGCACGGCGGCGTGCGCGATGCCGATCACCGCCGTCAGCGCGGCGAGGATGAGCAGGATTCCGGTCAGCCAGCCGGGCGGGCTGCCCAGCAGCGCGAACGTGCGCCACAGGCCGTAGAAGCCCGCGTTGACCGCCACGCCGGCCATCACCGCGCGGGCGGGGGCGGGCGCGGCGGCGTAACCGCGGGGCAGCCACACCTGCACCGGCACGACGCCGGCCTTGACCGCGAACCCGAAGACCAGCAGCACGTAGGCGGTGGTGCGCGCCGCTCCCCGGCGGACGCCGGCGAAGCTCGCGAGCACCAGCGAATGGGACCGCGCCGCGAGCAGCAGCAGGCCGGCCAGCAAGCAGGCACCGCTGACCTTGCCGAAGATGAAGGTGATGACGGCCCCGGCCGGGCGCCCCGGGCTGGCCCGGTCGAACCCGGCCAGCAGGTAGAACGCCACGGTGAGCGTCTCCCAGCCGAACAGCAGCGTGAACGCGTCCCGGGCGGTGATGATCACGCCCAGTGCGGCCAGCGTCAGCGCGCAGCCCGCGCCGAGCCGTCCCCGGCGGCTGGCCGTGCGGGCCCGGGGCCCGGCTGCCCGCCAGCAGCGTCACCGGCACCGCCGCGCCGAAGACGATCACGAGGAACAGCCCGGACAGCCGGTCCGCGGCCAGCACGGTGTGGCCGAAACCGAGCAGGTCTGCCGAGCCCGAGCGCCACCCGGTCCCCGGCCAGGGCCCCGGCACCCGCCGCAACCAGGCACGCCGACCCGGCCGCCGCCAGCAGGTACGGCAGGAAGCCCAGCCACCCCGGCGCCCGCCAGCGGGACGTCGGTGCCGCAGGCTCCGCGGCGGGCCCTGCGGGTACGCGTAGCCCGACAGCACGGCGGCCAGGAGCAGCGCCAGCCCGGTGGCCAGGGCAGCCGTCACGGTGTCACCCCCGCCCCGTCGCCGCGCAGCCGCCCGAGCCCGAGCAGCAGCGCGTGGAGCAACTGGAACGGGCTGGGCGGGGAGCCCGGCACCCACACGTCCACCGGCACCACCTCGCCGACGCCGCCGCGCGTCGCGTACGAGGGGCTGACCAGTCCGCCGCTCACCGCGTCGGTCCCGGCGGCGATCACCACCTTCGGGTCCGGCATCGCGTCGTAGGTCCGGCGCAGCGGCGCGGCCATCCGTGCGCGCCCGCCCCGGTGACCAGCAGCACGTCGGCGTGCCGGGGGCTGGCGGTGAAGAAGACGCCGAGCCGGTGCACGTCGTAGACCGGGTTGAGCAGGGCGAGGATCTCCCACTCCTCGCTGCCGTCCGAGCCCGCGTCCACGTGCCGGATGTGCACCGAGCGGCCCAGCGCGCGGGTCCGCTGGCGCAGGTCCGCGCGGACCCGGGCCAGTTCCTCGTCGCTCTCGGCGACCTGGGGGGTGACCAGCGCGGCGCGGGCCAGCGAGGCCACGGCGGGCCCCTGCGACCAGGCGAACGCGTCCGGGCGGGCGGCCACGCACCGGCCGCACAGAATGCACCGGCCCTGGTCCAGCCGCGATTCCCTCGCCGGCCGAGTAGCTGATCGCCCCGGTCGGGCACAGCCCCGGCAGGCCGGCCGCACCGTCCGGGGGCGGGGTCCAGCACCCGCGCCGGGCCGCGCAACCCGTCGGCGTAGGCGTCACCGCGGCGCGGCCATCGGGTGGTCACCACGCCGTTCCGTAGTCCCCGCAGCACCCACATCTACAGCGCCACCCCCGCCACTGACAGCCCGAAGCTCGCCTCGATGAACGGGAAGTCCGTCAGGATGTCCCCGGCGAAGACCTCGTGGAACAGCACCAGGTTGTGGAACGAGGCGGAGCGGGGCCAGCACCGCACGATCCGCCCGCCCTCGGCGCGGACGTCGTAGAGCACCTCACCCTGCGGGGCCTCCGCCCAGCCCGCCGCCCGGCCGTCCGCGACCGCGCACGGCACGGCAAGGCCCCGGTCCGCGGCACCGGACAGCTCGTCGGCCGCCTGCCTGATCAGGTGGAAGGACTCGGCCACCTCCTGCCAGCGGACCCGCAGCCGGGCCAGCGCGTCGCCCGCCGCGTGCGGCTCACCGGGCAGCAGGCCCAGTCCCGTGTAGGCGTCGTAGGGCCGGGTGCGCCGCACGTCCTCGCCGGCGCCGGACGCCCGGCCCACCGGCCCGAGCGCGCCGTGCTCGCGGGCCCGCTCGGGGCGCAGCGGCCCGGTGCGGCGCAGCCGGTCCAGGAACGACGCGGTGCCCATCAGCAGCCGCGAGTCGGCGGTGATGTCCCGTTCCAGCCTGCCGACCTCGGCGAGGATGTCGGCCGGGCCGAGCTGCGGGAGCCCGCTGACCCCGCCGGGGATCACCACGCCGCGGCCGTAGCGGCTGCCGCAGAGCCGGCCTACCAGCCGCAGCACGCGTTCCTTGTGCCAGCCGAACCGGGCGGTGGCGACGGCGAGACCGGCGGCGTCGGCCAGCCGCGTCGCCGCGTCCAGGTGATTGGCCACCCGCTCCAGTTCCGCGTACAGGACCCGGACCAGCCGGGCCGGCCACGGCGGCTCGCAGCCGGCGATCCGCTCGACCGCATGGCTGTAGGCCAGCGCGTGCGCCACCGAGCAGATGCCCTCGACGCGTTCGGCCAGCAGGACCCCGTCGGCCGCGGGAAGCCCCTCGAACCGTTTCTCGATCCCGCGGTGCTTGTAGAAGAACCGCATGTTCAGGTGCGGGATGTCTTCGCCGGGTGTCTCCACCAGGTACTCGATGGACTCGAGCACGCCCGAGCGGACCGGGCCGTGCGGGATCGTGAACATGCCCTTCCCGGCGACATGCCGGGCCAGCACCTGCTCGTCCGGTTCCAGCCGCGCCGGGGAGCCGCCGTCGCCCGGCCGGGGCCGCGGCCCGGCGCCCGGCCCGAGCGGCAGGATCAGCGGCTCCAGCCGCGGGTGGCCCTCCGGGACCACGCCGAACAGGTCATGGAGCTCGCGCTCGTACCAGAACGCGGCCCCCACCCGCGGGGTCACCGCCGGGTACCCGGCCATGCCCGCGGGGACAACCGCCTCCACGGTCTCCAGGTCACCGTCGGCGGCCAGGTGGGCGGAAAGAAGCAGGGCGCCAGTTCCCGCCTGGCCTGTTTGGCTGCCATACGACGGCCGTGGCCGGCCGGGCGCCCGGGGCACGTCCGTGTGCGCGGGGCTGGCCAACAGCGCGGTGCCGAACAGCCCGGCGAACCTCGCGCCCGCGGCCACCCTGGCCGCGACGGCCTCGGCCAGCGACGGCGCGGGCGACCGGCCGTTCCCGGCGGGCAGCGCGGTCATCGCAGCCCCCGCAGTTCGGCGGCGCCCCGGGCGAGCAGCTCGGTCAGGTGGGCGGGGGGGTGCACGCCCAGCAGGACCAGCACGGCCACACCGGCCACGACCGGGACCACCATCCAGGCGCTCGGCTCACCACGCGGCAGCCGTTTGGCGGCGGGATGAAAGAGCATCCGGTTGGCCGCCAGCGACAAGCCGAGGAAGGCCAGCGTGACCGCCACGATCAGCACCGCCGCCGCGGCGTTCCTGGACGCGGAGAACCCGCCCGCCACGATCTGGAACTCGCTGCGGAAGATCCCGAACGGGGGCATGGCCGCCAGCGCCAGCACCGCCACCAGCAGCAGCGGGCCGCTCCACGGCAGCAGGTCGAGGCCGCCGTTCGATCGCCGCGATGTGTTTCGTCTGGTACTTGCGGACCAGCACGCCCGCGCCCATGAAGGCGTTGCCCTTGGCGGCGGCGTGCGCCAGCACGTGCAGGAGCACGCCGGCCAGCGCGATCGGGGCGCCGAAGCTCACCCCGATCGCCAGGATCCCCATGTGCTCCATGCTGGAGTAGGCCAGCAGCCGCTTGACGTCGCCCTGGTTGAACAGGTACAGCGCCGCCAGCAGCAGCGAGGCGATGCCGAACGCGAGCAGGACGCCCTGCGGGAAACGACGGGCCGAGCGCGGCCACGCTCACCTGGTAGTAACGCAAGATCGCGTAGAAGCTGACCGCGAGCAGCGACCCGGACAGCAGTCGCCGACACCGGCGTCGGCGCCTCCGCGTGGGCGTCCGGCAGCCAGGTGTGCACCGGGAACAGGCCCACCTTGGTGCCGAAGCCCAGCACGGCCAGCCCGTAGGCGAGCCGGACCACGGTGTGCGGCAGCCGCGGCCCGGCCCGCAGCAGCTCGGTGAACGTGAGGTCGTAGGACTGGCCGAGGACGTGCGCGCCCGCCGCGTACATGAAGATCGTCGCCAGCAGCGCCAGGCCGAGGCCGGCCGAGGCGATCAGGACGTATTTCCACGCCGCCTCCAGCGCCCGGTCGGTGTCTCTCGATCGCCACCAGCAGTGCCGAGATCACCGTCGTCACCTCGACCGCGATCCACAGCAGGGCCAGGCTGCTCATCAGCGGCGCGGCGAGCATCGACCAGGCGAACAGGTTGAGCCCGGCGTAGAACCGGCGGGCGTAGCGGGCCGAAACGCCGGCGAGGCGCCTCGCCGCGGAAGTAGCCGACCGAGTAGGCGGCCACCGCCGCGTACAGGAAGCTGGTCGCCAGCAGGAAGACCACCGAGATCGCATCGGCCCGCAGGTACCGGCCGAGCGTCAGGTCGTGGTGTGCCGCCGCCGGGACCAGGACGAGGACGGTGGCGAAGCTCGCCACCCCGGCGGTGATGGTGACCGCCTGGCAGGCCCGCACCGGCGACCTCAGGCAGGCGAGCGCGGCCACCAGCGGGGCGGCCAGCAGGATGATGAAGTCGCGGTCACCGGCTCAGCCCCGCAGCCTGGTCAGCTCGGCGGTGGACAGCGACTCTGCCGCGGCCGTGCTGAACCCGGATCAGCACCCCGAACACGACCACCGCGACCAGCAGGTCGAACAGGAACGCGACCTCCAGGATCAGCGGCATGCGCGCCGCGATCACCAGCGCCGCGAGCGAGACGCCGTTCTCCAGCGAGAAGAACCCGATCGCCTGGGACACCACGTCCCGGCGCACGATCATCAGCACGAACGCCACCAGGACCACGGCCATGGCCAGGCCCAGCGCCGTCTGCGGCAGCGTCACGCCGGCGATGCCGAGCGTGCCCACGGCGAAGAACCCGAACGCGCCCACCGCGATGGCCAGCAGCACGGTGGTGGCCAGGCCCAGCGTGCCGCTCCCGGCGATCTCCTCCCCGGCGCCGCGCAGCACCCTGCGCATCACGAGCGGCACGATCACGACCTTCAGCGCCGCCGACAGCGCCGCCAGGACGTACAGCTCGGGCACGTGCCGCGCCGCCGCGACGATCACCGCCAGCACCGAGACCGCCGCCGACTGCGCGGCGTACAGGCGGATCTGGTCGCGGAGCAGCGCCTGGCGGAACATGCCGAACTCCAGCAGCAGCACCAGCACGGCGACGACGTTGGCGCTGCCGCCGAACACGCTGGGCACGCGCGGGCGGCGGCGGTCACGTGCGCCGCGAGGCCGGTGCCACGCGCCGGCCATCAGCCACCCCCCAGGTAGAGCGTGAAGACGCCGAGCACGGCGAGCAGGAACGCCGCCGGCCACGAACTCGGTGATCTTGAACAGCCGGAGCTTGGCGAACGAGTTGTCGATGACCGCGATCACCACGCCGAGCGCGAGCGCCTTGCCCAGCAGCGCGACGATCGCCAGGCCGACATCGGCGGGGCGTGCGGTGGCGGCCAGGCCCCAGGGCGCCACGAACACGTTGAGCAAGATCGTGAACAGGATGAGCTGCTTCATCGCCGAGCCCCACTTCAGCAGCGCGAAGTAGGGGCCGGAGTGCTCGAACGGCCTGGCCTCCTCGATCATGCCGAACTCGTTCGTGCCGGTATGCGTCTCCACCGGTATCCGGCCGGTCTCGTACAGAATGACCATGAACAGCGCGGCGGTGGCCAGCAGGTGAGCGGGCCGCACGATCTGCCCGGCCGAGGAGCGGACGGTCGCGGCCAGCGCATACGGCAGGTCGGTCCCGGTGACCAGCGCCACGGTGAACACCACGAACAGCACCACCGGCTCGGTGATGGCCGCGAACGTCTTCGCCCGGCTCGACCCCAGCTGCGCGTAAGGGCTGCCGGTCTCCAGCGCGGCCACCGCGACCACGAAGCTGGCCAGCGACAAGATGAAGCCGCCGCCGAGGATGTCGCCCATGTATCCCAGCGGCAGCGGGTAACTGGTCAGCACCGGGATCAGCAGCGGGACGGTCAGATAACAGGTGACCGCGACCAGCGGCGCCGCCAGGAAGAACCAGCTCGCCCCCTCCGGCGCCAGCGCCTCCTTGCGGCACAGCTTCGCCAGGTCGTAGTACGGCTGGCAGATCCGCGGGCCGCGCCTGCCCTGCAGCCGTGCCTCCACCCGCGCGATCACACCCGACACGCCGGGCGCGGCGACGGCGATCGTCACGCACCTGAAGCGCCTGGATCGCGGGGATGGGCAGGGTCACCGGAGCACCCCTGGGCGCAACTCACAACGATGGCCTCCTCATGCCAGCCGCACGACCGTAGCCGGTCGGTAGGTGGTAGAGGCCATCAGCGGGATGATCTTCCCGCGGTTAACGGCGAGCCTCATCGCCGAGATCACAGTGTGCCCACGACACACCGGCCCAGGCAAATCGGGGCCACGCGGCCCGGCCGCGCCGTGCCGCGACTGAGGCCGCGCTGACCAGTAGCACCGGGACCGTGGCGATGCGCGCCGTTTCCTGCGCGATGTGGCCGAGCTTTGGGTGCAGGATGCCCCCTTGCCCGTGGCGGCCCAAGACCAGCAGGTCGAAAGCGTGCTCCGACGCGAACTGACAGATCGACTTCGGCACTTGGCGGCCTTCAGCCGTCTCCAGGGTTACCGGAACAGACCTGGTTGGCAGAGAGTGCCGCGCGAGTTCGAATGCGTCGCGGGCGTGCTGGGCCGCGGCTGTACCGGGCCCGTTGTCTCCCGCTTCCCGAGGTGGTGAAGGTGGGAGGACGGCGAACGCAACGACATGCCCCGGACTGCCTGCAACGATCGCGGCCGCCATGCGCAGCGCCGTGACCGAGTCCGGGGATCGATCCCAGGCCACCAGCACCCGGCGGAACGGACAGAAATTGCCATGCTGCTGATCGTGGCCATTGTCCGGAGCTGGAAGCACGGGCGCCTCCTTCGGTGAGCACCCTGACCGGAGAGCATTGTCATGTACGCCCGCGTGGATGACAAGAGTCCGGAGCGCTGTCCTCCTCCAGCCAGCCGCCGAGCCGGTAGTAGAGGTCTTCCCCGTAGCTGGTCGGGAGGGGATCCTTCGCCGCGAGCTTGTAGTTGCGGTGCCCGTCGGGCAAGCGCTCGGCCCTGAGGAACAGGGTGGCGGGCTGCGTGCTGTTGGTGGAAGCGGTCGGCGAGGCCGAACCGGTGGGTGACGAAGAACACCTTGATGCCCGCATCGAGCAGGGCGCGGACGATCTGGTAGCCGATCTCGGTCCCTTCGCGCTCGTTGGTGCCGGCGAAGGACTCGTTGAACAGCATCAGGCTGTGCGGCCGGATCTGGGCGGCGATGCCGCTCATCCGCTTGAGCTCGTCATCCAGCCGCCCGCTGGTCATAGTGGCATCCTCTCCCCGGATGAAGTGGGTGAAGATCCCGCGGGTCACGTTTGCCTGATAGGACTGCGCGGTGACGAACAGGCCGCATTGCATCATGAGCTGGGCCACGCCGGCGCTGCGGAGGAACGTCGATTTCCCTCCCGAGTTGGCACCGGTGATGATGATCAGCGATTTCCCGTCGGCTTGCACGTCGTTGCCGGTGACCGGGGCCGGGGACTGCAGTTCCAGGCTGGCGTCGCGCAGGTCGGTGCACGAGAAGACGGGCGGTGACGCCTGCGCGGGGTCGGGAAACGTGACCGGGGCCCCTTTGGCTGCCAGCCGTCCGGCGAGGTTGAGGCAGCTGACGTAGAAGCCGAGTTCGGCTCGCAGCATGGTGAAGTAGCTGCCGATGTGGTCCGCGGACTGGGCGGCCGCGTTGGCGACCAGATTGATGCCCCGGCTGGTGAGGTCGGCCAGGATCTGGCCGCCGGCCTTGTCGCGGGGCGAGACTGTGAACGAGTAGGCCAAGCGCGGCCCGATGCCCAGCCGTTCGGTCCACCGCCGCCGGGGCAGGCCGGGGTCGCGGAGCGCGAAGCCGATCCCGCTGTTATCCCGGTCAAGTTCGGCGCTGATGAGCACCCCGGCGCGGAAACGCAACTGCTTGAGGTGGTTGCTGATCTCCTCGAAGTACTCGTCGTCCAGCTCGCGGTGCAGGGTGGCGAACAGCCTGCGCATCCCGTCGGAGCGGAATTCGTCCCCGCGTGCTCGTCGGCGATCTGCCGCAACTGCCGCAGCCGGGTTACGTAGGCTTCCAGGTGGCTGACCGCACCAGACAGGTTGGACGACGGCGTTCTGGTAGGTACCGCCGTAACCGCCCCACCACAGGTGCCTCCTATCCTCCAGGACGCCGGTCGCGACGGCATACATGTCCCGGATGACGGCGGAGCGGGCGAGGCAGTCGGCTAGGACCTGCTGCCGGTAGCGGATGGTTTCGGGGTCGTGCAAGCAGGTGAGCAGGACCTTCGTGGCCACCTCGGCGAGAAACTTGTCGCCGGCGGCCATCGCGTCCAGCACGGCGGCCAGCTCCAGGTCCTGGATCAGGTCCTCATGGCCGGCCGGCAGGCCAGCCTCGAAGTCGAAATCCCCGTCCGGGTAGAGGAGATAGGCCTTCACTGCACGAGCCTGCCGCGGAGCCGCGGATAGGTGAGGTCGTATTTCTCGGCGATAGCCAGCGCGTGGGCCAGGCCGTCGGCGGGTTTGCGGACCACCCTGTAGGTGCGCTCGGCCGGGTCGTCCGGGACGATCGTGCTCATCATGCTGACCACCTGCTCCCCCAGCGAAGCCAGCTCGTCGATAAAGGTCACGTAGACGCACAACGCGTCCAGCCGCATGACCTTGGTCAGCAGCTTGGTTCCCAGAAAGCGGGCATCGTGCACGGTGGTGGAGGTGAAGATCTCGTTCAAGAGCACGATGCTGTCGCCGGTGGCCGCCCGCAGGATCTCCCCGATCCTGATCAGGTCGTCCTCCAGTTTCCCGCTCATCGTGGCTAGGTCTTCCTCCCGTTCGAAATGGGTGAACAGGCGGTCAGGCAGGAACAGGCGAGCGGCGCTGCCCGGGACCGGGCAACCGGTGGCGGCCAGGTGGTGGAGCTGGCCGAAGGTCCGGGCGAAGGTGGTCTTGCCGCCCTGGTTGGGGCCGGTCACGACGAAGATCCGCTCGCGGCCCTCCAGCCGGAAATCGTTGGTGATCACCGGCGTGCGCGCTGCGGCCAGCTTGTGTGCCAGGGCCAGGTCGAAGGTACCGGCGGCGGAGACCTCCTTGGCTGCGGCGGACACCTCGGGATAGCAGAACTCCAGCCCGGCGGCTCGGAGCGGCCTGATGTAGCCCAGGTAAGCGAGGTAGAACTGGAGTTCGGCGTCGGCGCGCCGGATTCCCTCGTCGAGGAACCCGGCGTGCCGGTCGCAGTACTCCTGCAAGGCCGTGAACTCCTCTGGAAACAGCCGGGCCACCAGCTCGAGGATCTGCGCGGCGATGTGATTCATCCCCGGCCACGCCCGGTATTGGATCCGGTAGTCCTTGGCCGCTCCCTGCTTGAACCGCTCGAATGTCTTCAGCACCGCAGCGCTGTAGTCGGCCTCATCCTGGTAACGGCTCACCTCGATCCGGTCGCCACGGATCCGGGTGCAGTAGCGGATCTGTCCGAGGGCTTCCTTACGGTCCCGGGTATCGCTGGCCAGGGCAGTGAACTGCGCCGAGGCCACATAGGTCGCCAGGTACTCCCGGAACGCGAGGAGGGCGCGGGAGCTGACCGGTGCCGAGGCGAGGTGGCGGGCCAGGGAGGCCACGGCGTCGCAGTAGCTGGCCGCCGCGTCCAGCAGCCAGCCCTCCCGCTGATAGCGGTAGCGCATCTCATCCAGCTGTCGCAGGTGCGCGCGTACCTCGCCCATGCGGCCGGCGAAATGCTGCACCTGATCCAGCAGGGCAGGGTCTTCCAGATCCCGGAAGACCTCTTGCCGGTAGCGCACCGCGCCGGCGTCACGCAGGCGGCTATAGAGGACCCTCGTAATCAGGTCGCGCTCCTCGCGGTCACCCGCGACCGCCGCAACGATCTGATCCAGGTTCAGATCTCCCGCGAACGAGCGATCCTCGTCCTCGTCCTGCTCCCCGGCATCCCGGCCCGCCGCCGCCTCGCTCGGCCAGCAAGCTGGGGATGTGACTCCCGCCTTCTTGCGGCGAAGCGCCTGCCTGCGGCGGGTGAGGCGCGCCGCCGCCGGTCATTGCTCGCCTGCCCGGGCAGCGGCGGCTTCGTCCAGCAGGGCGAGCACATGGCTCAGCGCCTGCTGGCGTGCGGCGAGTTCGTGGTCCATGCGCGCAGCGTCCCCGGTAGTCGATTCCCTTGCCGTGGCCGCAGTGCGCAGCGCGCTTTCCAACCGGAAGGTGCTCTCGGCATAACGTGCCCCGATCGCCCGCACGAGCTGACGGCTGGCCTCAGCCAGCCGGTACTGCAGGTCGGCGCGGGCCCGGCCGATCTGCTGGGGTATGAGGGTTGCGGCCTCGCGGTGCAGGTAGGCGCGCGCCCGGCGGCGCCCGGCCTCGCCGGGAAGCCGGGTGCGGATCGCCCCGGCCAGCAACTCGGTTTGACCGGGCTGCCCGCCCGCCAGGTAGAAAAACCGCAGGTCAGGTGCGAGCCGCTCCCCGGTACCGGGCACGTTCAGTGCCAGTCCAAGCAGTTCGGCCGCCGCATGCCGGACAGCGTCCAGCTCGGCCTGCAAATCCCCGGTGAGCCGCTCGTCCAGCCGGGCCAGGGCCTGCTCGATCTGCTCTGCCTGCTGCTGGCGCCACTGTTCGGCGGCCTCGACGGCAAGTTCGCCGAGCCGCTCCCGGCCGGCGTGCTGGATGTCGGCAGCCGCCGCGGACGCCAGCTCGCCCATCAGCAGAGCCGCCAGCTGCCGTCCGACGCTGGCGGCGCTGTCCCGGATCGCTCGTTCGGCCGACGTGTTCAGATCCGCGAGCAGCCGGGACGACTCAGCCTGCGCCAGGTCGGCCGCGTCCTGGCGTCGGGCCCCGACCGCTGCCAGGCGCTCAGCGAACGCTTGCACGCGGTCGGCGGCGGAGCCGATCCGCGCCCGGGCGGCGTGGCGGGCCAGTACCGTTTCGTCCCGCATTGACTGCGCCATCCGGCGGGCATGTGCCGCCACCGACACCCGCAGATCCGCCTCCCTGCCCTGGTCCAGGTAACGGGTGAAGTCGGCGGCGAACACGGCGAAGCCCGGATCTCCGCCACCGGATAGGGCCGCGCGGGCCGAGAGCGGATACACGGGGACCGGCCGCCCCGCTGCTTGCTCGGCGACCCGGACGGTGAACTGCCGGGCCTCGGCGAACTCGCCGCCGCCATCGGCGCTGAGACCGGCCCGGTCGTAGCCGGCGCAGATAGTCGGCCTTGTTCAAGGCCACGAACATGGTGACCGACAGCCCAGCCACCTTCGACATCAGCTCCCGTTCACTGGCTGACACCGGCGGGTCGACGGTGAGCACGAACACCGCCGCGTCCATCGTCTCGAGCGCGGCTTCCGCCGCCACGGTGTTGTGCGCATACACCGATCCGGTCCCGGGGGTATCCACCAGTTCCGCGCCGCGCGCCAGCACCGGCGCATCGACCACGACTGTGACCGACGCCAAGGCGCGGCGGTTGCCGGGGTTTCCGCGTTCTGTCACAAGATCATCAAGCGCCGACAGCGGAAAGCACTCCGTGTGACCGTCGTGGAAGGCCGCGGTGGCGCCCTCATCTGTTCCGTAGCGGACCGTTGTTGCCAGCGCGGTCAGTGGCGTCACGCCCATCGGCAGCACCGGCCTGCCAAGCAGCGCGTTGACCAGGGTGCTCTTGCCGCGCTTGGCCTCCCCGGCGACCAGCACCCGCAACCGCCGCTCCGCCAGCCGGCCGCGCAGGGTATCCAGTGCCGCGCGGTCGTGGTCACCGCCGAGGGCAGCCAGTTCGGCCAGCGCCGCCAGCAGCAGAGGTGGTTCACCCGGTACGTCCATGCGGCCTCCTACCTCGCCAGGTAGGGACCATTGGCGGCTGCGCCGCGATTACCGGCGAGCCCCTCCGCCGTGGGTTCAGCGTACCGAAGCCAGGAACGCCGGATGGCCAGTCGGCCCGGCCGAAACTGGTGCAAACGGTCACCGGGACCAGCTTCGGCTGCCGTGCTGGGCTTATTCAGTGTGGTTGGCGGCCAGTTGCGGAACGCCCGGTTCGCTCGGAGGGATATGCACGGCGATCTCGCCGCCGAGCTGGAATCCGGCTGACAGGCCCAGGTGGTCACCGCTCCAGAAACGGCCGGCGTCATACCAGTTCGGCGGGTGGCTGCCGGCCAGCAGCCCCATGGCCTGGTAGGTCGCGGCAAGCACCTCCGCGCAGTACGCGGTCTCCAGATCGGCCATGCTTGCCTGGCGCCTGATGGCTGGTGCGCGGCCGAGCAGCCACCGCGACGCGAGCCGGGCGGTGGAGGGAAATGGAGTGCCATCCAGCCGCGCGATCGTACGCAGGACGGCGTCCTCCATCTCGGGGGTCGCCGGAGGGTCCAGTTGGCGCAGCCACGCCCGCTGGCCGTACCTACTGGCCCAGATGATGACCGCTGCACGCAGGTCATGCAACTGGACCCCGCGGTGGCGGGACCCGGTCCACACGTCAGGCAGTGAGCGGCCGAGCTCGGCGTGCCACATCAGCGGCGGAAGGTCGTCGATGACCACGGACATGCCCACGTGGTTGACCGGGCTGTTGGTCGCCACCTGGATCGCGCGATCGGCCATTGTGTGCCCGCGGAACAGCCACACATCACCCGTGCGTGCCAGATCCACGGCTTCATCCAGAGTGATGCTCGCGGCGGGCATGATCTAGCCTAAGCAGGTGCGCTGGTGGAAGGTGCTGGGACTGGCAGCCTTTACAGGTGTGGCCGCCACCGGGGTGGTGATCGCCCGCGCCGAACGGCGCCGCCGCGCTTACACCCCGGAGGAAATCCGGGAACGGCTGCACGCCCGGCTCGGCGACACGCCCGAGACCCGCCATACCCTGCGCGACTCCCAGCCCTGAAGTCATCAGCGGGGTGGCTGGCAGCGAGTGCTGAAAGATCACGGCGAGGACGGCCGTGGCCAGCGAGGATGGTCAGCGGGACGGATGGAGGCTGTTGTTGTAGACGCGCAGCTGCATCGTGGCCAAGTCCAGCAGCGGGGTCTTGATCCCGTGGCCGGCGCCGCGGCGGGCCAGGTCGGCCAGGACCTGCTCGACCTCGGCGGGCCGCCCCTCGGCCATGTCCCGTGACATCGACGAGTCGACCGGCGACCCGGCCTGCGTGATCGCCTGCGTCGTGCCGGCGATCGCGTCGGCAGGCATCGGGTACCCGGCCGCGGCCGACACGGCGCTGGCCTCCGCCAGGATGGCCGGGATGTCACCTTCCTGGTCCCGCCCCGACGATGAGGATCGTCATGGCCTTAGCGCCTCCTTCGCATCCCAAGCGAACGAAGCTCAATCTACCGATGTCAAGAAGCCGCCACTCCGACTAGCGGGCCCTTACCAGCGTGCACTCGGCGTCGGCGCGGGCACCCGCCCCGGTTTCGCACTGGCGCGGCGTCCCCACCGGGAGACCAGGACTCTTGTCAAGAGCCGGGGCGGCGGCGAGTCCAGGCCGCTAGCTCAGTTCGATTAGTGAGCTGGAGTTTCGCCAGCATGCTGCGCATGTGCCCTTCGACGGTCCGCTCGGAGAGCACGAGCTGGTCAGCGATGGCCCGGTTGGTAAGCCCGGCGCAGACGAGTTCGGCTATCTCCCGTTCCCGCCCCGTCAATGGATCACCCACCTGGATGGCGTGCTCCAGCTCTTGGGTGAGCTGCTTGGCCCGGTTGGCCGGACCTGGCATATCGAGACGATCCGCCTCGAGAGCGGCCTGCCGGGCAAGATCCAGGGCTTGCGGCAGGTCGCCACGGGCCGCTCGCGCCCGCAGCGCGTCGGCCCAGTCCAGCCTGGCGAGCGCGACGAATGGCCGGGCCCCGATGCGGGCGTTGATGGTGACGGCGCTCTGGTAGTGGCCGACCGCATCCCCCGTGCGGCCAAGCAGCGCGGCGAGCCGGCCCAGCGGCCAGTGCAGTGAGCCGGACAGGAACACGACGCCGGTACCGGTTGCGCCCGAATCGGCGATGTGCGGGTAGAACAGGTTGTAAGTGGCCTGCGCGACCTCGGTGTCCTGGAAGGTCAGAATCACGTCCATGATCTGGGTCAGGGCACCGAGCGTCCTGGTGTCCTGGTCTCCGGCCGCGGGCAGCCCTCGCAGCGTGTCGTACACGGCGCGTGCCTCGTCGGTCCGGCCCACGGACAGCAGCGCCCTGGCCAGCCCGGCCGTAATGATGGGGATCTGCGGGGCGGCTGCGGCGAAGTCGAAGAAATCGGCTGGGATCTCGGCTGCGTCGCCCCGGGTCATCGCTAGGCACACGGCGAAGGCGTAGGACAGCCCGGCACCCGAGGGATCCTGCAGCCGGGCCGCGAGCCGGTGCGCCTCCCAGGACCGGTCCCTGGCCACCGCGAACTGACCGGCCAGCGCGGCGCGGGATGCCTGCTGCCGTAGCAGGTGCCAGCGGGCCAGTGGCAGCTGGGTCGATTCGGCGAGCTGCGCGATCTGAAGGATTTCCGCATCCACCGCCTCGAGGTTCAGCAGCTGATACGCGGCGTCGATCCGCCAGATGTGGCCGAGCACCGCTGCGAGTGGCTGGCCGACGCTCGCGGCAAGCTCGGTCGCGCGGCTGCCGAGGCCCAGCCACTCAGCTTTGTGCTGCGGGGCAGATAGGGCGGCAACCCGGGCGCGGATAGCCTCAAGCTCAGCCCCTGGATCACCGGCAGCAGCCGCTGCGGCAACGGCCGCGGCCGACTCGGCGCCAGCCTGCGTCAGGTCGCCGAGCTCCGCCAGCGCGGCCGCTCGCTGCGCGAGCAGCCGGGCACGCCGGGCCGGCGGGCAGTGCTCGTCGGCGAGCGCGCGATCACAAAGCCCGAGCAGCGTTGCCGCGACCGGATGATGCCCGACGCCGCGGACCACCAGAGCGGCGTCGGCCAGCAGATCCAGCCGCCCGTCTCGTTCGGCCGCATCCGCAGCGCTCACCGCATGCTGCAGGCTCGCAGCCAGCTGTCCGGCCCGGTACTCCGCAGTGGCCAGCTCGATCAGCAGCACGGCGCGCTCCGCGTCACTCACGCCGCCGCGCCCGGCCGCCGCTAGTGCGGTGGCCAGGTACCGGGCGGCGTCCTCGAAAGCGAGGCCCGATGTCGCCGCCGCCGCGGCGGCTGAAGCCCAGCCCGCGGCGCGTTGCAGCGCATCCCGGTCGGGCGCGGCCCGCAGGAGGTGGGCAGCCACCTCGCCGCCCCGTTCCCGATCCACAGCAGCCAGTGGCTCCAGCGCCGAGGCAGCGCGCCGGTGCAGGCCGGCCAGCTCCGCCTCGCTGATGCTGCCATAGATGCCGTCGCGGATCAGGGCGTGCGTGAACCGCCACGATCCCGGCCGATGGGGCAGCGGCGCGACGAGACCGCTGGCTTCGGCGGCGGACAGAGCGCCGGACACGTCGGTACTCGTGCCGCCAACTGCTGCGGCCAGGCCAGCGTCGAACTCCGGACCCAGCACGCTCGCCGCGGCCAGCACATCGCGGGTACCCGGATCCAGGTCGCGCAGCAGCGAGGACACCAGGTGGCTGATCTCAGCGCTGCCACCCGCGACGCGCACGAGGGCGTCGGCGTCACCTCCGGGGTCCGGCCGGGCGGCGAGCAAGCGGGCCAGCGTGGCCACGTAGAGCGGATTACCTTCGGAACGGGCATATACGAACTGGGCCAGGTCCGGATCCGCAGGCAGTCCGGCTGCCTGCAGGATCTCTTCCACAGCAGCCTCGCTCAGCGGCGCGAGCCGCAGCACTTGCAGGCCGGGCAGCCTGCCCAGGTCCCCCAGCGCGTCCCACCAGGGATCGCCCGCGGTGTCCCGGCAGGTGGCCAGCACCAGCAGCCGCGATCCCGGCAGCTCGGCCGCGAGCTCTCGCAGCAGGAACAGCGACGCGTGGTCAGCCCACTGCAGGTCCTCCAGGACGACGAGCAAGTCACCGGCCGCTGCCGCCGCCGTGACCGAGTCGGCCGCCGTCGCGGCGGCACGGAATCTGGCCGCAGCCAGATCGTCGGAGCTGGCGCTGCCGGTATCCGCCTAGCCAGCCAGCTGCGCCCCGGCACGCATCTGGCCGACTGCGTTCAGGATCCGCCGCCATGGCCACAACGGCGGCGCGCCCTGCTCCTGGACCGCACGCCCCCACAAGACTCGCGTCCCGTTGCCGCGGGCAGCGTCTGCTAGCTCCTCCGCCAGCCGGGTCTTCCCGATCCCTGGCGGGCCGGTCAGCACCACGAGCCGGCCATGACCCGCCAGCGCGTCCGTCAGCCAGCGGCCCAGCTCGTGTCAACTCCTGGGTGCGCCCGGCCAGCCTGCCTGGCCCGAGCGCGGCATCTGCCACGCCGCCATACTCCCGCGGCGCGCGAGCTGCCGTCCAGGCTCACCGCGGGCGCAGTCGCGTACCGGGCCACGTACTAGTACGCATGCGCAGGCCCGGACACTCGTCCGACAGTGGTCGGGTCAGATTCCCGCGGGAGAGGAGCCCGAAATGTACGCCCATATGGAACAAGTCAACAGCCAGCCCGGTCCCGGCACCGGAGGCCGGGAAACGGCGGACCTTACCGCCAAGGTAGCGGGCCAGCGTGGCTTGCTCGGCTGCATCAACCTGCAGCAGCTGGCCGGGCCGGCCGCGGTTCGCCTCACCCTGTGGGACACCGAGAACAACGCAGCCGAATTCATGGCAACACGCGCCCGGTTCGGCACGCCTGCTGGCGCGATCTACAAGGTCGGCGAATACGAGCAAGGACCGGCCGCAGCGCAGGCAGCAACACATGCGCGGCTGCTGTACTTCGACGGCCCGCGCACACCCGAACAGGTCGCGGCATCGGATTTCGGCGGGCGGCAGCGGATCTGGCCGGCGATCCGCGACCTCAGCGGACTGGTCAGCGTGTACCTGCTGCGCGGCCACGACCTCGGATGGATCGTCGTGACGTTCGCCACCTCGGTCGACACGCTGGACGCCGCCCAGCGGACGGTCATGGCCGCCGACCTGCTGCCCGGTGAGGACCGGGCGCTGCTGCCAGGACCGGACCGGATCGAGATCCACAACGTCACCGGCTACCAGGTACCGGCCGCCGGCCAGCACGCCACCATCAGCGAACGCTGAGATGACGAGCCCAGCAACGGTCGGACCATCCGCAGCGGCGCAGCCGATTTCCATCACGGCGGCCCAGCGATCGTCGGCCCGGCCGTCTGCAACGTCGCGGCGAAACGCCACAACAATGCGGCGGATGCCGGGGGACCAGCCAAGCCTATTTAGCCCAGCCCACCGCATAAGAGGTGGGCGTTAACAACGCCACGAGTCCAACACCATCAAGCAGCAGGAGGTCAGCATGCACAAGTCAGTGCACGGACAGCGATCATTGCCGCCAGCGCGGCGCTAGCAGCAAGCGGCACGGCCGGCGTGGCCGTCGCGTCGCAAGGGAACCCCGCCCACGCCGCCAAGACCCTCAGGTACTACGCATTTGACATCAACAACGGCACCAGCGATCCAGGCTTCATCCCGGTAGCGGGCACGAAACCCGGCTCCTTCGCCCAAGGCGACGAGCTGATCATAAACGACCAGATCACCGTCACCCACAAGCGGGGAAGCGGCTACCCAATCGTGGGCTTCGACTCGGGCGTGTGCACCCTCACCAGGGTGCCGGAGAAAGTACGCAGAGCAGACTCTGGGCAACTGCGAGGTCACGGCCGTATGGAAGGACGGAAGCCTGACCATACAGGGAGTAGTCCGTTTCAAGAACCAGGAACCGCAATCGGCCGTACTGGCCGTCACCAGCGGAACGGGCAGCTTCGACGGCGCAACAGGAGTCGTCGATGTCGCATACACCAAGAACTACAAGATCCTGACATTCAAGCTGAAGTGACGTGCACGGCGCCGCGGCCGGGACCCATGATCCCGGCCACCGCCGTGCCCGCTCATCCGGCATTTTCGATCGACGGTAGGCCTTGTTGACCAGGCAGAACGTATATGACACTCGTTTGGAGCGTTTCAACGCACCAGGGCTGGCAGGCGCTCGGGCTGGAGGGATGGCCGGGATGGGCAGGGATCGGCTGGCGCGGTACAGCCTCACGAGTCCGGAAAACGACGCGGCAGTGGAACTCGGCCTGGCCGGGGGTGCCTGGTTCCGCAGCGCGATACCGCGCAAGCGGATGAAGGAACTGATGCGGCGTTCCGATTACCCGGCCGTGCGGGACACCGCGATCTGGTTCGGGCTGATCTTCGGCTTCGCCGGCCTCGGCATCGCGTTCTGGGGCACCTGGTGGGCGGTCCCGTTCTTCGCCGCCTACGGCGTGCTGTACGGCTCGACCTCGGATTCCCGCTGGCACGAGTCGGGGCACGGTACCGCGTTCAAGACGCGCTGGATGGACCAGGGGCTGTACCAGATCGCCTCCTTCATGATCATGCGGGATCCGACCACCTGGCGATGGAGCCACACCAGGCACCACACAGACACCCTGATCGTCGGGCGGGACCCCGAGATCGCGGTGATGCGGCCGGCCCGGCTGGTCAGGCTGCTGGCCAACCTGGTGGGCCTGGTGGATGTGCCGCTGGCCTTCCGGCTGATGTTCCGGCACGCGTCTGGACGGCTCACCGCCGACGAAGCCGACTACGTGCCCGAGTCCGAGCGGCACAAGGTGTACCGCACCGCGCGGATCGACCTGGCGATCTACGCGACCGCTATCGGCCTGGCGATCGGGCTGCGCACCTGGCTGCCGGTGGTACTGATCGGCGGCCCGCGGCTGTACGGGGCGTTCCTGTTCAACCTCTACGGGTTCACCCAGCACGCGGGCATGGGCGAGAACGTGCTCGACCACAGGCTCAACACCCGGACGGTGAAGATGTGCCTGGTCAACAGGTTCCTGTACTGGAACATGAACTACCACGTCGAGCATCACATGTTCCCGATGGTGCCGTACTACCGGCTGCCGGAGCTGCACGAGGAGGTCAAGCACGACTGCGCTCCGGCGTACCCGTCGATGTGGGCGGCCTACAAGGAGATCGTCCCTGCGGTGCTGCGCCAGTTGCGGGACCAGCGAGTACTACATCCGCCGCGAGCTGCTGCCCGGTGCCGCGCCGTACAACGAGCCAGTGCCGCTGGCAGACGGCCGGGCGCTGCCGCTGGCCGGCGCGGTTGCGGCCTGAACCGTTAGCCAGGAGAACAGATGGGCCAGTGGATCGCCGCGTGCGCGGCCGACGACGTCGATCCCGAGGACGTCATCCCCTTCGAGCACGACGGCAAGGACTACGCGATCTACCGATCCCCCAGCGACGGCTACTACGCCACCGATGGCCACTGCACGCACGAGCAGACGCTGCTTTGCGACGGCCTGGTCATCGGCAGCGTCATCGAGTGCCCTAAGCACAACGGCAGGTTCGACTACACCAGCGGCAGGGCGCTCGGCGCTCCGGTGCTTGTCGACGTGCGCACCTACCCGGTCAAGGTGGCTGACGGCACCGTCTACATCGAGGTCGGCTGATCCGGGCCTACTCGGGGGTCGCGATTTCGATGTAGGCCAGGCCGCGTAGGTCGAGCCAGGCGCGGCCGGGGCGCGGGCCAGGCGCAGCAGCGGCTGCGCCGCAGGCGGGGCAGCGCAGGACCAGGCCCGGGGCGTGGCCGAAGACGCGGCCCTCGGCGAGCGGGCCGGTGTTCCCGCATCCGGCGCAGCGGCCGGCGGCCGCGGTCATGTCGACGCCGAGCACGTCGTGCAGCGGGCCGCCCAAGCGGTTGCCGTCTGTCCAGTTCTCGCTCATGACGTGCCTCCGCCGGGCCCGAACCGCTCGGTCCTGATCTGCCGGTCCCCCAGGCCCTGCGCGATCAGCAGGCGGGCGACGCTTTCCACGAATCCCGTCGGCCCGCAGACGAAGCACTGCTGCGCCGGCCAGCTGGTGGTCCCGCGAGCGTCGAGCAGGCGCCGGGCGTCGAGCCGCCCGACGGGGCCCGCCCAGCCCGGCGGCGCTTTCCGGGTGTAGACGATGTCGACGTCCAGGCCGCTGCCGCGGGCGGCGAGGCGCTGCAGTTCGCCGGCGTACAGCAGGGTGGCGGGGCGGCGGGTGGAGTAGATGAGCCGCATCGGGGCCGCGCTGCCGGCTGGCGACCCGGGTGCGGACCATGGCCATCAGCGGCACGACGCCGGAGCCGCCGCCGATCAGCAGCGCGGGCGGCGGTCCGCCGGGTGCCAGACGAAGTAGCCGCCGATCGGGCCGCGCAGCTCCAGCGGGTAGCCGAGGCCGAAGACCTCGGTCAGGTACGGGGAGACCTCGCCGTCGTCGAGCCGCTGGACGGTCAGCTCGAGCCTGGCGCCGCCGGGGGCCGAGGCGATCGAGTAGCTGCGCTCGGTGGAGTAGCCGTCCTCGGCGGTGAGCCGCACGTCGACGTGCTGGCCAGGCAGGTGCCCGGGCCAGCCGGGCACGTCCAGGATGAGCGTCCGGGCGGTGGCGGTCTCGTCGCGGACGCCGGCCAGCTGGCCGACCAGCCAGGTCAGTCGCCCCAGTACCGCTGCTCGCGCCATGGATCTCCGTAGTTGTGGTAGCCGAGGGTCTCCCAGAAGCCGGGCTCGTCGTGGTCGAGCAGCTCGATCCCGCGGACCCACTTCGCCGACTTCCACAGGTACAGGTGCGGCACCAGCAGCCGGGCCGGGCCGCCGTGCTCGGGCTCCAGGTCCGCGTCGCCGTAGCTGAACGCGATCCAGGCCTTGCCGTCGAGCAGGTCCGCCAGCGGCAGGTTCGTGGTGTAGTCGCCGACGGAGCGGGCCACCGCGTACTCCGGCGCTGGTCGCGACGCCGGCCATCAGCGTGTCCAGCGAGACGCCCCGCCAGCTCGTGCCAGCTTCGACCATTTGGTCACGCAGTGCAGGTCGACGGTGATGTCCTCGGCCGGGCAGGGCCTGGAACGCCGCCCAGTCCCAGGGGTGCACCTGCCCGGTCTCGGTGGTGATCCGCGAAGTCCCAGCCGTCCAGCCTGACCCGCGGGGTCGGCCCGGCCGACAGCACGGGAAAGTCAGGACCAGGTACTGGCCCGGCGGCAGCTTCTCCTCGCGCCCGGCGGCGCCCGGAAAAGCCGGGCGAGACGATGCCCATCGCGTCACCTCCTCAGTCTGGCTGTCCGAGCCCGCTCCCAGATGAGGAGCTGTTCCCATAGTGCGCGCTCCTGCGCCCGGTCGGCGAGGAGCCGCCCAGAGCCGGCTCGCAGCGGGTGGACCGATGAGATCTTATCGGCCCATGGCCAGTCCGTCAGAACGTCGGGACGATCGTCGGTTAGGTCAGCAGAGAACAGGCAGGTCCGGATGAGACTTAGCGGCATGCCAGAGGGGAACGCCGATGAGCGGGTACGGGTACTGGTCGGGACGCGCAAGGGCGCGTTCGTGCTGACCGCCGACGGCAAGCGCGACGGTGGGACGTCAGCGGGCCGCACTTCGCCGGCTGGGAGATCTACCACCTCAAGGGCTCGCCCGCCGACCCGGACCGGCTCTACGCCTCGCAGACCAGCGGCTGGTTCGGCCAGGTGATCCAGCGCTCCGACGACGGCGGCAGCGACCTGGGCAGCCGGTCGGCAACGAGTTCGCCTACGACGGCGTCCCCGGCACGCACCAGTGGTACGACGGCACGCCGCACCCGTGGGAGTTCGCGCGGGTCTGGCACCTCGAGCCGTCGCTGGACGACCCGGACACGGTCTACGCCGGGGTCGAGGACGCCGCGCTGTTCCGGTCGACCGACGGCGGGCAGAGCTGGCACGAACTGCCCGGGCTGCGCACGCACGGCTCCGGGCCGTCCTGGCAGCCCGGCGCCGGCGGGATGTGCCTGCACACGATCCTGCTCGACCCGGCGCGACCCCGGCCGGATGTTCGTCGCCATCTCGGCCGCCGGCGCGTTCCGCACCGACGACGCCGGCAAGACCTGGCGGCCGATCAACCGCGGCCTGCACTCCGAGGGCATCCCCGACCCGGACGCCGAGGTCGGCCATTGCGTCCACCGCATCGCGATGCACCCGTCGCGGCCCGAGGTGCTGTTCATGCAAAAGCACTGGGACGTGATGCGCAGCGACGACGCCGGCGAGTCGTGGCACGAGATCAGCGGCAACCTGCCGACGGACTTCGGCTTCCCGATCGACGTGCACGCGCACGAGCCGGACACCGTCTACGTGGTCCCGATCACGAGCGACTCCGAGCACTTCCCGCCCGACGGGAAGCTGCGCGTCTACCGCAGCCGGACCGGCGGCAACGAGTGGGAGCCGCTGACCAAGGGCCTGCCGCAGGAGCACTGCTACGTCAACGTGCTGCGCGACGCGATGGCCGTGGACTCGCTCGACTCGTGCGGCGTCTACTTCGGCACCACCGGCGGCCAGGTGTACGCCTCGGCCGACGCGGCGACAGCTGGGCGCCGATCGTGCGCGACCTGCCGGCGGTGCTGTCGGTCGAGGTCCAGACGCTGTCATGATCCGGGTCGTGCTGCCCGCGCATCTGCGCACGCTGGCCCGGGTCGACGGCGAGGTGGAGCTCGAGGTCGACGGGCGCGGTCACCCAGCGCTCGGTGCTCGACGCGCTCGAGGCCGCGCTACCCGCATGCTGCGCGGCACGATCCGCGACCACGGCGACGGCGCCGCGGCGGCGCGTTCATCCGCTTCTTCGCCTGCGACAGGACCTGTCCCACGAGCCGCCCGGACACCCCGCTGCCCGAGCCGTGTCGCGGCCGGGACCGAGCCCTTCCTGATCGTCGGAGCGATGGCCGGCGGTTGATGCGGTCGATTACGCCGTCTGACGGCCGTATAGCTAGCGGCCTGATCGCGATGCCAGAGAACCCCGACCAGACGGCGGATCGAGCAGTTCGGGTAGCCGGGACTGAAGGCGCGCACCGCCGTGAACCGCCCGCCAGCCCGCCGACGCCGAGCGCGACGCCGCAGACCAGTCCGGGGCGACGCGCTGCTGGCGCGGGCAGCACGGTGAACGTCGACCAGGCGACCGGGAACGCGGAGGTCACGAACGTGGACGCAAGGGCGCGGGCTACCTGGGCTCGCGGGCCGCCCGGAGCCGATCAGGATCGGCGCCAGGATCGACCCGCCGCCGATGCCGTAGATGCCGCCGCGCGCACCCGACGCATGCGGCCGCCAGCGCTATCGAGCGCAGGCGCCGGAGCACCGGCCGCGGTTCTCGTCCGCGTGTCCGCCGGCGCGGCCTGGTCAGCGCGAGCCACACACCGAGCGGAATAGAGCAACGCCGCGACGGCAATCCCGAACACGCCCGGGCCAGGCAGCAGCTCGACCCGGATGACGATCCGGCGATGACCCCGGGCAGGGTGCCGGCTGATCAGTACCAGGGCCAGGTCGCCCGCCGGTCTGCCCCTGGCGCCAGTACCGGTACAGCGCGCCCGGCGTGGCGACGACGTTGTAGAGCAGGTTCGTCGGGGTGACCGCTGGGCTCGGCGTGCCCAGCACGCTGACCTGAAAGGGCAGCAGCAGCACCGCACCGGAGATCCCGGCGGGCGTCGCCACCATCGCGATCAGAAACGCTGCGACCAGCGCGGCGGCCTCGGTCCACCCTCCCCCGAGCATCCGGCCACGCTAGCGATCCGCGGACCACGCTGTGAGCCGATGACCGGGCTAATTGCACAGGTCAATCCCTGGGAGCCAGATGCCAGGTGGATGGTTAACGCAGTCCTCGCTGTCCCCGCAACCTATTGGCCCGAGGTCCGCCGCGGCAATGAGCTCCAGGATGCGGGCCGGGGGCAGGTGCTGCTCGTAGATCCGCACGCCGAAGGGCGCGAGAGCGTCCTCAATTGCGTTCACTAGCGTGGGCGGCGCGACGATCATGCCGCCCTCGCCCACGCCGCGGAAGTTGACGTCGGCGTCGAGCGCCACGGTCTGGAGGTGCGCTATCTCGATGCGGGGAATATCACAGGCGGTCGGCACCAGGTAGTCCATGAACGTGGCTGACTGGCAGTTGCCGTCCTCGTCATACGCCGTTCGCTCGAGCAGCACCGCGCCGATGCCCTGCGCGACTCCGCCGCGGATCTGACCATCGACGATGGCGGGGTTGATGAGCGCGCCGCAATCCTCAGCGACGACGTACCGCTCTACCGTCACAATGCCGGTCTCGATGTCGACTTCGACGATGGCGCAGTGACTGCCGCCGGACCAGCCTCCTTCACCGCCGTCGAACATGGCCTCGACTTCGAGATTGGCGTCCACGTCGGCACCGAACTGGCCCGACTGCCGCACGCCGCGCGACCTCGCCCACCGCGATGGCGCTCGCTGGGTCACCGCGCACCCAGACCTGGCCATCGGTGATCTGGAGGTCCCGGGCGCTGGCTTCCATGAGATGCGACGCGAAATCGATCACCTTGGCCTTGAGCTGCCGGGCGCCGTGCAGGGCCACGCCTCCGGTCATGGTGGCCGACCGGCTGCCGCCGGTCAGCCCGAACGGGACGACGTCGGTGTCGCCGACCACGACGCGGACCTGCTCGAACGGCACGCCGAACTCGTCGGCGGCGATCTGGGCAAGGGTCGTCTGGTGGCTCTGGCCGTGCGGCATCTGGCCGGTGAACAGCGCAACGATGCCGTCTTCTTCGAGCCGGAGGCGCATGGACTCGGTGCCCAGCGGGCCGCTGGGCCCCCCCGGTTCGCGCGGGCCGGGAGCGGCCTCGATGAACGTCGCCACACCGATGCCGAGGTAACGGCCCCGGGCCCGTGCGTCGGCCTGCCGGCGCCGGAACGCGGGAAAGTCCACGAGCTGGGCGATCCGCTCCAGTGACTCCCTGGTGGTGACTCCGGCCAGCGGGCGCCCGGTAATCATGACGGCCGGCGGATCGGTGCGCGGGGCGGCGTTGCGCAGCCGGATCTCAAGCGGATCGAGGCCGAGGTCCTTCGCGACGAGGTCGAGGACGCGTTCCCGCACGAACGTCTCGGACGCCCATGGGCCGCGATAGGCGACGTACGACGCCTTGTTTGTCGTGACCGCGGTCGACTCGAAACCTAGGGCCGCGAGCTTGTACGGGCCCGGCAGCATCGCCTCGATAGTCGCCGGGACCGTCACGCCCAAGCCGGGGTATGCGCCGGTATCGATGACCATCTTCACGTCCAGCCCGAGCAGATCGCCGTCGTTGCTGACCGCAGCCCGCACGTCGAAGCTTTCCTCGCGTGCCTGCCCCGACGTGGTGAGGTTTTCGCCGCGGTCCTCGACCCACTTAACCGGCCGGCCGAGATCACGCGACGCCGCCGCAACCGCGAGCTCTTCCCGTGATGCCCCGATCTTCAGGCCGAACGAGCCGCCGATGTCGCCGGCCAGGACGCGCACCTTGTCCTGCTCCATGCCGAGGCGCATGGCGACGGCGATCTTGGTGACGTGAACGCTCTGCGTTGCCGCGTGCACCGTCATGAGACCGAGGTCGGCGTCGTAGCTCGCGACGCAGCCGCGGCCCTCCATGGGCACGTTCTGGTGGCGGTGCACGTCGATGTGGACGTCGATAACCCGGTCAGCGCCCGCGAACGTAGCCGGGACGTCACCGAACTCGCTGCGCGAGTGCGGGCTGGCGATGTTGTCACCCAGGTTGGCGAACAGCGGCGGGCTGCCCGGGTCGAGTGCGAAGGATGCATTCGTGACCGGAGGCAGTTCGTCGTACTCGACCTCCACGAGCTCGCAGCCGTCCTCGGCGAGGTAACGGCTCTCGGCGATGACGACCGCCACGGGATCGCCCGCGAAGCGCACCTTGTCCGTCGCGAGCAGGGTGAACTCCGGGGTGGGCCCGGCCCAGCCCAGCAGAGCCATCAGCGCATCCGGCCCCGGGACCGTCATCGCTTCCAGGTCCGCCCCGGTGAGCACCGCGGCGACTCCGGGCAGCGCCCGGGCGGCCGAGACATCGACCGAGAGCACCCGAGCGTGAGCCAGCGGCGAGCGCACGAACGCGGCGTGCAGCATCCCCGGCAGCTTGATGTCGTCGACGTACCGGCCTGCGCCGGTAAGGATGCGCGGGTCCTCCGAACGCTTGATGCTGGCGCCGGTGTAACGCTCAGCCGCAATTGCTGCCATGGTCGCTCCCTCGCTCAGCGCTCACGGTTGCGCTCGGCGGCCAGCAGGACGCCATCGATGATGCTCTGGTAGCCGGTGCACCGGCAGATGTTGCCGGACAGTGCCTCGCGGATCTGCTGCTCGCCGGCGTCAGGGTGGTCGCCGAGGAACGCGACAGCCTGCATGACCATCCCGGGCGTGCAGAAACCGCACTGGAAGCTATGCGAGTCCCACATCGCCTGCTGCACGGTGCCCAGCCCTCCGCCTCCGTCGCCAGCCCCTCGATCGTCGTTACCTCGCTGCCGGCGGCCTGGACCGCCAGCATCAGGCACGAGCGCACCGGCCGGCCGTCGACGATGACCGTGCACGCACCGCAGACCCCGTGCTCGCAGCCAAGATGGGTGCCGGTGAGATCGAGGTCATCGCGCAGGAAGTCCGCCAGCGTCTTGCGCGCCTCCGGCGAGCCCGTGCACGCCGCACCGTTGACCCTCAGAGTGATGTCCACCATCAGTCACTGCCTCTCGTCGGCGTTGTCCGCGGCCGCTCGCAGGCCGCGGCGCACCAGGGCGGCCGCGACCTTCTTCCGGTAGTCCGCCGACCCGTGCAGGTCGGCTGGCGGGTCGATATCGTCGGTCGCCCGGCGGGCTGCCTCATCGAACAGCTCGGCCGACGGCCTCTCGCCGACCAGGAGATCCTCCGCCTCGGCTGCCCGGACCGGCACATCAGACATGCCGGCAAACGCCAGCCGGGCATCGCTGATCGCGCCACCGGAAAGCGTCAGTGATGCCGCCAGGCCAACAATGGCGAAGTCACCGTGGCGGCGGGCGACCTCCTGGAAGCTGATCCCCGTGCCCCGTCCCGCGGCCGGGAAGCGCACCTCAGTGAGGAGCTCGTCGGGACCGCGTGACGTCGTGAGGTATCCCTCGAACCACTCCGCCGCCGGGACAACCCGCTCGCCCGACGGGCCGCGCACCACGAACTCGGCATCGAGCGCCCGGGCGACGGCCGGCAGCTCGGCTGCCGGATCGGCATGCGCCAGGCTGCCTCCTACCGTGCCGCGGCTGCGGATCGCTTCATGACCGATCAATGGCAGCGCAGCCGCCAGCAACGGCACGGCATCGGCGACGGTCTGCGGATTCCTCGGCAACGTACTCCCGCGTCATGGCGCCTATCGCCACCCAGCCGTCTGCCGCCGACACCCCGGACAGTTCAGCGATGCCGTTGATGTCGATGAGCACCGCCGGGTGGGCCAGCCGCAGCGCCAGCAGCGGGATCAGGCTCTGGCCGCCGGCGAGCACGCTCGCCTCGTCCGGTGCTCAGCCAGCAAATCCACAGCCTCGGAAACAGTTTCAGGCGCCTCGTAGTCAACGGGAGGCAGTTTCATCGGCGAGGCCCTTCACGGTCACTACAGTCGGCTGTCCGCATCCAACTTAACGTCCGCGGATCACTCGCCGGGACCATGGCCTGCCTTGAGGTGGCGGATCCTCAAGAGAGCGGCGAAGGCGGCTAGGAAGGCGAGCAGGGCGAGCCCGAGGAGGAGAATCCTCCCGCGGCCGCTGTGGGCCGGTACGAGGCTGAAGCGGGTGATGGTGATGGTGCCCACGGAGCCGACGGTCAGGCCGAAGCTCAGCGCGGTCGCGCCGGAAGGAAGGGCTGGGGTCATCCACGTGTCATTCGTCCAGCCCCTAGCGTGCGCAATGCGAGGGCTGGAGATCCAATAGGCCCAGTTCCCGACCGATGTGCGGTAATAGAGGTCGAACTGGGTCGGCCCGGTGGATTTGTACCACTCCCCGATGGTGTAGGAGCGGCCGGCGGTGACGGACGGCGCGCAGCGGCCGAGGTCCAGCGTCGGCAGCAGTTTCGCATCGCCAGACGTCCACTTGGTCATGTGGATCGTCTCGGTGGCGGCCCCGCCCGGGCCATTACCCCGGTGGTAGCTGTAGGCGGTGGTGTTCGCGCCGAATCCGGCCGGCTGGAAGCATGCGGGATACCCGCCCTTGCCGCTGGCCGAGAGGGTGGCGTTGGTGACGCCGGGAGGCCGGATCGGGTGCGGGGCGGGGCCGGGGAGGACCGGCTTGGCCGTGCCGCCGATCACCTGGCTGATCGTCTCCACCCTGGTGCCGTGGCTGGCCTGCCGGGCAAGCCAGCCGAGCACGCTGCGCAGTTCAGCCGTTGTGACACCGAGCGGACAGGCGGTGGGGCAGACGTCATGGATGGTGAAGATGACCCATCCCCCGCCGTGCCGCTGAGCGTCCTGCACGATCGACGCGAAGGTGGCAGGTGACCATACGGTGCCGAGCGAGGCCACTTCGATGGGGGTGCGCAACAGGTAGGGATTGCGCGGCGGAACGGTCTCCGCCCACGCACAGAACCCGCACAGCCCCGCACCACGCAACTGCCCGGTGCCCAGGGCGCTGTTGTAGCCGCACCGCCGGACGAGGTCCTCGGCCTGCGGGTTCACTTCCCCGAACGGGTAGGCGAAGTCGGTGACGGTAAAGCCCCACCGGGACAAGTTCACCCGGTCATCGCAGATCTCACGTTGCGTCTCGGCCGCGGGCATCCCGGTGACCGGCACGTGCAGCACAGTGAGGCCACCGATCTCATTGCCGTCGGCAGCGATCGCATGAACGTCGCTCAGTGTCAGATACCGTGACCCCGCGCAGCTAACCGTCCGGCTCGGAACGCACACCAGCCCGGACGGGATGTAGAAGGTCGCGTGCATCCGGTACCTGCGGAAGATCGGCAATGCCGCCATCTGATCAGCGTTACCGCCACCCCAGGTGAACGTGACGATGGCCGGGGCAGGCCGCGTCTTGCGGCATCGCTGGCACCGGCCAGGCCGCGGACACCGGCGGACACGGGGGGCGCGGCCGCCGGGGGGGCGGTCACCGTCCTGGCGCCCTGGGTGCGGGGCATGCCGGAGGCACCGGAAGTCAGCGCGGCCACGGCAAGCACCGCCCCCCCGGCCAGCACCGCGCCCACGCGAAAGTACCGCTCCATACATCCCCCCGCACCGCTCCACGCCGCACCACCTGACGCTGCCCCGGTCGTCAGGCCCACGGCTCCCCCTACACGGTTCAGTCCATCATGACGACCTGATCCAGGCCGAGGAGGGGGAGCCTCATGGTGGCCACCGGTTGCGCGTAGGGCGTGCCGCCTCATCTGTCCAGGCTCGAACGCGGGAGGCCCGTGAAACCCGGCCGGGGCGGGCCCGGCCGGGTTCACGGGACTCAGCTCATCCTTGCGTGGTGGCGAGGGCCAGGGTGCGGTGGACGGCCTGGCCCGGGGTTTCCCGGGCGCCGACGGCGAACAGGTTGCCGGCCCCGGCGGTGGTGACCGCGTCGAGCGAGTTGTCGGACCGGTTCGCGAGCGACCCTGGGTCGGGGCTGGGGACGATGGTCCACGCTGAGCCGTTGTACCGCTCGGTCAGGGTGAGGATGGCCCCGTTGCTCTCCTGGGTCTGGCCGACGGCCCAGGCATCGGTCGGTGAGAGGACCTGGATGCCGTTCAGCCTGCTGCCCTCGGTGCCGAGGTTGGGGACCTTGGTCATGACCCATTGGGTGCCGGTCCAGTGCAGGACGTAGGGCACCCGCAGGTTCTGCCCATTGACGTTGTCGGCCAGCCCGGAGGCCCACACGTCGCCGGCGCTGTCGCTGCTGACGCCGGTCAGCATGTTCTGGGCGTTGCCCGCGTGGGTGATGTTGGGGGTGGGCACGATCGACCATGCCGTGCCGTTCCAGTGCGCGGACAGGGTGTTCGACCCGCCGGTCTCGTCGGTGCCGACGGCCCACACGTTGCCGGGGCTGATCGCGGTGATGCGCGGTGGCGAACTGCGCCGACCCGAGCGGGGTCGGGTGAGGTGGCCGCCGTCCAGGTGGTGCCGTTCCAGTGCTCGAACAGCAGCGAGATCGTGTCGGTCGCCGCATTGTTGTCCCAGCCGGCGGCCCACAGGTCGCTGGGCCCGGTACCGGAGATGGCGGTCAGCACGTCGGAGTCGCCCGGGATGCCGGTGGCCGGGTTGGGGCTGGGCACGATCGACCACCTGGTTCCGTTCCAGTGCTCGATCAGGGTCGGCCCGTCGCCGGTGGTTCCGGCGCCGCCGCTGAAGCTCGTGCCCACCGCCCAGGCGTTGCCCGGGCTGAGGTCATCCACCGCGTTCAGCAGGGCCTGCTGCCCGGCGGGCTGCGGGACGGGCACCCGGGTCCAGGTGCTGCCGGACCGGTGCTCGGCCAGCGGGTGGTCGAGGGCTTTCTGGTCCATGAAGGTACCGGCCGCCCACGCCTCCCCGGGCCCGGTGGCGGACACGCTGGCCAGCGTGCTGTTGGTGGGGTCCGGCGCCATGCCCTGCGGGTTGACGGTCGCCTCGACCTTCCAGATCGAGCCGGCGGCCGCGCCGCCCGGCCGGCGACTGTGGACGCGGCCGCGGCGCGGGGAGCACCGAAGGTGGTTTTGGGCCGCCGGCAGCGGCGAATGCGGGCTGGGTGACACCGGCGGAGACGAGCGCGGCGGCAGCGACCGCCGCCGCCGCGATAATGCGTTTCGGGATCATGAAAGTTCCTCCTGTGCGAGCGCTCACCGCGCCGTGTGCGTGTGAGCCCGGCATCAGAGGACACGCGCCCAGATAGTTGACTGTTCAAACATCTGGCTGTGAACGCCGTCACAACGCCGCCGCGTGCTCGCCTGCTCCGGCCGTGGTGACGAGTGTGTGCAGGCTC
>CAWCKG010000051.1:0-69186 GCA_963795785.1 uncultured Actinomycetes bacterium
TAATTCCTAGACAACACGGACGCGGGGCGGCCGGTTCAGGGAGACTCGACGGGGCGTTGCCGGGCGGCGGCGAAGATCGGCCACGCGGTGCGTAGCGCAGCGAATGAGCCGCCGCGCCGCGCGCTTGTGCCGGTGCCGTACGCGACACTCGCGCGCAGTGCAGCTGGGGCCGGGAGCGGGGAGCGAGAGGTGGACAACTGGCAGGCCTTCGTGCCGATGGCCCGCAGCTCCGGGGACCGGCCGGAGCCCGCGGCCGCGGCGCTGGAGGAGCCTGCGGCCGGCAGGCCAGCGGACGCTGCGGCGGACGGCTCGCCGGAGCCCGGGGCCGCGCCGCCGCAGGAACCTGAGCCTGGCGGGCCGGCCGATCCTTGGGCCGCCCCGGCGGACCCGTGGGCGGACGGGCCGACGGACCCTACCGGCGGCGCGCTGGCGGAGGCGCTGGCCAGCCTGCCCGTGGAGCCTGCCGGGTACCTGCAGGCGCAGCCCCCGGATGAGCTGCCGCAGCCCCCGGATGAGCTGCCGCAGCCCCCGGATGAGCGTGCCGGAGCCTTCGGGTGAGGCGGCGGCGGAGCAGCCGGACGAGGTTGCGGCGGAAGCCGGGGACGCGGTGCCGTCCGAGGCGGACGAGCGCGCCCGCGTGCTGAGCCTGATCGACTTCCTGGCGGACTACGACGCGCGCAAGAACCCCCCGGTCCATGACGTCAGGCGCTACGAGGAGTTCCTGCTTCGTGACGCCGACCTGCCAGGCGTGCCCGGGGTCAGCCTGTCCCCGGCGGCGGAGGCGTGGCTGAGCGTTGACTTCCTGGACCTGCCAGCGCGGCCGGAGGTCCCGGGCGACCTGGTCGCGCTGCTCGGCGACAGCGCGGCGATCAGCCCTCAGGTGCGCCCGGAGGTGCGGGCCACGGCCGGGAGCGCGGCACCAGCGGCGGCTGACGCGGGACCGGCGGACGCCGATGACGCGGGACCGGCGGAGGCCGCCGACGCAGGGCCGGACCGGCGACGCCGCACCGGCGGAGGCTCGCCGGAGCAGGGCGAAGCCGGCGACACGGGACCGGACGAGGCCGGCGGCGCGGCCCGGAGGCGGGCCACGAGCGCGAGCGCCCAGAGCCAGAGCCGGACCGCGAGCCGGACCCGGAACTGGTATCCGCGGCGCAGGAGTGGATCGGAGGCGTCTGGGAGCCGTTCGCCGCGCGGTGGGCCGAGGTGACCGCGGCCAAGACGCTGCACCGTGACCTGTTCCAGCAGCGCGACCTGCTGGCCAGGGACCGGGAGTCGATCGAGCTGGTCTGGGGCTTCGGCCGGCTGCGCTGGCGGGCCGGCGGTGTGCTGGTCGACCACCCGCTGCTCACCATTCCCGTCGAGGTGGAGCAGGACGGCGCCACACAGCGGATCCGGGTGAGCCCGGCGGGGGCGCCGGAGGTCGAGGCGCGGTGCCTGGCCGGGCTCTCGCTGGCCGACCGGGCCGCCTTCATGAGCATCGGGCAGTCGGTCAACGACGAGGGCATCGACCCCTGGGACAGCCAGGCTCTCGAAGACGTGCTGCGGCGGCTGGTGCGCGCGATCGACCACGAGGGCACGCTGACCGGCCAGGCCAAGGCCCGGGCACCGGGAGAGGCCGCGGTGGCCGACCCGGGCTGGGTCCTGTTCGTGCGCCGGCGGCAGCCGGACTACCTCGGCTTCCTGGACCGGATGCGGGCCCTGTACCTCGACGAAACGGTGGCCGTCCCGTACCCGCTGCGGGCGATCGTCTCCGGCGCCCCCTCGGCCCTGACCGGGCACGGGATCCGCCGGCGACGGCGTCCCCGAGCCGTTGCTGCTGCCGCTGCCGGCGAACGAGGAGCAGCAGCGCATCCTGGTCCAGGCCCGGCACGGCACCGGGGTGACGGTCCAGGGACCGCCGGGGACGGGCAAGTCGCACACGATCGCCAACATCATCAGCCATTACGTCGCCTACGGGAAACGCGTGCTGGTGGTCGCCGAGAAAGAGCAGGCGCTGCGCGCCCTGAACGACCGGATCCCGGCAGGCATCAGGGACCTGACGGTCTCGGTGCTCGGCGCCGACGCCGGCAGCCGCCGGGAACTGGAGTCGGCGATCGGCCAGATCCAGACGCGCGTCACCGGGATCGACAAGGACCACGCCGACGAGCGGAATCCGGCAGCTCACCGCCGACCTGGACGCGGTCGACCGGAGGATCGCGACGGCCACGCAGGAACTGCTCGGCACCCGCGAGGCGGAGGTCGGCCGGCTGCCCGGCCGGTGGGGACCGGTGGAAACACCCACCAGGGCCGAGGCAGCCCGGTGGGTTGCGCAGCACGCGGCCACGCTCGGCTACATCGACGACCGGCTCACCCCCGCGATTGCCAGGCCGATCAGCGGCGGGGAGCTTACCGAGTTCGTCACGGTGATCGCCCAGGTGGGCGCGCGCCGGGCCGACGCCTGCGCGGCCGTGCTGCCGAGGCTGGCCGCGATACCGCCCGCCCGGGACCTGGACCGTCACCTGGCCAGGCTCGCGGACCTGCGGGCGTCGGTCCGGTCCCTCGGCAACGCCGTACATGACTGGGGCCGGGTGGCCGAAACCGGCCGCGACGCCCTGCATGACCTCGCCGCCAGGTGCCGCAGCGACATGGATTGGATGACCAAGACGGCCGGCACGTGGCTGAGCCACGTCCGGGACCAGGCCGCCGATCCGCTGCTGGCCCGCGACTGGGCCTCGTTCGGCGCGCAGCTTTCCCGCGACCGCGAGGACGCGCTGACGCTGCGGGCGGACCTGACCGCGCACAACGTCGTGATCCCGGCCATGGCCGAGCCGTTGTTCCTCGACGCGCTGCAGCAGGCCAGGGACCGGCTGGCCCAGACCGGCAAGCTCGGCATGTTCTCCGCGCCCGCGCGGCGGGCCCTGGCCGAATGCAGGGTCGACGGGCGGATGCCGAGCACCGCCGGGGACATCGACCTGTGCCTGCGGGCGGTGGAACTGGCGGGCCTGCGCCGCCAGATGCTGACCAGCTGGCGGAACCAGCTGGACCGGATCGGCGGCCCCGACCTGGACGCCGCCGTGCCCGAGGATGTGCTCGGGCCTCTCCTGGAGGACCTCAGCGACACCCTCGCCTGGCCGCAGGACTGGGCCCGGTTGCGCGACGATCTCGCCGCCGCCGGGATCGGCAGCCCGGCCGTGGTGGATTCCGGCACCCTCGGCTACCTGGCGGAGGTCTGCGTCCGGGCCTGCGACCAGGCCAAGGTCGAGGACCTTTCCTACGCCGTGGACCGCCTCGGCTCCTGGCTCCGGTCCGGGGCCAGGTCCGCGACCGGCCCAGGTTCCCGGCCGGTGACCACAGGGCGTGGCGCCCGGGCCTCGGCCCCGCCCGGCCCGGTGTCCCCGCTGTGGGGCCTGTTCGCCGACGCGCTCGCGCGCCACGACATGCGGCAGTGGCACCGCCTCCGGGAGGAACTCACCGAACTGCATGAACTTGCCCCGGCGGCGCAGCGGCTGCGGGAGATAAGCAGGAGGCTGTCCGCCTGCGCGCCGATCTGGACCGCCCGCATCCTGGCCGACCCGGCCGCCGCAGGTGAGCCCGCCGATTTCGACGCCGCCTGGCAGTGGCGACAGCTTGACTCGTGGATGCGCGATGCCCTCACCGGGCAGACGCCCGCGCAGCTCCAGGCCGAACTGGAGGAACTGTCCGCCGAGCGCCGCCGGGTGGTCGCGGACCTGGTCAGCGAGCGGGCCTGGCGCCGGCTGGCCGACAATCTCGGCGGCCCGCAGCGGCAGGCGCTCAGCAGTTACGTGCGGGCCGTGACCAGGTTCGGGACGGCGGGCGGCAAGTTCGCCCAGCGCTGGCTCAACGAGATCCGCGTCGCGCTGGACGAGTCCAAGGACGCCATCCCGGTGTGGATCATGCCGACCGCACGGGCGCTGAGCAGCTTCCGCCCGGCGCAGGAGCCGCCCTTCGACGTGCTGGTCGTCGACGAGGCGTCACAGATCGGGCTGGAGGCGGTGCCGCTGCTCGCCCTGGCCAAGCGGACCATCGTGGTCGGCGACGACAAGCAGACCAGCCCGGAGAACGTCGGCCTCAGCCGTCAGCAGGTGTTCGACCTGCTCGACGAGCACCTCGCGGCGGTGCCGGAGTACCGCACGCTGTTCGACCCGGACGGCAGCCTGTACGACATCGCCGTCCAGAAGTTCCCCGGCGTGGCCATGCTCACCGAGCACTTCCGGTGCCTGCCGCCGATCATCGCCTTCTCCAGCGCCCACGCTTACGACAACCGGCTCATCGCGCTGCGCGACCAGGCGCCCCGCCCCGGCTGGGCCGCGCTCGGCGCCGTCAAGGTGCTGGATGGATACCGCAACGGCACGATCAACGAGCCGGAGGCGGACGCCGTCGTGGATCTGGTCGCCGGACTCTGCGCCGATCCGGACTACGACGGCATGACGATGGGCGTCATCTCGCTGCTGGGATCCACCCAGTCCAAGCTCATCTGGGAGAAGCTCTACGACCGGGTCGGCCCGGCGGTGATGACCCAGCGGGACCTGCGCAGCGGTGAGCCGGCCAACTTCCAGGGCGACGAGCGGGACGTGATCGTCATCTCGACGGTGGTCGCGGTCGATCCGGCGCTCCCGGCCGCCCGGGTGTCCGCGATGACCAGCAACGCGGCGATGCGGCGGATCAACGTCGCGGCGTCCCGGGCCCGGCAGCAGATGTGGGTCGTGCACTCGGTCGAGCCCGGCAGGTTCCCGGACGGCGACCTGCGCGGTGCGCTCATCCGGCACTGCCGCGACGCGGGCACGGCGGCCGCGCCGCCGGCCGACCTGCTGGAGGCCTGCGAGTCCCAGTTCGAGCGGGACGTGCTGGACAAGATCATGGCGCGGGGCTACCGGAAGCTGTCGGTCCAGCACCCGGCCGGGCAGTACCGCATCGACATCGTCGTCGAGGGCCCACACTCCCGGCTCGCCGTGGAATGCGACGGCGACCGCTGGCACGGGCCCGGCGTGTGGCACCAGGACCGCGCCCGGCAGCAGGTGCTGGAACGGGCCGGCTGGACCTTCGAGCGGATCCGCGGCTCCGCCTTCTACCGCAACCCGGACGCCGCGCTGGCCCCGCTCTGGCAACGGCTGGACGGCCTCGGCATCCCGGCGGGTGACTGGTGGTCTGCCGGGACGCCGCACCCCGTTGCCCGCGAGGTCTCTGGCACCTGACGCCAGCCCGGCTGCGAGGTCTCCGCCACCTGACGCCGCCCGGCTCAGGCCCGCCCTGGCGCCCGCGCGGCTACCAGGCTTCGGCGAACACCGTTCCGCCCTGCGGCAGCAGGGGGCGCAGCCGGCCGTGGTCAATCCAGCCGTTCAGCCGCCAGGAGAGGATCAGATGGCGCCCGGAGGCATCGGAGCCCAGGAACACAGCGCCAACCGGCCCCAGCACACCGTGATAGAGCAGCCGCGCCCCGCTCGCGCCGCCGAGCGGCACCCGGATCACCCGGAGGTCCTGCGGCGTCGGGTGGACTTTCCCCAGGTATGGCGGGCCGAGCACGACGATCGTGAGGGCCTTGCCGTCCGGGCTGAGCAGCGCCTGGACGATGAACGCGTACCGCGCCGACTGGCTGAGCAGGACACCGCCGTCGGAGAGCCGCCCGCCCGCCGGGGCAAGGCGGAGCGTCCGGACCTGGGCGTCATGCGGCCCGGTCCCGCAGATCCCGCCGACGAGCCAGGTCTGGCACCACTGGCCGAGGAAGACCAGGGAGTCACCGCCGTGTCCCCAGGAGATGCTCGGGATGCTCAGGTAGCGGCCCGCGCGCTGCAGGCCGCCCGACCAGAAGCGGCGCGCACCCGTCCTGAGGTTGACCACCACGATCTGGGGCACGGGCCGCGGGCTATGCTCGCCCACCGTGTGGTAGACGACGGCCGCGATCTGCGACCCGTCCGGCGAGACGGCCAGCGCGGTGGCCCCGCTGAAGTGGGCAAGAAGGCCGCCCCTGACCAGGGCCAGCCCGGCGGGCCCGCGGCGGTGATGTGGAACGAATACCACCGGGTCTGCAGCACATTGCTGCCCGGCGGTGTCCCGGTGTACTCGGCCACGAACTCACGGCCGCCGTCACCTACGGCGACAACATCCGCGAACATCCCCAGCGAACCATGACCAGAGAACGGGTTCGGCACCCTGGCGGTCACCGCGCCCGTCGCCGTGTCGCGGACTGGATGCCCGTCAACGCCTCGGTGACGTAGTAACGCGGCGGCGCGCCGGCCGGGCCGCCGCCCGCTGGCCCGGAGAACAGGTGCACGGCGCTGACCAGGACCACGATGAGCGTGACACTGGCCGCGGCGGCGAGCGGCGCGAGCCACCGCCCCCACCGGCGCGGCGCGGGCGAAGGGCCGCGGCAGGCAGCGGCGGCAGAGTTTCCTCCCGAACGCTCCGCCCGACCGCAGCGAGTGCGTCGGCGAGCCGGTCTTCGGTCCTCGTCATGACTCCTCCCCGAGTGCGCGGGCCAGCGCGCCGAGGCCCCGGGCCGTGGTGGACTTCACCGTGCCGGGCGTGATCCCGAGCACCGCCGCGATCTCAGCCTCGCGCAGGCCCAGGTAGTAGCGCAGGACGAGCACCTCCCGGCGGCGGCGCGGCAGCGTGGCAAGCGCGGCGAGCACCTGCCGGCGGCCCTCGGCCTGGATCGCCTCGTGCTCCGCGGACTCATGGGGCAGGTCCGGCACCGGGGCGGCGGAGCCGCCGATACGGCTCAGCCCGGCGCGGCGCCGCAGCGCCGACCGGCACCCGTTGAGCACGCAGGCGCGCACGTAGGCCAGCTGGTCACCACGGGGCCCCGGCCGGTCCCGCCGGGCATGCAGCGTGGCGAACACGTCCTGGACGACGTCCTCGGCGGTCGGCCGGTCCCCGACCAGCATCACCGCAAGCCGGACCAGTTCCGGGTAGTGCTGGCGGAAGATCGCGGTGAGATCCACCGCCGGCCCGCCCGGGGCAGGGCCGAGCTGAGCCCGCCCGGGCCCGCCCTTACCGTCGCGGCCGCTGCCGCGAAGCGCATGTCTCACACCTAAGGCACTCATTCCGGCCGCGTTTGGTTGCCCGCCGCTTCCAGCCAACAGACCGCACCGAGCACCGCAAGCGCGCAGCCCCGGCGGGCGCCGCGCCGGACCGGACTCGCGGATGCGCGCATCGTCAGTAAGGGACTCACACCGGCGCGGCGAACCCAGCCCATGCCTTTTCAATATGCGCCGGATTGGCGACTTATCCCGGGTGCGCGCAATCGTTTTCCGCTCCCCGATTCGGCCCGCCTCAGGCAACCCGAAAGCGGACAAACGTAACTCAAAGGCACGGGAGTTTACTGGTTACCCCCGAGTATCAGGGATACCAGATTTCCTGAGAATTCCCTGACAATCACCACCTCAATGCATATCGGTGCGCCAGAATGCTGCGCGTTTGAAGGGCAACTACCCCGCAGTCGAATCCCAGGAGGAGACGAAGTGCCCCGACACCCCGCAACGCTCGTCGGCCCGCAACGGCTGGCCGCTGTCACTACTGTCATGGCGGTCGGGCTCGTGCTGCCGAGCATGATCAACTCAGGCGGACAGCCAGCCAGCGCGCGAGCGGCGGAGCCAGACGCGGCCAGCCATGCATCCGCTGCCAGCCATGCATCCGCTGCGAAGACCGTGTGGGCGGCCACCGCGTCGGGCCGGAAGGTCCCGGTGCGCCCGCCGAAGTTCATCCCGACGCCGGTCCATCCGGAGAAGATCACCCATCCGGGCGCGGACTCCATGCAGACCGTCACCGCCGCTCACGGCAAGTGGCGGAAGGCCGTGCGAATGCGGCCGGCGATTACCACGATGCAGCTCCCCGGGATAGACATCAGCGCTTATCAGGGGAACATCAACTGGGGCTCCGTATCGCCCTATGTCGATTTCTCGTACGCAAAGGCCAGCGAGGGAACCTATTACACGAACCCGGATTTCTATAACCAGTATGAAGGGCCCTACAACAGCGGCATGATCCGCGGCGCCTACCATTTCGCCATTCCGAACAATTCCTCCGGGCAGTCCCAGGCCCGGTATTTCATCCAGCACGGCGGCGGCTGGTCCCCCGACGGCAGGACCCTGCCCGGTGCGCTCGACATCGAGTACAACCCGTACGGCAGCGAGTGCTACGGGCTCACCTGGTCGCAGATGAAGTCGTGGATCCAGGACTTCGTCCAGGAGTACGCCTACAAGGAGGGCGTGTACCCGGTGATCTACAGCACCACCGACTGGTGGACCACCTGCACCGGGAACGCCTCGCGGTTCGGTAAGTGGGATCCGCTGTGGATCGCCAACTACGGGGCGAGCGGTGGCGGCCCGCTGCCGCGCGGCTGGGGCTTCTACACCTTCTGGCAGTACTCCGACTCCGGCAACATGCCCGGTGACCAGGATGTCTTCAACGGCGACCACAACCGCCTCAGGGAACTGGCCAGCAAGGGCTAACCGCCCATGGCCCGGCTGAGCCGGCCCGGCCCAGTAAGCCCGGCTCCGCCGCCCGGCCAACAAGACGGTCACAACATACGTCGGTGGGCGAAACACGGCTAAGGCAACGGTTAGGATCGTTACCTACCCAAAGGTTGACTCACATTCTGTGATTCCCGAGGGGGAACGGTGTCGCACGGTTGCGCCAGCCATCCGGTCAAGAACGTCTTCGTGGGACGCGAGTACGAGATGGCGGTCCTCCGTGCGGCGTGGCAATCGGCCGCTGGTGGTTCGGCCCGGGTGGTCGCGATCGAGGGTGACCCGGGCATCGGGAAGACCGCCCTGATCGAAACGCTGCTCGCCGGCGTTCCCGCGCTGGTGGTCCGGGTGGCCGGGGTCAGCTCCGAATCGCGGTACCCGTGGAGAATCCTGGACGAGATCACCGGGCGGCTGGCGAGGGCTCGCGCGGAGGGGCGGCCGGGCAGCATGGATCCCCTGGCCAGTCCCAGCTTCGTCGGGCAGGGCCTGACCGAGGCGCTGCAGGCCGCCGGGGAAGTGACCTTACTGGTCGACGACGCGCAGTGGGCCGACCGGGCATCGATGGCCGCGCTGCAGTATGCGACAAGGCGCCTGCGTGACGACCCGGTCCTGCTGATCCTCGCCTACCGGCGGCATGGCGACGATTCGCAGCTGGAGTACCAGACCGTCAGCCCCGGGCTGTCCAAGTCGTGGCGGCAGATCTTCGACGGTGAGCAGGGGCTGCATCTGGCGCTGGACGGCCTCCCGCCCGAGGATCTGCTGCGCCTGGCGGCCGCCAACGGCTACCCCGGGCTGTCTCCCGAGGGAGCGGGCCGCCTGCACGAGAGCACCGGCGGGAACCCTGGGCACGTGCTCGAACTGCTCGGGCTGATGCCGATGCACTCGATCGTCACCGGCAGCGGGCCGCTTCCGGCGCCGCGCGGCCTGGCTCACACCATCGCCGCGCGGCTCGCGTCCTGCGCACGGGAGACCCGGGAACTGGTCGCCGGCGCGGCGGTCCTTGGCCAGCGGTTCAGCGTCGCCACGCTGCGCGAGGTGACCGGCATCCAGACCACGGCCGCGCCGCTCGCGGAGGCGATCGACGCAGGACTGCTCACCGAAGTTCCGGGAACGGGCGGGCGCGAACTGGCCTTCACCCAGGTCCTCACCCGCGAGGTGATCTACACCGACCTCAGCCGCAGCGTCCGGGTGCAACTGCACCAGCGCTGCGCCCAGCTCGGCGGCCTGGGCGCGCTACAGCACCGGATCGCCGCCGCCGACGGCCCCGACGAGCGGCTCGCCGCGGACCTGCAGCGGGCCGCGCCAGGAACGGATGGCCGCCCAGGACATCCCCCGCGCGGCCGCCTACCTGCGCCAGGCGCTTGACTGCAGCCCGCCGGGGCCGGCCCGGCTCAGCCTGATGCTGGCGACGGTCGAATCGCTGCTGGTGGCGGGGGATGCCATCGCCGCGCACGAGTACGAGGGGGAACTGGCCGCGGCGCCCCGCGGGCCGTGGCGTGACTACGTCCTGGGCTATCAGACCCTGCTGAATGGCCACATCGACGAGGCGGCCGTCCTGTTCAAGGGCGCGCTCGCCGCGCTCGACGCCGGCCACCCCGCGGACTCCCCCGGTCCAGCGCAAGCCAGCCCGTGGCCTGCGGACCTGCGGGCCAGGATCGCCACGCAGCTTGCCATCATCGGCATTGTCACGCTCTCCTACCCGGAAATGGCCGAATACGGCTCGGCCGCGGTGGCGGCCGGGTCCGCCGAACCGTGGGTGAGCGGGTTCGCCTGGTTCGCCAGGACGGTGGGCATGACGCTGGCCGGTGACGGCGCGGCCGCGCTGGCCCTGCTCGCCGACGTCGGCGAACCCGGCGACGAGTCCGGCCTGGACGGGCTGGTCGCCCGCGGCCTGATCCGGCTGTGGACCGACGACCTCGGCGGTGCCGCCCAGGACCTGCGCACCGCGGTGCACCGGGCCACGCGCGGTGAGGCGCTGCGGGTCAGCCAGGCGCTGGGGTTCCTGGGCGAGGTCGAGTACCGGCGCGGCATGCTCGGCGAGGCCGTCCTGTTCACCGACCTGGCCGCTGGCAACGCCGAAGACAACGACCGGTTCTGGGACTTCTCCGTGCTGCACGCGCTGGCGACCTTCCCGCACGCCGCCCGCGCCGAGTGGGCCGAGGCCGAGCACCATGCCGCCCAGTCCGCGACCTGGGCGCGCACGTTCGGCATCCCGGCCGGGCTCGCCTTCGCCGCTGCCGCCAAGGCCGCGATTGCCCAGGCCAGGGGGGACGCGCAACGGCTGCTCGCGGCGGCCATCCAGATCGAGGCGCACTACGACTCCGCCGAGCCGGGCACCCATCTGTTCGGCCCGGCCCGTGCGGACGCCCTGGCCCAGCTCGGCCGGATCGACGAGGCGTCCGAGGCGCTCGAACGCTTCGCCGCCACCACGGCGCGCACCGGCCGGAAGTCCGCCCTGATGAGCACGGCCCGGGTCGCGGCGCAGATCGCGATGGCCCGCGGGGACCATGACCGCGCCCAGGCCGAATGCGAACGGGCGAGCAGCCTGGCCCAGATGATCGGGCTGCCGCTGGAGGCCGGGCGCATCGGCCTGGTCGCTGCCCGGTGCCATCACCAGGCCGGACGGCGGGCCGCGGCGGAACGGGCGCTCCGCACCGCCCGCAAGCGGTTCATCATGATCGGCGCGAACGCCTACCGCCAGCTCGCCGACGAGTGCGCCGCCGAGCTGCAGGATCGGCGTCGAGGACAGCCCGGACCCGTTCAAGGGCCTCACTCAGCGGGAGCAGGACATCGCGCTGCTGGTCTGCCAGGGCCTGTCGAACAAGCAGATCGCCGAGCGGCTCTACCTGAGCCCGAAGACCGTCGAGACCCACCTCACCCGGGTGTTCGCGAAACTCGACGTCTCCGCGCGCGGCGATCTGAAAGGGCTGCTTGACGCCGCGGATTAGCGCTACCTGCGGGATGCATGTGCACCGTATAAGGGGTGCGGATGCGAAAATTAGGGGGTCTGCCCTGACGCGCGGGCATATGGGTGCGCCCTACCATTGAGTGAGGTTGGCCAGAAGATCTCAATTAGGGGGGGCACGCGTCTTGCGTATCGTCCTCGACGTGCGGCAAACCGCCGACGGGCGCCTGGCGGGGGACCTCCGGATGGCGGGATCGCGTGCGACCAGACCGTTCGAGGGTATTATCGAGCTGGTCGGGCTAATTGAGGTCTTTCTGGCCAACCCGCCGTCCGCGCCCGTAATAGCCGGTGCCGACACCATGAACCCAGGCAGCACCGCCGGATAGCCCATTCCGCACAGCCAATCCGGTCCCGCCCGCAGCGTCAGCCAATTATCGCCGCGCTACGCTGCCCCTCGCCGAGCAGGAGCACCCGCGGCACGGCCGTGACCCCGTGGCCATGCCCTCGGCACCATGCGGCCTCCTAGGCCGGCCGAGAGCTGACATCCGCCGTTACGCAGCGCGATGCGGCCGCATGCTGAGGAGAGCGCTGCGCCGCGAGTGCATGCACCGCAGCTGGCCCTGCTCCGGCGAGCGACAGCCTCGAAGCCACGCGATGCAGCAGCTGGAGAATCGCTCGGTATGCAGCGGCTGCGGTGCTCGCTAGGCTCGTGCGACAGCGTCCGGGAGCTGGCCGTCGCACCGGCGCGGAGGCTTCGGCGGCACCGAGCAACGTCCCTGGTGTACCAGGTCAACGGTGTCCCGCTGCTGCGGGCCAGCGACTCGAGCGCCAGTTCCCGCCTCAGCCCGGCTGCCGCCGGACGCCCTGGATGTGGCGCTGCCATCGTTCCTGGTCGACTGACCAGTGCCCTGCAGGTAGGCCACGCAGAGTTCCGGGGTGATCGGCGCCAGGCGGCCTAGGGCAGCCTTCAGCGCCTCGACCATCCGCGCCCGTTCCGCGGGCTCGATGGCGGCCGTGCCCTCGACCATGCCCAGGACCTGCTCGATGAACCTCTTCCGCTTGGTCCAGGAAGTCCCGCCAGTGCGCCAGGTCACCATCCGAGGCGGACTTGCCCTGGTCGAGCAGCCAGAACGTGCCCTCGGCGAGCACATCGCCGAATTCCTCCGCCCGCGCCCGCTCGGGACCGGTAGGGGTCGTAGGGATACTGGAGGACCTCGCCCACGGTCGCGACCGACTGCAGCCGCTTCCCCGCATCCAGCACGAAGAACCAGTCCTCGTTGTAGATATTGGGGAAGAACGAGCGGTTGCGCTTCACCTCGACGGCCAGGGCCCCACCGCCGATGAACGTCTCCTGCTAGCCGCCAGCCGTCGCGGAAGGCGTGGCACACCACCGAGTTGTCGGGGAAGCCCCCGATGCCCAGCCCCACGGCGGTGTGGGTGTCCAGCAAGCCGACCGCCTTGCTCAGATCGTCCGGGTCGGGCACCCGGATGTCGTCATCGAGGAAGACCACGCGCTTCCAGCGGAGCATGTGGCTGAGCACCAGGGCAAGGTTGCGCTTGGTGCTCAGGTCGGTCCGCCGCTCGAAGATCGTGCCGGCCAGCAGCCGTGACGTCTCCAGCTCGGGAAGCCGGAGCTGGGCTGGCTCGGGCACGTCGATCGCGATCAGGTCGACCGACGGGTCGAGGTAGTCGGCGGCCGCGTGAGCGCTCGTCCACTTCCTGCTGTGCAGGGTGACCAGCGGGCAGCCCAGGGAACGCGCGGCGCGGGCCGCTTCCTTCAGGTAAGCCACCGGGCGGGCGGTGGGCACGATGATCGCGTCGACCTTCGCCCGGCGGCGCTGACTCATCTGCCGGCCAGAGCAGGCGGCGGTGCGATCCATGGTGATCCGGTGTCTCGGTCCCGGCCATCACTGCGGCCTGGACCACTCGAAGAGCCGCGTCTCGGGCAGCGTCCAGTCAGGAGTCAGCGTCATGCCGTTCTCCACGGTCACCCGGGTGAGTATGCAGAACGCCTCGCTGTCGCCGAAGGTATCCCGGAGATATTCAGCGTTGCGATCACGGAAGCGCTCATCGGTCAGTGCACGCACGGCGCCGTAGGTCCCCCTCCCGTACATCCCATTGCAGATCGTCACGAAGCGCTTCCGATTGAAGGGGCTCGACGGCCCGGGCGAAGAGCGCAACATCCTCCCGCAGGATCTGCCGCCCGTCCGACTCTTCCAGCCGCGGACGGTGCGCGATCTTGCGGCCATCCGCTTCCGTGACCTCGAAGTAGGCGCCTTCCGGTCTCGTCCCAGTCGGTGACCTGCGTCACCGGGAGCTGAAGGCGGTCGAGGACCGAGGTCGTCGCCACGTTCCAGTCCACACCGCCCAGCGAGACCAGATGTCCCGTGTAGTCATCGGCGGACAAGCTGATCTGCGGCCCGGAACTCGACACGGCTGGTGGGATTGGTGGCCCGCAGGTGGCCGAACAACTCCAGGAGCGCGTCGAGGTCCGAGTACCGGTACAACTCGATGAAGTCGGGATCCGAGCGGGTCCGTGTAGGGCATCCGTTGCCAGCATGTCCTGCGGCAGCTGGGCGCAGACGATGGTGATGCGACTCGCCCGGCTCGATAGCGATAGGGCCCGGCACTGAGCGATTGGGCGATCTCCTGCGCGGCGCCCGGGATCGTTGTCCGGGGCTGGGACGCACCGGCCGCGCCAAGCGCCTCGCTGCGCAGGCGGGTGAGTTCCTGCAGGAGCTTCTCCCTGGCCGCCCGCTCTTGCGCGGTCATCTCGTCGGGGCTCAGCAGGCGGCCGACCTGCCCGTCGAAGGACCGGGGGCTGGCAAAGAACGTGGCGATGTCCTCAATCCTGGACGCCGGCGGCACCTTCGGGTTGCGTCTGCGACTCCCAGGACGAGATGAGCGGCACGCTGACGGACCGCCTGCCGTCCCCGCTAAGAGCCGCCGCGAGCTGGGCCTGGTTCACCTTCCTCCCTGGCCAGTGCTCTTCCCTGAGGGCGCGCAGACGGCGCGCGAGGACCTGGCGCGGATCCTGATCGTTCACCGCAGACCTCGGTTCATCTGAAGTTCAGTAACACACTGAAGTACCAGTAGCGCTGCGATAAATCTACACACAGTTCTAGTAGCTGCGCAACCCTATCACGCCCAGGTCATCGCTGGCGCCAGCGCGCTGCGCCTGAAGTACTCGACTTTTATTCTCGGCCGCTCAGTCTATGCGGGTTTCACTGAAAGCAGCTAACCTACACCTGTGAACGATCATGACAGCTATGAACTTCGTAGTGACAAGTTAAGCAGCTGAAGTGCAGCCTCAGCTCGAAGGGCAGCTGACGCGTTGCCCAGTGAAGCGCACCCGCTCGGCCCGCGAAACTCCAGCCCTTCTCACAGAGCAGGCGTTTCCATGCCCACTTAGTCGTCTACCTGCAAGAAGCAGCCAAGGCACCGGCGCGCCGCCGGTGCCGGATGATCGCGGGCGCCGCTGCCTTGACGGCATCGTCCTCCCGCTGTCTGTCCGCTCGGCGGACCGCCCACGCCGCGGCAGAGGCCAGTTCGGGGCAGCAGGATCACCACACCGCGGGCCAGTAGGTAAGGGGACCACCATGGCCGCAACCGACTTCATCATCGCCGCAGGGATCTTCATCATGGGGGCTGCCCTCGGGCTCGTCGCCGTCGTCAGCATCGGTATCCGGCATGAGGAGCGGCTGTTCCGTGAGGACCGCCGCTACCGCAGGAGCAGGGCAACTGGCCGGGACCGGACGGGCCCAACCAGTTCTTCTCGGCAGCGCCTCCCGAGCCTGGTATGTCATGGCGCCCGCGCCCTGACGGGCCTGTGGATCCGTCGCGAGAGAGGTGCCGGCCCGCTCGCCATTCCCTGGTACGAGCGGCGGCATTGAAAGACGGCCAGGCCGGCTAGGTGCCGGGGGATGCGCCCGGCCGGCCTGGCTCCCGGCCCCGCGCCGCACCGTTCCGGGGCATGGTGCGGCGCGGTCCGGGCCGGAAGTCACCGGCACCTGTGTCCGACGGGTCCCCGAGCCGGACTCATAAGCTCGGAACGGACTGTCACAATCCGAAGGGCATTAGAAGTCAGCGTTCGGAGGCGAGGGGCATCGGTTCCGTGGCCGGCTCACCGACCAGCTTCCGGGTAGAGGTGCTCACCGAGAACGAATGGCGGAGACTGCGGGACATCCGCCTCGCCGCTCTGAATACTGATCCCACTGCCTTCTTGTCGAGCCACGAGCACCGAGTTGGCCTACCTCGAACCGAGGTGGCGCCAGGAATTCTCGCGTGGCGAATGGTATGTCATGTGCGCGAGCGGCCAGGACGTTGGGCTTGTCGGCGCTACCAGGGGACCTGACCTGCCGCCACACGAATGCGATTTGGAGTTCCTGTGGGTCGCGCCTGAATCCAGGCGGGCCGGTGGCGCCACGATGCTGCTCCGGACGGTCCTGGATCGCCTCCGGGACTCCGGGGTGCGCACGGCCTGGCTATGGATCCTGAACGGCAACGACCCTGCGCTGCGCCTTTACGAGCAATTCGGGTTCCAGAGCACGAATCAGCGGCAGCCACTGCCGAAGCAACCCAGCCGATACGAGGAACGGATGCGGCTGCGGCTCTCCTAGCCTGCCAACCACGCCGGATCGACTTCAGTCCCGGTGCTGAGCCCACCCCGGCTGGCTCGGGACCTCCGCCGAGTCGGTCAGCCGGAGCTTGCGCCGGGCCCGCTCGTAGAACGTGGTGCGGCCCAGCCGTACCACGTGGGCGGCCCCCGGACGTGGCCGCAGTTCCACCCGGTCCCCCGGTTCCACGTACGCGGCGACCTGCCCGTCGACCTCCACGGCGAGCCGCCCGCTGGCGGGCAGGATGTCCAGCGCCAGGCTGTCTTCGATGGACAGCACCAGGCCGCGGTTGTAGGCCGAATGCGGCGCGGCCGGGCGTGACCAGCAGCGCCTCGACCGCCGGGCTGACGATCGGCCCGCCGGCGGAGAAGCTGTAGGCGGTGGACCCGGTGGGGGTGGCCACGACGACCGCGTCGGCGGCGTAGCTGACGAACGGGTGGCCGGCGGCCCGGACCGCGACCGCCGCGGTCGCCTGGCCGGGGAAGCGCACCAGGGCGACGTCGTTGAACGCGGTGACCTCCTGGCCGCCGAGGACGGCATCCACCGCCAGCCGCGGCTCGATGGTGAACTCATGGCCGTCGATGGCGGACAGCGCACCGGCCAGCTCGGGCACGTCCACCTCGGCCAGGAACCCGAGCTTGCCCAGGTTCACCCCGAGCACCGGGGCGCTCTGCCGGTCGGCCAGCCGCAGCGCCCGCAGCATCGTGCCGTCCCCGCCGAGGCTCACCAGCAGGTCGGAACGCTCGCCCAGCTCGGCGGCGGTGACCCCGATCGCGGCGCAGTTCAGCCTGCTGATCTCCGCCTCGATGCCCAGGACCTGGGCGCCGTTGTGCTGCGCCCAGCCCAGGACGGCGTTCACCGCCTCGGCGGAATCCCGGGCGGGGTGCAGCACCATGCCCACCACATGCATCCGTGCAGCCCCTCACCTCTCGCCGGCTGCCAGTGTCCTACCCTCAGCGGAGGATAACGCCTATGCCGCTGCAGAACCGGGTGATGCCGACCGGCGAGATCGTCACCGACCCGGGCCGTGGCCTGATCATGGGCAACCGCGGCTGCCTGCACGGGCAGGGCCGCAGCCTCGGCGTCAGCCGGTGGCGCTCGAAGCTGTGGATCTGCTGCCTGCTGGAGTACAAGGGCGTCCAGCGCGACCCGATGCCGCCCGGCCGGTGGACCGCGCTGTTCTTCCTCGACGAGGCGACCGCGCTGTCCGCCGGGCACCGGCCGTGCGGGTACTGCCGCCGCGCCGACTATCTCGCGTTCGCGCAGGCCTGGCGGGCCGCCCGGCAGCTGCCCCGGCGCCCGCTGGCCCCGGAGATGGACGCGGCACTGCACGCCGAGCGGACCGACCGGTCCCGGCGCAAGCTCAGCTACCTGGCACCCGTCGCGGGCCTGCCCGACGGCGTCATGGTCCGGCTCGCGAGCGGGCCCGGCCTGCTCATGAACGGCCAGGTTCGCCCGTGGTCCTTCCGCGGCTACGGCGCGCCCGTCCAGGCCGGGCGCGCCGGGCCGGTGGAGGTGCTGACCCCGCCGTCGATCGTCGCCGCGATCACGGCGGGCTACCGGCCGCTGGTGCACCCGAGTGCCCTGGCCGGCCTGCGGCCCGCGGAGGCACCGCAGGTGCGGGTTCAGGGAAGCCGCTAGGGCGCAGCCCGGCTCAGGCTTGGCCGGGCACGTCGCCGACGACGGCGGCGTGGACGCGGCACACCTCGGCCAGCGAGTCCTGGTGCGCCGCACCGCTCACCAAGCCGGCCGGGTAGGCGCAGAGCAGGGAGAACGGGTACTGCGCGCCGATCTCGTTCCACATGGCCTCGACCTCGATGGCCGCGTTGACCTGGCCGAAGTCCCAGAGCAGGGCAACCATCTCGCCGAACACGTGCACGGGCTTTCCGGCCTCGGCCGCCTGGCGGAGCACCGGGCTGATCGCCTGCCAGAAGCTGGCCGCGTTCGGCCAGTCGGCGACCATGAACCGGCCCATCATCTCGATCGCGTCCAGCGCGACGTAGCGGCCGGCCGCCTGAGCGGCGGCGACGTCGGCCCCGCCGCGCGCCAGCTCGGCGGCGATGGCGTCCCGGTGCGCCGGGGTGGCGATCACGACGGCCACCCCGCCCGCGCGGAGCGCCTCCAGCAGGTGCGCGCCCACCTGCCCGGCGAAGCCGTCGCCGTCCCGGTAGAACAGCACGGCATGCCCGTGCGGACCTCCGCGGAGGTCCGGGGTCCCGGCAGCCATGGCAGCTCCATCGCGTGCGACGACTATGTCTTGACGATCTAGGATAACGCCCTGTCACCAGAGCGGGCCGCAGCCCGTCGGTGGAACGCGGCCCTGCATGCCTTGCTACCCACCGACCGGCAGGTAAACCAGGGCCGGACGGCAGAATGGCCGGACAGCCAAGGGGTAGCGAGGGGACGATGAGCGATCCGACGATGTCCGCCGCCAGCTTCCGCGCGCTCTACGAGCGGCTTCGCGGCCAGGCGCAATGGGGCCCCGGCGACCGCCGGGGCGCGCTGAACCACATCACCGCGGCGCGGCTGGCCGCCGCGGCAGGCGAGGTACGGGCCGGGCGGACGGTCACCCTGGCCGCCCCGCTGGCAAGCAGCGCCCCGGACAATCCCGAGCCGGGCGCGCGGCACATGAAACGGCTGCCCGCCGAGCCCTCCGAGGTGCCGGGGCTGTCGTTCGCCGCCGACCAGATCACGATGAACGTGCATGGCGACGTGGACAGCCACATCGACGCGCTCTGTCACGTCAGCTACGGCGGCACCCTGTACAACGGCGTGCCGGCCAGCGTGGTCACCTCGCGCGGCGCGGCCGAGCTGTCCATCGACGACGTGCGTGACGGCATCGTCGGCCGGGGCGTGCTGCTGGACATACCGCGGCTGCGCGGCATCCCCTGGCTGGAGCCCGGCGAGCACGTCACCGCGGCGGAACTGGCCGCGGCGGAGCAGGCTCAGCAGGTCCGCGTGGGGCCCGGTGACCTGCTGTTCGTCCGGGTCGGGCACCGGCGGCGGCGCGACGAGCTGGGGCCGTGGGACGTGGCGCGGTCCCGCGCCGGGCTGCACCCGGGCGCCTGCGAGTACCTGGCCGAGCGGCAGGTCGCCGCGCTCGGCAGCGACAGCAACAGCGATACCGCGCCCAGCATCGTGGACGGCGTCGCGTTCCCCGTGCATGTGCTGGCGATCAACGCGCTGGGCCTGCACCTGCTCGACTACCTGCAGTTCGACGACCTGGTGCCGGCCTGCGAGGCGGCGGGCCGCTGGTCGTTCCTGTGCGTCATCGCCCCGCTGCGGCTGCCCGGCGGCACCGGCTCCCCGGTGAATCCCATCGCCGTGCTGTGACGGCCGCGGGTCACAGCAGCCCGAGGTCCGCGGTGACCGGGTCGATCCGGGCGCTGTCGGCCGGCCCGACCGCGCAGCAGGTCACCGTGCCCGGCGCTACCTGGGTGCGGCCCGCGTCCTGGATGAGCTCCACCGGCAGCCCGGCGGCGCGGGCCCGCCGTGCCACGTCCAGCAACTCCTCCGCCGAGGCCACCTTCAGTACCACCTTCGGCTGTCCCTCGGCCAGCCACGCGGCGAAGTCCCGGCTGCGGCTGGTGGCCAGCACCGCGGCCACCGCGGCGTGCGCCACCTGCGCCGCGATCTTCCCGCGCCCCATGCCGAGGTCGGTCCGGACGATCAGTACCAGCTTCGCCGCCATGGTCACGCCTATCCGTTCGCGCAGCCGACCGCGCGGGCGTAACGCTGCGGCGACATCCGGTACAGCGCCACCGCGCCCGGGTTGCTCAGCACCAGGTCGAACACCCACCGGTGGCCTGCGTAGAACCAGTAGTCGGTGAGCTGCTGCCCGCCGATCTCGTAGTGCACCAGCCAGGCTCCCCGCGGGCCCGGGCCGGCGCTCTCGGTCACCGACGCCTGGTGCGGCGGGCCGGGGCAGTCCCGGTGCCGCCGGATGTACCCCGCCTGGCTGATGATGGCCCGGCTGCGCGCGTCCCAGCGCGCATACACCGGCGCGTAGTCGCCGCTGTCGTAGTCGTGGTTGAACGCCGTGGCGATCCGGAGCAGCGCCGCGGCGGTCCGCGGGTCGGGCGGCAACGGCGCGGCGGAGCGGGCGGCAGCCGGGGCGCCGCCGCCGCACCCGGCGGCGAGCAGGGCCGCGGCGGCAAGAGCCAGCGCGCACCGCCGCGGGCCTGGCCCTGCCGCCGCCGGCCCGGCCGGCCGCCCCGTCTCCTCGCTGCTCACCATCCCCACCTTTGTAGCCGAACGAGACAGCGCTCAGCCCGTGATCCGCCCGCCCGGGTGGCGCCGGGCGTCGCAGGAGCAGGCCGGTCCCCGTGAGCTAGCGGAACCGGAGGCCCGGGCTGCCGTGGCCGAGGAGCGCCGCGACGGCGGCCAGGACGGCCACGCCGGTGACCGCCACGGTGACCAGCAGCAGCCGCCGCTGCCGGGCGCCGGGCCTGGCCGTGGCGCTGACGTAGCGGCCGAGCGACCAGATCAGCGGGGTGACCAGGAGCACCAGCAGGCCGGCGACGGGTTCCTTCCGCAGCATCGCCAGGCCGACGGCGCCGAAGCCCATCGCGGTCCGCGCCCAGGCCAGCCTGGTCCGCTCCGCGGCGGATCCCTGGCTCAGATCCTCGGGGTCCTCGGGCAGCGCCGGGGCACCGCCGGGGGAACGGTCCTCGGCCCCGCCGGGCAGCATCGCGGCGCTCCTACCGGACCGCGGAGACCAGCAGGACGACCGCGGACAGGGCGGCGACACCGGTGATCGTGACGACCAGGATCCGGGGCAGCACCGACTGCGGGATCGGCTCGCTGCGGCGCAGCGCGGACTGGGTGCGGCGCCATTCCCGGAAGGCGGTCACCGACACGGCCGCGCCCAGCACGATCAGCGGGACACCGAGCGCGTGGCGCCCCCAGGGCACGCGCGGGGAACGGCGGCAGCAACTGGACGATGCCGAGCCCGGCCACCACCAGTGCGAGCGCGGTCCGGTTCCAGGCCAGGAACGTGCGCTCGTTGGCCAGGGTGAACCGGACATCCGGCTCCACGCCGCCGCTTCGCCGCCCTGGCCCTCGTCGTGACCGCCGTCGCTGCTCGTGGCACCTCCCTGCGCCGCCGGTTGCCTGGCGCACCCATCGTGACAGGTGCGGCCGGGCGGGCGCTGCGGGCGGTGCCGGTTTGCGCCGGCGGCGTCAGTGCGACGGATCAGGCCCCGGGCGTGTGATACGCCAGCAGCGGCACCCACCGGACCCTGGGCATCGATGTCACCCCTCCAGCGGCCAGGGCTGCGCCCAGCCGCGAATCCATGAATGCCCCCTGCTCGGCGCGGGAACTCCACACCTCGGTGACGATGAAGGTGCCGTCGTCGCCGGTGCCGGCCGCGTGTGACAGCAGCCCGGGCGGCCAGTTCCCCTCCCCCGTCCGCATGTCGATGCCGAGGTAGCCGTTCACCTTGGCGTAGTCGGCTTCCGTCACCCCGCTGAACTCAAGAATCAGCGCTTCGGGCATGGCAACTCCATCCTGCGATCGGCCCGGGAGTGAGGAAGGTGCGATATGCCGTGCCGCCCCCGGTTCCCCCCCGGAGCGCCCAACCGGTCCCCGTGGCGTTCACCGGGGATGAAGTGGACCTTGACCCCAGCTTTGCCTACGGCATTCGCTGCTGATCATGCCACGTGGCCGCGCCATGCGCACCCTCTGACCAGCACGCCGCGGCCGCCAGCGTGCTTCGTGCTGCTGGCATCAGGGCCGCGGGCCCGGGCGCGGGGCGCTCTGCCATCCTGGCTCCATGACCAAGCGAATCTGCGTCACCGGCGCCAGTGGCCGGGCGGGCCGGGTGACGGTCGCCGAACTCCTCGCCCATGGGTACGACGTCCTGGCCACCGACCGGGTGAAGCCGCCGCAGGACCTGGGCACCGGCCTGCTGCTGGCGGACCTGACCGACCACGGCCAGGCGGTGGAGGTGCTCGCGGGCATGGACGCCGTCGTTCACCTGGCCAACATCCCGGCACCGGACATCCACACCCCGGCCATCACGTTCAACGCCAACATGGCCATGAACTTCAACGTGTTCCTCGCGGCGGCGCAGGTCCGCCTCGAACGCGTGGTCTGGGCGTCCAGCGAGACGACGCTGGGCCTGCCGTTCGACGTACCGCCCCGGTATGCCCCGGTGGACGAGGACCATTACCCGGTCCCGACCACCACCTACGCGCTGTCCAAGGTCGCCAGCGAGACCATCGCCACGCACATCGCGGAGTGGTCCGGCGTCCCCTTCACCGGGCTGCGGTTCTCCAACATCCTCGGCCCGGCCGACTATGAGCTGTTCCCCTCCTACTGGCCGGATCCGCGGGCGCGCAGGTGGAACCTGTGGGGCTACATCGACGAGCGGGACGCGGCGGCGGCCTGCCGGCTGGCCCTGGAGGCGCCCGCCGAGGGCAGCGCGAGCTACATCATCGCCGCCGCCGACACGGTGATGAACCGCCCCTCGGCGGACCTGCTCAAGGAGGTCTTCCCCGGCGTGCCGCTCACCCGGGACGTGGGCGAGTTCGGCTCGCTGCTGGCGACCGGCCGGGCCAGGGATGCGCTCGGTTTCGTGCCGCAGCACTCCTGGCGGGACCACCTGGCCGCACCGTAACCAAATCGGAACTTTGCGTATTGTGCCCGGTTCACCGCCAGATGTTTCCCAATGGAGGATGATGACGGAAAGCGGCCCCGAGCAGGGACGTCATCCAGGGATCTGGTTGGGAGAGGAACGTGTCGGTCCAGCGTTTTGCCCGGCGCGCGCCGACGCGCCTGCCAGCGTTCAGCAGCCGGGCCGGGCGGCTGCGGCGGCTCGCCTCCGCGTCGGCCGGGCACGCCCTCAACTGGGCCCGGTCGTCCTGGGTGGACATCGCCTGGGTCGCCTTCGTGGCGATCAACCTGGTGGCGATGCGGTTCCTGACCGCGTGGCAGACGGTCCCGTTCCTCGCCATCTGGGTCAGCCTGACGGTCATCTACGGGTTCCGGCTGTGGCGCATCCAGCCGACGATCCTGACCCTGGCCGCGGTCACCATCGCCACCGGCGGCATCATCGGCGTGCAGGTGCTCAAGGGCCAGCAGGATGCCGACTACCTGGCCGAGGTCCCGCTGATCGCGCTGATGTTCCTGGTCATGGTCTGGCATGGCCGCAGGCGGCTGGCGGCCACGGAGGAACGGCTGGCCGCCATGGAGGAGGTGCAGCGGGTCTCGCAGGAGAACCTGCGGCTGCTGAAGCAGCAGCGCCGGTTCCTCCAGGACGCCTCCCACGAGCTCGGCACCCCCATCACGGTGGCGCTGGGCCATGCCGAGCTGATCGAGCGGGCGGTCACCAACCCGGTCGTGGCCGAGGACGCCAGAGTGGTGACCGACGAGCTGATGCGGCTGCGCCGGCTGTCCACCCGGATGCTGCTGCTGGCCTCGGCCGAAGGCCCCGACTTCCTGCACCTGACGCCGGTGCCGGTCGAGTCCGTGGTGGTCGACGCGCTGGACCGGTGGGGTCACACGCCGCGGCACTGGCGGCTGGGCCCGGTGACCGAGGCCACCGTCCCCGGCGACCGTGACCGGCTCGCGGTCGCGCTCGACGCGCTGCTGGAGAACGCCGTGGCACACACCTCGCCCGGCGACCGCATCGAGGTCGGCGCCGGGCTCGAAGAAGGCTGCGTGGTGCTGGCGGTGACCGACTCCGGGTGCGGCATCCAGGACGCGGACCTGCAGCGGATCTTCAAGCGCTTCGCCCGGGCCGAACCGCACCGCAGCCGGCAGAGCGGCGGGCTCGGGCTCGGCCTGGCGATCGTGCAGGCGATCGCGGAGGCCCACGGCGGCTCGGTCCGGGTGCAGAGCACGTTCGGCCACGGCTCGAAGTTCGAGGTGCTCGTGCCGCTGGCCCCGGTCGTCCCGGCGCCGGCCGTCGGCGCGGGCCAGCCGCGCGGTGAGCTGAGGGCGGTCAGCCGGGCCCGGCGCTTGCGGGGAGCGCGGTGCCGGGCCCCGGTCAGACCTTGCGGAGGAACGCGTTGGCGATCGGCGCCGAGGCGTCGGCGCCGACACCACCGCCCTCGACGAGCACCGCGAAGGCCAGGTTGCCGCGGTACCCGATGAACCAGGCGTGCGACGGCGGGTTGGGGCCGGACCCGAACTCGGCCGTGCCGGTCTTCCCGTAGACCCCGGGCGGCAAGCCGACGCCGGCCGCGGTGCCGCGGGTGACCACGGCCCGCATCATCGGCCGCAGCGTGTTCAGCAGGGCGGAATCGAGCTTGTGCGGCTGGGCGGACTGCCGCGGGGCCGGGCTGGTCACCAGTTGCGGCGGCCGCCAGGTGCCGTTCTCGATCGCCGCCGCCTCGGCCGCCTGGCTGAGCGGGTTGACCAGGTCGGTGCCCTGCCCGAAGGCGTCGGCCGCCAGGTCCACCGGCTGGTGCGGGGTGCTGAACTTGCCGAGCACGGCGGGGATGCCCAGGTCCGGTGTCCGGTTGAAGCCGAACTCCTCGGCCATCGAGCGCAGGTCCGAGCCGGTCAGGTGCTGCGAGGCGAGCATGGCGAAGGTCGTGTTGCACGAAATCGCGAAGGCGTTCAGCAGGCTCGTGGTGCCCAGTTGCTCGTTGTCGAAGTTGTGGAACGTCCGGCCGCCGATGTTCACCGTGGGCGGGCAGCGCACCGTGGTGGAGGGCCGCAGCCCCTTCTTGGTCAGGGCGGACGCCGTGACGATCTTGAAGGTGGAGCCGGGCGGGAAGATGCCCTGCAGCGCCCGGTCGAACCCGCCCGGCCGCTCGATGACGGCCAGGACCCGGCCGGTGGAGGGCTGGAGGACCACCATGTCGACCGGCTTGGAGGTCGCGCGCGGACGAGACGGCGTGCGCCGCGGCCAGCTGGTAGCGCAGGTCGATGCTGGTCTGGACGTTGTGGCCCGGGGTGGCGGGGAACTTCACGGCCGTCGCGTCCACCTTCTTGCCCGGGCCCTCGATCCGGATGATGAGCGCGGGCCGGCCCGCGAGCCGGGGCTGGTAGGCCTGTTCGATGCCGCCCTGGCCGATCAGGTCACCCTTCTGGTACGGCGCGCCGAGGGCCTTGGCCTGCGCGGCCGTGGCCGCGACCACGTTGCCGGTGAGCAGCGAGATGGAGCCGGACTCGGCGATCGCCGCGGGCGAGCTGAGCACCGTGCCGTCGGACGCGAGGACCTGCCCCCTGGCCGGCCACACCGCGCTGAGCACGAACCGCTCGCCGGCCCGCAGCCCGGGGTAGATGGCGGCCGGGCTCCAGCTCACCCACCAGTGCCGGCTCTGCTTGACCAGGGCGAGCTGCCCCCGGTAGGTCCAGGTGTGGCCGCTGGCCAGGCTGGCGGTCGCGGTGAACCCCGCCGTCGCGGACCCGCCGTTCTGCGCCACCCGGCCGAGCACCAGGTGAAGCTGGCGCACACCGAGTTGCGCGGCCGCCTGCCGCAGCGGCCCGGCCAGCCCGCCGGCCGGTTTGGAGACGCTGACCTGGTTCATGGCCGGGTAGTCGCCCTTTTGCCAGCCGGCCAGGTAGCTGGCCGCGGTCTGCTGCGGGCTGCCCACGGTGCGCAGCAGCAGGTAGCCGGCCCCGCCCGCGGCGACCGCGAGCACCGCCGCGGTCACGATCACGATGATGACGGCGCGCCGCCGCCCCCGGCGCGGCCTCTCCCACCGCGCGCCGCGATCGCTGAACGGCACGATGGGATCGCTCATAGGTCACCCTTTCGCGCATGAGCCGCCTGCGCCAGCCGGGCCTCAACGATAGCGGCGTTTCGCGGTGACCGGCCGCACGCCGGGGAAAGTCCGGCCGCTCAGCCGGTTTCCAGCTCGCGCTTCAGCCGCGACAGGGTGGTCCGCATGCCGTCGCGGTTCACCTCGGCCCGGTTGTTGGCGACCTTGCCGGTGAACACCCGGCCGAGCACATGCGCGCCGCGGCCGCGCTGGTCCCGCCAGCTCTCGGTGATCTCGGTGCCCCCGTCGACCGCCGCCATCCGGTAGCTCCACCGTGACACCGGCATCCCGAACGTGGTGACGTCGAACGCGAACTCCTCGCCAGGCAGGGCGGTCACCACCTGGCAGGTGGTGAACCACACCAGCGGCCCGCGCCGGTTCAGGCCCACGAAGCGCGCGGGCAGCCCGTCCCGCCGGGACCACACCAGCACGGCGAAGCACTCCGGGCTCCACCGTGCCATCCGCCGCACGTCGGAGACGGCATGGTAGGCGTCGGCGGGCGGAACGCCGACGGTGATGCTCTCGGCCACGTCGGCCGGCGCGGGACTCTGCCATGTTCATGCCACCCTGGGGAGCGCGGGGTCAGCCCGCTGACACCGGAAGGTGCGCCGGGCCGCGGAGGTTGATCCGGCCATTCCACACCACGTCGCCGTCCAGCGCCAGCCCGGGGAACCGGGCGGTGAGCCGCTCGAACGCGATGCTGGCCTCCAGCCGGGCGAGGGACGCGCCCAGGCAGTGATGCGGTCCCGCGCCGAACGACACGTGCTGCCGCGCGTTCTCCCGGCGCAGGTTCAGCCCGGCGGCGTCCGGGCCCCAGAACCGCTCGTCCCGGTTGGCCGAGCCGAGGCTCGCCATGACGAACGCGCCCGCGGGGATCGTGATGCCGCCCACCGTGACCGGTTCCAGGGTGATCCGCCTGCTCGCCTGCACCGGGCTGTCGTAGCGGAGCAGTTCCTCGACGGCGTTGCCCACCAGGGCGGGGTCGGCGCGCAGCAGCGCGAGCTGGCCGGGATGGCGCAGCAGGGCCAGGGTGCCGCCCGCGATCAGGTTGACCGTGGTCTCGTGCCCGGCGATGTAGAGCAGCAGCGTCTGCGCGACCAGTTCGTCGTCGCTGAGCGCGTCACCGTCGTCCTCGGCATGGATGAGCGCGGTGAGCAGGTCGCCGGCCGGGTTGGCCCGCTTCCACGCGATCATCTCCATCGCGATCGCGGTCAGCTCGTCGTCGGCGGCCATGATCGCGGCGGCCAGCTCCGGGTCGGCGACCGGTTCCAGCGAGCGGACCACGGTGCCGGTGAGCTGGCGGATCCGCTCGTGGTCGGCGGGCGGCGTGCCGAGCATCTCGGCGATCACGCTGAACGGCAGCGGGAACGCGAGCGCGTCGACCAGGTCCACCCGGTGCTGCGCGGCGATGGCGTCGAGCATGCCGTCCACCAGTTCGGTGATCCGGGGGCGCAGCGCCTGGATGGCCCGCGGGGTGAACGCCTTGGACACCAGCCTGCGCAGCCTGGTGTGGTCCGGCGGGTCCCGGTCCAGCATGGACACCGCGCTGGCCCGCGGCGACTCCTCGCCGCTCGTACAGCTCGTCCCGCATCTGCCGCAGCAGGCTGTCGGCGGCCATGTTTGCGTCCTCGACGGACAGGCCCGGCCCGCAGCAGCCAGGACACCTCGTCATAGCCGGTGAGCAGCCAGAACCCGAACGGGTGCTGGTAGACAGGCGCCTTCGCGCGCATCAGCTCGTACTGCGGATAGGGGTCGTCGGTGAAGCCGGGTGCGAACGGGTCGAACAGCGGTGGGGGCAGCGTCTCGGTCACGGTGGGACTCCAACATACGCTGTGACTTTCACATACTCTGTGTATGTCACTATACTCAGCGTATGACCGAGGTCAAGAGCCGCCGCGAGATGTACTCGGCGGCCACCAGGACGGCGCTGCTCGACGAGGCGACCCGCTGTTCGCCGAGCGCGGCTACGCCGGGACCTCGCTGGAGGACGTGGCGTCCGCGAGCCAGGTGACCCGCGGTGCCGTCTACCATCACTTCGCCAGCAAGCAGGCCCTGTTCGAGGCCGTGCTGGAACTGCAGGAGGCCCGCGCGACCGAGGCGATCGCCGCCGCCGCGGCCGCGCCGGACCCGTGGGACTCGGCGATCCTCGCGCTCGACGCCTACCTGCGGCAGTGCTGCGATCCGGTGTACGGCCGCCTGGTCTGGCTGGAGGGCCCGGCCGCACTGGGCTGGCGCCGCTGGCGCGAATGCGAGCGGAACTACGCCTACGGGCTGGTCGAGCACTTCATCAGGGACCTGGTCGACGGCGGCTACCTGGACGGCACCGGCTTCGACACCCTGGTGCAGTTCTCCTTCTGGATGCTCGGCGGCGCCGGCCTGGCCGTGGCGGAGGCACCGCCACAGGACAAGCCCCGGGTGCGGGACGAATGGGGCCGCCTCATCGGCCAGGCGATCGGGTCACTGCGGATCCGGTGACTTCCCGGCAGGCTGGGCGCCACGACCGTTTTGCCCGTAAGTTGCCGGGTAGCGGTGGCGCGCAGAACGGCGGAGGTGTCGCATGATACGGCGCAGGGCGACGTTGCTGCTGGGCGTGGTCGGGCTGGCGTTGCTGGCCGCGGCGGCCGCCCGGGTCATCTACACCAGCAGCGGTGCCGGGATCGTCACGCTGCTGGTCATCGGCGCGGTGCTGCTCGTCAGCCCGTTCGTCATCGCCAGGGTGGAACGGCTGTCGATGAACTCGGGCGGGTTCGGGCTCCAGCTGACCCGCGAAATGGCCGACATGGGCGCGCCGAACGCGGCACGCATCATCGAGCACGCCGACCTCGGCAGGTTCGCCGAGTCCTACGCCGTCGTGCACACCGAACTGGCTGACTCCCGGTTCGAGAGCGCCCAGGGGCACCTGCAGGACCTGCTCATCCAGCGGTCCGCGGCCCTGGCGCGCCAGGAGAAGTTCGAGCCCGCCGAGGTCAGGACGATCTTCACGAACGCCTCCCCGGCCGCGCGCGCACTGGCCATGGGGCTGATGAAGGGCGACCCGTCGCTGGCCGACGGGGCCACCATCCTGGCGGCGATCGCCGACCCGCGCTCGCCGGGCGAGCAGTACCAGGGCCTCGAACTCGCCAAGCCTGCTGGCCCCAGCTCTCGAAGTCCTACCGCAGCGCGATCCAGTCGGTGATCGCCGACAACGCCGCGGGCGACGCGGACAGCGACCGGCGGCGCATGGCCGCGGAGGTGCGGGCCCTCCCCGTCACCTGACCTGCCCCGGTAGAGTGCCCGCAGCGGCGGCGGGCGGCGGGGAGGTCGCATGGATCAGGGATCTTCACCCGCGGTGCGGGCGCTGCGCCAGGCGCAGGCAGGCGGCGGCATACGCCCGCCGCACCGGCTGCGGTATCGACGAGGCCACCGCGGCGCTGGCGGAATCCGCTGGCCGCCGGGCTTCCCGGCGGGCCCGTGCCCGCTGTCCAGGCGTGCCGTGCTCGGCGGTGCCGGCGCGGCGGCCCTGGCGGCGGCCATTCCGGCCTGGCTGGCCGCGCCCGCCCGGGCGGCCAGCCGGGCACGCGCATCCGGCACGAACCCGCGCGTGGTGATCATCGGCTCGGGCCTCGCCGGGCTCGGCTGCGCCTACCGGCTGTGGGCCTCCCACGGCATCCGCAGCGACGTGTACGAGTACAACGCGGTCCGGGCCGGCGGCCGCGTCTTCACCCTGCGCGGCTTCTTCGACGGCGGGCAGTACGCCGAGCAGCACGGGGAGTTCATCTCCAGCGAGCACACCGAGGTCCGGCGGCTGGCCACGGCCTTCGGCCTGCATCAGGACAACATGGACGCCTACCCGCCGCACACCCGCGCGCAGGACTACCGGTTCCGGTTCGGCGGCTCGTTCTGGCCGCAGGCCGCGCTGAACCGCGACTGGCACGAGTGGGGCTGGCGGCTGTTCCACGACGCCGCGTTCCGCAAGGCACCCTGGCCCACCCTGTACAACAAGCACACGGCCTGGGGGCTCCGCTGGGACCGCATGCCCGCGACCGAGTGGATCGAGCGGCACATCCCCGGCGGCCTCGGCAGTGACTTCGGCGCGCTGTGCGTGTCGATCCTGCTGGACGAGTACGGCGGCCCGGTCGCGGAGCAGTCCGCGCTGAACCTCACCTACCTGCTCGGCCTCTACGACAGCTCGCCCAGCGGACGGCAGCCGAAGGGCTCGCCCCAGCTGTCCGGCACCGACGAGAAGTGGCACCTGCGCGGCGGCAACGACCAGCTCATCTCGGGCCTGATCGAGCGCCTCCCGGCCGGCACGGTCCACCTGGGCGAGCGGCTGGTGGCGGTGCGCGCCCGCGGCCACGGCCGGTACGCGGTCACGCTGGCCAACGGCCAGCGAACCCAGGATCAATACGCCGACCACGTGGTGCTCGCGCTGCCTTTCACGAAGCTGCGCGACGTGGAACTGCACGGGATCGAACTGCCGCCGCGGCAGCTCCGGGCCATCAGGACCGAGCCGATGGGGGCGAACGCGAAGATCGGGCTGCAGTTCTCCAGCCGGGTCTGGAACACCGACCACTGGACCGGGAACATGTACACCGACGGCGTCGTCCAGGGCGGCTGGGAGACCACCGTGGACCAGCCGGGCACCCAGGGAATCCTGATCGCGCTGCCGGGCGGCGAGGTCGGCGCCACACTGGGCCCGCACTACGGCCTGCCCAGCTATCAGGGGCCCGCCCCGGACCGGATGGCCCGGGACTTCCTCGACTGCTTCGAGCGGAACTTCCCCGGCGCGGCCCGGGCCTACAACGGCAAGGCGTACTACGCCTGGTCGGCCGGGGACCCGCACACCGGCGGCGCCTACTCCTACCTGGAGACCGGCCAGTACACCGGCTTCAACGGAATCCAGAGCCGCCGCCACGGCGGCCTGCACTTCGCCGGCGAGCACACCTCGCTGAACTTCCAGGGGTACATGGAGGGCGCGCTGCGCAGCGGCTACCGGTGCGCCCGCGAGATCACCGGCGGCTGAGCACCCGCTCAGAAGGCGCGCCGCCGGATCAGCACGGCGCAGCAGCCGCCGAGCCCCGGCGGGCAGCGGCCTCTCCCGGCGCGCGCCGGGCTCGGGATCAGTGGTTCCCGGTCTGGTGCAGGATCTCCTGGGCCGCCGTGCGGGCCTGGGCGCGCAGCGCCGGGGTCAGCGGCAGGTAGGGCCGGCAGTTGCCCGGGGCGGATACCGGGGACCTGGCCCCGGCCGGCCGCGTAGCCGACGAACCGGGCGATCGCCGCCGCCTTCGCATGAGGCAGCCCACTGGTCGGCGCCATCGCGTAGATCACCATGGTCAGCGGGTAGACCGCCGGGTCCGTGCTGTGCGGGTTCACCTGGAGCGTGCCGCTGCCGTCCGGGATCATCGCCTCGACCGCCGCGGCCATCGCGGCATCGGTGGGCTCGGTGTAGCGGCCGGCGCCGTTGCGGATCGCGGCCACCGGGAACTCGAACGCCGCCGCGTCGCCCTGGCCGGTGATCGCGATCAGGGCCCGCTGCCCCGGCGGCTCGATCGGGTTCGGCTGGTAGTTGCCAAACGGGTCCTTGAACCAATATGTACCTGGATCCCAGTTGCTGACCTGGTAGAAGGCCACCTGGCTGAACGGGAACACCGGGACGTACTGGTGCACGATGACGGGAAAGGGGTCGTTGACCGTGAAGATGTTCACCGGGCGGCCCGGACCCCGGTAGTAGGAGTTGACCCGCATCCCCCAGGGGTCAGGCTTGCCGCGCAGGAATGCCCGGGCGGCGCGGCTGGCGTCGATCCAGCGGAACACCGTCCAGGTCAGGTCGCTGTGACCGGAGGCGACCGTAGGGATCTGGAACGTCGCTCCCGCCCCTGCCACCGGCTGTACGCCTGGGTTCAGCCGCTGGAACTCCGGGTCGGCGAACAGCGTTTCCGGGTTGCGGCCGCTGATCCCCTTGTCGCAGCCGAACACCGATGGCGGTGGTTCGCAGCCCCGGCCCTCGTGCCCGAAGTTGTAGGACACGGTGACCAGCTTGGCCGCCAGCCGCTGGTCCAGCCGCACGTCAGTGACCGGCTGCCCGCTGACCGGGTCGTCGATCCAGTACGCGATCGACGCGGCGGACACCGCCACCGGGGCATAGACGAAGTGGCGCCTGCCGGCCGGGATGCCGTCGGCACTGGCCGGCGGGTGACCAGGGCCACGTCGGCGAGGTTCGCCCGGACATCCTCGATGGCCCGCGGCTCCCCCACCGCCGAGTTGTACTGGACGGTCAGCCCGCGCGGCCCGGTGCACAGGCCCGCGACCCAGGAATCCATGGCCCGGGCCAGCATCGGGGATCCCGCCGCGCGGAACGCCGCGCCGCCGGCCGGGCAACTGCCCGCGCTGCGGGCGAACCTCAGCGGGACGACGATCCGGTCGGCCCAGGAGCATGCGTTGTTGGCCGCGCCGAAAGCAAGCTCGCCGATCGCCGTAAACCGGCCAGGCTGTGGTCGGTGCACACCGGGGGCGACTTGAGCACGTCCCCGCCCTGCGCGGGCACGACCACAAGGGAGCAGGGCCGCCGGTGGGTGCAGCTGAGGAACCGGTTCTGCAGGTAGGTCTCGACCGGAATTGAGCGTGGCCGGTGAGGGCCGGCGCGGTCCGCCGGTACCGCTTGCCCAGCCCGCGGGCCTGCACGACGGCGGTCATGCTATGTCCTCCTCATAGGCGGACCGAAACGTGCTCTGGAACAGGGCCTCGATGCTCTCGTCGTCCAGGCCCGCCCGCCGCGCCTTCGCGAGCCATTTCCAGGTCAGCGCGGAGCGGCTGGTAGTCCGCCAGGGACCCGCCGTTCAGGGTCGCGGTCACGAACGTGCCGATCCCCGGCCGCGCCGCCGCCAGGCCCTCGTATTCCAGCTGCCGGTAGGCCTTGAGCACGGTGTTGGGGTTGATGGCCAGCCGCGCGACCACATCCTTGACCGTCGGGAGCTGGTCACCCACGCGCAGCATGCCCAGCCGCAGCGCTTGCCGTACCTGGTGGATGAGCTGCAGGTACGGGGCGACGCCCGAGCGGGCATCCAGGTGAAACTCAATCACCGCGCCTCGATTCATTGAGCTAGGTTCCTAGTACATTAGATACCTACCTAGCTCAGTGTCAACCGGCCGGGGAAACCGCTGGCCGCCGGGGCGGGCCGGCCGCCGGATCCCACAGGTGCGGGCCGCGCACCGTGGTGCCCGGGCCGTGATGCGCGGCGGCCGCGGAGCGGGGCGCCGGTACCTGGGCGGCGGGCTTCGCTTGCGCGGAGGCGGTGAGACTGAATGCAACGGCTGTGGCCGCCGTTGCCACTGCGAGTATTCGGGTGCGCATGTGGCGGACTTCCTTTTTTGGCGTGACTGTTATCCGCCGGGGCAGATGGAACGTATTCCCAGGCCAGAGCCCAATCAATATGCGGCGGGCAGTGTTCCCGTGCGGCATTCCGGGTTGTCGTGATGCTTTAACCTGACGTTTGACGAGTCCGGCCCGATGCCGCGAATTCGGCGATCGCGTTCCTGCGCCTGCCGGATCCGCGGGAAACGCGGCCGGGCCGCGGTGTGGTTGGACCAGTGGGGCACGGGGAACGTCACTGAAACGGGCAACGTGACTGCCACGGGCAACGTGGCCTGGAGGCGCGGAACGATGACCTACTCCCCCATGATCAGCACGGCTGGGAGTGTCCCGGTGCCGGCCGGCGCCGCCCCGATCCGGCGGCCCTGGTCCCCGGTCCGGCCGCCGCCCCCGATAACGGCATCAGCCCCGGCCAGCCCGCCGAGCCCGGGCCCGAGGGCGGTCACGCCGATTCGGCCGCCGATCCAGGCGGCTACGGCCGCCGATCCGGCGACGGCGGCTATCCCGCCGACACCGGCGGCTCCGCGACACCGGCGATGCCGCCGGGCCTGCGTCCGAATCCAGTTACGCCGATACGCCGCCGACTCCGGGCAGGAGGCTGACCCGGAAGCCCCGTGGCCGCACCAGTCGTTCCTGGAACTGGCGGCGCTGCCGACGGCGGCCCCGTGCGCCAGGCTGCACACCACGCTGGTGCTGTGGGAATGGGACCTGGGCGCATTGGTGCAGACCGCCGCGCTGGTCGTCGCCGAACTGGTGAGCAACGCGGTCCAGGCATCGCTCGGCCTGACGGGCAGCCGGTTCGCGGGTCACTGGGCGCCGGGGACACCGCCGGTGCGCATCTGGCTGTCCGCGGACGAGGAGCGCGTGGTGATCCAGGTCTGGGACGGCAGCGACCGGCCGCCGGTGCCCCAGCCGGTGGAACCGGAAGCGGACAGCGGCCGCGGGCTGCTGCTGGTCGGGGCGCTCAGCGCCGAGTGGGGCTGCTACACGCCGGACAAGTCGAGCGGGAAAGTGGTGTGGGCGGTGGTCGCCGGCTGACCTGCGGCCCGGGCCGCTCACCACCAGCCGGCTCCGCGGGGACGGCCCTCAGGGCTTGTGGCCGATCGCGCCGTAGTTGGCGATGTCGTGGTCGGGAACCGGGCCCTCCGGGCCCGGCCGCCACCGGTGCAACTGGACCAGGCCGGGCTCGACGAGGTCAAGGCCGCCGAAGAAGCGGCCGACCTGATCATGCGTGCGGAGCGTGACCGGCTCCGCCATCAGCGGGTTGATCCGGTCGGTCGCCGTACTGACCTGGGAGGTGTGGATGTCGCTGGCCGGGTGCGCGATCACCAGGTAACTGCCCGGCGGCATGACATCGACCAGCGCGGCGACGATCCCCGCCGGGTCGTCGGAGTCGGGGATGCAGTGCAGCACCCCGATCAGCAGGATGGCGAGCGGCTTGGTGAAATCGAGGATCTCCGCCGCCTGCTCGCAGATCTTGCCCGTATCCCGCAGGTCGGCGTCGACATAGTGGGTCGCGCCCTGCGGGCTGCTGGTGAGCAGGGCGCGGGCGTGCGCCAGGACGATCGGATCGGAGTCCGCGTACACCACGCGTGACTCGGGAGCCGCCCGCTGGGCCACCTCGTGGGTGTTGTCCGCGGACGGCAGCCCGGTCCCGATGTCGAGGAACTGCCGGATGCCCGCGTCGGTGACCAGGTACCGCACCGCCCGGCCGAGGAACGCCCGCTGGGCGCGGACGCTGGCCAGGATCGCCGGGTACGCCGCGATCACCTGCTCGGCGGCTTCCCGGTCCGCCGCGTAGTTGTCCCGCCCGCCGAGCCAGAAGTTATAGACCCGGGCGATGTGGGCCACGCTGGTGTCGAAGGTGTCCGGCTCCGCGCCGGGCTGGGCTTCGTCGGGGCTGCCGGGCACGTCGATGTCCTCACCGTGGGTCGGGACAAGGGGGCTGCCGCTAACCCTAACCGGACGGGGCGCATCCCCCGTCATGAATGTGCGCCCGGTGCCCATAACAAGGGCGCCGGGCGCACATTCATCGTGCCGGTCCCGGCGGGACGCCGGACAGACCGGCGTGGGCCCCCGCTTGGCGCGGGGGCCCACGTCACCAGGCCGGGCAGGCTTGGCTCAGCGAACCAGCTCCATCGCGGGCTCCGGCTCGGCCCCGGCGAGCGCGTCCGCGGCAGCGCCGGCCGCATCGGTGCCGGCGACCGCGGGCGCCTTGCGGAACCGGGGCAGGGCCAGCGCCACCGCGGCGGCGACGGCCACCGCCGCGGCACCCACCCAGACCGCCGAGGACATGCCGGTGACGAACGAGGCGCCGCTGGCGTACCCGCCGCGCGCCGAGAACACCGCGCCGAGCACCGCGATGCCGAACACCCCGCCGAGTTCCCGGATCGCGTTGTTGGCACCGGAGGCGATGCCCTCCTCCTCGCGCCGCACCGAGCCGAGCACGACGTTGGCGACCGGGGCGAAGAACAGCGACATCCCGACACCGGAGACCACGAACGCGGGCACCAGGGTGGCGTAGGCCACGGTGGGGCTGCTGACCGCGGCCAGCCAGCCGAGGCCGATCGCCTGCAGGGCCAGCCCGGTCACCAGCAGCGGCCGGCCGCCGATCCGGTCCGACAGCATGCCCGCGATCGGGGCGATGAGCACCGGCATGGCGGTCCACGGCAGCGTGCGGATACCGGCCTGCAGCGGGCTGTAGCCCTGGACGACCTGCAGGAACTGGGCCAGCAGGAAGATCGAGCCGAACATCCCGAAGAACATCAGCAGCGACGCGGCGTTGGTGATGCGTGAACCCGCGGCTGCGGAACAGCCGCAGCGGCAGCATGGGCTCGGGGGCCCGGGTCTCCCAGACCAGGAACGCGGCCACGAGCAGGGCGCCGATCACCATCGGCGGCAGCACGGTCATGCTGGTCCAGCCGTGGGCGTTGCCGCGCACCACGCCGAGCACGATGCCGAGCAGGCCCAGGCTGGCCAGGGCGACGCCGCGCAGGTCCAGCCGGGTCGCCGGGCCGTGGCTCTCGGTGAGCCGCGCCCACGCCACGGGCAGCAGCGCGATGCCGATGGGCACGTTCAGCCAGAAGATCCACTGCCACGAGGCGCCTTCGACCACGGCCCCGCCGACCAGCGGGCCGATGGCGATGGCAAGCCCGCCGACCGCGCCCCAGGCGCCCAGCGCGAGACCGCGCCGCGCCGGCGGCACCGCGGCGGACAGCAGGGTGAGCGTCAGCGGGACGAGGATGGCCGCCCCGACGCCCTGGACCGCACGCGCGGCAACCAGCGCGCCGATGCCCGGGGCGAGCGCGGCGGCGGCCGAACCGGCGGTGAACAGGCCCAGGCCGATGACGAACATCCGCCGGCGGCCGTAACGCTCGCCCAGGGTCGCCCCGGTGAGCAGCAGCACGGCGAACGTCAGCGTGTACGCGTTGACCGTCCACTGCAGCCCTTCGAGCGAGGCATGCAGGTGCTCCCGGATCGAGGGCAGCGCCATGGTGACCACGAGGTTGTCGAGCGACGCCATGAACAGCGCAACCGACGTGATCACGAAGGTCCAGATGCTCCGGCTTCTCGCGCTCATCTTTGCCTCCTCCTATAGAAGTGAGTAGTCACTAACTTCTGGGTCGAAAAAAAATACTGGTCGTATGCCCCGGGCGGGGCCTGGGCCGTCTACCCGGACGGGGCCTGGGTTGCCGTTCGTCCCGGGCGGGGCCTGGTCACCGGCTGCCCCGGGCGGGGCCTGGTCACTGGCTGCCCCGGCGGGGCCTGGTCACTGGCTGGTCCGGGCGGGGGCGGTCGTCGCGGGCTGCCTCGGGCACCAGCTGGTCCACCGCTCATCGACGGCGGGCAGGTCCATGGCCGCGGCCACGTTCATCAGCATGCCCATGGCGAAGAACGCGACGATCTGGTCGAAGGGCAGCCCGGACAGCCGCTCCGACAGGGACCACAGCCGCTTGAACCCGGCGCGGGTGGCGGCCCGGATGTCCGGGTCCTCGCACGCGGCGTAGGCGTGCATCTGGAGCAGCAGCAGCGTCCGGTCGTCCAGCAGCACCTCGTACGCGTCACCCATCGCCCCGAGCGCCTCGTCGCCGGTCTTGTCCCCCGCGGCCGCGGTGAACGCCTCCTCGATGCGCTGGTAGCACCGCTCCACCAGGGCCAGGAACAGCGCCTTCTTGGTCGGGAACAGCCGGAACAGGTAGGGCTGGCTGATCCCGGCGCGCCGGGCCACATCCTCGGTGGAGGTGCCCGCCATGCCGTGGAGCGCGAATTCGGCGACCGCCGCCTCCAGCACCGTCTCGCGGCGCTCCGCGGCGCTCATCCGCACTCCGGTCTGTGTCATGGGTCCTAAGTTAGTAACCACTCACTAACTTTGTCAAGCCCGGAAGCCGGCCCGGGACGCCAGCCACGGCGCAGGCACATCGCGGCAGGCCCCGCTGGCCGGGCCGTGTAGCGCAGGGCTGGTGGCGCTGTAGCCGGCGTGGATGGTGAAGCCGCGGCCGGCGGGGTGCCAGGCAGGCCGCCGGTACCGGACGGCGGGCATCGCGCCTGCACGTCTCAGCCGGTTTCCTCGGGGAGCTCGTACCAGGTGACCTTCTCGCCGACCCGGGCGCGCATCTTCCACCGCACGGACTTCGGCACGGCCTCCATCGCCTGGCGCAGCCGGTCCGCGCCGGCCGCCACGGCCTGCGCCTGATCGGCGTCCAGCCGGTCGCGGGCGCAGTCGACGACCTTGGGCAGGTTCCGCTCCACGGTGTGGTGGAAACCCCAGTCACCGGCCAGCGGCGCCGCGAAACGGCCGGCCTCGATGCCCGCCGGGCTCCCGTCCGGCGGCAGGTCGAGCAGCAGCGCCACGGCGTCGAGCAGGTCCTTCTCCTCGATCTGCACGATCTGCAGCTTGGTCAGCAGCAGGTCGGCGGGATGGATGGTGAGCCCGCTGGCCGGCAGGTCCTGGCCGAGAGCGAGGCGGTGGCACATCTGGAACGTGCCCACCAGCACGTCCACCACGAAGCCCGCCGGCGCCGCGAAGATCATCCGCTGGGCACCGTGCAGGGCGTTGAAGTGCGGGTCCTCGGAGTAGCCCGCGTCGCGGAAGACCCGCGCGGCGGCGGCCCGCTGCCGGGACGGCACCACCACGTCATAGTCGTGATACGGCCGGGCCAGCGGCGCCGTGCGGGCCGAGGGCGCGAGCTGGTACACCGCGATCCCGCCGAGCAGGCGGACCGTGGCCCCGGCGGCGGCCGCCGCGGCGATGATCTCCTCCGCCGCGGCCAGCAGTTCCGCGCCACCGGGCGGCGAGTCCCCTGGCATCCCCCTAGGCTCCCGCGTCCTGGCCCGCGCCGCCAGCCGCCGGGCGCGGCGCGTACCGGACCTCCGTGAACGGCCAGGCGTCGGCCAGCCACGCCGAGACCGCGGCGTAGAGCGGCACGTCAAGCTCGGCCCGGTCGGCCCGGACCCAGGAGCGCACGTCGGCCACGCCCGCGGCGCCTGCACCAACCGCAAGCGCCCGCCGCGGCCGGAGCGCCGTCCCCGCCCGGAGCACCCTCCCCGCCCGGAGCACCCTCCCCGCCCGGAGCACCCTCCCCGCCCGGAGCACCCTCCCCGGCCGGAGCACTCGTCGACGCTCTCGCGCCGGGGTAGATGTAGACGCAGCCCACGACGCGCCCGCCCGGGTCCAGGACCGTGTAGGTGAACCCGGTCCGCCCGGCGAAATCCTCGGCGTGCCGCTCGCAGGTCGCCGAGGTTCTCCTCGGACGTCATTTCCGTGGGCCACGACCGGCCGTCGAACCCCGGCGTCGCCCTGATGTGCGCCATGCTCGACGTCCAGGCCTCGTAGTCGCCGTCGTTGTGCTGCGGCCCGAGCGGCTCCAGCCGGAACTCCCCGGTGACCAGTTCGCGGGGGACGGCGAAGTCGCCGGGCACGAAGGGCCGCGGGCCGCCGGGTGCTGTCATCTGCCCCTCCTCCTGCCGTGGCCCTCGCCGTGGCCCGGCCCGCTCCCGCCACGGGCCCCGCGGGCGGCCGGGTTCCCCGGCGGCGTCCGACCGGGGCATGCCAGGCCGGCCCGGCGAGCGTTATGAATGCTGGGAAGCCTAAGCCGGGGCGGGCCGGTGCGCGACATCGGGGACCGCAGCCGTCGCCCGCAGCGCGAGCCAGACCTCGGCCAGCGACTCGGTCGAGCCGAGCGAGCGGCCGCTGACCTGCTCGAACCGGCGTATCCGGTAGAGCAGCGTGTTCGGGTGGATGTGCAGCGCCCGGGCGGCCCGCTCGGTCTGCCGGTCGTGTTCCAGCCAGACCCGGACCGAGGTGACCAGGTCACCGTCGTGCGCCGCGTCGTAGCCGATCACGGCGCCGAGCACCTGCTCCACCAGGGCGCGCAGGTCGGCGGAGTCGCTGGTCAGCCACCGCTCGGTGCGGTCGTCGCCGTAGCTGACCACGTCCCGGCCCGCTTCCGCGGCGCGGTCCAGGGCCCACTGCGCCTCGCGGCGGGCCACCGCCAGCGACGCGTCGGCCGGGAACGGGCGGCTCAGCCCGACCGTGGCGGCGAGGGCGCCGGTCAGCGCGGCCCGGGCCCGGTCCTCGTCGTGCACCAGCACGACCAGTTCGTCCTGCTGCCGCAGGATCAGGTGCGGCAGCCCGGCATCGGCGAGCGCGTCGGCCACGGCGTCCGCGTCCGCCGTTTCCCGGCGCGGCCGGAGCACCGCCAGCAGCAGCCCGGCGCCGGCGGCGAAGCCCTTCGCGGCCAGCCGCCTGGCGACCACCGGCCGGTCCAGCACCCCCTGCAGCATCTCCGCCAGCGTCTCCGCGCCCTCGCGGCGCAGCATCTCCCGCTCGTGCGCCAGCATGGACAGCTGCAGCGCCGCCACCGTGGCGATGTGCTGCACCACCGACACGCCCGCCGGGGCGGCGTCCGGGGATTCCAGCGCGAGCACGAACCCGACGGTCCCGCGGGGCCCGGAGACCGGCAGCACGTATCCCCCGGGCACCGTCGGCGGGCTGCTCGGCGCGCCGGGGATCAGGTGCGCGCAGTCCGGCGGCGGGACCGGCACGCCGTCCAGCAGCGGTCCCCGGTGCATCGTGCACGCGTACAGCGTGTACCCGGACAGCCGCTCCAGCCGGGCGAAGATCTCCCGCGCGGACAGGTTCCCCGCGGCGAGCCACTGGACCGCGCCGAACACCTGGAGCTGGGCGTTGAGCCTGCGTCCCATGTCGCCCGCGGTGGCGGCGGCGACCTCCTGGGAGATCGCCATGAACGGCACCGGGATGGGCACCTCCACCACCGGGAAGCCCCGCTCATCGGCGGCGGCCAGGAACGCCCTGGTCAGCGGCGGGACCATCAGGCCCTCCGACAGCGCCAGGCAGGCGACCCCGGCGTCGTCGAGCCGCTCCAGGTAGGCGCGCTGGCGCTCGGCGGCACGGGGCACCGCGATGCCCGTCGTCATGATCATCTCGGACCCGAACAGCCAGGGCGTCGGATCGTCCAGCTCGCTGACGTGCGCCCAGGCCACCCGCCTGGCCGTGCCGCCCTCCCCGGCGATCAGCCGCAGCTGCAGCGCCGGGGAGCGCAGCAGATCCTCGACCCGGATGACACCGTCCTGCGGCACGCGGCCAGCCTAGCCACGGTTGTGTGGCAGCCCAAAGGGCTGGACTTGTTTTGTGTGCGCCACTGTTGCCTGGCTGAGGCGCCGCGCCCATACTCCTGGGAAAGATCATCGCCCGGCTCAGGCCAGGACGGACCGGGCAGCGCGCGCCCGGCGCGCCGCACTCACCCCCACTACCCCGCGAGGACGGCAGCGATGGCGACTATCGAAGAGCAGGCCGGTCCGCCCCAGACCGCGCTGGCCCGCGGTGCGCTCACCCTGTTCGACACGATCTCCTCGACGCTGGCCAACCTGGCCCCGGTGGAGGGCATCTTCCTGGCGATCACGCTGGTCGTGTTCGCCATGGGCTCCATGGCGCCGTGGGCGTTCCTGATCGCCGGCATCGCGATCCTGGCGACCGGGAACACGATGTCGGAGTTCTCCAGGTCGATCCCGAGCGCGGGCTCGTTCGTCACCTTCATCGGCCGCGGCATCGGGGCCCGGGCCCCGAGGACCGGCCAGGTGCTGGCCGGGGTGAGCTACTACATGCTGATGATCTGCTACCCGGTCACGGTCGGCGCGGTGGTCGTGTTCATGGGCTCCTGGGTGTCCTCGCTGTTCGGCTGGGGGAACGTCGGCTGGCTGCTGGTCACCCTCGGCGGCGTGGCCCTGGCCCTGCCGCTGCTGCTGCGCGGCGTGGTCATCTCCGCCCGCGCGTCGTTCATCATGTTCTGCAGCGAGGCGCTCGGGCTGATCGTGCTGTCGGTGGTGGTGCTTCGCGCGCGCCCACGGCCACCTCGGCGCGCCGCTGCACTCGTCCGGCGGCACCCCCGGCGGCCTGCACGGCCTGGTCGGCCTCACCTTCGCCCTGGCCGTCTCCGGCTTCGTCGGCTGGGAGAACTCCGGCGCGCTGGCCGAGGAGTCCAAGGATCCCAAGCGGTACATCCCGATCACCGTGTTCACCTCGGTCGCGATCATCACCGGCCTGTACGTGCTGTCCAGCTGGGCCGCGGTGGCCGGGTACGCCGACTGGAAGGGCCCGGTGGCCGGGGTCAACTTCCTCGGCAGCTTCGCCGAGGCGACGCCGTTCCTCGACCTGTCCCGGCACTTCAGCCCGTGGTTCGACTGGTTCATCGGGCTGGTGGGCTTCACCAGCTCGTTCGGCTGCTTCATCGCCGCGGCCAACTCGCAGACCCGGATCACCTTCAACGGCGCGCGGGCCGGGCTGCTGCCGCCGCGGATGGCCGCGGTGTCGCGGACCAAGGTCCCCTGGGCGTCGGTGTTCATCTACACCGGGCTGCTGGTCGTCCTGGTCGTGGTGCCGTACTTCGCCATGCACGGCAACGCGGTGGCGATCTTCTCCGACGAGGCGGGCATCGGCACCGTGCCGATCCTGGTCGTCTACCTGATCGCGAACATCGCCCTGCCGGTCTGGGTGCTCGCCACCAACCGGGCCGCGTTCCGGCCGGTCAAGCACGTGCTCATCCCGCTGATCGGCTCGGCCGTGCTGGTCTACGGCGTGTACGAGTTCGTCCAGCCGAGCCAGCCGCCGCCGGCCAACGTGTTCTGGGCCTGGATACTGGCCATCGTGCTCGTCGCGGTGGTGGCGACGGCCATCGTCTACGTCCGGCGGCCCGCCGCGCTGCAGCGCGCCGCGACGGCCGGGCCGGAGTACATCACGGAGGACGCATGACGCGGCGCGGCTGGGGCGGGGGCGCCGGGTGACCGGGGCGCACCACGATGACCGGGGGCGCCGGGTGACCGAACCGGGGGACGGGCCGGGCGAAGCGATACGCGGGCCCATCGACGCGAGCCGGACGCCGCGCTACGCCGGGCCGCCGACCTTCGCGCTGCTGCCCTGGCGCACCGAGGTCAGCCGGTGCGACGTGGCGGTCGCCGGCGTCCCGTTCGACAGCGGCACCTCCTACCGGCCGGGGGCCAGGTTCGGCCCCAGCGCGGTGCGCCAGGGATCCCGGCTGCTCCGCCCCTGGCATCCGGCCCTGGAGGTGTCCCCGCTGGCCGGGCAGCAGGTCGCCGACGCCGGCGACATCGCCTGCAACCCGTTCAACATCGCCGAGGCGGTGGCCCAGATCGAGGCGGCGGCGGCCGGGCTGCTGGACGGGCCGGCCATCTGCTGGCCATCGGCGGTGACCACACCATCGCCTACCCGCTGCTGCGGGCGACCCGGGAGCGGTTCGGCCCGCCCGCGCTGGTGCACTTCGACGCGCACCTGGACACCTGGCAGACCTATTTCGGGGCGCCGCTGACCCACGGCACCCCGTTCCGCCGCGCCGCGGAGGAGGGCCTGTTCGCCGAGGGGCACAGCATGCACGTGGGCATCCGCGGGCCGCTGTACGCCCAGCGCGACCTGGCCGAGGACGCCGACCTCGGGTTCGCGATCGTGCACGCGATGGAGATCGAGCGCATCGGCATCGACGGCGCCGTGGCCCGGATCCGCGAGCGCGCCGGGGACCGCGCCGCTGTACATCTCCATCGACATCGACGTGCTCGACCCGGCGCACGCGCCGGGGACCGGGACCCCGGAGGCGGGCGGCCTCACCTCCCGGGAACTGCTCGGCATCCTGCGCGGCCTGGCCGGGATCCCGGTGGTCGGCGCCGACGTCGTCGAGGTGGCTCCCGCCTACGACCACGCCGAGATGACCGCCATGGCGGCCGCGCACGTATGTTTCGACCTGCTGGCCCTGATGCTGCTCGGCGACCGGTAACTTCGCGCCGGAGTCGCTAGTGCCCGGCTTCGAGCTCGGCGAGGCGGCGGGTGAGGAAGCGGCGTTCGGAGTCGGTGCCCGCCTCCTCCAGCGCTTCGGCGAAGCTGGCGGCGGCCTCGTCCCGGCGGCCGAGGCGCAGCAGCAGGTCCGCCCGGACGGCGGGCAGCAGGTGGTAGCCGCGCAGCGCGCCGGAGGCGTCCAGCGCCGCGACCAGGTCCAGGCCGGCGGCCGGGCCGTCCGCCATGGCCACCGCGACGGCACGGTTCAGCTCCACCACCGGGGACGGCATCAGCCGCACGAGCTCGCCGTAGAGCGCGGCGATCTCCGCCCAGTCGGTGTCGGCGGCATCGGCGGCGGTCGCGTGGCATGCGGCGATGGCGGCCTGCACCTGGTAGGCGCCCGGCCGGCCGCGCCGCAGGGCGGCGTCCAGGGTCCTGGTGCCTGCCTCGATCTCACCGGTGTCCCAGCGGCTGCGGTCCTGGTCCGCCAGCAGGACCAGGTCGCCGGCGGCGTCGGTCCGGGTGGCGCGCCTGGCGTCGTGGAAGAGCATCAGCGCCAGCAGGCCGAGGGCCTCGGGCTCGTCGGGCATGAGCTGGCTCAGCGCACGGGCCAGCCGGATCGCCTCCGCGCACAGGCCCTGGCGCACCAGGTCGGCGCCCGCGCTGGCCGAGTAGCCCTCGTTGAACAGCAGGTACAGCACGGCCAGGACGCCGGCCGTCCGGTCCGGCAGCAGGTGCGCCGGCGGCACCCGGTACGGGATCGCCGCGTCGCGGATCTTGTGCTTGGCCCGGACCAGGCGCTTGGCCATGGTCTCCTCGCTGACCATGAACGCCCGCGCGATCTCCGCGGTGGTCAGCCCGGCCAGCGTGCGCAGCGTCAGGGCGACCCGGGCCTCCAGCGCCAGGGCCGGGTGGCAGCAGGTGAAGATCAGCCGCAGCCGGTCGTCGGCGATGCCGCTGTCGTCGTCGTCTGGGTAAGGGTCGGCGGGAATGGACAAGGCAGCCGCCTCTCTCAGTCTGGCGGTCTCGGTGGCCCCGCGGCGGAGCCGGTCCAGCGCGCGGTTCCGCGCCACCGTGGTCAGCCAGGCACCGGGACGGCGCGGGACGCCGTCGCGCGGCCACGTCTTCAGTGCCTGCGCGAAAGCGTCCTGCGCGCACTCCTCGGCCAGGTCCCAGTCGCCGGTCATCCCGATCAGGGCCGCGACGATCCGGCCCCACTCCTGCCGGAACGCCTCGGCGACCGCCGCGCCGGTGTCCTGGCTCACTCGGTCCAGAACGGCCTCACCTCGATCTTCCCGAACCGGGCGACCGGGTGCTTGGCCGCGACTTCGATGGCCTCGTCCAGGTCGGCGCACTCCAGGATGTCGTACGCCGGCGATCTGTTCCTTGGTCTCCGCGAACGGGCCGTCGGCGATCAGCACCTCGCCGCCGCGCACCGACACCGTGGTGGCGTCGCTGACCAGCCGCAGCGCGCTGCCCTCCAGCCGGATCCCCCGGCGGTCCATCTCCTCGACCCAGGCCTCGGTCGCCGGGCCCATCTGCGCGCGCTTCCTCGGGGCTCAGCTCGACGGACTCGTCGCGCGCAGACCAGCATCATGTACTTCACGGTTCCTCCATTGCCTTGATCATGATTTCGCGGGTGGTGCCCGGGTGCTACCGTCCCGAGCCCGGCCGGGGCGAGCGCCAGCCCCCGGCGGGAGCGGCGGGCCAGCAGGGTGCGGGCGGTGCCGCGCCGGATGCGGGCCGCGTGCCGGGCACGGGCCGCCGTGTCCGCCTCGGACTGCAGGGTCTGCATCCGCTCGGCAACGATCGCCCAGTTGAAGTTCGGGTTCATGGTGTCCTCCTCGAGCATGGCCCGGGAACGGCCCGGGATCGTCGGTCACCCCCACGACGAAGCCGGGCGGCCGAGATGGACACCATGCGGAAATTTTTTCGGCGCGAAACGCGCAGGTCAGACCGGTTCTGAGCAGGACCGGGCGGTCAGGATGGGCGGGGACGGGGCCCAGGACGGGAGCCGCTTCTCCCGGAAGGCGGCCATTCCCTCGGCGGCCTCGGCCGAGGCGAACAGGGCCTGGGAGACCTCGGTGGTGCGGGTGAACGCCGCCTCCCTGTCCATCCCCGGGATCGTGTAGACCAGCCGTTTCGCCGCGGCGAGGGCCGACGGGCCGCCGGCCAGCAGCCTGGCCACCACCGCCGACGACCTCGGCGTCGAGGTCGGCCGCGGGCACGGCCCGGGTGATCAGGCCGACCTCGGCGGCCCGGGCGGCGCTGATCCGCTCGCCGGAGAGGAACAGTTCCAGCGCGTCCGCCCGGCGCAGCTTGGGCAGGCAGACGACCGAGATGATGGCCGGCGCGACGCCGATGCGGACCTCGGTGAAGCCGAACTTCGCCGCGTCGTCGGCGATCGAGATGTCGCACGCGGCGGCCAGCCCGATGCCGCCCGCCACGCAGTGCCCGGCGATCCGGGCCACCACCGGCTTGGTCGAGTCCTGGATGGCGGCGAGCAGGTCGGCCAGCCCGTCCCGGCGCGCGCCGCCGCGCCGCTTCCGCGCTGCCGGGCCGGCCCGCGGGCTCCGCCGGACAGGTCGGCGCCCGCGCAGAACGCCGGCCCGCTGTTGGTCAGCACGACGACCCCGACCGCCTCGTCGGCCAGCGCGGATTCCAGGCCCTCGGGCGAGCCCGGCCATCAGGCGCGGGCGTCAGCGCGTTGCGGTTGTGCGGCTGGTCCATGGTCAGCGTCGCGACCGCCTCGTTCACCGCGTACCGCACCGCCTCATCGCCCATGCGCACTCACCTCTTCAAGATCGGCCGTCTCATCGCCAGGCACGGATCATGGCAGCAACTCACGCGGGATGTCCACGACCCGGGCGCGCAGCCACTCGCCGAGGCTCTTGGCCTGCGGGTCCAGCCGGGTGCTGGCCGCGACGCCCTCGCCGAGCAGCCCCGCGATGACGAAGTTCAGCGCCCGCAGGTTCGGCAGCTCATACCGTGCCACGGGCAGCGGCGCGGTCTCCGGCAGCAGTTCCTTCAGCTTGGCGGTGGTCAGGAAGCCGGCCAGCCACGCGTAGCGCCGCGTCGGTGCGGGCCCACACGCCCAGGTTGGCGTTGCCGCCCTTGTCCCCCGACCGGGCCCCGGCCACCCGTCCCAGCGGCGCCCGCACCGTCGCGCCCGGCCGGCCCGGCCGAGGCGAGCGGACCGCGACGGCCGGCACGTCCGCCACCACCGGCGGCTGCGGTGGCAGGGTCGGCGCGACGATGGTCCGCTCCGCGCCGATCACCACTTCTTGCGCTACGCAGCTCCGCGGGAACGGTCGTCGGCCAGTACACGCCGTACGCGCGGGCCCCACTGGCCAGCCCGTCCCCGAACATGCCGGGATACGAGGCCAGCGCAAGCTCGGTGACCCGGGCGGAGAAGGCCCGGCCCACGGCCCGTTCGTCGGAGTGCTTGACCGTGATCCGGAGCTGGGCCATCGCCTCCGCGTTGGTCGCCGGGTCGGGCTTGTCGGTGCGCAGCAGCGACACCTCGGCCGCTTCGAACGCGTCCCGCCCGCCGGGGATGCCCGCCCACAGCGCCCGCTCCACCAGGGCGGCCTTTTCTTCGATGTCCAGCCCGGTGAGGTACAGCGTCAGCGTGGACCGCCAGCCGCCCTGGTAGTTGAGCGCGACCTTGGCCGTGGCCGGCGGCGAGTCCCCGCGCACGCCGGAGATCCGCACCCGGTCCGGGCCGTCGGCGGCCAGAGCGATGCTGTCGAACCTGGCCGTGACGTCGGGGTTCAGGTAGGCGGGGCCGCCGATCTCGTAGAGCAGCTGGGCGGTGACCGTGTCCACCGACACCATGCCCGCCGTGCCCGGGGTGCTTGGTGATCACCGCGGACCCGTCGGCGGCCACCTCGGCGATCGGGAACCCGGGGTGCTCAAGCCCGGGGACCTCGGTGAAGAACGCGAAGTTGCCGCCGGTGGCCTGCGCCCCGCACTCGATCACGTGCCCGGCCACGACCGCGCCGGCCAGCGCATCCCAGTCGTCGCGCCGCCAGCCGTGGCGCCATGCGGCCGGGCCCAGCGCCAGGGCCGCGTCGGTGACCCGGCCGGTGATGACGATGTCGGCGCCGCGGGCCAGGGCCTCGGCGATGCCCCAGCCGCCCAGGTAGGCGTTCGCGGTGATGACCGGGCGGTCGCCGAGCGGCTCGCCGGTGTCGAGGTTGGCGAGGTCCGCGCCCGCGGCGCGCAGTTCGGCCAGCCGGGGCACCAGGTTGTCGCCTTCGACGTAGGCGATGACCGGGTCCAGGCCGAGCTTGGCCGCGACCGCGGCGACCGCCTCGGCGCAGCGGTCCGGGGCCAGCCCGCCCGCGTTGGACACCACCTTGATCCCCCGGTCCAGGCACTGCGCCCATGACCTGTTCCATCTGGGTCACGAACGTCCGCGCGTACCCGGCCCCGTTGTCCCGGCAGCAGGTTCTTGGCCAGCACCAGCATGGTCAGCTCGGCGAGCCAGTCGCCGGTCAGCACGTCGATGGGGCCGCCCTCGACCATCTCCCGCGCGGCGGCCAGCCGGTCCCCGTAGAACCCGCTGCAGTTGGCGATGCGGATGGGCTCGCTCATGGGGCTTCGTCCAGGACGGCCAGCAGGTCGCCGCCGCTGACCTGGTCCCCTGGCCGGGCGCGGATCTCGCTGACCGTCCCGGCGTGCGGGCGCGGTGATCCGGTGCTCCATCTTCATGGCCTCCACGATCATCAGGAGCTGGCCCTGGGCGACGGTGTCGCCGGCGGCGACGTGCACCGCGAGCACCGTCCCTGGCATCGGGGCGACCAGGCCGCCGGCCACGCGCCTCGCCGCGTTCGGCCTCGGGGAAGCGGGGCACGGCGGTGAGCGCCACGTCGCCGTCGGGCCCCTGGACCCACACCTGGTCTCCGGCGGCGAGCACGTGCAGCCGGTGCCGCCGCCCGCCGGTGTCGAAGTCGATCCAGCCGTCGCCGGCGTGATGGACCGTCACCTGGGATGCGTGATGGACCGTCACCAGGGATGGGGGCGGGGCAGGTGCGCCCGGCGTGGCGGATGTGGCGGCCGGACCGGGGGCGGCGGAACCGGGGCCTGCGGAGCCGGAGCCTGCGGAGCCGGAGCCTGCGGCAGCGGCGCCGGGGGCGGCGGGGCCGCCGCGGCCGGGTTCCCCTGGTTCAGGTGCGCCGTCCGGACCCAGGCCGGCCCCGGTGACCGTCACGGCGAACCGGCCGTCACGCTGCCGGGCGTAGCTCACCGCCACGGTGTCCTGGCCATGCCGGTACTCCGCCTGCTCCGGCGGCATCACGGTGTTGCGCCAGCCGCTGGGCAGCGTGGCCAGCACCGGGGCGGCGGCCCGGGCGGCCGCCTGCGCGGCGAGGGCGGCGCCGATCGCCGCGGCGCGCAGTTCCGCCGCAGCGGGCTGCCGGGCCAGCGGGACGGCGCTGCGCTCGATGAACGACGTCGTGGTGCGCCCGGCCAGGAAATCGGGGTGGCGCAGCGCGGCGACGAGGAAGTCCCGGTTGGTGGTGACGCCCCGGATCCGGCTGCGCTGCAGGGCCAGGGCCAGGGCGAGCGCGGCCTCGGCGCGGGTCGGCGCGTGCGCGATGACCTTGGCCAGCATCGGGTCGAACTCGACGCCGACCACGCTGCCCGCCGTCACCCCGGTATCCCAGCGGCACGGCGGCGCCGTGGCCGGGCACCAGTCCACCAGGGTCCCGGTGGCGGGCAGGAACCCGGCGGCGGGGTCCTCGGCGTAGAGCCGGGCCTCGATCGCGTGGCCGTCGATCGCCAGGCCGTCCTGGGTGACCGACAGCGGCAGGCCCTGCGCCACGAGAAGCTGCTCGCGGACCAGGTCTATCCCGGTGACCGCCTCGGTGACCGGGTGCTCCACCTGCAGCCGGGTGTTGACCTCGAGGAACCAGAAATCCCCGGAGGGCTCGAGGACGAACTCGACGGTGCCCGCGCCCAGGTATCCCACCGCCTTGGCGGCGGCCAGCGCGGCCGCGCCCATCCGCCCCCGAAGGCCGGGGTCCACGGCCGGCGAGGGGCACTCCTCGATGATCTTCTGGTGCCGCCGCTGGATCGAGCACTCCCGCTCGAAGCAGTGCACAAGCCCGCCGTGGCCGTCCGCGAGCACCTGGATCTCCACGTGCCGGGCGTCGGTGATGTACCGCTCAAGGAACACCGTGCCGTCGCCGAACGCGGCCGCCGCCTCACGCCGTGCGGCCGTCACCGCCTCGGCCAGTTCCGCGTGCGCGCCGACGACCCGCATCCCCTTACCGCCGCCGCCCATCGCGGCCTTGACGATCAGCGGCAGCGGACGCCGCCCAGGTCGGGCAGGTCGTCCCCGGTCACCTCCCAGGACTCGAGCACCGGCACGCCCACGTCGGCAAGCAGCCGCTTGGCAGCCAGCTTGTCGCCCATCGCCTCGATGACCTCGGCGGGCGGCCCGACCCAGGTCAGCCCGGCGGCGGTCACGGCCCGGGCGAAGCCGGCCCGCTCGGAAAGGAAGCCGTAGCCGGGGTGCACCGCGTCGGCTCCCGCGGCGGCGGCCGCCGCCAGCAGGGCATCGATGTCCAGGTAGGTCTGCGCGGCGGTGCGCCCGGGCAGCGCCACCGCCCGGTCCGCCTCGGTAACGTACGGCGCCCCTGCGTCGCCCTCGGCGTACACGGCGACCGTGCCGATCCCCATCGCGGCGGCGGTCCTGATGATCCGGCTGGCGATCTCGCCCCGGTTCGCGACGAGCAGCGTGGCGATCATCGAAATCTCCGGAGGAAGCCCCGGCCTTCAGGCCGGGAAGGAGTCCGGTGCCCCGCGCAGCGGGGCAGAATGTCGTGCCCGGCCGCTACCGTGGCCGCATGTCCCGGTACCGGCTGATCCCGTCGGCTGCCCAGGGAGCGGCGCTCCTCGGGCACTGCGCGCACGCCCGGTACGTGTGGAACCTGTGCGTTGAGCAGGAGTCGCACTGGCGGCCGGGACGCGGGCCGATGCCCGGGTTCTCTGGGCGCTGCCGCCAGCTCTCCGAAGCCAGGGCGGATAACCCGTGGCTGGCCGGGGGCAGCGTGATCGTGCAGCAGCAGGCGATCGGCGACCACGACCAGGCCATGGCGAACTTCTTCGGCGGGACGCACCGGCGCCCGTCGTGGCGGAAGGCAGGCCGAGATGAGGGGTTCCGTATCGTCCATGTAAAACCGGGGCATGTGCGCCGACTGAACCGGAACATGGGCGAGGTCTGGGTGCCCAAGACCGGATGGGTGCGGTTCCGCTGGTCCCGGCAGGTACCGCAGGACGTGAAGTCGTTCCGGGTGACCATGGACCCGGCCGGGCGCTGGCATGTGGCATTCGCTGTCGTCCCGGAGCCCATCGGGGGACCGGGAACGGGCGAGACCGTCGGCGTCGACCGGGGCGTGGCCGTAAGCGCTGCCCTGTCTACCGGAGAGCTGCTGCACTGCCCTGGCCTTGCCGCACCGCAGCAGAGACGGCTGCGGCGACTGGAGCGGAAGCTGGCCAGGGCTAAGCGCGGCTCGGAACGCCGCAAGCGGGTCAGGCATGCTGTCGCCCGGCTCAAGGCCCGCAGCGCGGATATCCGCAAGGACTGGTGCGAGAAGAGGTCGACGGACATCGCCGGGCGGTTCGACGTGATCCGCGTCGAGGATCTCAAGATCGGGAACATGACCCGCTCCGCCAACGGTTCGATTGAGCAGCCGGGCCGGAACGTGCGGCAGAAGGCCGGCCTCAACCGGGAGATCATGCGATCCGGGTGGGGTCTGCTGGTCCGGCGCTTGGAGGACAAGGCCCCCGGCCGGGTGGAGAAAGTACGTTCTGCGCACACGAGCCAGCTTTGCTCGGCGTGCGGGCACACAGCAGCGAACAGCCGCGAGAGCCAAGCCCTGTTCCGCTGCGTGGCCTGCGGATACACGCTGAACGCTGACGTGAACGCGGCCAGGAACATCGCCGCAGGGCATGCGGTGACTGCGCGGGGAGGCGTCCGGGATGCCGGGCCCGCGAACCGCGAACCTCAACCTGTCCTCCTTCCAATAGCGCAGGAACGGGTTGGAATCCCCCGCCTTCAGGCGAGGGAGGATGTCAAAGCCGGAACACCCCGTACCCGCGGGCGCCCTCCACCGGGCCGCTGTGGCACGCGGACAGCGCCATGGCGAGCACGGTCCTGGTGTCCCTGGGGTCGATGATGCCGTCGTCGGCCACCCGGCCGGTGGCGTACAGGGCCAGCGACCCGGCCTCGGCGTAGTGCTCCACGGCCGCGGTGATGGCGGCCTCGGTCTCCTCGCTGACCTCCTCGCCGCGGCGGGCGGCCCGCTCCCTGCGGACGATCGACATCACCCCGGCCATCTGTTTCGGCCCCATGATCGCGATCTTGGCGGTGGGCCACAGGAACACGAACCTGGTGTCGAACGCCCGGCCGCCCATGCCGTAGTTCCCGGCACCGTAGCTGGCCCCCAGGATGACCGTGACGTGCGGGACCGTGGAGTTCGACAGGGCATTGATCATCTGGCTGCCGTGCTTGACGATCCCGCCGCGCTCGTAGTCGCGGCCGACCATGTACCCGGTGATGTGCTGGAGGAACACCAGCGGGGTGCCGGTCTGGTTGCACAGCTGGATGAACTGGGCCGCCTTCTGGGACGAGTCGGAGAAAAGCACCCCGTTATTGGCCAGGATTCCCACGGGAAAACCGTGCACCTGTGCCCATCCAGTTACCAGCGTGGGTCCGTATCGCATCTTGAACTCTTCGAAACGGCTGCCGTCGGCCACGCGCGCAATGACCTCCCGGGCGTCCACCGCGGCGCGCAGGTCAAGCGGCATCAGCCCGAGCAGTTCCTCGGGGTCGTAGCGCGGCGGCTCCGGTGCCGCGGTGACCGGGCCCGGGCCCTGCTTGCGCCAGTGCAGGTGGGCCACCACGTCGCGGGCCATCCGGATCGCGTGGTGCTCGTCGTCGGCCAGGTAGTCGGCCAGGCCGCTGTCGGTGGCGTGCATCTGCGCGCCGCCGAGTTCCTCGTCGCCGGAGTCCTCGCCGGTGGCGACCTTCACCAGCGGCGGGCCGCCGAGGAACACCTTGGCGCCGCCGCGCACGAAGATGTTGTAGTCGGCCAGTCCCGGCTGGTAGGCCCCGCCCGCGGTGGAACTGCCGAACACCACGGAGATCGTGGGGATGCCCCGCGCGGACAGCTCGGTGATGTCGTGGAACATCCGGCCGCTCTCGGCGAAGTGGGTGAGGTTGCGCCGCATGGCCGCGTCCGGGTCCTCGCCGGAACCGCCGCCGCCGCGCAGGTCGCCGCCGGCCGACTCGACGAACTGGATGTAGGGCATCCGGTTGTCCCTGGCGATCTCCAGGGCGCGCATCAGCTTGCGGATGCTGACCATGGTCATGGCCCCGCCGAGGTCGGTCGGGTCGTTGCCGATGACCACGCACTCGGTGCCCTCGACCACGCCGATGCCGAGCACCATGCCGCCGCCGACGTTGTAGTTGGTCTGGTAGCCGGCCAGCGGGCTGATCTCCAGGAACGGGCTGTCCGGATCGAGCAGCAGCGCGATGCGCTCCCTGATGAGCAGCTTGCCGCGGCCCTTGTGCCGGGCGATGGCCCGTTCCCCGCCGCCGAGCGACGCCTGCCGGAGCAGGCCGTCGATCTCGCCGAGCAGGCCGAGCATCCCGTCCCTGTTGGCCAGGAACGCCTCGTCGCCGGGGTCGACGGCGGTGGGCAGGATCGGCGCGGGCATCGGCTCAGCCGGTGAAGCCGTCGATGCGGGCCAGGATCTGCAGCATGACCTCGTCCGACCCGCCGCCGATGGACATCAGCCGGCTGTCCCTGAAGTAGCGGGACACCCAGCTCTCCTCCATGTACCCGAAGCCGCCGTGGAACTGCAGGCAGGTGTCGGCGACCTCGCGGTGCAGCCGCCCGGCCTTGAGCTTGGCGATCGTCGCGAACCGGGTGGTGTCCTGGCCGGCGATGTAGGCCTCGGCGCACGCGTAGTTGTAGTGCTTGAGCACGTCCAGGTCGGCGGCCAGTTCGGCCAGCCGGAACTGCACGTACTGCCGGGACAGCAGCGGGGCGCCGAACGTCTGCCGGTCGCGCAGGTAGGCGGCGGTCAGCGACAGGGCCCGGTCCATCCCGCCGACGGCCATGTACGCGGCGATCATCCGCTCGTTCTGGAACTGGGTCATCTGCTGCTGGAAGCCCCGGCCGATCTCGCCGATCGTGTTGCTCACCGGCACCCGGGCGTCGGTGAACGACAGCTCGGCGGTGTCCGAGGACTTGTTGCCGAGCTTGCGCAGCTTGCGGCTGACCGAGAAGCCAGGGGTGTCCGTCGGGAACACGATCTGCGACATGCCCCGGTACCCGCCCTCGGCGGAGGTCCGGGCGAGCAGGCACAGCCAGTCCGCCTGGGTGCCGTTGGTGATGTACAGCTTCGACCCGTTGATCACCCAGTCGTCGCCGTCGCGTTCCGCGCGGGTCCGGATGCCTGCCACGTCCGAGCCCGCGTCGGGCTCGGTGACCGCGATCGCGGCGACCATCTCGCCGCGCAGCGCCGGGGCCAGGTAGCGCTGCTTCAGCTCCTCGCTGCCGTGGTTGTGCAGCGAGGGGGTGGCCATGTCGTTCTGCACGGCGATCGCCATCGCGACCCCGGCGCAGCCCATCCGGCCGAGTTCCTCGCCGAGGACCACCGTGTAGGAATGGTCCGCGCCCTGGCCGCCGTAGGCCGGGTCGTACTCCAGGCCGAGCAGCCCGGCGGTGCCCAGCGCCTTGAACAGCTCGTGCGCGGGGAAGATACCGGCCTCTTCCCACTCGTCGGCATGCGGGGTGACCTCGCGCTCCAGCACGCCCCGGGCTGCCTGGCGGAACGCCTCGTGGTCTGCGGTGAATTGCACCCCCACAGCGTAGGCTGCGAAGCAGGGAGAAGGAGAGCGTGATGGGGTTCGAGCACATCCTGGTGGAGCGTTCGGGCGACTTCGCCACGATCACGATGAACCGGCCGCAGCGGCGCAACGCGCTGTCGCTGGACCACATGCGCGAGCTGATCCGGGCGTTCTCCGAGGCCGGGGAATCAGCGCGCTGGGCATCGTGCTGGCCGGCAACGGCCCGGTGTTCAGCGCCGGGCACGACTTCGCCGACGTCGCCGAGGCGGACCTGTCCGGGGTCCGTGCGCTGCTGGTGACCTGCACCGAGCTGATGACGCTCATGCAGCAGGTGCCGCAGCCGGTGGTGGCCCGGGTGCACGGCCTGGCCACCGCGGCGGGCTGCCAGCTTGTCGCCAGCGCCGACCTGGCCGTGGCCAGCGAGGAGGCTGGTTTCGCGGCGCCGGGCGGCAAGGGCGGCTGGTTCTGCCACACCCCGATGGTGGCGGTCGCCCGCAACGTCGGCCGCAAGCGCGCCGCCGAGCTGGCCCTGTCCGGGGATGTCATCGACGCGCAAACCGCGCTGGACTGGGGCCTGGTCAACAAGGTGGTCCCCGCGGCGCAGCTCGACTCGGCCGTCCAGGACATGCTGGAGCGGGTGACCCGCGGGTCCGCGGAGAGCAAGGGCATCGGCAAGCAGGCGCTGTACGCGCAGATCGACCTGGACCAGCCGAAGGCGTACGCCTACGCCATCGAGGTGATGGCCGCCACCAGCCAGCTCCCCGACGCCCGCGAGGGGATGCGCGCGTTCCTGGAGAAGCGCAAGCCTGTGTGGCGTACCCGGTCCTGAGCCCCGGAGGATCGATGCGCGCTCTCGTGCCCGGCCGTCCCGGCGCGTTCCGGGTCACGGAGGTCCCCGTTCCCGCGCCCTGGCCCGCGCCCCGGCCCGCGGAGATCGTCAAGGTGCGGGCCGTCACCGGCCCCGGCCGCGGATGATCGCCGTCACCGGCGAGGCGCTGATCGACCTTGTCGCCGGCCAGGACGGCCGCTTCGCCGCGCGGCCGGGCGGCGGCCCGTTCAACACCGCCAGGACCATCGGCCGGCTGGGCGCCTCGCCCGCGTTCCTCGGCCGCCTGTCGGCGGACAGGTTCGGCCTGCTGCTGCGGGACAGCCTGGACACCGACGGCGTGACGCTGGCCGTGCCCGAGCAGGCCCGCCTGCCCACCACCCTGGCCCTCGTCGACGTCGACGCGGCGGGGTTGCCGCGGTACCGGTTCTACCTGGACGGCACCTCCGCGCCCGCGCTGGAGTACCCGGCCCTCGCCCGCGCGGTCCCGGCCGGGGTGACGGCACTGCACGCGGGCAGCCTGGCACTGGTCGCCGAGCCCATCGCCGCCAGCATCGACCGGCTGATCTCCGCGGACCTGCCGCCGGGCACGCTGCTGATGATCGACCCGAACTGCCGGCCGGAGGCGATCGCCGACCGGCAGGCGTACCTGGCCCGGCTGTCCCGGATCCTGCGCCGCGCCGACGTGATCAAGGTCAGCGTGGAAGACCTGGACTACCTTGCCCCGGGCATCCCGGCCCCGGACGCGGCCGCCGCCCTGCTCGGCCAGGGGCCCGCGCTGGTGCTGCTGACCGACGGCCCGCACCCGGCCCGGGCGTTCCTGCGCGACGAGGTGATCAGCGCCGAGGTGCCGCCGTGACGGTGGCCGACACCGTGGGTGCCGGGAGACGCGTTCGGCGGGGCGTTCCTGGCCTGGTGGTCGGGCCGCGGGCTGACCCGGTCCGATCTGCACCGGCCCGGGCCGGTCCGCGAAGCGATCCAGGCGGCCGCCGAGGTCGCGTCCCTGACCTGCACGCGCGTCGGGGCCGAGCCGCCGTGGCTGGCCGAGGTGCGCGACCGGCCGGGGTGGCGCACCGGTCCGCCGCCGGAGCCTGCCGCCGCGCTAGCCAGCGCGCTGCCGGGCTTGCGCAGGCGTGGCCGGGCCCGCGCTGGCGGGCGCCGGGGCTCACTGGGGCGGGAAGCCCAGCTCGGCGCGGATGGCGGCGGTGTGCTCGCCGAGCGCCGGGACGGCGCCCATCGCCGGCTCGCGGCCGGGCATGCTCACCGGCGGCAGCAGCGCCCGGACCGGCCCGCCCGGCGTGTCCACCTCACGCCACCGGTCCCTGGCCGCGAGCTGGGGATGCGCGGCGAACTCCGCCGGTGAGCGGAGCCGGGCGCAGGCGATGCCCGCCTCGTCCAGCTCGGCCGTGAGCTGCGCGGCCGGGATGGCGCCGAACGCCGCTTCGAGGATCACGGTCAGCTCCGCGTCGTGGGCGACCCGGTCCGGGTTGGTGCGGAACCGGCCGTCGGTGACCAGGTCCGGCCGGTGCAGGATCTTCTCGCACAGCACCGCCCACTCCCGGTCGTTCTGCAGGCCGAGGAACACCTGTTCCCCGCCCGCCGCGGAGTACGGGCCGTAGGGGGCGATGGACGCGTGCCTGGCCCCGGTCCGCCGCGGCGGCTGGCCGCCGTACACGCTGTAGTACACCGGCTGGCTCATCCATTCGCCGAGCGCGTCCAGCATCGCCACCTCGATGCTGGTCCCCTGCCCGGTGCGCTCCCGCTCGTACAGGGCGGTCAGCACCCCGGAGTAGGCGTACATCCCGGCGGAGATGTCCGCGATCGAGATCGCCACCTTGGCCGGCTGCTCCGGGGTCCCGGTGACCGACACCAGCCCCGTCTCGCACTGCACCAGCAGGTCGTAGGCCTTCTTGTGCCGGTAGGGGCCTTCGGGCCGTACCCGGAGATCGAGCAGGCGATCAGCCGCGGATGACGTTCGCGCAGCTCCGCCGCGCCCAGCCCGAGGCGCTCGGCCGCCCCCGGCGCCAGGTTCTGCACCAGGACGTCGGCCCGGCCGACCAGGGCGGCCAGCACCTGTCTGCCGTCGGCGCTCTTGACGTCGAGTTCGATGCTCTGCTTGCCGCGGTTCAGCCAGACGAAGTAGCTCGCCTGGCCGTGGACCGTGGTGTCGAAGCCACGGGCGAAGTCGCCGGTGCCGGGGCGCTCGACCTTGATCACCCGCGCGCCGAGGTCGGCGAGCTGGCGGGTGGCGAACGGCGCGGCCACCGCCTGTTCCAGCGTGACGACGGTGAGGCCGGCCAACGGCAGCGCGTGCTCTTGGCCGCTGCCCGGGGCTGCTGCCCGGGGCTGCCGCCGGGGCTGTCCTGGCCGGGGCTCACCGGCGGCCGTCCGCGGGCAGGAACCGCGCCAGCACCTGCGCGGCGTTCTGCCAGGTCCAGGATGCCGGGTCGGCGTCCAGCCCGGCCACGCAGTCGCTGAGCTTGGCGCGCAACTCCGCGTCGGCGGGCGGCCGCCGTGGCGCGCCCGGCGGGAACTGCTGCTTGACCCGCAGCACCTCGCCGCCGGTGTGCACCTCGGCCGCCAGTTCGCCGTCGAGCAGCCAGGACCCGCCCGGCGTGAGCTCGGTTTCCACCAGGCCGGTGAGCTGGCGGGCGGCCGGGCGGCGGACCGCCTCGTCGGTGAAGCTGGCGAACCCGGGATGCCGGTCGAGCAGCGCGGCGGCGCACGCGTACTCCAGGCTGAACTTGCCCTGCAGGCCGGTGTCGGGCCGGTGATGGATGAGCGGGGCCACGGTCGCCTCGGGCGTGCGCACCACGATGCGGCGCACCGCGCCCGGATCCAGCCCGTCGCCCGCCAGTTCGGCGAGCGCGCTGATCGGGCGCTGCAGCGCGTAACAGCAGGGGTAGATCTTGATGGCCAGCCCGCCGGGCACGGCCGGCCCGGCCAGGTCGAGCGCGCCCGGATCCCCGCCGACCAGGGCCAGCCATGCTTCCAGCGCCGACCAGTCGGCCTGCGCGCCCGCGGCGGCGAGCAGCGCCGCCCGGATCCCGGCGTCGACCGCGAAACCGGCCTGCAGCGACTTGGCATCGGTGCCGAACGCCCGCTGTACCCCGCCCGCACCGGGAATCGCCAGCGCGATGGCGGTGGCGATCTGGCCGGGGTCGAGTCCAAGCGCGACCGCCGCCCCGGCCGCGCACGCCGGCGCGCCCGCGGTGCAGGTCGCGTGCCAGCCCGCCGAGTAGTGCGGCCAGCCCAGCGCGGTCCCGAGCCGTGCCATCACCCCGGCCGCCGCGAGGTAGCCCCGGGCGCCGCCGCCGGTGGCCAGCGCGGTCGGCACGCACAGCGCGCTGATGTGCGTGGTCGACTCCATGTGCAGGTCGTCGAAGTCCAGCACGTGGGCGGCAACAGCCCACCTGGCGCCATCGGGAAGCCCGGCGGCCAGCCGGGTCACCGGGTGGCCGCTCGCGGCAAGCGCCACCGCGACCGTGTCCCGCAGCGACCGGTCGGCCAGTTCCAGGTCGCCGGGGCCGGCCGGAGGCTGTCCGCCCACTCGGCCAGGGCCAGGGCCAGCGCGGTCATGGACCTGCCTCCCTCCGTCAGCCCGGCGGGGCTGCCTCGGGGGCCGCCCGCCGCGGTATCCGCTGGGGACGATTCATGGTCTCACGCGGCCACCTGCCTGCCCGGTGCCCGCGCCCGGGTGCTTGACTAGCGCTATGCCAGTCGAGGAAGAGTACGAGCCGAGCCCGCGGGCCTGGGTCCGGGATCAGGTTGAGCTGTACGAGGGTTCCGGCGGGACGCAGGGCACCACCCTGCGCGACACCGGCCTGCCCGTGGTGATCATCACCAACCGCGGGGTCCGCAGCGGCAAGGTGCGCAAGACCCCGCTGATGCGGGTCGAGCACGACGGCCGGTACGCGGCGGTGGGATCCCAGGGCGGCGCCCCCACCCACCCCAATTGGGTCTACAACTTCCGGGCGAACCCGTCCGTGCAGCTCCAGGACGGCGCGGACCGCAAGGACATGATCGCCCGGGAGGTCAGCGGCGACGAGCGGGCGCAGTGGTGGGAGCGCGCGGTGGCCGCCTACCCGCCCTACGCCGAGTACCAGCAGAAGACCACCCGCCAGATCCCGGTCTTCGTCCTGGAACCCGCCGACGCTCAGTAGTCCGCCCGCCCGCACGCCCGCGGGCCCGGCCCACCCGCCAGCCCGCACCCCGCCGGCCGTGAATGTAAATCTGGTGCCCCTAGAAAGGCCTCGCTGTCACATTCATGCCCTCGCCGGGGCCCGAAAGAGCTACGGCGCGCCTCACGAAGGCTGGCGCCGGGTTCCCGGGGCGATGCCTTCGAGCACGACGTCCGCGAGCCGCGCAGACAGGCCGGGGGGGATGGTGACCGGGGTCCCCGGCGGGGCGAACAGCACCCTGGGCAGGATCTGGCCGTGCATCGCGCCGACGATCAGGGACGCGGCGGCATCGATGTCGGCGGTTGCGTCGATCCGGCCGAGTCGCTGCTCGCCCTGCAGGTAGGCGGTCAGCAGGGCGGGCAGCCCTCGCCGCTCCCCGCCGGCTGCGCTGCGCTGCTCGCGGTCACCGTTCTCGCCAGGCCCGCCGCCCGTCGCGCCTTCCCCGCCGCCCTCTGCGGTTTCCCCGCCGCCGTTCGCGCCTCGCCCCGCGCCTTATCCCCGCGGTCACCCCGGCTGTCCTCGGCGGCCGGGTCGAACGCCGCGTCGCCGCCGACCATCGCGTGGAACCGGGTGAGCACCTTCGGCTGGGACATCAGCCCGGCGAAGGCCGGGGTGACCCGGAGCAGGTTCGCGATGCCGCCGTCGATGAACACCCGCAGGTTCTCCGCGACGGTGCCTTCTCCCGGCGGCGGCAGCAGCCGTGGCGCGCTGGCCATGACCTTGCCGACGTGCGCGAGCAGCGCGTGTACGAGCAGGTCTTCCTTGTCCTCGAAGTAGTTGTAGAGCACCCCGTCGGCCACCTCGGCCTCCCGGGCGATGTCCCGAACGGCCAGGCCCGCGCTGCCGCGCTGATCGATCAGCCTGGCGGCGGTCTCGATCAGGTAGTCGCGCAGGTTCTGGCCGCTGTCGTCGCGCAGCACGGCAGGCTTCCTAGGTGACATCGCGCCTGAGTGTAGTGACCATCGCGGCGGCGGCGAACGCGATGGCATACCCGGCGAGCACCAGCCCGCCGCCCCATTGCGGCAGGAGCCTGGCGGTGCCGGTCAGGTTCACCCGGCCAAGCGCCTGGCTCGCACTGAACGGCAGCCAGCGCGCCAGGCCCGCGCCGGCGAGTTGTCCGGCGATGCCTTCCACCAGGGCGATCCACGCCAGCGCGGCCGCGATGGCCACGGCGAGGTTGCGCAGCAGCGCACCCACGCCCACACCGATCGCGGCGAATGCGACGTTGACCGCCGCCCCGCCGGCGAGCGTGCGCCAGGAGCCGGCGGCCGGGAGGTGGAAACTGCCGCCCTTGGCCGACCACCAGGCGGCGGTGACCGCCACCGCGACCACGGCAGAGACCAGCCCGGCGACGGCGCCGATCGATCCGTAGACGACCAGCTTGGCGGCCACCACCCGGCCGCGGGCCGGGGTGGACAGGAACGTGTCGGTCACCGTGCCGTGCCGGTACTCCCCCGCCACGGCGAAGATGCCGAAGATCAGCGTGAACAGCGCGGCCAGGGCAACGTGCGCGAGCGCCTTGCCCTGTACGGCTGGATCGTGCACGTTGCCGCCGGACTGGACCAGGCCGGTGACCCCGGCCACGACGAGCAGCGGGCCCGCGGCCAGCAGCAGCCACGGGCTACGGACGGTGCTGAGCTTGCGGAACTCGCTGCGGATCAAAGGCAGCACGGTTGCCCTCCTTGGCATTAGGTCAGCCCGGGGGGGTCAGGGCCGCGGCCGTCAGCTTGAGGAACGCCGATTCCAGGGCGTTGTTGGTCGAGCCGATCTCATCCAGCGGGCCGGCGAACCGCACCTGTCCGGCGCTGACGATCACCACGTCGTCGACGGTCTGGGCGACCTCGCTGAGCACGTGGCTGGCCACGATACGGTCCTGCCCTCATCCGCGAGGCTGCGCAGCAGGCCGCGCAGCCAGGCGATCCCGGCCGGGTCGAGCCCGTTGGCCGGTTCGTCGAGGAGCAGCACGTGTGGGTCCCCGAGCAGCGCCGTGGCCAGGCCCAGGCGCTGGCGCATGCCCAGGGAGAACTCGCGCACCCGGCGCGCGCGGCCGAGGTGAGATCGACCTGCGCCAGGACCTCGTCCACCCGGCGGCCGGGGATGCTCGCGGCGTCGGCGATGACGCGCAGGTGGTCCCGGGCCCGGCGTCCCGGATGGAACCCGGTCGCCTCCAGCATCGCGCCGACCGTGCGGCGCGGCCGGGCGAGGCGGCCGTAGGGCACGCCGCCGATCAGCGCCGCCCCCGCGTCGGCCCGGACCAGCCCGAGCACGATGCGCAGCGTGGTGGTCTTCCCCGAGCCGTTGGGCCCCAGAAAGCCGGTCACCTTCCCGGCCGGGGCGGTGAAGGACATCCCGCGCACCGCGGTGACCCGCCCGAAGGTCTTCGTCAGATCCCGGACCTCGACCTCTGCCATCCCGCCTCCCTCGGCCCCGGCTCCCCGGCGGCATCGCTATGAACGATCATTTCATGAACTATAGTTCATGAACGAGCGTTCACGTACCCCATTCCGCGGCAAACCCGGGCCACAGCCATTGATGATCATGGTGTTTGGCTGTCTGAGCAGCCAAAACGCCATGAGCACGATGCGGCGTCCGCGCGGGCAGCGGCACATGGCGGCGGACGGTTCCACGGACGGACAGCGGCCGCGCGGCATCCCGGCAATGTTCACGGGGGGTTCACCGTGTTGTGAGGGCCAGTCCTCCCGGACTGTTCATCGTGAGCGTGACACCGGGGCCGGCATTGGGCTGGCCACGCCAAGGAGGTTGCCTCCCGATGACCCTGATGCCTGCATCACCCCCGACATTCCGCCGGTCCCGCTGGCGCCTCACCCTGGTGGGCGCGCTGACCGTGCTCACCACGGGTTCGCTGATCGCCGCGGCCAACACGGGCGCGGCCGCGCACGGCCTCGGCCGGTCGTTCTTCTCCCCTGGGAACCTCCTGGTCAGCGGGTCGGTGTACGTCAAGAAGCCGGGCACGATCGTGCCCGGTGTCACGGTCCTGCCGCCCGGCTGCACCAGCGGCTGCGTCACCGCGAACAGCAGCGCCGCCTATCCGGGCGTGTGGAACAACGATTCGGTGGACGGCAGCTTCGGCATCACCTCGCCGATCTTCCTGGAACAGCTCACCCCGTCCGGGCAGCCAGGTGAACACCCTTTCCTTGCCCCCGCCAGGCGACGGCAAGGACGGCGTGGTGACCAGCTTCTCGTCCAAGTCCGAGCTGGCGCTGAACCTGTCGGCCAGCGGCCGGTACGTGACGTTCATGGGCTACATGGCCCGGCCTAACGCGCTCGACGTGTCCAACTCCAACACGCCCGGCGACGTCGACTCCACCAACCCGGTGCCGGGCAGCGTACTACCGCGTCGTCGCGCAGGTGGACCAGCCGGGGCAGGCTGAGCTTCACCGAGACCAACGCCTACAGCGGCAACAACGGCCGCGCCGCGTACCTGAACGACAGCCGATGGCTCGCGACGTGCTACTACACGGCCGGGAACGCCGGCAACGGCAGCAACCCGCAGCCGAACGGCATCATCCTCGGCGCGGGCGCGCAGATCGTCACCCCGCAGGACCAGCCGGAGCAGCGCCCAGCAGCCCGGCCAGCCCGACCCCGGTCGGCAGCTTCAACATCACCCAGCTCGGCGACCCGGCCGACAAGATCGGCAAGGACACCAACTTCCGCGGCCTGACCGTCTCCAACAACGTCGTCTACTACACCAAGGGCAGCGGCGGCAACGGCGTCAACACCGTCTACTTCATCGACACCACCGGCACAGGCCTGCCCGAACGGCGTCGGCCTGCCGGTGCCCGGCGCGCCGCTGCCCACCTCGCCGATCGCCTACAACCCGACGCTGCTGCAGACCGAGGGCGTGACCCCCTACAACATGTGCATCCTGAAGGGCTTCCCGACCGCGCTGAAGTCCCACGACCGCGTTCCCGTTCGGCATCTGGTTCGCCAACGCAGGACACCCTGTACGTCGCCGACGAGGGCAACGGCGACAACACCTACTACCCGACCACGGGCATGTACACCGACGGCCGCCGCGCAGACCACGGCCGGGCCTGCAGAAGTGGGTCTTCAACGGCACCACCTGGAACCTCGCCTACACCCTGAGCAACGGGCTCGGCCTCGGCGTCCCGTACACCGGTCCCCGGCTACCCGACCGGGGACAACGCCGCCACCGGGCTGCCCTGGGCGCCGGCCACCGACGGCCTGCGCAACATCACCGGCCGGGTCAACACCGACGGCTCGGTCACGATCTAGGCCATCACCTCCACCGTCAGCGGCAGCGGTGACCAGGGCGCCGACCCGAACAAGCTGGTCAGCGATCACCGACCAGCCGGGCGCCACCTCCCGCGGCCGGGGAGAGCTTCCAGACCGTCCAGACGGCGGCCAACGGCCAGGTCCTGCGCGGGGTCTCGTTCACCCCGGGCACCGGGGCCTCTGGCCACTGACGCAGCACGGCAAGGCGGGGGTGACCGGGTAACCCGGTCACCCCCGCGTCCGTCAGGGTGGCTGGCCGCGCCGCTCAGGCGGGCTGCGGAATCGGCGACCCGATCCGCACGTGGTTGCCCGAGGGGTCGCGGAACCCGCAGTCGCGGACCCCGTAGGGCTGGTCGATCGGCTCCTGGAGCACCTCGGCCCCGGTGGCGCGGACCCGTTCATACATCGCGTCGAAGTCGTCGGTGGTGAAGATGACCGCCTGCAGCGCGCCCTTGGCGAGCAGCGCCTTCAGTGCCTCGGTGTCGTCGGGCCCGTGCCCCATGTCGGGGGTGGCAAGGACGATCTCGACGCCGGGCTGGTCCGGCGAGCCGACGGTCAGCCAGCGGAAGGGGCCGAGCGGCGCGTCGGCCTTGACCTCGAGCCCGAGGGCGTCGCGGTAGAAGGTCAGCGCCTTGTCCTGGTCGTCTACGGTGATGAAGCTGTGTGAGACCTTGATTTCCATGCCACCGACGTTACGCAGGCCGGCTGGCCTGCGCTTCTTTGATCCTGCTCGGTCTGGTCCAGACCTTGGCGACGCACGCGGGGACCATGGCGGTGGCGTCGTGGCACCGGGCCCGGTAGGCGCTCGGGGTCTCCCCGACGATCTCGGTGAACCGGGCGCTGAACGACCCGAGCGAGGTACAGCCGACCTCCATGCACACGTCGGTCACAGAAAGGTCGCCGCGGCGCAGCAGCGCCATGGCCCGCTCGATCCGCCGGGTCATCAGGTAGCTGTACGGGGTCTCCCCGTACGCGGCGCGGAACTGCCGGGAGAAATGCGACGGGGACATCAGCGCCTGCCGCGCCATCGCCGGCACGTCAAGCGGCTTGGCGTAGTCGCGGTCCATCAGGTCGCGGGCCCGGCGCAGGTGAGCGAGGTCCTCCGGCGTCATCTGGCCAGTATCCCATTCTGCGCCGGTACCGGCGGGCGGCCCGGTGACCGCTCCGGAAACCTCTTTGCATGCGATACGGCCGGCCGGTTAACCTCTGGTCCCAGGCGGCGCCGCGCCAGCGGGGCCAGCAGAAGAAAGGAGGGCGATGCCATGTACGCCAGATCCACCGCGTTCCCGCCCTCCCCCGGGGCCGGCCAGGCCTGACCCGGGGCGGGCGGGGCGCCTTGCGCAAGGAGACGCCTTGACCTTGCATCACGATGACCTGACCATCCGGCCGATCACGGGGCCGGACGAACTCGACCTGTTCAACCGGTTCCCGCACGGGCTCAACGAGGAACTGGCGGCCGACCTGGCGCGATGGCCACCGGCGGCCGGAGTGGCTGTGGATGGCCCGCGCGACGGCCGCCTGGCGGCGCGGGCCGGGTGGTGGGGCAGGCCCGGGAACGAGCACCCGGACTCCCTGGACATCCTCGACCTCGATGACCGCCGGCCACCCGGAAACCGTGGACATCGCGGCACGTCTGCTGAGCACCGCCATGGCCGAGGTGGTCCCGGGAGGAACCCAGCCCCCGTACTACCTCCGCTTCGTGGACCCCGACTGGCGCGAGGCGCCGGCCACCCGGCAGGCCACCGAGGACCGGATGGCGGCTGCGGCGCAGACCGGCGCGCGGCTGTTCGTGGAACGGCTCAGCCTGGAGTGGCGGCCGGGCACCCCGATTCCCGCGCCCGACGGGACGGCTGTCATTCCGGCCGGTGACCGACCCAGGTGAGCTGCTCGCGCTGATGACCGAGGTGATAAACGGCACGCTGGACGCGCACGGCCTGGACGACCTGACCCGGATGTCGCCGGGCGAGGCGGCGGCCAGGCACTACAACGAGGAACTGGCGCAGTATACCAGCCCGCGGGACTGGTGGAGGATCGCCGAACTGCCCGGCGGCGAGCCCATCGGCTTCGTGCATCCCCGCGCACAACGGGTACAGCCCGATCATCGCCTACCTCGGCGTGGTCCCGGCGCACCGCGGCCATGGGTACATCGCCGACATCCTGGCCGAGGGCACCCGGGTGCTCGCCGCCCAGGACATGCCGTTGATCAGGGCAAGCACCGACATGGGCAACGTCCCGATGGCGGCCGCGTTCCACCGGGCCGGGTGGGTCACCACCGGTCACCAGATCGACATGACCTGGGACCGCCCGCTCTGACGCCCGCGTGCATCAGCCTGCTACCTCCCGGATCCGGCTGTTGCCGCTGTCTGCGATGAGCAGGTTCCCCGCGCCGTCCACGGCCACCCCAGTGGGCCCATTGAGCTCCGCGAAGATGCCGCGGCGGCCATCCCCGGCGAAACCGCCGACGGCGCCTCCAGCGACGGTGTAGATGTCGCCCGTGGTCATGGGAATCCCGTAGAACGTGCCGTTGGCCTCGGCGAGCATCCGGACCCGGTTGTTGGACCAGTCGGCGATCACCAGGTTCCCGGTGCCGTCCACCGCCACGCCGTACGGGTGGTTGAACTTGGCGGTGGAGCGCTGGGCCGCCGTTGCCGGAGTAACCGAACGAACCGGTCCCGGCCACGGTATAGATGTCGACCGCCGGTCATCGCCTGCCCATAGAACGTGCCCGTGGTGACCGCCACCACCCGGATCCGGTAGTTGTAGGTATCGGCGATCACCAGGTTGCCCGCGGCATCCACCGCGACTCCGTCCGGGAGAGTTCAGCTCGGCGCTGGTGGCCGGGCCGCCCTCGCCGGAGAAGCCGTCGCTGCCGGTCCCCGGCGACGGTGTAGATGTCCCCCGCCGTCATCGCCTGGCCGTAGAACGTGCCCGTGCTCGCCGCCACCACCCGGATCTCGCTGTTGCTCGAGTCGGCGATGACCAGGTTGCCCCGCGCCGTCCACAGTGACCGCCTGCGGGAACCTGAGCTCGGCGCTGGTCGCGGGGCCGCCGTCACCGGAGGAGCCCGACTTGCCATCCCCGGCCACCGTGTAGATGTCCCCCGCCGTCATGGCATGTCCGTAGAACGTGCCCGTGCTCGCCGCCACCACCCGGATCTTGCAATTGCCCGAGTCGGCGATCAGCAGGTTACCCGCGCCGTCGACGGCCACCCCGGCCGTCTGGCCGAGCCCGGCGCTTGTGGCCGGCCCGCCGTCGCCCGAGGATCCCTGGATACCGGTGCCCGGCGACGGTGTACATGCCCCCAGCGGTCATCGCCTGCCCGTAGAACGTGCCGGTGGCTCACCGCCACCATCCGCACCCGCCAGTTGCCCGTGTCGGAGATCAGCAGGCTTCCCGCCGGGCCCACCGCCACCCCCTGCGGCCCGCTGATCTCGGCGTGGGCGGCCGGGCCACCGTCGCCGGAAGACCCGTCGAACGGCTGGCCGGTGCCGGCCACGGTGTAGATGTGCCCGGCGGTCATCGCCCGCCCGTAGAACCTGCCGGTGCTTGCCGCCACCACCCGGGCCCGGTTGTTGGCCGCATCGGCGATGACCAGGTTGCCCGCGCCGTCGAACGTGGTGCCCGCGGGGTTGTCGAGCTTGGCGCTGGTGGCTGGCCCGCCATCGCCAGAGAACCCGCGGCTGCGGGTGCCGGCCACGGTGTAGATGTCCCCGGCGGTCATCGCCCGCCGGTAGAACGTGCCCGTGGTGACGGGAACCACCCGGATCCGGCTGTTGTCGGTGTCGGCGATCACCAGATTGCCCGCGCCGTCCACGGTCACCGCGTCCGGGCCGTGCAACTCCGCCTTGGTGGCCAGGCCGCCCTCGCCGGAGAACCCGGGATGGCCGGTCCCGGCGACCGTGTAGATGTCCCCGGCGGTCATCGCCCGCCCGTAGGACGTGCCCGTGGTGACCGCCACCACCCGGACCTTGTTGCTGCCGGAGTCGGCGATCACCAGGTTGCCCGCTCCGTCCACCACGGCGCCCTCGGGATGGGCGAGCTCGGCGCTGGTGGCCGGGCCGCCGTCACCGGAGGAGCCCGACATGCCATCCCCGGCCACGGTGTAGATGTCCCCCGGCGGTCATCGCCCGCCCGTAGAACGTGCCCGTGGTGACCGCCACCACCCGGATCCGGTTGTTGCCCGAGTCGGGGATCACCAGGTTGCCCGCGCCGTCCAGGCTGATGCCCATGGGCGCGTCGATCGCGGCACTGGTCGCCGGGCCGCCGTCACCGGAGAATCCGAAGGTGCCGGTGCCGGCCACGGTGTAGATGCGCCCGGCGGTCATCGCCTGCCCGTAGAACGTGCCGGTGCCCGTGGCCACCACCCGGATCAGGCTGTCCTGCCAGTCCGCGACCACCAGGTTGCCGGACGGATCGACCGCTGTCCCGCAGGCGTCGAGGAAGGCGGCGGTGGCACGGACGCCGTTGCCCAAAGGCCCGGTGACGTTCCCGATGCCCGCCGGGGTGGTCAGCCAGTCGCCTGCCGGGTTCACACTGCGCAGCGTGCCGGAGCCGGCGAGGTAGAGATGGCCGCCGCCGAACGCGATACCGCAGACCCCCAGGCTCACCGTGGTGGCCCTGGCCGGCCCGCCGACACCACCCGCGACAGTCGAGATGTCCCCCGCCGCTAAGGCAGGCCGAGCTCCCGCCGTGGCCGGGCCACCCGCTGCCAGCATCACGCCGCACGCCAGTGCCGCCACCACGCCACCGCTACGCCAGTTCCGCCTCGCGCTCATCCCAGTACCTCCGCCCGCCGTTCATTCCGTAGCCCCCATGAACATGACGCGCGGGCACTGGCCCGGGATGACGCCGCGCGGATCGGGGAGACGAATGTGCCTTGCCAGCTCCGGAACGCGGCCCGAGGGCGGACGGTGGGTACTTGGGCGCGGAGTTGTGTCCGCGCCCAAGTGTCCCGCCGGGCGGCCTCTCACCCCCGGCCCAAGGGCCGGATAGCACGCCCGCGCCGCGCGACGGGAAGCCGCGGGGCCGGGCGCCTCGTTTGAATCGATGGTGAGCTAGGTGCGGGCCGCCGCGCAGAACGGGTTCGCCGGCACGCCCGCGCACGGTCAGGCATCGTGGGCTGCGGTAGGCAGCGGCAAGATGGTGATCTTGGTCTGCTTCGGGTAGTGCGACCCCGGCGGGCAGGTGCCAAGGCCTATCGCCCCGGTGGCGCAGATCAACTGTTCCACCAGGGGCCCCGTCGGTGCTGGTGCCCTGCTTGCCGCACGGCCTGCCGTCCACCGCGGCGGTCTGGATGTTCTTCGGCTCCGAGGTCACCCGGCCCGCCGCGTCGCGGTGCTGTAGAAGCAGTTCCGCGGCGTCGCGGAGTTCGGCAGCAGCACCACGGTCGCCAGGTCGCTGTTGGTGACGTTGCCGAAGAAGCCGTTGTCGGAGAAGAAGTTGCCGTACACCTTGTTGCCGTGCGCGGGGAAGTCACACAACTGCGGGGAAACCTGGATACCGCCCTGGCAGTGCGACCCAGGCGGAGGCGTGTCGGTGTCCGGGTAGTCGTGCGTGACCACGCCCCACGCGCCATTGTGGATGAACAGGTTGTCGCGCACCGTGTCGTCCGCGCCACCGGCGATCTCCACGCCCGTGCCCACGGCCCCGGCGGTGCCCCGGAGGTCGGCGCGTTCGCGTTGTTGTTGTTCTTGAGAATGTTGTG
>CAWCKG010000052.1:0-22472 GCA_963795785.1 uncultured Actinomycetes bacterium
CCTCGACGGCGGCCAGCACGTCCGCCATCGCCTGCTGCGCCTTGGCCACGTCGGCGGTCTGGCCGGCCAGGTAGATCCGGCCCGCCATGCCGATCATCGAGACGTCGACCAGCGTCACGCCGGGGGCGGCCCGCTCGGCCTCGTTGGCGGCCACGGTCGCGAACAGCGCCGGGGTCACCTCGCTAACTCCCAGGGTGTCGCCGGGGAGCACCATGGACCCGCCCCGGTTGCGGTTGATGATGACCGCCTGCCGGTCGGTCAGGTCCTCGATGACGTCGGCAAACAGGATCCGCGGCCGCAACTGGTCCGCCGGGTCGGCGTCCAGCCCGGCCAGGATCGCCCGGCCCGCGCGTGCACGTCGGCGAGGTCGGCGCCGTGCACCTCGAGCACGCCGAACTGCCGCTCCACGAACAGGATGCCCGGCTCGACCGTGGGCACCGCGCGCAGCGCCAGGTCGGTGACCCGTTCGATGGCCAGCGCGGGCGCGACCTCCACGATGAGCGAGTGCTCCCCGGCGAACGGCGGGTAGCCCCGGGCGCGGGTGGGCGTGCCCAGGTAGGCGGCGAACTGCCGCTGCAGGTCCTGGACCAGCAGGTAGACGCGCAGTTCCGGGCGCGGCGGTGCGGGCGGGGCCACGGTTACTCGGCGCGGATGGTGAAGTGCCTGCCCAGCTCGGCGTGCGGCCGCGGGATCACGTGCACGGACACCAGTTCGCCGACGCTGGTCGCGGTCTCGGAGCCCGCCTCGGTGGCGGCCTTGACCGCCCCGACGTCCCCGATGATGGTGACCGACACCAGGCCGTCACCCACATCCTCGCGGCCCACGATGGTCACGTTGGCCGCCTTGACCATGGCGTCGGCCGCGGCCAGCGCGGCGACGTAGCCCTTGGTCTCGATCATTCCTATCGCGTTATCAGCCATGTGCTTTCCCTTTCTTCCTGTCAGAACCGGCTGCTGTGTCGCGCCCTGCTGCCCGGGGGAGCGACCCCCGGACCCCCGGATCCGGGGGCGTCCCCCGGGCCCGCCGGCTCGTCGATCGAGCCGATGATCAGCGCGTCGATCGGCGGTGCCTTGCCGGGGAACCAGGCGGCGGCGACCGAGCCCTGCGCGACGAGGACCCGCTCGCCCACGCCGCTGCCCAGCACGTCGAACGCCACCAGCCGGGTGCCCGTGCCCTCGGCCTCCACTTCCAGGAAGGCGCCGTTCGGTATCTCCGCCAGGCGGCGGGTGGACCAGACGTTGCCGACCACCGTCGCGGTAAGCATCAGCGCTCCTTCACGATCTCGACGCCGGCGGCGCGGGCGCGGTCGCGGGCGAGCGGCGTGAGCACCGCGCGCGGGCCGAGCACCAGCCGCGCACCGGCCCGGGCGGACGCGGCGACCATCGCCTCGGTGACCGCGCCCTTCTCGATGCGGTGGCTGGGCTGGGCCGCCGGTGGCCGCGGTCGCCGCCAGCCGGAACCGCAGCCGCCCGGCGCGCAGGGCGTCCCGGTGCTTCGGGTTCTCGAACAAATGCAACAGATGCAAAACGAAAGACCCGAGGTCGGCGTCCGTCCTGATCGGCACGACCTCCACCGAGTCAACGTGCTCCCTGACCGTGTGCGGCAGCCCCGGCTGCGCGGGCGCACCTGGCGCCGGGGCGGGCCCGTCCGGCCCTGCCAGCCCTGCTCCCGGGTTCCCCGGATCCCGTCCGGCCGCCGGGAGCAGTTCCGCGAGGACCTCCCGCACCAGCGCCCGGATGGCCTCGGTGTCAGCGGCCTGCGGCCGCTGCCCGTTCATGCGAGGCTCCGCTCTGTTGTCCTGCTGCGCAGTGCATCTTCAGCCGCTTCCGCCGCCTGCCGCACGTCCGCCTCGGACCCGGACAGGTACACCCGCCCGGTGGCCCCGATCATCCGGTAGTCGACCACCTTGATCCGGGCCGCCTTCTCCGCCTCGTTGGCGGCCAGGATCGCGTACGACGCCGGCTGCATCTCCAGCACGAACAGCGACTCGCCGGCGAGTGCCATCGACCCGATCTTGTTCCGGTTGATCAGGAACGCGTGCTGCGGGTCCAGCATGGAGATGATCTTCGAGGCCAGCACCACCGGCCGCGTCGCGTCCCGCGCGCTCACCCCAGCGCGTCCAGCACCGCCGATCCCGCCGCCCGCACCTCGTCGTTCCCGCCGTGGATCTCCAGGTACCCGAACTGCCGCTCCACCACCAGGATCCCGGCGCGCACCCCCGCGTGCTTGAGCGCCACATCCGTCAGCGGCTCGATGTCCAGCCCCGGGGCCACCTCGATGATCTGCGCCGCCACATCGCTGCGCGGCAGGCTCCCCCGGATCCACGTCCCGAGGTACACATCGTCTGCGGCTGCAGCCGGTTCAGGAAGATGAACGATCGCAATTCAGCCACGGAATCCCCCCGCGAACTGCGCAAGCTCCTCGATAACAACCCGCCTGATCTCCTCCCGCAGCGCAGCCATGTCTGTCCCCGCGCCCCACCGCGCCTCACTGGTCACGTGGGGCAGGGGGGTGCCTGGGCGCGGAGTTCTGTCCGCGTCCAGGTATCCCCCTGGCCCGCGCTCACCCTGACCCGCATTCGACGCGATCGGATACGGCGGCACGGGCCCGGCCGGCGCTTCCCACGGAACCAGTCCAGAAAACGACCCGAAGGCCTCGTCAGCCTCAGTGGGATACGCCATCCGGGTCCACTGCACGAGGTGCTTCGGCTCCAGGTTCTCGGTCAGCGACGACCGCCCGAAGAACCCCGTCCCCACGGTCATCGACGGCGCCAGCGCGGTCGAGATCCCCGAGCTGCCCAGGCTGTTGCCGACATTGACGGACACCCGCAGGACATCGACGCTGGCCCCGAAGTCCATGATCGTCCGTGGGTCGGTGCTGTGGATCGCCGCCGAGTGCCCGCGCCCGGCGATGCGCAGCACCGCACGGGCCACGTCGATGCCCCGGCGGGCGCTGCGCACCTGGACCAGGCCGAGCACCGGGCAGAGCTTTTCGTGCGCGAGCGGCTCCTCGGGGACGGCCAGGGAAAACGGGGCGAGCAGGACCCGGGTCGTGCCGGGCACCCGCAGGCCCGCCTCGGCCGCGATCCAGGGCGCGTCCTTGCCCACGAACCGGACGTCGAAGTGCCCGCCGGGGAACAGCAGCGCGGCGACCCTGGCGGCCTCGCCCGGCTCCAGCAGGTGCGCGCCTTCCCGCTTGAGGTGGCGCAGCAGGGTGGCGGCGACGGAGTCCTCGACGATCAGCACGGACTCGTTGGTGCACAGGATCGAGTTGTCGAAGCTCTTGCTGTCCACGATCCGCTTGGCCGCCTTGGCCAGGTCGGCGGTCGCGTCCACGAGCACGGGCACGTTGCCAGGGCCGACGCCGATCGCGGGGGTGCCGGAACTGTAGGCGGCGCGCACCACCGGGGATCCGCCGGTGGCCACGATGACGCTGGTCCGCTCGTCGGTCATGAGCGCGTCGATCAGCGGCACCGAGGGCCGGTCCGCGACCTGGATGACCCCGTCCGGGGCGCCGGCGGCGACGGCCGCCCGCTCCAGCGTGCGCGCGGCATCCGCACAGCATTCGGCGGCCTGTGGGTGCGGGCTGATGACTACCGCGTTGCGTGTCATCAGCGCCAGCAGGGCCTTGAAGAACACCGAGGCGACGGGGTTGGTGGACGGGGTGAGGGCGAGCACCACCCCGGCCGGGCGCGGGATCTCGACGATCTTGGCGGCCGGGTCGAAGCGCGGGGTCACGTAGTCGTGGGTGGCGTACGCCTCGACCAGCCCGGTGCTGCAGGCGAGGTTCTTGACCACCTTGTGGTCGGCGACGCCGAACCCGGTCTCGCGGACCGCCCATTCGGCGTATTCGCGGGCGCCTGGCGGCGGCGGCCTGGGCGGCGGCGTGCACCACCCGGTCCACGGCCTGCTTGTCGTAGCGGGCGAACGCCCGGGCCGCCCACTCGGCCCGCTGCAGCATGGCCCGGGCCCGGGGCACCCCGGCTGGATCGCTGAGCACCTCGAAGCTGATCGCCTCCGACGCCTCCGCGGCCGCACCGCGGCCCACAGCGGAAACATTCGCCACACCGGCCACACCGCCCGGGCTGCGCGGTCACGGCCGCCTCCACTCGGGACAGCGTTTGTGGTCGTTGCGCCAACCACCACGAAAGAATGCTGGTTGCGCCAACTACAATTGGCCTGAGCGGGAGCGGGGCCGGCAACCCGGGATCGCCGCGGGCGCGTCATGGCTGGCCCCGGCCGGAGCGGGCGTCGCGGGCGGCGAGGCCGATGGCGTGCTCGGTGCGGTCGAGCAGTTCCTCGCACAGCGCGGGAGTGATCAGCACGCCCGGCTTGTACTGGAGCACCCGTGGGTCGAGGGTGGAGAAGATCGCCCAGACCCCGGCCTCGTAGAGCCGCCGCATGACGAACTGGGCGCCCCGCGGGTGGTCGAACTCCAGGCCCATCACCAGGCCGTCCTGCCTGATGCCGACGAACCAGTCCGGGCAGCGCGCCTGGATCCGCCGGCATCCGTCGCCGATCAGGGCGGCGCTGTAGTGCACCATCGACCGGACCTCGGGACGGCAGGTGATCTCCAGCGTTTTCAGCGCCGCCACGCAGCCGAGTTCCGCACCGCCGAAGCTGGACATGTGCGCGAACCCGTCCTCGCTGAGCCACCCGGCCGCCGCCTCGCTCACCAGGACGGCGCTGATCGGGTACATGCCGCCGGAGATGCCCTTGCCGGTGACCAGGATGTCCGGGACCACGCCGTGCTTGCTGATCGCCCACAGCTCACCGGTGCGCATCAGCCCGGTCTGCACCTCGTCGGCGATGTACAGCGCGCCGTGCGCCTCGCACAGCCGCTTGACCCCGGCCAGGTAGCCGGGGGCCGGCAGCGGGAAGCCGTAGGTGGCCGGGATCGTCTCCATGATCACCGCAGCCACATCCTTGCCGCGCAGCGCCTGCTCCATGGCGGCCAGGTCGTTGAACGGCACATGGCTGAACTCGTCGGGCCGGTCGGCGAGGAACAGCGTGGAGAACCGCTCGTCCCCGGTGGCAACGGCGAGCCCGGTGTGCCCGTGGTACGCCTTGGCCACCGAGACGATCTTGCGCCGCTTGGTGGCGTGCCTGGCGGTCTTGAGCGCGATGTCGATCGCCTCGCCGCCGCCGCTGCCGAAGACCACCTTCGCGATGCCGGGCGGGCCCGTGCTCACCAGCGCCTCGGCCAGCGCGGTCCTGGCCAGCGAGGGGAAGTGGTGGTTGCCGATGTCGAAGTGCTGCATGGCGGCGGTGACGGCGGCTACCACCTCGGGATTGCGGTGGCCCAGGTTGTAGGTGCCGCCGTTGAGGTGGGTGTCGATCAGGCGCTTGCCCTCGACGTCGTAGATGAAGTAGCCCTCGCGCCGGTCGATGACCAGCGGGACGCCCGAGTCCACCCAGAACTGGGTCTTGGCCGGGTTCCAGAACTCCTTGGACTTGGCGAGCATGTCGCCCTTGGAGGCGAAGGCGATGAGTTCCTCGGCCACCGGCCACCTCCGCGCCTCCGGCGCAGGCGCCCCGCGCTGCAGCGCAAGGCACCCTGCGCGGCTCCGGCGCGACGCGCCCCGCGCCGCTGGGCACTCTGCACATCCGCGCCCCGGCACCCGAGCGCATTCGCACCCCGTCCGTTTGGTTCAACCAAACAAATACCGGATGTGACCGATTAGTGTCAACCGGTCTTTGTTAACTCCATATTTCCGGAACCAGAAGTCTTGTCAGGCTTTCTACCAGGTGATACCGTCCGCGCTGTGACGTGTACCACAACGCACATGCCCGACCAATAACGGCGCCGGGGCCGCCCGGACCCCGCGCACCCCGCTGTGGGGGAGGAATCATGGCACAGTCCGACACCTCAACTGGCGGGGACGGCATTCCGCTCGCTCCCGGCATGTTCCCCGAGGACTTCGACGTCTCCCAGCGCAGCGATGTCGCCAAGCTCCGCAAGGGCGCCGTCGGGCTCGGTGGCGTGCTGTTCCTGACCGTCACCGGCTCCGCGCCGATCTCGGCCATGCTGTTCAACACGCCGATCGTGGTCGGGTTCGGGCAGGGGGTGGGCGCACCTGCCACGTTCATCTTCGCCGCCATCGTCCTGGTGATCTTCTCGGTCGGCTATGTGGCCATGGCGCGGAAGAAGACCACCGCGGGCGGCTTCTACTCCTACATCAGCCACGGGCTGGGCCGGGAGCTGGGCATCGGCACCGGCTTCGGCTCGCTGGTCGCCTACTCGGTGTTCGAGGCATCCCTGGCCGGCGGGTTCGCCTACTTCCTCAACCTGAAGCTGGCTTCGTTCGGGTGGAACGTCGGCTGGCCCTGGCTGGCCTTGTTCATGATCGCGCTCATCGGGGTGCTGGCCTACTTCGACGTCCGCGTCTCCGCGAACCTGCTGGCGATCGGCCTGATCAGCGAGGTCGCGATCCTGATCATCTTCGACGTCTTCCTGTTCGGCCACGGGAACGTGAACTTCAACGCGATCAACCCGGTGAACGCGTTCAAGAGCTTCCCGGCCTCGCACGGCATCGTCGCCGGGGCGATCGGCATCGGGCTGTTCTTCGCCTTCTGGTCCTGGGTCGGCTTCGAGATGGCGCCCAACTACGGCGAGGAGTCCCGCGACCCGAAGCGGATCGTGCCCCGGGCCCTGTACATCTCGGTGATCGGCCTGGGCATCTTCTACACGGTGACCTCGTGGGCGCCGCTGAGCGGGTACTCGTCCATCCACGCCGCGATCACGCAGGCGCAGAACAATCCGGCCAACTTCTACCTCCAGCCCGCCGGGCAGTACGCGGGCCACTGGGTCGCCTCGATCATGAGCTACCTGATCATCACCGGCTCGTTCGCCTGCGGCATGGCCTTCCACAACACCACGGCCCGGTACTTCTACTCGCTCGGCCGGGAGGGCTTCATGCCCAAGGCACTCGGCAAGACCCACCCCAAGTGGAAGAGCCCGCACATCGCCTCGGTCACCCAGACGGTGATCGCGGCCTTCATCATCGCCCTGTTCGCCATCTTCACCGGCACCAACGACCCGACCTCCCAGGCCTACGTGCAGGTCTACGGGCTGATGGCGCTCATGGGCGTGATCATCATCCTGTCCGTGCAGGCCCTGGTCTCGCTGGCCATCCTGGTCTACTACGAGCGCTACCACCGCGACGAGGTGCACTGGTTCAAGACCCGGCTGGCGCCGCTGCTGTCGTTCTTCTCCCAGGCGTTCGTCGTGTACCTGCTGTTCACCAACATCGGGTTCCTCGGCGCGTCCAGCTACAGCTATGCCTACTGGCTAGGCCCGATCGACCTCGCCGTGGTGCTCATCGGCATCGGTGCCGCGTTCTACTACAAGAAGCGGGATCCGGCGAAGTACGAGCAGGCAGGCCGGCTGATCAACGACGGCCTGTAAGGGCTGCCCGGCTCCCGCCCTGGTGCCGCCTGGCGGGGCGTTATCAGGGCGGGCGGTCCCGGCCTCAGACCGGGAGGCTGCCACCGGCACGGCCCGTCCGCGCCGGTGGCACGCCCGGCTTTGCCAGCGCGATCCGCACGGTCACGGTGGTGCCCTCGCCCTCGGCGGACTCCACGCTGATGTCCCCCTCGTGGTTCGTCACGATCGTGCGCGCGATGGACATGCCCAGGCCCGATCCCGGCACGGCCCCGGCGACCGCGTTGGACGCCCGGAAGAACCGGGTGAACAGGGCGGCCTGATCCTGGGCGGGGATGCCGATCCCGGTGTCCGCGACCGTGAGCACCGCGGAATCACCCTCGCTGGCCAGGGCCGTCCGGACATGCCCGCCCTTGGGGGTGTACTTCACCGCGTTGGACAGCAGGTTGACCAGGACCCGGTCAAGCTGGTCGGCGTCCCCGTCCACGATCAGGGCGCTGGGCGGGCAGCTCACCTCCAGGTCCAGCCCGCCCGCGGCCGCCGCGGGCCTGATCACGTCCGCCGCCGCGGTGACCAGGCCGGCCAGGTCCACCGGGCTCCGCCGGGTCATGAACCCGCCCATCTCGATCTTGGCGGTGGTGAGCATGTTCTCGATCAAGGTCATCAGCAGGCGCGCGTTCCGGTCCACCGCGTCCAGCATCCGGGCCTGGGTGGGCATCAGCGGCCCCTCGTCCTCGTCGGCCAGGATCTCGACGTAGCCGATGATGCTGGTGAGCGGGGAGCGCAGGTCGTGGGAGGCGGAGGCGAGGAAGCTGGTCTTGGCCGCGTCGAGCGACTTCAGCTCGGCGACCAGGTGCTCCTCTCCCTCGTAGAGCCGGGCATGCTCCAGGCCCCGCCCGATGTCACGGGCCAGCGACTCGACCGCGGCGGTTTCCGCGTCGGTCCAGGGACTGGCCGGGTCGTACCGCAGCAGGCCCAGTGCACCGAGAAGTTCCGGGCCCGCGCCGAACGGGATGAGCAGCAGCGACGCCCCGCCGAGTTCGAGCAGGCTCCGGCGGATCTGTACTGGAATGTCCTGTGCCGTCCGGCCCGGCCAGGTCCTGGACCCGGTGGCTGGACCGGTGCCGGTAGATCTCGCGGAGCCAGTCGATCGCGTCGGGCGGGAGGTAGCCGACCATGTCACCGTCCGTGGCCCGGGCGCTCTCGTTGACGCCCTCCAGGGTGAGCTGCCCTTCCCGGACGATCCCGGCATAGACCCAGTCCACCAGCAGGTGCTCGCGGACCGCGGTGACCGCTTCGGCGAGGATCTCCTGGCCGCGCAGATGCTCGCGGATGCGGATGGCGGCCTGGCGCACGCCGGCCTGCAGCCGGGCCCGGTCGGCCTCCGCCTCCCGCATCCGGTTGCCCTCGTCCGCCAGGAAGTTGATCGACAGGGCCAGGTCCCGCAGGTCGGCGGGCCCGCCGGGCACCGCGCGTGCCTGCATGTCCCCCCGCGCGCGCAGCCGCACCATGCCGGTGGTGGCGTGCAGCGGGCCGCTCACCCAGCGCAGGAACACGGCGACCCCGATCACCGGCACCATGAGCCCGAATACCAGGATGGCGCTGACCCAGCCCTGCCCGGTGTGCGAGGGTCCGGGCGCTGTGCGGCCGCGAGTAGATCGCTGTCCCGGTTCAGCCGCGCCTGCAGGCCGCCGTCCCGGGCGAAGAACCTGCCGGTGATGGCCGCGGCGCTGGCGTAGTGCGCGGCCGCCCGGCTGCTGCCCGCCGGGGCCGCCACCGCCTGGTCGGCGGCCTGGAAGGCCTGCCGCGCGAGCCGGGCCTGCCCGGTTACCAGGCCGGCCGCATCGGCCCCGGTCAGGCGCCTGAGCTGGGCCAGCGAGGCAGCGAACCGGGCCTCGCCGGTGCGGTACGCGCCAAGCAGCCCGAGGTCGCCGGTGGCCTGGTACCCCCGGGCCGCGCGCTGCGCGCCGAGGAACTCGGTCCACCATGGTGAGGTTGGCGAGCTGGGCGGCCTGTGCCCTGGCGTGCAGGCCTTCCAGTTCGGCCCGCTGCTGGGCGCCGCCCACCAGGACGAACGCGATCACGCCCGCGGCGAGGGCCAGCTGGGCCAGCAACCAAGGCCCACGCGTAGAAGATGATGGATCGCGGCTGCCTCACGTCACCGGCGTTCCTCCCGTGATGGTCACTATATGTAATTTCGTTATTACCCACCGAAGGGGGGCGCGAGCGGCCCGGGGTGCCCGGAATCCGTCCTGGCCGATGCGGGTGTGGCATCCTGCGACGGTGAGGCTCCCCCGGTCCGCCGCCCGCCGAGGCCCGGCCGCGCTGGCCACGGCCGCGCTGGCCATGGCCGGGCTGGCCATGGCCGGGCTGCTGGCGACCGGCTGCGCGGCGGGCCCGGGCGCGGCGCCCGGGCGGCCCCGGGATCCGGGTACCGCGCGGGCCGCGCCCGCCCCGTCGCCTGCTCCCCGGACGGCCAGCACCGGGCCGGCGCCGGCCGCCGAGGGCCACGCCGCGCGGCCGGCCGTGCGGCAGCTCATCAGGGTGACCGCCGCCTCGTACGGGTCCACCTACGCCGTGCTGACCGCCTATCGCCGCACCAGCCACGGCTGGCAGCGGGTCTTCGGGCCGTGGACGGCACGGATCGGCCGTAACGGGTTCGCCCCGCCCGGAGGCAAGCGCGAGGGCGACGGCCGTACCCCGTCAGGATCGTTCAGCATTCCTTTCTTCTTCGGCGCCGGCCCGAATCCAGGTTTCCGGTTCCGGTACCGGCAGATCCGGCCCGTACGACTACTGGGACGACGACCCGGCCAGCCCCAGGTACAACGAGTGGGTGGACAGCCGTCACGCCAGCCCGGGCGCGAACCCGGAGCCGATGGACGTCCCGGCCTACGACGACGGCCTGGTGATCGGCTACAACACCGCCCGCACGCCGGGGCTGGGCAGCGCGATCTTCCTGCACCTCAACATCGGCATCGCGACGGCCGGCTGCGTGACGCTGCCGCCCGGGGAACTGCTGCCGCTGCTGCGCTGGCTCAGCCCGGGCCGCTCGCCCCGGATCCGGATGGGCGTGCGGTAACCCGGGCCTATGCGCCGCCGGCCGGGGGTGATGAACTTGGGGCATGGCAACGAACACCTCCCAGCCGCAGGGCGTGCTGCACGTAACCGACAGCCGCACGGGCCGCGCCTACGAACTGCCTATCGCCGATGGTGCGATCAGGGCCACTGACCTGCGCCAGATCAAGGCTTCCGACGACGACTTCGGGCTGCTCTCCTATGATCCAGCCTTCATGAACACGGCGAACTGCCGCAGCGCCATCACCTTCATCGACGGGGAGAAGGGCATCCTGCGGTACCGGGGCTACCCGATCGAGGAGCTCGCCGGGCGGGTGCCGTTCCTCGACGTGGCCTCCCTGCTGATCCACGGTGAGCTGCCGGGGAAGGAGGAATCCGCCGCCTGGGCGGACGAGATCACCCAGCACACGTTCGTGCACGAGAACGTGAAGAAGTTCATCGACGGGTTCCACCACGACGCCCACCCGATGGGCATCCTGGTGAGCACGATCGCGGCGCTGTCCACGTTCTACCCGGGGGCGAAGGAGATCTCCGACACCGAACGGCGGCACGAGCAGATCGTCCGGCTGATCGCGAAGATGCCGACGCTGGCGGCGTTCGCCTACCGGCACGCGATGGGACTGCCGTATGCCTACCCCGACGACGAACTGTCCTACGCCGGAAACTTCCTGAGCATGATGCGGCGGATGACCGAGCCCCGGTACAACCCGGATCCGGTCCTCACCCACGCGCTCGACGTGCTGTTCACCCTGCACGCCGACCACGAGCAGAACTGCTCCACCAGCGCGATGCGGGTGGTCGGCAGTTCCCGGGCCGACCCGTACTCGGCGGCGGCAGCGGCCACCGCCGCGCTCTACGGGCCGCTGCACGGCGGCGCGAACGAGCAGGTGCTGCGGATGCTCAACGACATCGGCTCGGTTGACAACATCCCCGCGTATATCGACCGGGTGAAGCGGGGCGAGATACGGCTGATGGGGTTCGGCCACCGGGTGTACAAGAACTTCGACCCGCGGGCGACCATCATCAAGACGATCGCGGACCAGGTGTTCGAGGTCACCGGCGCCGAACCGGCTGCTCGACATCGCGCTGGAACTGGAGCGCATCGCGCTGGCCGACGAGTACTTCGTGAGCCACCGGCTGTACCCGAACGTGGACTTCTACTCGGGCATCATCTACCAGGCCATGGGCTTCCCGGTGGAGATGTTCCCGGTGCTGTTCGCGATCGGCCGCATGCCCGGCTGGCTGGCGCAGTGGCAGGAAGGCGATCCTCGATCCCGAGCAGCGCATCTCCCGGCCGCGGCAGATCTACGTGGGCCACGAGCCACGGCACCTGGACGGCATGGCCGCGACCTGACCGCACCGGCCCGCGGGCCCGGCCCCCGGCCATGTGCGCGAGGGGGGCCGCCCGTCCTGGGCGGCCCCCCTCGCGGCCCGGCTTACTCCGGGATGACGACCGTGCTGACGATCTTGTCGGCGAACGTCTGGCGCTTGGCGTCCCAGAGGGGGAACAGCCAGCCGATGTAGCAGGCGAGCGAGTCGAGGATGTGGCAGATGTCGCGGGCGAAGGCCATGCCAGCGCCGATCGGCTCACCGGTGTTCGTGCTGATGAGGCGCAGGTGGAGCGTCTTCTTCCCGAGCGACTGACCGGTCCGCCCTGCCTGGATGCACCGGTTGTAGATCCACCACGCGAGGGAGGCGAGAAAGAACAGGAGCGTGAGGATCACGACATGGAGAACGACCCCGATCAGTTCCAGCACGATGATCGGCAGGTAGTCGATGAGGTATGCGCCCACGCGCTGGCCCCAGTTCGCATACGCCGCCGGGCTAACCGCCGGGTTATCTGCTGCATACGCCATTGCAAGACCTTTCTGAGGTGATGGATCGCGCCCTCACATCCGGAGGGCGGTCTAGAGGAATCCGAACCTGTGTAGCTGAAAGAGCCAGCTCAGGCCGACCAGCACGGCCATGGCCCAGCGGACGCGGCGGCGCTTCGCCTCCGGCCACGGGCGCGGGCTTGGGACCAGCCCCGCGGTTCTCGCCAGCAGCACCGGCAGGGTGCAGACGACGAGGATCGCGACCAGGTACACGAGCGGGTTGGCCGCCGCCGCGCTCCCCCACTCACCGTGGCTGATGGCCACCGTCGCGGTGGTCATGCCGCAGAACGGGCAGGGCACCCCGGTGAGCGTGCGGAGCGGGCACGGCAGGCCGGTAAAGCCCGTGTGGGCCACCACGGCCGGGTAGACGGCGCCGAGCCATCGCCGCGCCGGCGGCGAACATGGAGACGTGCTCGGGCACCGAGTAACCCCGCCGGAGTACCGCCATGTGCCTTTCCCGCCCGTGAGGAGCCGCTCAGCTTACGAGTGGATGGAGCGCAATCGTACGGGTTGGGCGCGCCGGGCGTAAGCAAGTTTCCTTCGCTTTCTCACGTTTATCCCCCGCTGGCCCGCCCCGCCTTCGTCGGGTATCCCCGCTGCCGGGCGAAAGCAAGCCTCCGCGGGCGTGGCCAGCGCCGACGCCGGCCACGCCCGCGCTGGCTCAGGTGTCGTCGCGCCCTTCCGCGAGGTTGACGTGATAGGCGTCGCGGGGCCACTTACGGTAAATCATCCGAACGGGCCGCAGCGGCGCCTGACGGAAATTGAACACGTTAGTGAACGGATAGGCGCCGGCGTCGCCGGGCCCGAGCGGGACAAGCCGAAATTGTGCTCCGGCAAAGCTCAGAATCCCGGCGAACGACGTCGGGGTCGTGCCGGTGAACCCGCGCTCGGCGAACGGGGTGACGATGACCAGCGGGCTGCGCGGCCCCTGCGCGGTGCCGTCCCGGTGCCCGTGTGTTCCGGCCTGCGGGCTCAGGAATCCGCGTCGCCGTTAACCCGCCGTTAACCCGCCACTAATGCACCACTATCACTGTTCCCGCACGGCCTTGTTGCTGCTCACCCTTGGTGGCCGTATTGCCGCGCTTGGTTCACTCACCCGGGCACTCGGCGGTCTTGATGCGGTTCCGTGATGGCCTCAGATACATCGGTAACAATACTTTCTGGACTCAGCAAAGCCGACACCACGGACATATCTCAGAATGTCCCGCATGGGGGTCTTCACCGCAGTAGGCTGCCGCCCGATCACGCTGTAAGGAAGGGAGGCGCCATCGCCGACTGTGCTGGCAGCTGCCAGCACGGCGCGCCGTCACCACAGACAGTGCTCCGTGCCGGGCAGGACTACTAGCCCTGGAGATTCAGTGAAACCCCGCAATTTCCGTTTTGCAGCATTGCTCGCGATCTTCCTTGCGTTCGCCTTGCCGTCCGTCCAAGCCGTCCAGGCCAGCGCCAGGACCCTGGCTGCCCGCGGCAGAGCCACACGCGGGCGTGACCGGTGGCACGCTCTTCGGCGGCACCTACCCGTTGGTCGCCGAACAGAGCAAGCTTGGCCGCAAGCTCGCGATCGTCCGGATCTACTACATGATTGGCCAGAAGTTCACCACGCCCCACATCAAGCAGTTGATGGCGGCCGGCACCACGGTGCTGGCCAGCCTGGATGTGCCCCACTGGCCGCGGGATCACCTATGCCTCGATCGCGGCCGGGCGCCAGGACAAGCAGATCCGCGCCTGGCTCACCGAGGCCGAGCAGGAAGCCGTCACCTATCACATACCCGCGGTGTACGTCGACTTCGAGCACGAGGCGAATAACCCCGCCGAACCAGTGTCAACGGCACCCCGGCCCAGTTCATCAAGGCCTGGGACACATCCACGCCCTCGCCGCCAAGGCGCACCTCAACGTCGGCTCCGGCGGCCGGCTGCGCTGGGCCTTGATCCTCATGCACATGGCCTACTTCCCGGCCAGCCAGCGGCCGAAGTGGTCGCTGCGGGCCGGGTTCGCCGCGAACTACTGGCCCGGCGCGGCCAACGTGAACGTGGTCGCCGCTGACGGCTACAACCGGGGCGGCTGCCGCGTCACAGGAGCGCCAAGCCCACGCAAGCCGCGGTCACGCCCGGTTCGCTGTTCAACCCGGTGCTCGCGTTCGCCAGGATTCACGGCGATAAGCCGGTGTTCCTGGCCGAATGGGCCAGCGCCGCGTTCTCGGCCATGCCGGCCTGGCAGGCGCATTACATCGGCGAGATGAAGGCCTACGTGCAGGCCAACCCGAGGCTCGCCGCGGTGATGTACTGGGATGACCACGGCTATATCGGCTGCAGCTTCGCCGTCGACGGCCACGCCCAGTCGCTTGACCGCGCTGAGGCGCCATGGCCGAGTCGCTGCACGGGCACATCGGCGATAGGCGGCAGCGCCGGAGTGACGCGGGGTATCGAAGGGCCCCTCCCGTGCGGGAGGGGCCCTCGCCGTACCAGCGGCCGTGGGCCGCGCGCGGCCAGGCACGATGCACGGTCGTAGGCATCCGTAGATCGCATGCGCCGCCAGTCCCGTGACAGTGCACGACAGGGAACCGACGGCAAGACGGTGTACCTGCATGCCGGCTCGACCGGCGAGCGCTCAGCGGAACGTGCCTTGACGCACGTGTAGCACCGTAGATGACCCGGTCGAAGTCGGCGGTGACGCGGTGAACCGCGGCTGCGGATCCGAGCATCGCACCATCGAGCCAGCCAGCGAGAACGGTGCTGACCTCGGACGGAGGTGCAAAGTCGAAGATCAATCATCGCGATGTAGCCGCGGGACGCATCCGGCGCCGCAGCATGCGTCAAGCCAGCCGCTCGAGAACGGCGACCGGCCTCGGCGGGCTGAGAAGTCGGAAGATCAGATCGCGAAGGCGCAGCACGCCGCCGGGCCGCGAGGCGCTCGCGATCCGCTCCAGCTGCGAGGGCCTTCCAGAAGTCCGGCAACTGGTGCAGGGCGTTGCGGGTGTACACCGCGTCCGCGGGCGCGCCGGTGTGCTCGTAGCTGAGGAACCCGCCCCGCACGCACTCGACGTTCGGCAGCCCGGCCCCGGCGACGCGCTCGCGCAGCACGGCCAGCATCGCGGGCGAAACATCGACGGCCACCACGCGGCGCACGAGCGGCGCGGCGGCCAGAGCGAACCGCCCGGTCCCGGTACCGAGATCAACGACGGTGGCGGCCCGGCCGATGCCGTGCTCTCGCAGCACGTCGAGATCCTCGGCAGGATCGGGATATCCCTGCTTGCGGTCGAAGCCAGCGACGAACGCCGGATCGAGATGCTCCGGGCCGGCGTGCGCAAGCTCATCAAGCATCCAGGCCCTCGTCATGCCCGGCCTGCGCCTCCTGCCTTACGGACGACGGTCGTCAGACCCTCCTGGCCCCCAGTACACCGCATGGCCTACTTTGCCCGCCTACGGAGCAGCCGATTGATATCGGCGTCGAAGTGCTCGCGGCTGCTCTGGCCGCCCGGGGGAAAACCGGTGTCGTAGTTGATGCCCTTGCCGCGCATGGGAATCCTTCCGGGTCAGGACGCAGCCGCTTCGGCGTCAATCATCTTCTGGATCGGCCCGGCCGCGGCTCCGCCTGCCACGATGGCGACGCCGATCGCGCCCAGCGTCATCACGGTGCCCAGCCACACCATGGTGGTGACCGGCAGCATGTACGCGCCCACCAGGCGGGCGGCGCACTCGGCGAGCAGCGCCAGCCCCCAGATGGTGCTGAACAGCAACTCGAGCCGGCGGAACCGGGGCGAGGCCGTGGACAGCCGGTCCCACGCCGCCGTCCGGCACGGCTCCCCCTTGGTCATGAACGGCTTGAGCCCCGCAGACATCAGCGGGCGCCGTAGCACGACCGAGCCGAGGATGGCGAACGCGATCACGCTGCTGACGACCGAGTCCTTGGCGATCATCGCCCGCGGGTCGCCGGTCAGGAAGCTGACCGCGATGCCCGCCAGGTTGACGGCCAGCATGAGCACGGCCAGCAGGTTCAGCCGCCGCTCCGCCAGAAGGCCGGCGATGGCGCGCACTGCCGGGCCGATGCTGCTCAGCGCCAGGGAGAGCCACAGGCTCACGCCGAACGCGTTGCGAAGCAGGTAGTAGGTGCCGACCGGGATGCCGACGTCGATCAGCAACGGCCGCAGCGCCGCGGCCATGCCGGGACGGCGGCCCGCGGATCCGGGGCCTGCGGGTGCCTGGGCCGGGCCTGACGCCGGGGCTGCCTCGGGGCGCTGTGTCTGAGTCGCTGTCATAGCCGCTAACTTAGGTCAGACATAAATTTATGTCAAACCTAATTTTGTATCCGACCTAGCTTTTGGCTATGGTGCTGGCATGGCAACCGGACTGCGCGAGCGGCGCAAGCAGGAGACCCGGCAGGCGATCTCGGACATCGCGACCCGGATGTTCGTGACGCGTGGCTTCGACGAGGTCACGATCGCCCAGGTCGCCGACGCGGCCGGTGTGGCCAAGATGACCGTGACGAACTACTTCCCGCGCAAGGAGGACCTGGTCTTCGACCGCGCCGAGGCCGTGGTGGGCCACCTGGCCGACGTCATCGCCGCCCGGGCGCCCGGTGAGAGCATGCTCGCCGCCATCCGCCGCGACTACGCCGAGGCCGTCGCCAGGGCCGACGTCACACTCGGCCTTTCCAGCCCGGGCTTCGCCCAGATGATCCTCAGCAGTCCGGTACTGACCAGCCGGGTGCTGGAAATGCTGGATGAGCGTGAGAGGGCGCTCGGCGACGCCATCGCCGCCGAGACCGGGATCGATAACCCGCAGCAGCGACTCGTGGCGGCCCTCCTCGCCTCGGTGCACCGCGTGCTGTCCGCCGAAGCCAGCCAGCGCAGCCTTGCCGGGCAGCCCCGCGGGGAAATCTGTGCCGTGCTGGCCGGTGCCGCCACCCGCGCCTTCGATCTGCTCGAGCCGTCCCTCGGCAACTACGGCATCCGCGCCCGCCGGGATCGCAGTGAAGGACGCGCGACGTTACCCGTTCACCAGCCAGACGCGGCCGAATCCCAAATCGACAATGGCGGTCACGCACGTACAGGTCACGGTTGACCCGGGAGACCCCATTAGCTGTACAGTCCCCAGAACACCCGCCGCCAAAATCTCCGGGTCCTCATGAGCCGGAATCGGTCCGGCCAGGACAGCCTGATATTCGGCTTGTGTATGCACAAGCCCGCGTCACCCGCGTCGCCCGGAAGCAGGCAGTCGCCACCGCAGTCACTCCAGCAGTGCCGACAGTGGCAAGGTCTGGCCATTGCCGTGCCTGCCAGGTTGAGGATCTTCGGTCTGATCCCGGCCGCGACCTTCTCCCCCCGGCAGCCTTGGTTTTGCCAGACAGCATCTCATTTCGCAGTGCGAAGATCATCTCGCCAGACCTCCGCCGCGGCGCCCCCGGCCGGTTAGCAAAGAGGCCTCGTCCTTGGCTCGGAAGGGGCCTCTGACCTGGGAGAGCCGCCCATCGGAATCCAACCGATCATCTACGCATTACGAGCACACTCGAAAAGGCCGAACGTTTCCTTGTCAAAACCCCGGTCTTTCCAGGCAAGCTGGTGGAAAATCAGGATATGAGTCGGGACGCGGCTGTGCTGGCCGTCATTGGGGCTCTGATGCTCGGGTACTACTGGGCTCGGTGGCGGCGCGCAGAGAGGCAGCAACAAGACGGCGCAGACACTCGCAAGTGCCGCAGGAAAACAGGCATGGCGGGCACGTGGGGTGATAGCGCTTGTCGGCTTCTTCGTCTTCGCGCTGATAGATCTCTGGCTTCGCGGCAGTGGGCGGCGGTGAGTTAGCAGATCCGTTAGCAAGGTCTCGATGCCTGACTGCGGGTCAACGAGCCCGGCCACGCTCGCCCAACTAAACTGGGCCCTGGACGGTCGAACCGGAGGGAGCTGCAGGTGAGCGCCGAGGCATCCGAAACGGTTAGCGTCCCCCGCGCCGAACTGGATGCCCTGAAAGCCGAGCTGAAGCGGCTACGGCGGGAAGTCGGCCGTGATGTCGCCAGAAGGCGCATCCAAGCCGACCCTGGCCCGGCGACGACGCCCACCCTTAACCGCGAGGAGCTAGCCGAAGCGTGGGGAATACGTGAGTGATCGCGGGTCCGCTTCCCCGGCCGACGTGGCAGCAGATCGAGGCCTTGCCGAACCGCTCGGTGGGCTGTTCAGCGCACGATCTTCCACCTGTTGACGAGCCCGTACCCACCCTGGCTCGAGCAGTTGCTGACGTGGTCGTCGGCCTAGGGTGGCCCGATGAAGCTTCTCCTAACCGACTCCGGTGTCAGGAACGCAAGCATCCTGGCGGCGCTGGTCGATCTCCTGGGCAAACCGATCGCCGAGGCCAACGCCCTCTGCATCCCCACCGCAGGATACGGGGGCCCTTTCGGGAATCCAGGCGGGCCATGGCGTTTCATCAGCGGGCGATCCCCCAGTCCCATGACCGAGTTGGGGTGGAAGTCGGTGGGCGTGCTGGAGCTGACCGCACTGCCCAGCATCGACAAGGAGCACTGGGTCTCCTGGGTCCGAGAGGCAGAAGCCCTGCTGGTGAACGGCGGCGACGCGTTGTATCTGTGCCACTGGATGCGGGAGTCGACTCGCCGGCCCTTCCCGTCGCTGCGCGACACGGTCTACGTCGGGCTCAGTGCCGGGAGCATGGTGCTGACTCCACGCATCGGGGAGGACTTCGTCGGCTGGAAGCCGCGCACCGGTGATGACAGCACGCTGGGAGTCGTCGATTTCGCCATCTTCCCGCACCTCGACAGCCCGGATGTCCGGACAACACCATGGCCGAGGCGGAACGGTGGGCCGCCGAGATAAAGGGTCCGGCATACGCCATCGACGCTCAGACCGCCATCAAGGTGACCGACGGCGGCGTCGAGGTCATTTCCGAAGGGTACTGGAAGATGCTCAACCCGGCAGTATGAGAAGTGGCTTCAAGATGACGTCGGGGCCGACGACCCAAGACTCAGCCGACTGTCAGCTCTTCGCAAAGATCTGGATGGCCCGATAGCAGTCGCGCATGCCCCGCTGCGTGGTCGGGCAACTATGACAGAACTCCGCCGGGAGGACGGCCGCTTTTGCAGCTCGTGCGCCTGGCGCTGATCGTTGCGGCACCGGCCGGTGCGGTGGGTCGCGGGGACGGCTCGCGCGCCGACGCCGCCGTGGCCCGGAGGGTCTAAGAACGGCACAAGGCGCCCAGGCGGGCGACGTTCCCCAACGGGCCCAGCCCGGTGCTCGGCTGGAGCTGCGCCGCGCTCGGACCTGCGTCATCCTCGCGCGGCGCTGGCCCAGGAACGGTGCCCTGCAGGGCCCGGCGCGCTCCGCGCGCCCTTGAAACCGTACAGAAGGTCTGTACAGATTCGGGTCCACGCTTCCCTGGTCTGTGTGCCCTGTCCTGACATCTGGGGCTACACGACCGGGGAAGCGCCTCAGGCTAGGTGCCGTTCCGGGTGGGGGCCTCGCAGCGTACGGTCCCGAGCCCGAGGCGGCCGAGGCGGAGGCGGGGCTGTAGACGCAGAGCCTGTCGCAGTTGTTGTGTGTCTAAGCCCAGCTGATCGTTGACGGATTGTCTTCAGGTGATGCTTGACGGTTTCTAGGGTCTGGCAGGACTGCCGGGGTGATTGCCTGGCTGCTGGCTCGGCTCGTGACCGAGTTAGCAAGCGTGCGGGACAGTATCACGTCCACCACCTGGTCAAGGGGCTGCCTGGCGTCGATGGGAATCGCCCCGAAGGCGCGCAAGCGGTCCTGGTATCCCGGCAGGAGGCGGCGTATGTACTCGCGAGAGTCCCCGGCACGGCCCCACTCGTTGTCCTGGCGGGTATCCAGCCGTGCCAGCATGGTGGGCTCGTCGATCTCCAGCAAGAACACTTGAGTGAAGCGATCGGCCAGTTCCAGCTGATTGTCCGCACCGCCGCAGAGATACAGCGTGGCGGGTGCTGCGGCCTGGATCAGTTCGTCGAGGCGGGCCGGATCCCATTCCCAGCTATGCCGGAGAGCCAGGCAAAGTCCAGCTCTGCCGGCTCTTCCACCACGGCACCGGCAGGGTCGACGAACCGCGCAAGGAACGGGTCTTCGTCGTCATCGATGCATGCCAGGCCCCGCCGGGCAAGCACGGTGGCGATCGCGGACTTCCCGGCGCCGGCGCAGCCGGTGATCAACACTGCGCTCATGGGTGCCCATCATCGGCACGTCCTGAAGGCGGCGCAACGAGTTTGTGACCCTCGCGGGCGCGGGCGGACCTCACGTTCCCGGGCTCCGGGCCGTCCTCCTGCGGCGGGCAGTCTATCGCCGCGCAAAGATCACAGTCAAGGGCGCGCCCAGGGCGCGTCCTCGCTGCGCGTGCCAATGCCGCGTAGTTAAGGGTCTGGGTCGGTTGTCGAGGATGGTGGCTGGCGGCGTGTTGAGCGGCGTAGATGCCGAAGCCGGTGCGGGTGATGAAGCCGAGCATGGCCCATTCGCCGAGCTGGGTGTGCATGTTGCGGGGGTTGACTCTGGAGCTGGGCGGCGAGTTCGCTGGCCGCTCCAGTCGCGGTGGGGGTCGGTGGTCATGAGGGCGGTGACGCGCTGCCGCCGGGTGGGCGGCCGGGGTGGCCGGGGCTGGGCTGTTTGCGGTGCGGGGCGGGGCTGCCGCCGGGGTGGTCGAGCGGCGGGGTGCGGATGGTGATGCCGATCGCGGTGATGGCGGTGGCGGTGCGGGGGCGGCCGTCGTCGCGGTTGAGGTAGCGGGAGGTGGCGCATTTGACCTTGCGGGCGCTGTAGCGGGGGCGGCGGGCGGGCAGCAGGGTGGCCAGGACGGCGCGGCCGATGACGCCGGGCAGGTCGGCCGGGCCGTCGGGGCAGATGCCGCGGGCGGCGGTGAGCTGGTCGCGGGCGGCTTCCAGGGCGGTGGTGAAGCTGGCCCGGTCGGGGTCGGTGCCGGGCCGGGTTTCGACGGCGGTGACCATGGCCATGCGCAGCAGCTGGTAGAGGGTGAGCAGCGCCCACAGTTCCTGCTCGACGCCGGGCCGGTCGCCCGAGCGCAGCACCCGGCCGTCCAGCAGGGTGTGCCGCAGCGCGAGGTAGGCGGACTCGATCTCCCACCGCTCGTGGTAGAGCCGGACCAGCGCGGCGGCCGGGTAGCGGCGGTGGTCGGTCAGGGTGGTGATCAGCCGGTAGGAGTCGGCGATCCGGCTGCCGTCGGCGCCGGTCATGGCCGACGTCGGCCTCGATGATCCGCACGGCCAGGCCGTCCAGGCGGGACAGGTAGGAGCCGTCGGGCAGGTGCGCCAGGACGCGGGGGTTGCGGGTGGACTTGGCCCGGGCCAGCAGCACCGCGCCGGTGGCGTGCGATCTCGGCGAGGAACGCGTTGGCGTCGAAGGCCCGGTCCAGCAGGACCAGCATGCCCGGGCCCAGCAGGTGCAGCAGCCGCCGGGCCAGGGCGGTCTCATCCCGGTCGGCCGCCGAGCCGAGGCGGCGCCCAGCAGGCCGCGGGTGCCGGTCTCGGCCAGCGTCATCAGCCGCAGCGCCGGGTATCCGGCCAGGCCCATCCGGTAGCGGATCTGCCCGATCCAGGACCGGTTGCGGCCGGTGTCGGGGATCTTCAGGGAGTTCAGCCCGTCGAAGGCGACGGTGCGCAGCCCGGCGAAGCGCACCCCGGGCGTGTGCGGCTGGGCCAGCGGCCCGGCCACCACCTCGAACAGCGCCTTCAGCGGCGCCGGGCCCAGGCGGCGGCGCAGGTCCCGCAGCGCCTTCTCCGACGGGGCGCGGCACGTCCAGCCCGGCCAGCCCGGCGGTCAGCTTGCCCCACACCCGCGCATAGCCCAGCCGCGGGAACATCGCCAGCGCGAGCACGAAATACACCCCGGCCCGCGACGGCAGGGCCCGCAGCCGCCGCTGCACCGTCCTGGTCTGCTCCAGCACGTCATCGACCAGCTCGAACGGCAGGTACTGGGTTAACTCACCCAGATGGCCGGGGGCGAACACGCCCCCGGCGACAGTGACGGCACGGGTGATCGTGACCGTGGCAGACTGAGTTCTCAACGGGACCTCTGGTGGCTGGAAGATCGTGACGGATCGACCCGATCTACCAGAGGTCCTGTCCTCTCTCCCGCCGACACGCCGTCACGCGATCTTCCTTGACCTGGCCGCCACACCCTTAAC
>CAWCKG010000053.1:0-78678 GCA_963795785.1 uncultured Actinomycetes bacterium
ACCGCGACGTCCTTGACCGTCGAGCCGGGCACCGAGCGCGGCCGGGGCACCGCGGGCACGGATCGGGGCCGGGGCGCCGCGGCCACGGCCCCGCCGGAGCATGATCCCGGCCAGCCGGCACAGGCTCGCCGACCCCCACAGCACGAAGTTGACGCCGAGGACCCCCACCGCCAGCCCCCACCAGGGGATCATCGTGCCCTGGCCGGCACGGGCAGCGCGGCGTGCAGCGCGCCCCAGGTCCTGGTGTCCTCGTAACCGAACATCCACAGGAAGATCCCGCCTGCCCCCGAGCCGGACGCCGCCTCGAACTTCGCCTGCGAGCTGGCCTGGTTCTCGAACCAGACGACGTGCCGGTGCAGGCCGGTGTAGCTCGAACCACGGCTCCTGGGCGGCGGTGTCGTAGGACGGGCGGGCGTGGTAGCGGGTGGCGAGCTGGAAGGCCCGCAGCCAGGTCACCGCGCTCCCCCGGCCACCGGACCAGTCGAATCCGTAGAGCGGGATCCCGAGGATGATCTTGTTAGCCGGAATCTGGGTCTTGGCGTAGCGCAGCACCGCGCGCACCCAGCCGATCGGCGCCACCGGCCCTGGCGGGGACGCCGCCCAGTGGTAGTTGTAGGCCATGATCCGCACCTGGTCGGCGGCGCGGCCGATGGCGGCGTAGTCCTGGGCCAGGTTGGCCCCGCCGTCGCCGGCGTTGGAGGTCTTGGCGAACACGGCGACCGAGAGGGTCTTGCCGTGGGCGTGCAGCGCGGCGGCCAGGTCGGTGATGAACACGGTGAAGGCGTGCCGGTCCGCGGCACGCAGGTTCTCGTAGTCGATGTCGATGCCGGCGTAACGGTGCGCCAGCACCAGCGCCACGATGGCCGAGACCTGCTGCTTCAGCAGCGCCGGGTGGTGCAGCATGCGAGCCACCGGCGGGTAGGACCAATTGCCCTTGGTGATATTGGCCAGGGTCGGGACGACGGCCAGGCCGGCCTGCCGCAGCCGGGTGATGTCGGCGCTGATCGCGGCCGCCTGCGCCGGGTCGTACTGCGTGTCGATCCGCCCGCTGGCGGCCAGCCCGTAGATCCACGGCGAGACCTCGGTGAAATCCCCGCGGTGGGCCAGGACCGTTTGCGTGCCGTTCCTGATGTCCCAGAAGGGCAGGGCGGCCACCACGGCCCGGGCCGGGCGGGCCGGGACGGAGAACGGCAGCCACGTCAGCCCGGCCACCACGGCGCGGGCCAGCACCACGACCAGCCATGGCGCCCCGGCGAACAGGCGAGCCGCCCGCCGCCGGGGCAGGCCGGTGCTGGCCCGCTCGGGTGCCAGGCCAGTACCGGCGTGTTCCGGCAGCCCGGGGGCCACCCTGGGGGGAGGTGCCAGGGTGGGGCCGCCGGGCTGCCGAGTCTGGTTTCGCATGGTCGCGCAACCCGCCGTCACCTGGTGACGGCGGCGGCCGTCAGCTGATCTTCGATGACCGCGCCGATGATGTCGTCGAGCGTGCGGGCGGACGCGAAGCCCACCAGGCCGCGGGCCAGCGTGCAGTCGGGCACCCGGCGCTCCATGTCCTCATAGCCCTCCCCGTAGGCCTCCAGGTAGGAACTGCGCACGATGCCGCCGCCCGATCCGGTCGCCGCGATGACCCGCTCCGCGAGCCCGGCGATGGACACCTGCTCGGAGCTGCCGAGGTTCACCGCGCGCCCGCGGGCGTCCTGGGTTTCCAGCAGCGCGATCAGGGCCGGGATCACGTCGTGCACGTGGCAGAAGCAGCGCACCTGGTCCCCGGTGCCGAACAAGGTCAGCGGCTCTCCGCTCAGCCCTGCCGGACGAAGCGGGGTATCACCATGCCGTAGCGGCCGGTCTGCCGCGGGCCGACCGTGTTGAACAGCCGCGCGATGACCGCCCACAGGCCGCGCTCGGCGACGTAGGCGGAGACCAGGCTCTCGTCGATCGCCTTGGCCTCGGAGTAGCTCCACCGCGACTTCAGCGGCGAGCCGGCGATCCTGTCGTCGTCCTCGCGGAGGCCGACTTGGTGTTCTTGCCGTAGATCTCGCTGGTGGAGGCGACGAGGATGCGCGCGCCGTTGCGGTGCGCCGCATCGACGACGTTCTCGGTGCCGTGGATGTTGGTGCGCAGGCTTTCCAGGGTCCGGTCCATGATGACGAAGGCGCCGACCGCGGCAGCCAGGTGGAACACCAGGTCGGCGCCGTCGCACAGGTCGTCCACCAGGTCGGCGTCCAGGATCGTGCCGAGGACCAGCCGGAACCGCGGGTGCGGCGTGACCGCGGCCAGGTTCTCCGCCGGCCCGTGCTCAGGTCATCCAGGCCGGTCACCTCATGGCCGGCGTCCAGCAGGGCCTCGGTCAGGTGCGAGCCGATGAACCCGGCGGCGCCAGTGACGAAATACCTCATGGCGGTGCTCCTTCCCGCGCTGGTTGCGGTGCCGCCGCCACGGTGTCGTGGCTGCCCCGTGGCCGCCGCGCGCGCCTGCCGGCGGCCGCGCCGACCCGGCTGCGGGAGGCCGCGAGCCGCTCGTAGAAGTCGTCGATACGGCGGGTGACCGCGTCGATGCCGTACGCCTCGCGGATGGCCGGAACGCTCACCCGCTGCCGGGGCCCGGACTGCCGCTCGGCTGCCATGGCCTCGCGCAGGCCGGCCACCGTGGAGGGCACCTGGCGGGCCCGGTCCACGTCCAGGCCGTCCAGCGCCGGGCAGGTCGTGTAGGGCACCGGCGGCCCGTTGGCGAGTGCCTCAAGCACCGACAGGCCGAACGTCTCCTGGTTCGAGGAGGCGACGAACAGGTCGATAGCCGAGAGCATCGCGGCCACGTCATGCCGTTCGCCGGCGAAGACCACGCGGTCGGACACGCCGCGCTCGGGGCGGCCTCCTCCAGGTGCGCGCCCTCGTCGCCCTTGCCGACGATCAGCAGCCGGGTGGCCGCCTCCAGCAGCGGGGCCGCGGCCTCGATCACCATATCGAACTGCTTGTTCGGGTCGAGCCGGCCCAGCACGCCGATGACGTACTCGGTCTCGCCCAGCCCGAACTCCGCCCGGACGCTGGCCCGCGCCGCGCGGTCGAACGCCACCCGGCCCAGGTCCACGCCGTTGGGAATACGGTCATCCGCCGCGGCCGGATCCCCCAGTTCGCCATCCGGTCGCGGACCGTCCCGGACACCGCGATCGTGGCATCGGAGAACCGCTCGGTCGCCAGGTACAGGGCGCGGACGCCGAGCGTCATCTCGCGCCGCTCCAGGTGGGTCTCACCGATGGAGTGCTCGGTGCTCACCACGACCGGGGTCCCGGCCAGCCAGGCGGCCGGCAGGCCGTAGATCTGCGACCGGTACAGGTGCGCGTGCACCACGTCGTAGCCGCCGTCACGGATCATGCGTGCAGCCGCACAACGCCCAGCTGGGTGTTGCGGGTCATGCCGAGGCTGCGGACCTCGCGGCCGTCGGAACGGATCATGTCGGCCACCGGGCCCGGGTTATAGAGGGTGATCACGTCGGCGTCGTGCCTGGTGTGCTGCAGAATCGACCGGAGCTGTAGTTCGGCCCCGCCGACGCCGAGCCCAGTAATGAGGTGAAGAACCTTCATTGCTGACCTCCTCGGCCAGGGATGGACGATGAAAGCGGGGAACCAGGGCGCCGAGCGCGGCGCGGCGGGCGGCCGCCGGGCGGCGGCGCAGTGGCCGGCCAGGTCCGCGGCGGTGAGCCATGCGGTGCGGGCCAGGATCGCCAGGTCCAGCCAGAGAGACCAGTTCTCGATGTAGGCAGTTGTCCAGCGCTACCCGGTCGGTCAGCGAGGTGTCGCCGTTGAGCCCGTGTACCTGGGCCCAGCCGGTGAGGCCGGCGTTCATCCGGGTCCGGCCAGCGTAGCCGGGGACCTCTGCGGCGAACGGGCGGGCGAAATAGGGGCGCTCGGGCCGCGGCCCGACCAGCGACATCTCCCCGCGCAGCACGTTGACCAGCTGCGGCAGCTCATCGAGATGGCTGACCCGCAGCAGCCAGCCCAGCCTGGTGGACTGGCTGGGTGCGGCGCCCAGCAGCCGTCGGAGTCGGTCTCGGCGCGCAGCGTGCGCAGCTTCAGCACCACGGCCAGGCGGCCGGCCCCGATGACACGGACCTGGCGGAACAGGGCCGGGCGGCCGAGCTGCCAGCGCATGCAGGCGCCGAGCAGGAGCATCGGCAGGCCGAACACGGCCAGGCCGGTCAGCGCACCGAGGATATCGATGGCCCGCTTGGCGGCCAGCCCGGCCCAGCAGGCCCGGGCTGGCCTCAGCAGCAGGCCTTCCAGGCCAGCCAGGCCGGAGTCGTGTTCATCGTGCCGCGCCTGCCGGCACGGTGCTCCGCCGCCAGGCGGTCGCGATCAGCGCGGGAGCCGCGCCGCGGGCGGCGTGGTCCGCGCCGTAGACGAAGCGCATCACCGGGCCGAACGTGGGCGCCACGGCGGGGCCCATGAAGTACAGGCCGGGCACCGAGGACTGGTAGTCCTTGCCGACCACCGGCGTGCTGGCCACCGTCCGGAGCCGGCCCGCAGGCGCTCGTCGAGGAAGGTCAGCCGGGACACGTTCGGCCGGTAGCCGGTGGCCGCGATGACGTGGTCAGCGGCGAGCTCCTCGCGGTCCCGTCCGCGCAGGCCAGGCCCAGCGTGATCCCGTCCTGGGTGCCCTGGCCCAGCGCACCTCGCGGCCGCTGAGGATCGGGAACTCGCCCTCGACCCGCGGGCGCAGCCAGCTCGCGCCGGCCGGGCCGAGCGCGGTGCGGGCCCGGAAGATGCGGGTGGCCTCGGGCAGGTGCCGGTACACCGCGGGTGCCGCGAGTAGAACCAGGTACTCCAGCCGGAACCGAGCCCGGCCTCGGGCTCCTTCAGCCGCTGCGGCAGCGGCCGGTCCGGGGCCAGCGGGGCCCCGTTCCAGACCGGCTGGTCCTTGCGCATCACGATCTGGACCTCGGTGCCCTGCTCGTGCAGCAACGCGGCGGTCTCCAGCGCGGACTGGCCGGCGCCCAGCACCACGACCTTCTTGCCGCGCAGCACCGACAGGTCCACGTGCGCGCTGGCGTGCGTGCAGATATCGGCGGGCAGGCCGATCAGCTCGCCGGGCATCGCGGCGAAGTGCTCGACGCCGGCGGCGACGACCACCCGGCGGGCGCGGCACCGCTCCCCGGTGGCCAGGGTCAGCTCGAAGCGGCCGGGCTGCGCGGTGATGCCGGTGACCAGGGTCTCCTCCACGTCCGGCGCGAGCTGCGCGGTGAACCACTGGCCGTAGGCGATGAAGGTGTCCAGCGGGACCGGCAGGCCGTAGTCGGCGTAGGGACGGCCGGTCGCCGCGCAGAACGCGGCGAGGGTGTGCGTGCCGTCCGGGTCGGAGAGGTTGGACGCGAAGCCTTGCGACTTCAGGAACATGCCGGCCGGCATGGCGGTCCGCCACAGCTTCATGACGTGCCCGAACTGGCGCATGCTCACGCCGGCCTTACGCAGGTGCGCGGCGAGCGAGAGCCCGTACGGGCCCGCACCCACGATCGCGACGTCGACGGCCTCATTCATGATGTTTCCTCTTTCGGCAATGGGCGAGCCAGCCGGACGGCCGGCTCGGTGGGGCGCCGGGCGCCGGCAGACCGCCGGCCCGGCGCGCGGGCGAACAGGCGGCCTGCGCGCGCCGCCATACGCACGCACATCAGGCCGAAGGGGAGCAGGTCGTCCCAGGCGAACCAGGCGGTCTCCTCCGCGCCGTACAGGGAGCGGAGCCAGGACACCGGCCCAAGTTCGCCGGCCCGCCAGTAGCCAAGCGCGCCGAGTGGGTCGTAGTTCTCCACCAGGAAACGGCGCCCGCTCACCTGCCCCCTGACGGCGAACTGCTGGCCGGTCAGGTCCAGGTAGGCGGCGGTCACCATGTCCAGGCCGGCCCAGTCCCGGAACAGCCGGAACTGCGCGCCGAGCCGGGGGTTGAAGTCCAGCAGCTTGTAACTGCCGTCCCTGGGGTCCTGGCGCAGGTCGAGGTCGGCGATACCGCGGTAGCCCAGCCGGACGAACAGCCGGGTGATCTCGTCGCGCAGCGGCTGGTTGGCCTCCGCGAGACCGAAGCTGGTCAGGCCCGCATGTGCCGGGTAGGACCGGATCTTCACCCCGGTGAACAGGGGCCGCGACGCGCAGTTCGCGTCGCCGTAGGCATGGACGAACCAGTCCCCGCCCGGCTGGGCGGGAATGAACTCCTGCAGCATCAGGCTCGCGTCCGCGCGCTCGGCGGCCGTCCAGGCCCCGGCCAGGTCCTGCTCGGACCGGATGACCGAGGTCGGCCGCAGGCCATCCCCGGCCGCGGTCCACGGCGTGGCGAGCTTGGCGATCAGTGGGTACCCCACCTCGGCGGCGAAGCTCCGGCCTTTCTCCGCGGAGTCCGTCAGCAGCACCGCGGGCGTGGCCACGCCCAGTTCGGCGCAGAGCTGGGCGAGCGTGTGCTTGCCCGCGAGCAGCCGGGGCAGCGCGGGACGGCTGGGCCGGGAAGAGGAACGCCTCCCGCAGGCTGTCGCCCTGCTCGGCGAGGAAGATGGCGCCCGCGTCATCGGTGGGGATGAGCACCGCGGGGCGGCCGATCCGCTCGGCGAGCCGGAGCAGCCCCGCGCGGGTCCGTTCCGCCTGGTCCGGGTCGGGCCGCCAGGCGAGCCGCCCGGCAAGGTAGCGCGACCTGGCCGCGGGGGCCCAGGGCCGTTCCACCACCGCGTACACCGGGACGCCCCGGCGGCCGAGGCTGCGGATGGCGCCCAGCGCGCCGTGGTGCATCACGTTAGGGTCGAACTTCAGCACCACCGCGGGGGTGCTGGTGTCGATCCCGGTCAGCTCACTGATCATCACGGGTCACACCACTTCACGGTGCGGGGCGGCGTCGAACCGGTAGGTGCCGTCGAGGACCTGCTTGCACGCGGCGACCCAGCCGTAGCTGACACCGGGGTGCACCGTGTGCACGATGGCGAGGTCGAAGTCCTCCCCGCGCGGCGCCTGGACGGTGCGCATCTCCTGGCCGGAAGGCAGCCGGAGGATGGGCACCAGCGGGTCGTAGAAGGACACGGCGGCGCCGCTCGCGACCAGCCCGGTGATGATCGGGATGGCCGGCGACTCTCGTACGTCCGCCACGCCGGTCTTGTAGCTGATACCGACGACGACCACCTTCGCGCCGGCCAGGCTGCCCCCGCGGCCATCTCGGCCGCGCGGTCCACGACCCGGGCCGGGCGCAGCGCGATCGAGCGCATGGCCTGCTCGATCAGCGGCGAGCGGTGGCCGCGCTTGTCCAGTTGCCACAGCAGGTAGTACGGGTCACACGGGATGCAGTGACCGCCCACCCCGGGCCCGGGGAACACGCCGAGGAAGCCGTAGGGCTTGGTGCCCGCGGCGAGGGTGACCTCGATCGGGTCGAGGCCGAGCGTGGTGCACGCGTCGGCGAACTCGTTGGCCAGCGCCAATGAGACCGCGCGGAAGATGTTCTCGTACAGCTTGGTGGCCTCGGCCGCTTCGGGGGAGCTGAGCACATAGACCTCGCCAGTGAGCAGGCTGATCACGGCTGCCGCCCGCTCGGCGCAGGCCGCGGTCACCCCGCCGGCCACCCTTGGCGTCTCCCGGTGCTCGTGGTCGGGGTTGCCGGGGTCGATCCGCTCCGGGCTGAACGCGACGAACACGTCCTGGCCGGCCCGCAGCCCGCGGGCGGCGAGCGGTTCGGTCAGCAGTTCCTGGGTGGTACCGACGTAGCTGGTGGAGGTGAGGATGATGGTCTGCCCGGGCCGCGCCGCGGCGACCACGGACGCGCACGCACCGCGCAGCGCGGTGAGGTCGGGAACGTAGGCCTCGTCCACCGGAGTGGGGACGCAAATGATGACGGTGTCCGCAGCGCTGAGCGCGCCGATGTCGCTGGTGAGCTGCAGGGCGCCAGCTGGACAGCGCCGCGTCGAGCACCGGCCGGTCGGTGTCGGCGAGGTCCGCGTCACGGGCGGCGATGACGCCCAGGCGCTCCTCGCTGATGTCGATGCCGAGGATCCGCGGGCACCGGCCGTACAGCGCCAGCGCGGTCGGCAGGCCCACGTAGCCGAGCCCGAGGATCGCCACGGTCCCGATGCCGGCGCCGTGCCCGTTGGCCGTTGCCGTTGCCGCTGTGCGCGGCAGGCGGCTGGTAGGCGACCAGGTCGCCGGAAAGCTTCCGCTCCCGGCCGTTGATGGCCAGTGAAAGCGTATCTCCTGTCACGGTGCCGTTCCCCCTCGACCAACTGCGTACAACCCGTTGTGGTAGTGGTGCGAGCCCTGACTCTGCCAGCGGCATCCCCCGCCTGCCTCGGGCATCGGGGGTAGACGGACTACGCAGAGTGAGGGAAAGATGACGCCGTGGGCGTCTTCGCCGGCGCCGCCGCCGGCGGGTGCGCCGGCCATCTCGCGGGAACGGCGTAGTCCCAGGTCAACCGGTGCTTGACCGCTTTCGCCCAGAGCCGCCAGGGGGAGTCCGCATCCCCGACGTAGATCCGCGGCAGCGCGTGCTGGCTCGTGTGCGGGCCGCGCCAGATGGCGCAGCCGTAGGAGTAGCCGGCCGTCCGCACGGCCTCCACCACGCGCTGGTCGGTGTCCCCGAACGGGTAGCAGAACCCGGCCACCGGCTGGCCGCTGGCCGCCTGGAGCACGGCGCGGCTGTTTTCGAGTTCCGCGGTCAGCGCCGCCCCGCTGGCACTGGGCAGCGAGATGTGGCGCAGCCCGTGCGAGCCGATCTCCATGCCCGCCTCCGCGGCCTGGCGCACCTGGCGGGCGGTCATCAACGGCTTGCGCGGACCAGCCGGGTCCCAGGTGTTCACCCCGCCGAGGCGGGCCGCCAGCGGGAACACGGTCGCGCCGAAGCCGTACCTGGCCAGCACCGGCAGCGCGTAATGCATGAAGTCGGCGTAGCCGTCGTCGAACGTGAGGCCGACGAGGCCGCCCGCGCCGTCGCGCGGCGCGGGCGCCGAGCAGTTCGGCGACGCCGACGCCGCGCAGGCCGCGAGCATGCAGCCAGGCCATCTGCTGCCGGAACCGGGCCGGGCTGACCGTGACCAGGTAGGGGTCATGGGTGTAGGGACTGACCGAGTGATACATGAGGACGGCAGGCATCACGCCGCCGCCCCACCCGACGTGCCGGGTGACGAAGTTCGCGGTGCGCACTGCCATGGTTGACCCCCAGTTGCCGTGCCCAGACTGCGGCAGGCTACGGGGAGAAGGGCAGCGGGCTGCTCCGCTCTTCGGGCGGTTTGTGCTACCTCATCGGCGGGTCAGAGGTCGACGCTGGTACCCGGCTCCAGCCGGGTGTAGGTGGCGTCGTGCGGCCCGGCGGCGAGGCCGAGGAACATGTCCAGCACGGCCAGCCCGGTCTCGGACAGCAGCGCCTCGTGGATCATGAACCCGCGGCGCGGGGCCACCGCGCGGGCGTAGTCGATCATCCCCGCGGTGCTGTGCCATGGCCCGCTGCCCGGCAGCAGCAGCGTGCCGGCCGGGTCCTCGGGCACGGTCCAGGAGTCGCCGGGGTGGAAGACCTCGCCGTCGACCAGGAAGCCCACGTTCGCGACCGTGGGGATGTCGGGGTGGATCACCGCGTGCTCGGCGCCGTAGACGTGCACCCCGAACCCGGCGGCGGTGAAGTCGTCGCCGTGGGCGACCGCGCGGACCCGGTCGCCGAACTCGGCGAACTGCTCGGCCACCGGCGCGGGGGCCCACACCCGCAGGCCCGGCCGGGCCGGCGAGCGCGGCGCGCAGGCTGTCCGGCACCACGTGGTCGAAGTGCTCGTGCGTGACCAGCACCGCGTCGGCGCCGTCGAGGGCGGCCTCACCGCTGAATCCCCCGGGGTCGATGACCAGGACCCCGCCATCCTTCTCCAGCCGCACACAGGCGTGCCCCAGCTTGGTCAGCTGCATCTGCTCCTCCTCGGCTACCGGCGCCGAGGCAAACCTATCCTGCCCTCCCCACCGCTCAGGTCAGGCCCAGCACGCTGGCCAGGGTGCGGGCGGTCGCGCCGCCCGCCTCGGTGGCCAGGTCGAGCGCGGCGGGGACGTCCAGGTCGGTGGCCAGCAGGCGGCGCAGTTCGGCCACCGCGGCGGCGTCGTCCGGCACGTGTCCGCGCGGCCGCCCGGTACAGCGACTCCAGCCGGATCGCGGCGGGCTCGAGCAGTTCCGGCCGGTAGTCCCAGCTCTGCGCCCAGGGCCGGTCCAGGATCATCAGCCGCACCGCCCCGGCCGGATGGTCCGCCAGCAGGTCGCCGACCAGCACCAGGTTGCCGGCCGACTTGGCCATCTTGGCGCCGTCGACGGTGACCACGCCGGTGTGGAACCAGGCCCGTGCGTACGGGCGCACGCCGGTGAACGCCTCGGCCATCGCGGCGTGGTAGGCGTGGTGCGGGAACCGCAGTTCCGCGCCGCCGGCGTGCACGTCCACCGCGGGCCCGAACACCGACATGGCCATCGCCGCGCACTCGGCGTGCCAGCCGGGCCGCCCGTGCCCCCAGGGCGACTCCCAGGCCGGGTGCCCGGGCTCGGCGGGCTGCCACACCGCCACGTCCAGCGGGTCGTCCTTGGCCGGGTCGTCCGGCCGCCCGCCGAACTCCCCGGACAGGGCCAGCGCCTCGTCCCGGCGCAGCCCGGCCCGCTCGGCCACGCCCGCGCCGCGGAAGTAGACCCCGCCCGCGCGCTGGTAGGCGGCGCCGGTGTCCAGCAGCCCCGAGGCCAGCCGGATGACCTGTGCCACGTACCGGTGCGCCCGCGGCTCGTGCTCCGGCGAGCGGACCCCGATCGCGGCCATGTCCCGGTCGAAACCGAACTGCTGGATCGCGGCGAACTCGTCGTAGTGCCGCGCCCGCCCGGCCCGCCGCCACGTCGAGCACGTCGTCCACGTCGGTGACGTTGCGGCACACCTCCGGCTGGACGCCGAGCAGGCGCAGCACCCGGCCGAGCGTGTCGATCCACACGAACGTGGCCGCGTGCCCGACGTGGGTCACGTCGTAGGGGGTGATGCCGCAGGCGTACACGCGGGCGGTGTCCAGCAGTTCCACCCGCTGGCCCGCGATCACCGCCCCGGCCGCGCCCGGGGCTGTCTCGGTTGTCATGCACCCAGTCTGGATCACCGGCGCCGGTCCCCCGTCACCTGGTAGGCCCGAGTCACCCGGTGTGCCGTAGCCGCCGCCGCCGGGGGTCTCGATGACGAACAGGTCCCCGGCGCCGGCCTGCACGCTGTCGCAGCCGCGCATCGCCGCGACGGTCCCGTCGGCCCGTACCACCCAGTGCCTGCCCAGCGCCCCCGGCTGCCCGCCGGCCATCCCGTACGGCGGCACCCGCCGGTGGCTGGCCAGCGTGGTCACCGTCATCGGCTCCAGCAGCCGCAGTGCGCGGCGGCCCCCGTCGCCGCCGGCCCAGCGCCCGGCACCGCCGCTGCCCCGGCGGATCGCGTAGCTCTCCACCCGCACCGGGTAGCGCCACTCCAGCACCTCGGGGTCGGTGAGCCGGGAGTTGGTCATGTGCGTCTGCACCACGTCGGTGCCGCCGAACCCGGGCCCGGCGCCGGACCCGCTGGCCACGGTCTCGTAGTACTGGTACCGCGCGTTGCCCAGCGTGACGTTGTTCATCGTCCCGGAGCCCTCGGCCTGCACCCCGAGCGCCGCGTACAGCGCCCCGGTGATCGCCTGCGAGGTCTCCACGTTGCCCGCGGCCACCGCGGCCGGGTAGGCCGGGGCCAGCATCGACCCCGGCGGGATGATCACCGTGACCGGCTTCAGGCAGCCGGAGTTCAGCGGGATCTCGTCGGCCACCAGCGTGCGCAGCACGTACAGCACCGCGGCCATGGCCACCGAGGACGGCGCGTTGAAGTTCCCGGGGAGCTGGGCCGAGGTGCCGGTGAAGTCGATCTCCGCGGACCGCGCGGCCCGGTCCACCCGGACCGCCACGCTGATCACCGCGCCGCCGTCGGTCTCGTATACGCACTCCCCATCGCGCAGCGTGCAGAGCACCCGGCGGACCGCCTCCTCGGCGTTGTCCTGCACGTGCCGCATGTAGGCGTGCACCACGTCCAGGCCGAACTGCGCCACCATGCGGCGCAGTTCACCGACGCCGCGCTCGTTCGCGGCGATCTGCGCGCGCAGGTCGGCCAGGTTCACCCCGGGGTTGCGCGACGGGTAGGGCGCGTCGGCCAGCAGGACGGCGCGTCTCGCGCCTCACGCATCATCCCGTCCCGTACCAGCAGCCAGTTGTCGATCACTACCCCCTCCTCGTCCACGCGGGTGCTGAACGCCGGCATCGACCCGGGCGTGATCCCGCCGATCTCCGCGTGGTGCCCCCGCGACGCGACGTAGAACAGCAGGCGGGCGCCCGCCTCGTCGAACACCGGGGTGACCACGGTGACGTCGGGCAGGTGCGTGCCGCCGTGGTAGGGGTCGTTCAGCATGTACACGTCGCCCGGCCGCATCGTGCCGGCGTTGCGGGCGGCGACCATCGCGATCGACTCGCCCATCGACCCCAGGTGCACCGGCATGTGCGGCGCGTTGGCGATGAGCCCGCCGCCGGCGTCGAACACCGCGCAGGAGAAGTCGAGCCGCTCCTTGATGTTGACCGAGTGCGCGGTGGCCCGCAGCCGGGCACCCATCTGCTCGGCCACCGACATGAACAGGTTGTTGAAGATCTCCAGCAGCACCGGGTCCACCGCGGTGCCCGCCTCGCTGCGCCCCGGCCGCGGGGCCACCCGGGTCAGCAGCAGGTCGAGGTCCGGCGGTGACCTCGGCGCGCCAGCCCGGTTCCACCACCGTGGTCGCGAAGTCCTCGGTGATCAGCGCGGGGCCGTCGACGCCCGCTCCTGGCCGCAGGTCCCGCCGCCGGGCGAGCGGCACGTCCGCGCGCCTTCCGGCCACATACATCGAAACGCTCGCCACGCCGGTGCCGCCCGTCCCCGGCGGCAGCGGGCGCCCACGGGAAACCTCCCCGGAGGCGGGCCAGCGGGGGGTTCCGGGCCATCGGGGGTCCGGGGGTGTCCCCCGGGGAGCGCTGTGCCCCCCCGGGCAGCACTGCCTCGACCGACACGGCCTCCACGAGGATGGTCTTGTCCGGCATCAGGAACGAGAACTGCTGCCGGTAGGCACGCTCGAACGCGGCGGTCATCTCCCCGGCCGGGCCGAGCGGGACCGGCAGCGCGGTGTCGGTGCCCTCGTACCGCAGGTGCGCCCGGCGCACGCTGGTCACCTGGGCGCCGCACCGGCGCCGCCGGCGGCCAGTTCCGCGCGCGCACCGGCCTCCAGTTCCCCGGCGAGCCTGCCGAGTTCCGGCAGCAGCGCCTCGGCCAGCGGTGCCTCCACCGCCTGCTCCCGCATGGCGGTCAGGTCGGCCAGGCCCATCCCGTAGGCGGACAGCACCCCGGCGAGCGGATGGATGAGCACGGTTTCGATGCCGAGCGCGTCGGCGACCGCGCAGGCGTGCTGGCCGCCGGCCCCGCCGAAGGTGGCCAGCGCGTACCGGGTCACGTCGTAGCCACGCTGCACCGAGATCTTCTTGATCGCGTTGGCCATGTTGGCGACCGCGATCGCCAGGAACCCGGCGGCGGCCTCCTCCGGGGCGGGCTGCTGCCCGGTCGCCGCGCCGATCTCGGCGGCCAGGGCGGCGAACTTCTCCGCGACGACCGCGGTGTCCAGCGACTGGTCGCCGCCGGGGCCGAACACCGCCGGGAAGTGCCCGGCCTGGATCCGGCCCAGCATGATGTTGGCGTCGGTGACCGTCAGCGGCCCGCCGCGCCGGTAGGCGGCCGGCCCGGGCACCGCCCCGGCCGAGCCGGGGCCGACACGGAACCTGCTGCCGTCAAACTGCAGAACGGACCCGCCGCCCGCGGCCACGGTGTGGATGGCCAGCATGGGCGCGCGCATCCGGACCCCGGCGACCTGGGTCTCGTACTGCCGCTCGAACTCCCCGGCGAAGTGCGACACGTCGGTCGAGGTGCCGCCCATGTCGAACCCGATCACCCGGCCGAACCCGGCCGCCTGGGCGGTGCGGGCCATGCCCACGATGCCGCCGGCCGGGCCGGACAGGATCGAGTCCTTGCCGCGGAACGACTGCGCCCCGGCCAGGCCGCCGTGCGACTGCATGAACTGCATCCGCACCCCGGGCAGTTCCCTGGTGACGCTGGCCACGTACCGGGCCAGGACCGGGGACAGGTAGGCGTCCACCACCGTGGTGTCGCCGCGGGAGACCAGCTTCATCAGCGGGCTGGTCGCGTGGGACAGCGACACCTGGGTGAACCCGGTCTCGCTGGCGATCTCGCCGATCCGTGCCTCGTGCGCCGGGTAGCGGTAGCCGTGCAGGCAGACCACCGCGACCGCGCGGAACCCGGCGTCGTAGGCGGTTTGCAGGCCGGCGGCCACGGCGCCTGTGTCCGAGCGGGACCAGGACGTCGCCGTCGGCGCTGACCCGCTCGGCGGCCTCGATCACCCGCGAGTACAGCAGGTCCGGCCGGATGATCTCCCGGTCGAAGATCCGCGGCCGGTCCTGGTAGGCGATCCGCAGGGCGTCGGCGAACCCCTTGGTGATGACCAGCACGCACGGCTCGCCCTTGCGTTCCAGCAGGGCGTTCGTCGCCACCGTGGTGCCCAGGCGGACCACGGCGATCCGTTCTGCCGGGATGTCCGCACCGGGCGCGATGCCGAGCAGGTGCCTGATGCCGGCCACCGCCGGGTCGTCGTAGGCGCCGGGGTTCTCCGACAGCAGCTTGTGCACCGCGAGCGTGCCGTCGGGGCGGCGGGCCACCACGTCGGTGAACGTGCCGCCCCGGTCGATCCAGAACTCCCAGCGCCCATCCATGCGCCTGCTACGCCACCGTGGTCACGACCATATCTGCACCGTCATGGGCGGGCGGCAGGAGCGCGGCCGGGGGCGGGCCGCCGGCCGTGCGTGGCGTTGCGCGCCCTGCGGGCCGGGGCGGCAGCGATAGGTATATAACGGTCAGACCTACTTATTTCAGTAAGAACCTTACACACGGCGTGTTATCTCAATTTGGTCACGCGGCCCCCTCGGAAGTGCTAGGAAAGCCAAAGGCTCGCAGCCCGGCATCCTGGCCCTGACCCCCGCCAGGCCCTCCAGGAGCGAGCTCCCCTGCTACCTCAGGAGCATCATGTCTGGGTATTCTCCTAGTCTGGCGCGCCGTAGCCTTCTCACCGGTGCCGCCGCCACCGCACTGGGAGCGGTCCTCTTCAAGGACATCCCGCCAGCCCATGCCTCGCGCATGACCAGAGGCCAGCGACAAGGCATCCCCGTCGGCGTCACCGTAGACCTGGGAGCGTTCCCTCGCGGCGTCACCACCCTGCAAGCGTTCAAGCACTGGGAGCAGGTGACGGGCTGCCCGCCGCTGTCAACCAAGATCTACTTCAACCACCGGCAGTTCCCGACGAAGCCGACCGAGAAGCTGGCCGCCGCGATCGCGCGCGGCATGACGGCGGTGCTGTGCTACGAGCCGGCGTTCGGGCCGCCGTCCGCGCATGACCGGCAGGCGATCGCCGCGAGCCTGACGGCGCTGCGCCGCGCGGGACTGCGGCACGCGTGTGTGGTGCTGTGGACCGAACCGCAGGATCACAACAAGCTGCACGTGCCGGAGAAGGACTTCCACGACGGGTTCCAGTTCTACGCCCCCGCCGTGCGGGCCAGCGGCTGGCCGCTGTACTACAACGCCAACAGCAACCAGCAAACCTGGGCGGCCTACTACCCGGGCGACGCGCACTGCGACGGCATCGCCGTTGACGACTACGCGGCGCATCAGAACTGGGCCGACATCTGGGCGCGCGGTGGCATCGCCAGGCTCGCCGAAGCCAGGCACAAGCCGTTCGGCTGGTTCGAGATGGGCCGCGACGCCCGCAGGAACCCGCCCTCGGTAGGCGTGGTGGCCGACTACCTGGGCGAGGCCACGGCCTATCTGGCCGGCCGGATCAAGGCCGGGCGCAGGACCGGGCCGGTGATCTGGTACAACGGCAACGGCGCCGACTCGCTGGTGCCGCTGACCCGCTGGCCGTCCAACAACCGCATCGCGCGCCAGTACTACCCGGTTATGTACAACGCGCTTACCTGACGGGGTTCCCGTCGGATACCTCGCCTTGCTGCGGGGCCGCGAGATGGTCAGGTGGCCTTGGCGACCTGCTGGATCATCGGGATCCGCGGGTCGCTGGGGCTCCTGATGACGTCGGTCGCGCGCCCGCTGGTAGCGCTGTCGAAGTAGATCGTTCCGAGTCCGAGATTTCCCTCTCCGGCCTGGTGGATGAGGTAGGAGCAGTAGAGATTCCACCACGGCATGGTCATCGGGTCGAGGATCGCAACGCCCGCGTGCCAGCCCCACTCCGCCAGGCCGGTGGGAATCCCGGCCTGCCTGGCCTGGGCGATGAGCGTGTCGATGCGCACGCCCTGGCGGAACGAGGTCGCGTAGAAATCCATCCACAGCTCGTCCGGAACCGGATCGGACGGGAAATACTCCTGCGCGCGGAGGATGGCCTTGGGGTTGCATCCGGGGTCGTAACAGCAGAGGATGCCCGCCGCCTGAATGGTGGGCGCATAGTAGCTCCAGTACGTCTGCCATTCCTGCTGCGTCGCGAACGCCCTGTTGTTGGCCTCGGCGAGAGTGCCACACGGTAGGTGATGCCCGCGTTAGTGAGCATGGCCAGCCACGCCGCCAGCCGGGACCGCTCGGTCGGCGTCATCTTCTTGTTCGGCTCGATCGTGATCAGGAACTGGCAGCCGGCCGCGGAGAGCTGGGACATCTTGGTCCGACGGCGTCGAGGGGAACGAGTCGTGGCCCAGGTAGATCTTCTGGATGGCCGTGGCCATCGGCAGGCCGACGTAGCCGTCGAATATGTCCGCGGCATGAACGTAGTTGCTCACGTGGTAGCTGGCGAGGTTGACAGTGGCGCCCGCCAGAGGCGTGATGGCAGCCCGGGCCGGGTGGAACGGCGGCAGGGCGACCGCGGCAGCGACGCCCGCCGCGCCTCCGAGAAACTCGCGCCGAGACAGTCCTCGCACTCTCATTCTCCTTCTGGAAACTTCGCGGGTGCTCAGGTGCCGCCGGACTCGCTGACCACGAACGCCTGCTGCGAAGGATGGCTGGTGGTGTAGAAGCCGCCGGCGCCACAGTTCCCGCCCGGGACGCACGACACCGACTCGGTGGCGGCATTGCCGCCGAGGTTGAGGGCTGCGCTGCCGGGGACCTCTGCCGCGGTGCCCCAGGTACCGCTGGCCTCGCTGACCACGAACGCCTGGCGGAGGCTGGAGGCGTCTGAGTAGTACCCGCCGGCGCTACAGTCGCCGGCGGCACCGCACGACACCGCGACGGCAGCCGCACCGGGACTGCCCTGGTCGAGGGCCGCGGTGCCGGGGATCTCCTGCGCGATGCCCCAGGTGCCGCTGGTCTGGCTGACCACGAACGCCTGGCTGTCGAAGGAGGCATCCGTATAGAACCCGCCAGCGGCGCAGTTGCCCGGCGAGGCGCACGACACCGAATTGACCTGGGCGAGCCGGCGCTTGTTCAGGGTTCCGGTGCCGCGGACCTCCTTCGCCGTGCCCCAGGACCCGCCGGTCTCAGTGACGACGAACGCCTCCGTCGCAGGCGTGCTGTTCGTATAGGAACCACCGGCACCACAGTTGCCCGGCGAGGCGCACGACACCGAATTGACCTGAGCGAACCCGCCGGGGTTCAGGGCGGCGGTGCCGGGCACCTCTGCCGCGGTGCCCCAGGTGCCGCCGTTCTCGGCCACGACCATTGCCTGAACCGCCGGGATGCCGTCGATGCTGCTGGACGCGTAGAACCCGCCCGCGACACAGTCGCCCGCCGCGGGGCACGACACCGACTGGATCCCGGCATACCCGCCGGCATTGAGCCCCGCGCTGCCGGGTACCTCCTCGGCGCTGCCCCAGGTGCCGTTGGCCTCGCTGACGACGAATGCCTGCTGGAGGCCGGCGGCGTCGGTGTAGAACCCGGCCGCGGCACAGCTGCCCACCGCGGGGCAGGACAGCGAGAGGAGCTCGGCGCCGGGGATGGCCTGGTCGAGGGCGGCGATGCCGGGCACCTCCTCGGCGGTGCCCCAGGTGCCGTTGGCCTCGCTGACGACGAACGGCTGCTGGAGGCCGGAGGCGTCGGTGTAGTACCCGCCCGCGGCACAGTCGCCCACCGCGGGGCAGGACAGTGCGTTGACCTGGGCGCTCCCACCGGCGTTCAGGGCCGCGCTGCCGGGGACCTCTGCCGCGGTGCCCCAGGTACCGCCGGTCTCGGCCACGACCATCGCCTGGTCAACCGGGATGCGATCGGAGATGCCGGACGCGTAGAACCCGCCGGCGGTTCCGTTCTCCGTGGCCCCGGACCACCAGCCGACGTTGCGCAATGCCGCGACGCAGGTGCGCAGGCCGGGGATCGCGTAGGGGATGCCGGCCTGCGCCATCACCTCACGGGTGTAGCCGGTGACCGGCTGCATCGACCTGGCTGACGCAGACCACGGGCACCTTTGCCCTGGCCGCCCCGGCGCCGATCGCGGCGGCGAGCACCTGGCCCGGCCACGGCCGCCCGTCCCCCTGCCAGGGCAGGCGCGTTGATGACCGCGACCACGCCGACCGCCGGGTCGGCGGCCATGACCTCGATGCACCGGGTGAAGATGCCCGGGTCGATGACCGCCGCCCCGGTGATGTCCAGCGGGTTCTGCACGGTGCCGAAGTCCGGCAGGATGCCGGCCAGCGCGGCGCGGGTCGCCGGGGCCAGGGCGGGCAGCGGGGCGCCCAGGTCGGCGGCGTGGTCGGCGAGCATGTCACAGGCGCCGCCGGAGATCGACACCACGCCGATGCCGGGCCGGGCCAGCCGGCCGAGGTGGGCCGCCGCGCCCGCGGTGAGGATCAGGTCCTCGATCGAGGTCACCCTGATCACGCCCAGGTCGTGCAGGAGTTCGTCGATGGTCTGGTCGTCGCCCGCCACGGCCCCGGTGTGCGCGGCCGCCGCCCGGGCGGACAGCTCCGACCGGCCGGACTTCAGCACCACGACCGCCTTGCCCGCCGCGGCGGCGCGCCGCGCGGCCAGGGCGAACGCCGCGGGATCGCGGATCGTCTCCAGGAACAGCGCCACGGTCTTGGTGTGCGGGTCCCCGGCCAGGTAGTCGAGCACGTGACCGGCGGCGATCATGGCCTCGTTGCCGAGGGTCACCAGGTAGGAGAGCCCGACGCCGGTCATCGTGGCGAAGTCGAGCATCGCGCTGGCGGCCATCCCGCTCTGCGACACCAGCGCGACCGGCCCGGCCGCGCGGGGCAGCCCGGGGATGGCGGTGACCGGGACCTGGTCGACGAAGTTGGCGAACCCCAGGTGGTTGGGCCCGGCCAGGAGCATGCCCAGCGCCTCGGCGTGGGCGACCAGGTCCGCCTGGGCCCGCTGCCCGGCCTCGCCGGCGTCCGCGTACCCCGAGGAAAGCACCAGCGCGTGCCGGATGCCCGCCGCGGCCGCGTCGCTGAGCGCGTCCAGGGTGGCCGCCCGCGGCACCATCATGAACGCGAGGTCCACCGGCTCGCCGATCTGCGTGCAGGAGGTGACCGTGGCCCGGCCGTGGGCCGTCGCGCCGCGCCGGTTCACCAGGTGGGTGCGGGAGGCCAGGCCGAAGTCCACCAGGTTGCGGTAGGCCATCTGGGAGAAGCCGGACTTGTCCGCGGCGCCGACCAGGGCGACGCTGCGCGGCCGCAGCAGCGCGCCGAGGCGTTCCGGGGTGATCACGGTGGTCATGGGCCGGCCCTGACCTTGGCGGCCAGCGCGGTGACGTACTCCCGGCGGGGGTAGAAGCCCTGGTGCACCTTGGCCGACACGCAGGCCAGCCAGCACTGCCAGGCGGACAGCCAGAGGATGCGGATCCACAGCACCCCCTCAACGCGGCCGAGTTCGTCGGCGGTCAGCTCGATGTGCTCGCGATAGCCGGCCAGGGCAGCGGCGGCGTGCCGGGGGCCCGCGCTGTGCAGCAGGCCGGCCAGGGAGGCCAGGCGCGGGCCCGTCCCGGCGCCGGCCCAGTCCACGAACACCGGGCCGCCCGGCGTGACCACCACGTTGTTCCTGACCGGGTCGGGATGCACCAGCGCCTCGGGCAGGCCGCTGGCATCGTCGCCCTCGGGCAGCAGCCCGGTGATGAGCTCGTAGAGCTGCCGGTGCGCGTCAGGGACACGCCCGTCAAGGTCGGCCAGCAGCGCGGCGGCAGCGGCGAGGTCGGCGGCCGGGCCGCCCTCGAACTGCGGCAGGTGATGCAGCGCGCCGGCCGGGCGCCGCGCCGGGCCGGGCTCGGCGGGCAGGGCGTGCAGCCGGCCGAGCAGGCCGCCGAGCTTGCGCCACACGGCGGGGCTGCCGGACGGATGCCTGCCCGGCAGGAACTCGGTGACCAGGATCGCGCGGCCGTCCAGTTCGGTGACCGGCGTGGCGCGGGCGCAGCGTTCGGCGGGGAACTCCTGGCGTTCCAGGAAGCGGAGTATCTCGGCGTCCTCCTCGGTACGCGACACCGGGCGGCCGGTCAGGAACATGCGCGCCACCCAGGGCGGGCCGGCGTCGTGGTCCACCCGGAACACGCCCTCCGCCAGCCTGGCCGTGCCGGTGACCCGGATGCCGTAGTGATCTTCGAGGTGGGCCGGCAGGGCGCCGGCGCCCGGCCGGTGGTAGACCTCCCTGATCGCCGTGCCGATCCGTGGCATCCCGCGCCCTTCCGCCGTGTGCTAGAACCCCAAGGTAGCGACACCCCCGGACCCGCCGCGCACCTTGCCCAAAGGTACGAATGACCGTACATTTGAGGCTCTGGCAACGGCGCTGGGGAGGGCGGTCATGGCGGACGATACTGCCGATCGAGACGCCGGCCCTGGGTGACCGTAGCTACCTGGTCCATGACGGGGCCACCGCCCTGGTCATAGACCCGCAGCGGGACACCGACCGGGTCATCGCGCTGGCCGCCGAGCACGGCGTGCGCATCACGCACATCGCCGAGACGCACATCCACAACGACTACCTCACCGGCGGGCAGGCCCTCGCCGCCGCGACCGGCGCGGCGTACCTGGTCAACGCCGACGATCCGGTGGGCTTCCGCCGGACCGCGGTCACCGGCGGGGACAGCGTCGAGGTCGGTGACACGCTGCGGCTGCGGGTGCTGGCCACCCCGGGCCACACCTTCACCCACCTGAGCTACGTGCTGGAATCGGGCGGCGAGGTGGCCGGGGTGTTCACCGGCGGGTCGCTGCTGTACGGCACCACCGGGCGCCCCGACCTGCTCGGCCCGGAGCACACCGGCGCGCTCGCCCGGGCCCAGTACGCCTCCGCCCGGCTCCTCGCCCGGCTGCCCGGCGCCACCCCGGTGTTCCCGACGCACGGGTTCGGCAGCTTCTGCTCGGCCGGGCAGTCCGGCGGCCAGTCCTCCACGATCGCCGCCGAACTGCGGGCGAACCCGGTGCTGACCCTGGACGAGGGCGAGTATCTGGACGGGCTGCTCGCCGGCCTGGACACCTGGCCGGCCTACTACGCCCACATGGCCCCGGCCAACCTGGCCGGCCCGCCCGGCGCCGACCTGTCGCCGCCGCGGCAGGCCGAGGCCGGCGAGGTGCGGCGCCGCATCGACGGCGGCGAGTGGGTGATCGACCTGCGGGACAGGATCGCGTTCGCGGCGGGTTTCCTGCCTGGGTCGGTCTGCTTCCCGCTGGAGGGCAGCTTCGCCAGCTACGTGGGCTGGACCGTGCCGTGGGGCGCGCCGCTGACGCTGCTCGGCGAGTCGCCGGAGCAGGTGGCGCAGCGCGCAGCGGGAACTGGCCAGGATCTGGGCCGACCGGCCCGCCGCGGCGGCCAGCGGGGGCCCGGCGCGGTGGGCGGCCGGGACCACGCTGGCATCGCTGCGGCTGGCCAAGTTCGGCGACCTGGCCGCGGCGCTCTCCGGGCCGGAGCCTGGCGCTGTGGTGCTGGACGTCCGGCGGCCGCTGGAGTGGGCGCAGCGCCACATCGCCGGCGCCCGGCACATCCCGCTGCACGAACTGCCCGGCCGGGCCGGTGAGCTGCCCGCCGGTGAGCTGTGGGTGCACTGCCAGGGCGGATACCGCGCGACCGTGGCCGCGTCACTGCTGGCCGGCCGGGGCCGCCAGGTCGTCGCGGTGGACGACGACTTCGGCAACGCCGCCGCGGCAGGTCTGCCGCCTCGAGCCCGCCTGACCCGCCGGGACCGGCGCCATCACCCACGATGGGTGACGCGCGGCAGCCGGTGACCCGCACACTGAACGCGTGGAGCAATCCTCAATCACCGTCTCCGGCGTGATCGACACCTTCCTCGTGCTGCTGATCGGCATCGGGCCCAAGCTCGCGCTCGTCCCGTTCCTGGGCATCACCGCGTCCCTCGATCCAGCGATGAAGCGGCGCGTGCAGCGCAAGATGCTCATCACGGCGGCCACGGTGGCCGTGGCACTGATCGTGCTCGGCGAACTGCTCCGCACCCTGCTGCACTTCACGATCGGCTCACTGTCGATCGCGGGCGGGGTGATCCTGCTCGTGCTCGCGGTGTGGATGGTGCTCGGGCAGGGCGGCGGGGGCCATGCCACCGCCGGGAAAGACCCGCTGGAACTGGCCCAGTACCCGCTGGCCGTGCCCTATCTGCTCAACCCGGTGGGCATCGTCGGCCTCGTCACGATCTCCGCGGAGGCGGAGTCGATCGCCGTGCTGGCCGTGGCCGTCGGCATCCTCGCGCGTCGTCCTGCTCATCGACATCGCGGTGTTCCGCTGGGCCAACCAGGTCAGCGCCAAGCTCGACGAGAACCGCATGCTGGTCACCGAGAAGGTATTCGGCTTCCTGATCGCCGCGATCGCCGTGCAACTGATCCTCGACGGCCTGGCCTCGGCCGGTGTGATCTCCGCCGTACCGCACTGAGCGACGCGGCCGAGCGGGTGCTGGGCGCTTCCGGTGAGGCGCGCGTAGCTACCCGTGACGGGTGATGCGCAGCGGTTCCGGACAAGGCATCATAGGCCGGTCGGGGGGAGGGCAAATCCGCGGCCGCTGAGCAAAGGAGGGCGGGCATGACGGCGTTTGACCAGCCAGGGCCTGGCTGGACGGTCGTCCTGCGGCGCAGGCCGGCCGCATCGTCGAGGGCCAGCCGGAAGGCGGCTACACCAGCGCGTTCGAGATCGTCTGCTGCTACTGCGGTGACGACCCCGACCTGGACTACCGCGACGTGTCTCCGGAGCTTCGCCGGATCCGCGGGTCATACCAGGTCGCGGCCGGGGTGGCCGCCTACCGCAGGCACCTGGCGCGGCACCGGGACGCCCGGGACGGGCCCGGCACCGCATCGGCTGACGGCGCCGGCGCACCACTTGCCGTGGCCGGCTAGCGATAACGGTTGATCACACCGGTCGCTGGGCCTTCCCATCGGACCTGCCGCGCCGGACAATTCAGGCAGTGCCGCTGACCCGGCGGTCTGAGCTGAGGGGTGGGTGGACATGAGCGAGGCGGCTTCGGTTCCATTCTCCGAGACCAAGGCACCGGAATCACCGGACCGGCTGCACCGGGGCGCGCTGGGGCTGATCGACATCTCGGCGTCGACGATGGCGAACATCGGCCCGGCGTACAGCTTCTACTTCGGCTTCGCCTTCCTGGTAGCCACCGCGGGCGTCGCGGCGCCGCTGACGATCATCGCGGCCGCCATCGCCATCGCCCTGCTGGGCAACACGCTGTCACAGTTCTCCCGCGCCCGCCCTCCACCGGCGGGTTCATCTCGTTCGTCGGCAAGACATTCGGCGGGACCAGCGCGGTGACGACCGCACTGCTGTGCGGCGCGGGGTACATCATCGCGATCTCGTCGGTCCTGGCGGTCTCCGGCGGGTTCGTGAGCATCGTTCTGCAGTACTACTTCACGCTGGAACGTGCCCTGGATCATCTTCTCGGTGCTGCTGACCGCCGGCGCGGTGTGGATGACGATGCGCGGGGTGGGGGTGTCGACGAAGCTGGCCGGGTTCTTCTTCGCCTTCGAGATGCTGGTGCTCGTCGTGGTGTCGGTCGCCGCCATCATCAAGAACGGCGGGCACCTGAGCGCCGTGCCGTTCCAGCCCAGCCACATCACACAACGGGTTCCGCGGCCTGGCGGCCGGGTTCCCGCTGGCCGTCTACCTGTTCATCGGCTGGGAGAACTCCGCGGCGCTGGCCGAGGAGACCGGCAACCCGCGGCGCAACGTGCCGCGGGCGGTGTTCCTGTCCATCGCGATGATGGGCGTGGGCTACGTGCTGTTCGCCTACGCCACCCTCACCGGCTTCCACTACAACGCGGCCGCGCTCGCGGCCGCGCCGATCCCGTTCATCCCGGTCGCCCACAACGTCCTGGCCGGGTTCGCCTTCGTTCGCCTACCTGGCCGGGCTGACCTCGACCCTGGGCGTGCTCATCTCGGCGATCAACTCCCAGGCCCGGCTGATCTTCAACGCCGGCCGGGAGCGGCTGCTGCCGGCCTGGCTCGGCAGGGTGCACCCGACCCGCCAGACCCCGGTGAACGCCCTGCTCGCGTTCACCGCGCATCGCGGGCGCCATCATCGTCGTGTGGCTGCTCGGCCACCTGATCGGCGGCGACAGCGGCAGCATGAACCCGCTGAACTTCTTCTTCGAGTCCTCCACGATGGGCACGATCCTGATCCTGGTCGTCTACTTCCTGGCGAACCTGGCGCTGCCGTTCTACTACCGCAAATACCGAGCCGCAGGATTTCAGCATCGTCAAGCACGTCGTCCTGCCGGCTCCTGGGCATGGTCGCGATCGCCGTGCCGGTGTACTACCTCAGCCAAGCCCGGCCAGTCCCAGCCCTACAACTGGTTCCCGTAGGCGGCCTTGGCCATCGTCGTGGTCGCCGTCATCTACAGCATCATCCTCAGCCAGACGCGACCCCGGCCTTGGGCGACCGGGTCGGCTCGATCATCGCCGACGAGTAGGCCACGGCGGGCCGGGTCAGGAGACGATGTCCTTGGCACGGAAGTGCCGGAACGCCAGGGCGAACAGGATCAGGGCGTAGCTGACCGACACCGCGGCACCTTCGAGCATGCCGCCCCAGGAGATCTGCGGCTGCATCGCGTCGAGCCAGGCGAACTGCCAGTGGGTGGGCAGCACCCGGCGCCAGCCGTGCAGCGCGGTCACCGCGTCCAGGATGTCGCTGACGATGACCAGGCCGACCGCGCCGCCGACCGCGCCGAGCGGCGAGTCGGTGGACACCGAGAGCAGGAACGCCAGCCCGGCCACGACCAGCTCGGTGACCAGCACATAGGCCAGGACGATGGCCATCCGGCCGAGCGCCGCTCCCGGGCCGAGCACCGCCCCGGTGCCGGGCAGCCGCAGCGGATGCCAGCCGAACGCCACCGTGCCCGCCACCAGTGACATCAGCGGGAAGCTGGTCACCGCGACCGTCGAGTAGGCCAGTGCCACCACCAGCTTCTGGCGCAGCAGCCGGGCCCGGGGCACCGGCGCGGCGAGCAGGTACCGCAGCGATGCCCAGCCCGCCTCGCTGGCCACGGTGTCCCCGCAGAACAGGGCCACCGCCACGACGAGCAGGAAGCCCACGGAGGCGAAGAAGCTGAACGCGGCGAAGTTCAGCCCGCCGGTCGTGGCGAGATCGACGAGCCCGGGGGCGCCGGGGCCCGGCGGCGAGGAGCCGCCCAGCTCGAACGCGCCGACCAGGAGCCAGGGCAGCGCCAGCAGGATGAGCGCGGCCACCATGGTCCGCCTGCGGCGCACCTGCCGGATGGCCTCCACCCGCAGCGGCAGGGTCCGCCCCGGCTGGTAGCCGGGGGCGGCGGCCGGGTCCGCGGCCGTCACGGCGTCACATCCTCTGCCGGGCCGGCCGCCCCGGCCTGGCCGGCCGCCGTCCCGTCGATCAGCGCCAGGAACGCGTCCTCCAGGCGGCGGCCGGGCCCGACCCGGTCCACCGGTATCCCCGCGCCGACCAGGGCCGCGACCACGGCCGAGGCGGGCACGCCGTTGGGCTGCACCTGCACGCCACCGGCATGCCGGTGCACCGACTCGATCCCGGTCAGGCCGCGGAGCACCGCCACCGCGCGGTCCGCCTCGGTGGTGCCGACCAGCAGGGACGCCCCGGCGCCGATGATCTCGGCCACCGGGCCGGCCGCGACGCGCCGCCCCTGGTTCATCACGACCACATGGCTGCAGGTCTGCTCGACCTCGGCGAGCAGGTGGCTGGACAGCACGACGGTGCGCCCGGCGGCCGCGTAGGCCAGCAGCGCGTCGCGCATCTCCCTGATCTGCGGCGGGTCGAGCCCGTTCATGGGCTCGTCGAGCACCAGCAGGTCCGGCAGGCCGAGCATGGCCTGGGCGATGGCCAGCCGCTGGCACATCCCCCGGGAGTAGCTGCGGACCGGGCGGTCGATGGCGGTGCCGAGGCCCGCCAGGGCGAGCACCTCGTCCAGCGTGCCAGCCGGCCGCGGGGCGGCCCGTGGCCCGCCAGTACAGCTCCAGGTTGGCCCGGCCGGACAGGTGCGGCAGGAAGCCGGGCCCCTCCACGAACGAGCCGAGCCGGGACAGCGCCGGGGAGCCCGGGTGCACCCGGTGGCCGAAGATCGTGATCGTGCCCTCGTCCGGGTGCAGCAGGCCCATCAGCGCCCGCAGCGTGGTCGTCTTGCCCGCGCCGTTCGGCCCGAGCAGTCCCAGTATCTCGCCCCGCTCCACCCGCAGCGACAGGCCGTCCACCGCGAGCTGGCCGTCGCGGTACCGCTTGACCAGCCCGGAGATCTCCAGCGGGACCGGGGCCAGGCCGGTGACCAGCGCCGGCCGGCCGCGCCGGCGGCCCACCGTCAGGATGAGCGCCGCGGCGGCCAGGGCGGCGAGCGGGGCCGCCCAGGCCCACCAGGGCGCCCCGCCGCCGGAGACGGTCAGCGCCGGGTCGCCGGGCACCACGAGGCCGGGCCCGGCCAACGCCACCCGGTAGACCGCCGGGGCGGGCGGGGTGGCGTAGCCGAAGTCGGTGGTGGTCAGCACCAGCCGCAGCCGGTGGCCCGCCGCGAAGCTGTAGTCGATGGCGGGCAGCGTGACCGTGACGACCCGGCCGGCCGCGGCGCCCGTCACCCGCAGCGGCGCCACGAGCTGGTAGGGCAGCGTCGCGTTCCCGGCCTGGTCCACGTCGTACACCTTGGCGAACAGCGTCACCTGCGGCGCGCCGCTGACCCGGATGCGGACCGTGGGCGCCCCGGTGACGTTGAGCGCGGACGTCAGCGGGGCGGAGGTGAACGCGGCGCTCTGCCCCGGCATGTCGAAGGTGAGCCCGCTCGTGCCGCCGCTGGTGAGCCCGCCGAGCGCGCCGAGGCCGGGGAACCCGGACAGCGACGGTGGCGCGCCGCCCGGCGGATGGTCGATCGCCTGCGCCGGGCCGGTCAGCCGGACGGCGGTGCGCGTGGTGCCGGTCAGCCCCGGATAAGACGCAGCGGTCGCGGTGCCGAGCGTCACCCCGCCGGTGTTCGGGTCGAAGCCGAGCACCCGGGTCACCGCGAAGCCGGGCTGGCCGGTGCCGGCTGTGAAGGGGGCAGGGGAGGCGGGTGGGGCGTGCCCGGGCGCGAGCCACCGGGTGAACCACGCCGCGGTGAGCGAGTCCACGTAGCCGGTCTGCTGGTCGCCGCCGTCGTGGCCGCCGGCGAACCAGACCATCGCGGCCGGGGCGCCGTTGCGCCGGATCGCCCGGTAGTTCGCGTCGGCCTGGCCGAGGCCGAACAGCGAGTCGTGCTCGCCCTGGATCAGCAGCGCGGGAGCGTCCATCCGGCCCGCGACGCTCGCCGGGCTGGACCGCTGCAGCAGCGAGACCGCCGCGGGCGTCGCCTGCCCGGCCTCGGCGATCTGCTGGTACATCGCGCAGATGCTCGGCAGGAACCGCCCGCAGAGCACATGCTGGCGGACCGCGGCCACCGGGCTGCCCCGGCCGGGCAGCGGGGCACCGAACCCGGCCGAGCCCTGGGTGAACAGCAGCCCGGCCCACTGCCTGGCGAACACGCCGCCCGCCGGGCCGCCGCCCGCCGCGTTCGGGAACAGCGCCGTGGCCAGGTTGTTCCAGGCGCTCTGCGCCACCACGGCGTCGATCCGGTGGTCGTAGGCGGCGGCCAGCAGGGCCAGCCCGCCGCCGTAGGAGGTGCCGGTGATGCCCACGCGCGGGTCACCGGGCGCATCCAGGAGCACCCGCGGCTGGCGGGCCAGCCAGGTGACCAGCTGGCTGGTGTCCTTGACCTCATAGTCCGGCGAGTCCAGCGCGATCTGCCCGCCGCTGGCGCCGGTGCCGCGCGGCGACCAGGCGAGCACCGCGAAGCCCGCCCGGGCCAGGTACCGGGCCTCCGGGGCGACCGCGTACTTGGTCTCCCCGAACCCCGGGGCGAGCAGGATCGCCGGCACCCGGGCCTGCCCGGCCGGTGTGTAGAAGCTGGCGTCCAGCACCACGTGCTGGTTGTCCCGCGGCCCGTCAACCACGCCGATCCGCACGCTGCGGACGGTGACACCGGCCGGCTGGCGCAGCACCGCGCCCAGCGCGATCGCGCCCGCCAGCAGCAGCACCACGGCCACAGCCACGGCCACGTTCATGGACCGGCCCCGCGGGAGCCGCCGCAACCTCATGTCCAGGACGCTATCGTCCAGTTCTGCTGAAAGGCTGGCTGGGTGAACGCCGCGCTGCTCGCGGCCAGGCTGGTCCTGGCGGCGGTCTTCTGCGCCTCCGGGGCGGCCAAGCTGTCCGACCGCACCGGCACCCGTGCGACGGCCGCCGCGTTCGGCGTGCCCGCCCCGCTGGCCGGGCCCGTGGCTGTCGCGCTGCCCGCGGCCGAACTGCTGGTGGCCGCGGCGCTGATCCCGGCGTCGAGCGCGGCCCTGGCGGGCTGGGCGGCGCTCGCGCTGCTCGCCGTCTTCGCCGCGGCGGTGGCGGTCAGCCTGGCCCGGGGACGGCGGCCCGACTGCCGCTGCTTCGGCCAGCTCACCGCGGCACCCATCGGATGGCGGACGCTGGCCCGCAACGCGGTGCTCGCCGCCGTCGCCGCGTTCGTCGCGATCGGCGGCTGGCCGGACGGCGGCACCAGCCTCGGCGCGGTGGGTGCCACACCGGCGGCGACCGTGGCCGCGATCGCCGCGCTGGTCCTGGCCGTGGCCGCGGACACCGCCCTGGTGCTGCTGCTGCTCGGCCGCCACGCGCACCGCGGCGGACGGCGCCGCCACGGCCGCCGTTACCGCGGGCGCCCGGCACCTCCCGCCGGGCTGCCGGTCGGCACGGCGGCGCCGGAGTTCGAGGTGGCCGGCGCCGACGGCCGGCCGATGACCCTGGCCGGGCTGCTGGCCGCCGGCCGTCCCCTGCTGCTGGTGTTCAGCGACCCGGAGTGCGGTCCCTGCCAGTCGCTGCTGCCCGACCTCGCCACCTGGCAGGCCGAGCACGCCGGGCGGTTCACCGCGGCGCTGATCAGCCGCGGCAGCATGGCGGCGAACGCGGCCAGAGGCGGGCCGGTACGGCCTCGCCCACCTCGGGGTGCAGCGGGACCGGGAGGTGGCGGTCGCCTACGCCTACGCCGGGACCCCCTCGGCGGTGGCGGTCGCCGCGGACGGCCGGATCGCCAGCCAGGTGGCCGCCGGGCCGGACGGGGTCCGCGCGCTGGCGGCGGCCGTGCTGGCCGGTAACCCGGCCTGGGACATGCCCTAGTTCCGGCTGGCCGCCTCGGCGAGCGCGCGGGCGGTCAGTACCCGGGCCAGGTGCTCCCGGTAGGCCACACTGGCGCCGAGGTCGGCGACCGGCCTGGTGCCCTCGGCGGCGTGCGCCGCCGCGTCGGCCGGCCGTTCCCCGCCGGCCAGGGCCCGTTCCACCCCGGCCGCCCGCACCGGCACCGAGCCCATGTTCACCAGGGCCACCTGCCCGCCCTGCACCGCGACTCCGACGATCGCCCAGTCGATGGCGCGCTTGGTGAACTTCTGGAACGACCAGCCCCGCTGGGCCGGCTTGGGCAGCCGGATCTCGGTGAGCAGTTCGCCGGGGTCCAGCGCGGTCTCGAACAGCCCGCTGAAGAACTCCGTCGCGGCGATCTCCCGGCTGCCCGACGGGCCGCGGGCGACCAGGGTCCCGTCCATGGCCAGGATCACCGCGGGCAGGTCGGAGGCCGCGTCGCCGTGCGCGAGCGAGCCGCCGATCGTGCCCCGGTGCCGCACCTGCGGATCCCCGACGTACCCGGCGGCGTGCGCGAGCAGCGGCAGTTCGGCGGCCAGCAGCGCGGAGTACTCCAGGTCGTGGTGCCGGGTCAGCGCGCCGACGGCGATGTGGCTGCCCTCGTCGCGGATATAGGAAAGCCCGGCGATCCGGCCGATGTCGATGAGCGTCTCGGGCACCGCGAACCGCAGCTTCATCAGCGGCAGCAGGGAATGCCCGCCGGCCAGGTACTTGCCGTCCTCGCCGGCGTCGGCGGCGAGGTCAAGTGCCTCCTCGACGGTGCTGGCCCGCCGGTAGGAGAACGGCGCCGGGATCATGAGACCTCCTGTGCTGGCTGGCCGTCCCTGGCTGCGGCGAGCACCGCCCGGACGATGTTGTGATAGCCGGTACACCGGCAGATGTTGCCTTCGAGACCGGTCCTGACCTGCTCCTCGGTGGGGTCCGGGTTCTCGGCGAGCAGCGACACGGCCGCCATCATCATGCCGGGGGTGCAGAACCCGCACTGCAGGCCGTGCTCGGCGTGGAAGGCCCGCTGCATCGCGTGCCACTGGCCGTCCGCGCCGGCCAGCCCCTCGCAGGTGGTGACCTCGCGCCCGTCCGCCTGAGCGGCCAGCACCGTGCAGGACTTCACCGACTCGCCGTCCAGCAGGACGGTGCACGCGCCGCAGGAGGTCGTGTCGCAGCCGATGTTCGTGGCGGTCAAGCCGGCCACCTCGCGCACGAAGTGCGCGAGCAGCAGCCGGTCCTCCACTTCCGCCTCGACACGTGTCCCGTTGACGCTGATCGCGATCTTCACCGGGCAGCCCTCGCTTCGTTGATAGCGGCCCACACCCGCTCCGGGGTGGCCGGCATGTCGATGTGACGGACGCCGAGGTGGGACACGGCGTCGATGACGGCGTTCAGCACCGCCGGGGTCGATCCGATGGTGCCCGCCTCGCCGATGCCCTTGGCCCCGAGCGGGTTGATGGGGGTCGGGGTCTCGCTGGCGACCAGTTCGAACGAGGGCAGCTCGGTCGCCGTGATCGCCGCGTAGTCCACCAGCGTGCTGGTCAGCGGGTTACCATCGGCGTCGTAACGCACCTCTTCCAGCAGCGCCTGCGCAACACCTTGAGCGATGCCGCCGTGCCGCTGGCCCTCGGCGAGCACCGGGTTGAGGATCCGCCCCGCGTCGTCCACGGTCACGTGCCGCACCAGCCGCGCCTTGCCGGTCTCGGTGTCCACCTCCACCACGGCCACGTGCGCGCCGAACGGGAACGTCGGCGCGCTGGCGTTGAAGCGCGCATCGGCGGCCAGGCCGTCCGGCCCGGCCCGCTCGGCGATCTGCCCCCAGCCCAGCGCGGTCGCCGGGTCGCCGCGCACCTGCCAGGTGCCGCGTGCGGTGTCGAGTTCCAGGTCCGCCTCGGCCGCCTCGATCATCGCCGCGGCCAGGCGCCGGGCCTGGTCCTTCACCTCACCCGCGGCCTGGACCACCGCGGTCCCGCCGAGCTGCAGCGACCGGGACCCGAAGGTGCCGATCGCCTCGGGGATCGCGTCGGTGTCGCCGTGGACGACGGTGATCTCCTCCATCGGGATGCCCAGCTCGTCCTGGACCAGCATCGCCCACGCGGTGTGGTGCCCCTGCCCGTGCGCGGAACTGCCGGTGAACACGGTCGCCGCGCCGGTGCCGTCGACCACCACCCGCGCCGTCTCCCCGCCCATGTCCCCGGCGGTGATCTCCACGTAGACCGACAGCCCGATGCCGAGCTGGACCACGTCCCCGCGCTCCCGGCGGCGCGCCTGCTCGGCCCGCAGCTCCGGGTAGCCGGCCCCGGCCAGCACCCGGTCCAGTGCCAGCTCATACTCGCCGGTGTCGTAGGTGGCCCCGGTCGGCGTGGTGAACGGGAACTTCTCCGGCGCCACCACGTTGATCCGGCGCACCTGCGCCGGGTCCATGCCGATCTCGGCGGCGAAGTCGTCCATCGCGCGCTCGATCGCGGCCGCTGCCTCGGGCCGGCCGGCGCCCCGGTAGGCGGCGATCGGCGTGGTGGTGGTCGCCACGGCACGGAACGCGGCGCCCGCGTGCGGGAGGTCGTACACCCCGGCCGCCATGAGCACCGTGAGCTGCGCCAGGAACGCGCCGAGGCGGTTGAAGGCGCCGCAGTCCTGTACGACTTCGAGGCGGTAGGCCAGCACCCGGCCGTCCCTGGTCCCGCCGATCTTGTAGGTCTGCCGCTGGCCCCGGCCGTGCACCATGCCCACCAGGTTCTCGCTGCGCGATTCGATCCAGCGGATCGCGTGCCCGGTGTGCTTGGCCGCCCAGGCGACGGCGATGGCGTCCCTGTCCACCGCGACCTTGGCACCGAAACCGCCGCCCACGTCCGGCGTGATCACCCGGATCGCCGTCGGGTCGAGCCCCAGGGCCCCGGCGAGGGCCCCGCGCGCGAGCTGCGCGTTCTGGGTGCTGGACCAGATCGTCAGCCGGTCGCCGGTCCAGGCCGCCGCCATCGCCCGCGGCTCCAGCGGCACCGGGGCCAGCCGCTGGTTCACGATGGTCCGCTCCAGCACGACGTCGCAGCCCGCGAAGCTCGCGTCGTCGCATTCCCCCGCCGTCCCGGTGCCGAGGACGTTGCTGTCGGTGCCGGGGAACAGCAGCGTCCCGCCGGTCAGGGCCTCCTCGATGCCGGGGACCGCGGGCAGCGGGTCGTAGTCGACGCTGACCAGTTCCGCCGCGTCCTCGCCCTGGTACCGGCCTTCGGTCAGCACCAGGGCCACCGGCTCGCCGACGTACCGCACCCGGTCCACCGCGAGCAGCGGCTCGGCGGCGGGGTCGCCGCCGTCGGGCGGAGCGGGCTCTGGCGGGGCCGGAAGATCCGCGGCCGTGAGCACCGCCACCACCCCGGGGAACTCGGCGGCGGCACTGGTGTCGATGGCGGTGATCAGTGCGTGCGCGACCGGGCTGCGCACGACAGTGACGTATGCCGCGCCGTCCAGTTCCGGCAGGCGCAGGTCGTCGGTATAGACGCCGCCGCTGGTCAGCAGGCGCGGGTCCTCGGTCCGCAGCACCCGCGTGCCCATGATGCTCATCGGCTCTCCGTTATCTCTGGCCGCCCCCGGCCGCGCGGATCGCGCTTTCCCGGCCGCGGGCAGACTAGCCTCTGCACAGCCTGCCACGACCAGCGCGCCGCCGCCGCATCGGCCACGGTCAGCGCCGCGGCCGCGGCCGGCCGCGGTCAGGGCGCGGCCGCGGGAAGGCCTTCCAGCACACCGTCCGCCGCGGCCAGGTCGCTGTCCATCGGCCGGTCGGCGGTGGTCTGTTCCAGCACGGCATCGGCCAGGTCGTAGGCCCTGCGCAGGCTGCCACCGTCGGCCGGCGCCCGGGCCTGCAGCCGCAGCGCGCGGGTCGCGGCGATCAGCTCGCAGGCCAGCACGGCCCGGTACGGGGCCACGGCGTCGCTGGTGGCCCTGGCCGACTGGGTGGCGAAGCCCGCGTGCTCCTCCACACCACGGGACAGCACCGCGCTGCTCAGCGCGGCCGGCGCGGCGAAGCGGCGGATGTCGGCGACCGCGGACTGCGCCACGTACTCCAGGATCATCACGCCCGAGCTGGCCCGGTCCGCGGCGAGGAACGGGTTGAGGCCGGTGAAGGACGGCTCCATCAGCGTGCCGAGCCTGGCTACCGACAGCGCCGCGGTCTGGAACAGCGCCAGCGCGGACGGCGTCGAGTGCGAGGCCCGCGTAGGCGGCGTGGAAGTTGCCGTTGTGCCACACCGCGTGGCCGGCGACGTCGATCAGCGGGTTCTCGGAGCGGCCGTTCAGATCGGCCGCCAGTACGCCGTCCGCGTGCTCGGCCGAGTCCACCGCGGGCCCGTGGACCTGGGGGAACGCCCGGTACCCGTACGGGTCCTGCACCCGCGCCGCGGCGAAGGTGTCGGCCGCGAGCAGCGCCCGCATGCTCGCCGCCACCCGCTGCTGGCCCGGGTGCGGCCGGGCCAGGTGCACCGCCTCGGCGTACGGCTCGGTCGAGCCGTGCACGGCGAGCAGCGAGAGCGCCGCCACCGGGGCGGCGGCCCGCAGCAGGGCCGCCAGGTCGTGGCAGGCCAGCGCGGCATCGCCCAGGGTGGCCGCGCTGCTGTTGATGAACCCGAGCGCCTCGCTGGTGCGGATGGCGAATTGCGGCGGCGGCCCGGTACCGCCCTGCCAGGCGCGCTCGCCGAGCAGGCACAGCCCGGTGGAGGCCAGCGCGGTGAGGTCACCGGTGCCGATCGCCCCGTAGAGCGGCACCGGCGGGGTGAAGCCGCGGTTGATGGCATCGGCCAGTACCGGCAGCAGCGCCGGGTCCACGCCGGAGCCGCCGGCGCCGAGCTGGTTGAGCCGCACCACGAGCATGGCGCGGGCCACCTCGGGCGCCAGCAGCGGCCCGGTGCCCGCGGCGTGGCTCCGCAGCAGCCGGATCCCGTGCTCAGCCAGGGCGGCCTCGCCGAGGTCGACCGCGTGGTTGGCGCCCACCCCGGTGTTCCTGCCGTACACCGGCTGCCGGGCGGCCAGTTCCTGTCCCGCCAGCCAGGCCGCCCGCGCCGCGCCCACGGCCCGCTCGCCGACGGTCACGCTCGCCTGCCGCCGCGCCACCGCCGCCACCGCCGCGCAGGTCAGCGACGTCCCGTCGATGACCACGACTGTGCCGGTCATCGCTCCCGCCCCCTTCCCGCGCGATGCCGCCGCGGCCACCGTTCGTGGCCCCTGTCCTCCCCCGCGCACGTTGCCGCGGCGCACCGCGGGAAAGGATTTGGCGTAACGATACGTCCCCGGCACCTGCCCGCCCGCGGACAGGCCCGGGTCCCGGGGCTTTCCCGGCCGTCTTCGTGGCGCTAACTTGTGCGGGTGAGTCGTGCTGCCCCGGGGCCGGAGGACCGGCAAGCCCAGAACCGGGGTACCGACAGCGGCGGTGCCGCCACCGGATGCGCCGAGGCAGTCGTTCCGGCCCGGCCGCCCGGGCGGGCCCGGGCCGCCCTGGCCGGGTTTCGCGCGCCGGTCGTGTGGGTGCTGCTCGCCATCGCATACTTCACCGCCATCTCCGGCAAGCCGGTGGACGGTGTGCTGATGCTCGTCGTGGCGGCCGGGCTGGCCTGGGACACGGGCCGCCGTGCGTTGCGCCACCCGGAATCGGAGAGCGCCCCCGCAGCCCAGCCGGCCCGCCGGGCCGGCGGCCGCCGGCGGCTCCTGATGGTGAGCGCGCTACTGGCCGCCGGCGTGGTATACGCCGCGGTGGTGGGCTCGTTCAGCCGATATTCCTGGCCCGCGACGGCGGGCATCATCGGGCTTGGCGCGGTCGTGGTCCTGATCGGCTGGCACGGCCCGCTGCGGGACCGCCCGGACGGCGGGCGGCTGCCGGTGGCCGGCACCCTCGCCTGGATCGCCGTGCTCGTCGCCGGCTGCCTGTGGGAACTCGGCGCCCTGCTGCAGCAGCCGTCGCTGACCACGGACTCCTACACCCACCCGACGATCAGCACCCTGACCGACCCGGTGCTGGCCACCGGCCCCGGCCGCGCCGTGGTCCTGCTCGCCTGGCTGGCCCTCGGCTGGTACCTGGTGGAGCGATGAACTCTCACGAGGTGACGATTGCCGGGTACCTGGTGGTCCTGGCGGGGATCGTGCTGCTGCAGGTGCTCGCGACCAGGACCCGCGATCCCGGTGCCGTCACTCGGGGACCTGCTCACCCGGGCCATGCGCAGCCGGACGGGACGGGTGGGCGTGCTGGTCGCATGGGCCTGGGTCGGCCTGCACTTCTTCGCCAGATAGCAAAGGGGGCCCGGCACGGCGCTGTGGGGCCCCTTCACGTGGCTCCCCGCCGGCTTTCCGGGCCACCGGCAGGGAGCGCTCCGCTACCTCTCGTCCCCGCTGGCGCGTGCCTCCTGCGCGGGGTGCTGTTGTGCCGCTACGAGCAGCGGCACGATCGAAATAACATCTTCGCGGCCGGACTGGCAGCCCGCCTTGAACGCCTCGGCCTCGCGGGTAACCCGGGCCGCCTCGGCGTTGGCGCGGGCCGCCGCCTCCTGCCAGTGGTTCACTTCCCGGCGCGTGTCCGCCCGGATCCGGGCCAGGTCCCGGCGCATCTCCGCCCGGGCCCGGGACCGGGCGGACTGCCAGCTGATCACGAAGCCGGCGGCCGCCCCGATCACCAGAAGGGAAACGATCACGGGGCCACCTCATTCGCGGCCGGGGCGGACCACTTCCCGATGATGGAGGTGATTCCGCAGGTGAATTGGCCGTTCTGGCCCTTGCGTACTGGCGTGGTTGCGGGTAATGCTGATCATTACCAGGTCTCCTTGGTCTGTTCGTGCAGTCGGGAGCTTGGTTTACCGCTGGGCTGGCGGGGTCCGACCGCTAGCCCAGCAGCATGTCCGGGGACGGCATGGTGGGCCGCCCCAGCGACGTATTCCATCGCGATCTTGACCTGGGCTTTCCTGCGGTGGCCCGCGCGCGCGATGGCGCGATCCTCGCTCTGACGCGACGGCAAGGACGGGACCGGGATCGCGGGCCGGTGACCTGACCGGGGCAAAAGGCGGTGGCACTCTCCGCCGTTGCCCCCTGGCGATCATGTGGCCCCCTGTTCCTGGCCGCAATTCCATTGAACGACAGCAATCACCCGTATGCAATGGGCAAAAGTGCAAACTGCAGTGCAGATCCCTGTGCAGATAGCCCTCTGGGCCTTCACCGCAGGCCACTCCAGGCACTACGCTGCAATGAAGTCACACCCTCCCGGGGTCCCCAGAGACCGAGAGGAGGCCAGGCGCGTGCCTGAGCAGTGGCACCTCCGTTCGGCGGCCGCCGGCTCGCGGCAGAGCTGCGGCGGCTCCGTGAGCGTACGGGCTTGAACGGCGAGGAGGTAGCCCAGCGCCTCGGCTGGTCCGGATCAAAGCTCAGCCGCATCGAACTGCACCGCATCGGGGTCAAGCAAGCGACCTGCGTAAACTGCTGGAGCTCTACGGCGTAGACGAGAGCTACCGCGATGAATTGCTCGCCCTCGCCCGACGAGTCGAGACAGAGGGGCTGGCTCGAGGCCAGCGCGGCGAACTTCCCGCAGGTACGCCGACATATCTGTACGCGGAAGCTGAGGCCGAGTCGATATGGAACTGGGAGCCCCAGGTGATCCCCGGGCTGCTGCAAACGCCGGAGTATGCCCGCGCAGTGATGCAACCGTGGCAGGGATGTTTCCCGGCCCGCCCAGCGAAACCGACCGCCGGGTGGAGGCCAGGATGCAACGTCAGCGGGTACTCACCCGAGATCCGCCACTCGAATTGCTGGTCGTAATCGACGAATCGGTGCTACGCCGGCAGCTTCGGGGGCAGAGCGTGATGCGCCAGCAGCTGACGCACTTGGTCGAGAGTCCTCCGAACTGCCCAACGTGGAGGTCGAGGATTCTACCCGCTGAGCGGAGACCACTCACTGCTGGCAACGGGAGCGTTCTCCTACATGCAGTTCCCGCAAGTCCACGATGTCCCCCTGCATGACATCGTGTCCGTGGAGTAACTCGAGGGCGCTACGACCTCGAAGACGAAGAACAAACATACAGGTACCGTGTCGTATTCGAGTATCTGCCGGGGCAATCACTGGACCCAGCGCAGTCCCGCTCACTAATATCGGCACCCGAAGCGAAATCTGGTCGCAGTAAGCCCAGCCTCGTTAGCTGAATTTGCCGGGCCTGCCGGGCCCGCCGTTCTTCACGAAGTGAAGGAACGAGCGCCATTCTTCGCTGCTGAAGAGCAGAATCTGCCCGCTGCCCGCGTCCTTCGTGTCCCGGACGGCGACCCGCTCGTCAGGGAGCTCCGCCACCTCCACACAGTTGCCATTGTAGCTGCTCCGTGAGCTCTTACGCCAGTGTTCCTTGCTGAGAGCGATCACCTTTGCTCCCCTCTGGTATCGAGCCGACCGGCAACCTCGGCACCAATACTCTGCGTCTATAGCATCGCCTCGTAGGGTCAGCGACAAAGACGGTGAGTCAAAGCGCAGTCCATGACTGCCGCCTATCCGGTCGGTCGCCTAACCTACACCTGGAGAGGCCGCGAGGTGTGCGGGCATGAGCCAAATTTCTGCTACGTTACCGATGCGGCCGACCCGTACCGTGGCGCAGCTCGCGGAAAGCATCTTGCCAGGAGACTGACAGCGAAACAATCACGGAGAAGACGCATACGGCAATCACAGCGAAGCGCTTGCTACTGTTGCCGTCTAACGGTGCCAAGTCGTAAAAGCGACATGGTGAGCACGCGACTGCAGCGCCAGGACCATTGGAGTACGGCCGTGCGCCGTGGCACGCTTGCGAGCAGGTAGGGGAAGTGGAACTAGCTGTTCCGTATTTCTGCAGCAAGGAACCCCAAGCTGCCGCCCTGAAGGTAAGCACATGGCCGGATGCATCTTTGGTGTCCCGGACAGCGATCAGGCCGCTGTGCAGCGGGCGACCTCGACGCAATTACCGTTGTACGTGCTCCAAGAGCTCTTCCGCCACGAGGCCTGCGCGATGTCGGCCGGGCTGACGTGCTCCCCATCGCCGCCTGCGACCGGGCGGGCGTCAGCGGTGTGCAGCGGTTCCATTAGCTCCCCTGTGCTCACGGCGGCTTTGGATCGCGAGCCGCGGGCTCCGCTGCGAGCCGACAGCCGCGGCACAGGCGCGCCTGAACCGCGAACATCCCGCCGGAGATTGACCAAAGGCTGGCGCAGCGATCACCATACACTGGGCCGTCGGAACGGAGGGTCAAGGTCACCTTCCGCGTGGTGTTTCTTGCTAAGGGTTTCCCTGGAAGCACTACGCGAACCCGGGCAAGCCACGCGCGCAATCCCCAGGGCCGTAAGGTCTGCTGGCCGTGTGCTACTAGGGGGACGGCCGTCTTGACGTTGGCGCCGGGGGCGGCGCCGAAGAAGCGGTGGAAGCCCTGCTGGAGCAGGGACAGGTCGACGACCCGGATGGCGGTGGCGGTGCTGCCGCTGACGGTGGCGTCCACCACGACCTGGTTGCCGTCCTTGATCGAGCCGATGCCGTCGCGCTGGGCGTTCACCATGGTGGAGCTGGTCACCTGGTAGGTGTGGCTGTACCCGTCGGCGCTGCGCAGCGTGATGGACGTGCTGGAGACGGCGGTCACCTTCCCGTTCTGGAACGCCACGGTCTGGTACCCGCCGCCGGGCTTGGGCACCACGACGGTGCCGTGCACCGCACCGAACAGCCCGCCGCCCAGCAGGCCGGGGGCGGCGAACGCCGGCCCGAACGCGAAGGGGCCGCGCCGGTGCACGATGCGCCACGGCAGGTCCTTGGGCAGGCCCTTGGGCGGCAGCGGGCTGCTGGACGGCGCGCTCGCCGATGGCGGGGGTGACGCGCTGGGAGCCGGCGAGGATGAGCCGGTCGCGGCGACCGCGACCCCCGCTCCGGTGAGCACGCCCACGCCGATGACGCCCGCCATGACCGCTACCCGGCGGGAGCCGAGCCAGGCGGCCCGCAGGCCGGTCTTGCCTGGTGGGGTGGGGTGATCGTGTTCTGGGCCTGCCGACATCCGAGCCAACTCCTTCTGGGCGGTCGAGCGTGCCCGCCCGGGCACAGTCAGCGGCAGAATCCCACGTCAAGCTGGGAAAAAGCTAAGTGGCAGCGCAAAGTTCCGCGTCAGCGGCGGTACCCGGGCCTGCCTGGCTGTTCTTCAGGCTGCCCGCGCCGTCTCGCGCCGCGTGGTGGCCCGTGACGCCAGGGTGCGCACCACCGTGCCGCTGATGCCGCCGACCGGTGCCCGCTTGACCACCTGCTCGGCCAGGACCAGCGCATCGGCCGCCATCTTGCGCACCTCGGGCGAGGACCTGATGGCGTTCACCGACGTCTTCAGCCGTTCCAGGCCGGCCTTTCCTTCACGGGTCCCGACCAGATACCCGGCCAGGAACCCAATGATCGTCTCCATAGTCACTCACCCCACCTGATGCGTACCTGAGCCTGTGCGCGACCACGCACGGGTGTTCTTCCTCTGCCGGGCGCGGGTGCGCCCGGCGCCTCATGCCTCGTTACATCTCGCGGAGTTCGAGATAGCGCTTGATGTCGGGCAGCGACTGCACGACCAACGCCAGCACCGCCGCGATCAGCGCCGCCTTGATGAGCTTGCCGATCATCGTGTTCCCTCCTTCCCGTGCTCGCCGTCGTCACCGTGACCGCCTCCGCTGGCCGCGGGGGCAGGCTCTATCTCGTCGGGGGCGAAGTAGAGGAACCTGCCGTGGTTGCGCTGCAGGTCGGCGAGGGGGTCACTGACCGGGCTGACCGCGACGTGCACCTGGCCATCCACGTCGTGCAGCACCGCTTCCACGAGCGCTTCGCGCCCGGTGAGGAAGATGTCCTGCGCGTCGGCGCGACGGGCGCCCGGGCGCATCAGCACCCGGCTCCCCCGGGCCACCCGGATCCCGCCGACCAGGACGTGGTCCGTCTCCGGGGAGACCGAGGTGTCCGCCCCCGGGTCCCACCAGGGCTGCGCCGGCGGGGAACCCTCGCCCGGCTCGGTGAACGTGGGCGGCTCCGCGGCCGCCTTGCCGGGGCCCGGCGACAGGTAGCGGATGGCGCCGTGCATCCGTTCCAGCATCTCCGGTGGCAGGCCGTCCAGGCGGTCGATCAGGTCGGCGGCGCGCGGGTCCGTCGCCCGTGCCTCCTGCCGCTCCGCGTCGGTCAGGGCGAGCGTGCGCAGCGTGAGGATCTCGTCGATCTCGGTGGCGTCGAACAGGTCCCCGGCGCTCTCCGGTGCCACCTCGGGGTGGTCGTAAAGGATGACCGGCGAGGACAGCATCAGGTCGCGGCACTCCGCCGGGCCGGCCAGCACCGGCCAGGTGCCGACGTTCTCGCAGGCGGCCACCTCAGGCGCGGCCCACTCCGGGGGGTCGGTCATGGACAGGAACGTGCCGCCGGTGACGCCGATCAGCAGGTGCGCGGCGATCAGCGAGTACTTCAGGCCGTCATCCCGGCTGCGCAGCGGGACCTGGGGCTCGGTGCGGTTCTCCACGCGCACCCGGAGCCGGAGCACGCCGTAGGGCCCGGGGGCGCGCTCGGCCCGGACCACGAGGGCACCGTTCAGCGGCGCGCAGCGGCGGACAGGCCAGGCCGGCGCCCCGCCCGGGCCGGTGAGTTCCTCGGCCTCCGCCGACGCGGGGATGTCGAAATGCAGTTCCATATCCACACCGAGCAGGTCGGCGATCCGGCCAGACAGGTGCTGCTCCCGCTCCACCGCCTCGTCGAACGAGCCGTACTCGGTCCCGTCGACCAGCACCGTGTCCACGTCGCTGGCCTCGCCGGTGGCCGGGTCGATCCGCTGCGCGGTCCGGTGCTGCAGGTGCAGGAAGCGCAGGCCGATGTCGATCCCGGCATCGTCGCGGCACTCGACGAGGCATTCGGTCTGGCTGGCCGACGGCTCACAGTCGTCGATGGCCCGGTAGGGCGGTGGCATGAGAACGCCGAACTGGAACCTGGTGCGGTTCTTCTGCGACGACCGCCGGTACGGGTAGAGCAGATAGCCCTCGTACAGCACGGCGTCCGCCACCTTGCGGGCATGCTCGGTGTGCGCCGGATCCGCGGTCATTGCTGGTCCGCAGCATCGGCCCGCGCGAGCAGCGCGGCGAGTGTCATATCCCAGGTGGGCATCGCGTGGGCAGACTTGAAGCTCTGCAGTTCCGCCAGCGTCTGCCTGCTCATCTTGATCCAGGCGGCGTTCGGGAAATGGGCGTCGATGGCCTCGCGCCAGAGCGAGACCGGCAGCCGGTAGGCCGCCTCCTTGCTCCAGGGGACCTGCTGCACCTGGATGCGGCCGTCGAGGACGGTGAACACCGTGCCGCTGAACAGCAGCAGCAGCGGGATCTCGCCGGACTCCAGGCTGTCGAAGTACCGGGCGGAGCCCACCTCCAGGTCATAGGTGAACGCGATCGGAAGTTCGATCTCGGCCGCCCCGGAGAAGCCGGGCACCATGGTCGCCACGGTGGTGAACTGCATGGGCTTCAACGTGTCGGCCCAGCGTTCGGTGTCGCCGAACAGATCGTTCAGCCGTTCCGCCTCCGCACCCGAGTAGCGGCGCCTGGCTGGCTCGATCCTGATCTGGCAGCGCAGCGCGATCGCTTCGATCTGCTGGCCGCTGGTCTCGCTGATCCGCAGCACCAGGGAGAGGGACGGCACCACCGCATACTTGTCGACCGTGGCCCCGATGCAGTCGAAGGTAAGCTCGGCCACGTCAGGACTCCCGCGCCGGTGCTAGCCTGACCCCAAGGGCCGCGCCAGGGACCGCACCCGGTCGAGGAACTCGGCGATGCTCTGCCGTGCCTGCTCCCCGCCGTCGAAGCCGCGCCAGTACAGGCGCATCCGCCCGGCGAGTTCGTAGCAGACATCGACCGGCACGAGGAAGTGCTCCACGCTGTGGTCGGTGCGGCAGATCAGCGCCGCCTCCACGTCCGGTGCCAGGGCCGCCAGCAGCGGGTGGTCCGCGGCGAGCCGGTCCCAGGCCGCCAGGTCGAGACGGCACTGGGTGGCGCCCGCGGGGCTCGGATAGAAGCCGACCACCTCGTCCGCCGCCGAACTGCGCAGGAAGAACGCCAGCCCGACCGGGATATCGAGCAGGTCCCACTCGGCGGCCGTCATCGGCCGGTCCGGGTCCACGGCGTACCGGTCGGGCACCGACCGGTACCTGCCGCGGCCCGCCTGGCCGTGGGTGAACAGCAGATAGCACGCGCGGCAGGCGCACATCAGGCTGGACTGCTCCAGGTCCGCGACATGGCTGTGCTCGTCCGGGATCTCCGCCGCGCAGAACTCGCACTTCTCCTCGGCCTGCGAGACGGCCCCGGCGCGGCCCCCCTCCGTGCCCACGCCGGGGCCCGCTGCCGGGGCGCCCGCTGGGGCACCGGCCGGCCCAGGCGGGGCCGGCGGTTCTGATACGAACCGGCGCAGGCCCGTGGGCCCGCTCATGAGAGCACCGCCGCCGGCACCGCCACGCGCACGCCCTGGCTGTCGGTCAGCAGCGGCAGCGGGGCGAGGTGCGCGGCCAGGCCATCCAGGCCCGCGCCCGCCCGGGACACGTCGTACCGGGCTCCGCAGGTACAGGTCAGCACCTCGCGGGCGAGCATCCCCTCGGCCAGTGAGGAACCGCAGGACGCGCACTCGTCGCGGTAGGCGTACAGCGTGCCGCGGACCGCGCACACCAGCACCGCGAGTTCCCCGGCGGTCGCGGTCACCGGCCGGGAACTCGGCGGGCCGATGTCTGGCAGCGTGACCCACTCGCCACCCGGCCCGGCGGCCGGCGGTGCCGCGCCCGGCAGCGCGCCGGGACGCGGCCCGATCTGCAGCAGCTTAGGCTCCGGCGGCGCGGTCATCCCCTCCACGACCACCTCGGTCACCTCGGGCGCCGCGTCCTGCACGGCACCCTCGATAGCCAGCCGGACGGTGACGGTCGAGGAGGGGCAGCCGTGGCAGGAGCCCTCCAGCCGGAGCCGGGCGACGCCGTCGCTCACCCCGAGGTACTCCACGCCGCCGGCGTGCGAGCCCAGGTAGGGCCGGACCTGGTCGAGCGCCCGCTGGATCCGGGCGTCCACGTCCAGCGGGTGCAGCCCGTGCAGCAACAACAGCCCCTCGACGAGGGGGTCCGCGGTGAGCCGGTCCAGCACGGCCCGGCCAGGCTCACCCTCCTGCGCCAGGGCCGCCATGATGGCGGCCAGGCCGTCCCCGTACATGCCGACCAGCAGGCGGACAAGCTCCTCCGCGGTCCCGGCGGCAGTGCCGCCGCGTGCCCGCAGCGAGGCCAGCAACTCCTCGATCCGCTCGCCCGTCTGCGCAACGCTGGTCATCGGGCCTCGCTTCCCCTAGGCAGCCGCGGCGCCGCCGCCGTGACGGCGCCGCACATCCTCAGGCGTCAGGTTGCCAGGGTGACCGACATCGGCGTATGCACCTTCTCCAGCTTCTTCCCATCGCCGAGGTACATGTGCACGCCGCACGGCAGGCACGGGTCGAAGCTGCGGACCGCCCGCATGATGTCGATGCCCTTGAACCGGTCCGGCGGGTTCTCCTCGAAGATGGGCGTGTTCTGCACCGCGTCCTCGTAGGGGCCGGGCGTGCCGTAGACGTCGCGGACGCTGGCGTTCCACGGGGTCGGCGGGTAGGGGTGGTAGTTCGCGATCTTCCCGCCGCGGATCACCATGTGGTGGGACAGCACGCCGCGGACCGCCTCGGTGAAGCCGCAGGAGTTCGCCTCGTCGGGCACGCTGAACGGCTCCCAGGTCTTGGTGCGCCCGGCCCGGATCTCGGCCAGGGCCTTCTCGGTGAAGTACAGCGCGCACGCCGCCGCGTAGGCCTGGAAGTAGGTGCGGGCCCGGTCGCGCTCGATCGCGTTGGACAGCGGCGCGCCGGCCTTGTCGGTGGGAATCTTCCACTCGAACGTGACCTCGGGCCTGCTGACCGTGCGCGGCAGGTTGATCTGCACGCTGTGGCCGGTGGACTTGACGTAGCCGAAGTCGACAAGACCGCCGAGCGCCGTCGCCCACAGCCGCGCGATGGGGCCGCCGCCGGTGTCGGCCGCGAGGTGGTTGGTCCCGTCGAACCAGCGCGGGGACATGACCCAGCTGTACTTGCCGCCGAAGTCCCGCTTGGCCGGCTTGGGGATGGTGTGCTGGTTCCACGGGTGCCTGCGGTCCACCGGGTTGCCCAGCGGGTCGCGGGTCACGAACATCTCCTGGTCTTCCCAGTCCTCGTAGTAGGAGCTGCCGAGCAGGATGCGGATCCCGAGGTTGATCTCCACCAGGTCGTTCGTGAGCAGCTGGCCGTCCCTGATCACGCCGGGGCTGACGAACATCTTGCGGCCCCAGTCGGTCATGTGGTCGTACCGGAAGTCGCAGTGGTCGGGGTCGTTGAGGCTGCCCCAGCAGACCATGTCCGCGCGGCGCCGGCCGACCTCCTCGTACCCCGGCAGGGCCTCGTAGAAGAAGTCGAACAGGTCGTCGTGCATCGGCACCACGCGCTTCATGAACTCGACGTAGCGCATGAGCCGGGTGAGGTAGTCGGTGAAGAGCTGGACGGTCGCGGTCGTGCCGACGCCGCCCGGGTAGAGCGTGGAGGGGTGCACATGGCGGCCCTCCATCAGGCAGAACATCTCCCTGGTGGACCTGGAGACCTGCAGCGCCTCGCGGTAGAACTCGCCTTCGAGCGGGTTCAGCGACCGCATGATGTCGCCGATGTACTTGTACCCGTGGTCGGCAGCGTGCGGGCACTCGGTCCGGTTCGCCAGTTCCAGCACGCCCGGGTTGGTCTCGCCGACCATCCGCTCGCAGAAGTCGACCCCGACCAGGTTCTCCTGGAAGATGTTGTGGTCGAACATGTACTCCGCGGACTCGCCCAGGTTGATGATCCACTCACCGAGGTGCGGCGGGCGCACCCCGTAGGCCATGTTCTGGTTGTAGACCGAGCAGGTCGCGTGGTTGTCACCGCAGATGCCGCAGATGCGGCTGGTGATGAAGTGCGCGTCCCGGGGGTCCTTGCCCTTCATGAAGATGCTGTATCCGCGGAAGATCGACGAGGTGCTGTGGCACTCGACGACCCGCTTCTGCTTGAAGTCAATCTTGGTGTAGATACCGAGGCTGCCGACGATCCGGGTGATCGGATCCCAGGCCATCTCCACCAGGCCGGTGTCTTCGGCCGTCGTCATGGCACTCCCCTTCCCTCCCGGGCGGGGCCGTCCCGGCGCCCGCCCGTCTGAAGTTCAGTCGATCACCAGGTCTTCTTGAAGCCCGTCAGGAGCTCATCGCCGCGCTTGCGCCACTTGGGCTCCTCGTCGGCGGTCTTCGCGGTGAATCCGCGGAGAGTGCGGATCACGGTGCCGTACATCGTGCTCGCCGTGGTGGAAACCTTCGACCCGGGCGGCTCGTCCATGAACGGCATGAACTTGTCCGGGAAGCCCGGCATGGTGCAGGCAATGCAGATGCCGCCCACGTTCGGGCAGCCGCCCACGCCGTTGATCCAGCCGCGCTTGGGCACGTTGCACTTGACCACCGGGCCCCAGCAGCCCAGCTTGACCAGGCACTTGGGCGAGCCATACTCGTTGGCGAAGTCGCCCTGCTCGTAGTAGCCGGCCCGGTCGCACCCCTCGTGGACGGTCGCCCCGAACAGCCAGGTGGGCCGCAGCGCCTCGTCCAGCGGGATCATCGGGGCCTGGCCCGCCACCTGGTAGAGCAGGTAGAGGATCGTCTCCGACAGGTTGTCCGGGTGAATCGGGCAGCCGGGCACGCAGACGATGGGCAGGCCCGCCTTGGACCGCCAGTCCCAGCCCAGGTAGTCCGGCACGCCCATGGCACCGGTCGGGTTGCCCGCCATGGCGTGGATTCCGCCGTAGGTGGCACAGGTGCCGACCGCGAGGATCGCGGTGGCCTTGGGCGCCAGGCGGTCCAGCCACTCGTTGGTGGTCATCGGCTGCCCGGTCGCCGGGTTGTTGCCGAAGCCGCACCAGTAGCCCTCGTCCTTGATCGCCTCGTTCGGGATGGAGCCCTCCACCACCAGGACGAACGGATCCAGCTCGCCGCGGTCGGCCTTGTGCCACCACTCGATGAAGTTGTCGGCCCCGGTTTCCGGGCCGCATTCGAAGTCGATCAGCGGCCAGTGCACGGCGACCTTCGGCAGGCCCGGCAGAGCGCCGAGCGCGATTTCCTCGATGCTGGGCTGGGTGGCCGCGGTCAGCGCGACCGAGTCCCCGTCACAGCCAAGCCCCCCGTTCATCCAGAGGATGTGGACGACCGGCTCATCCCCGGTGCCTGCGCTTGACCCCGCTCCGCTCGACGTGGCTGTGGCCATCACGGCCACCTCCTGACTTCTGATTCGGCGTTCGTGATGCGCGACGGTCGTCATGCTAGACCTGGCTGGACCTGCCTTCAAGAGCGAGCGGACAGTCGACCGGACATAAATGTCTAGATCCAAGTCACCGGCCAGTTACGCCACGCCGCGAGAAGATCACGACCTGCCACAGAAGATGGCCATAAGGCCGGCCATCTCACCCGTCAGCACTGGCTTGAGCAGGCGGGATGGAATAGCCTGGCGTGAGCCCGGACCGCCCTGCGGCACGAGGCAACCCACGAAGGAGAAGTCCGGTGACCGAGTTCATGACGGGTCCAGGTGAAGACCCGATCCAGGTCACCCCCGTCGTGGTGCTCGTCCAGGCCTTCCCGGCACGGCCGTCCTCGATCCCGGACATCCGCGACTTCGTCCGCCGCTGCCTCGCCGAGTCACCGCTCACCGAGGAGGGCACCCGCGAGGTCGGCGAGACCGTGTTCCGCGCACTGCTGGACGCGGCCGGGCCGACCGGCTCCATCCAGGTCGCGTTTCGCATCTTCCCAGAGCACGTCGAGGTGGACGTGCTGCACTCGGACAACCAGATCCACCCGCTCAAGGCCGCGCCCAACGGGTCGCAGAACGGCCAGGCCGCAGACCGTGCCGTGACCGCCACGGCGGTCCCGGTGGCCGGCCTCGGTGCGGCGGCGGACACTTCTGTCGGAGACGCCGCCGGGGAGGCCGCGGGCGAACTCGCGGGGGCCGGGACGCCGGGCCAGCCCGACACGTTCGCGGACTGGATGTCCACCGCGCTCCGCCGGGAGGGCCTGACCCAGGAGGCAGCCGCCCGGATGCTCGGCGTGTCCGTCAAGACGGTCAGCCGCTGGGTGGGCGGCGCCACCGAGCCGCGCATGCGTGACCTGCGCCGTATCCAGGAAGTGTTCGGCGAAGTACCCATCTCCTAGCTCCGCCCGGGCGGCCTCGCGGTGCCCGCGCCCCGGCTCCCGGCCATGGCGGCTAACAGCAACGAACCAGACTTGTCTGTCCAGTTCACTGGACGTCCCCCCAGAAGTGTCCTAGCGTGCTGCCATGGCGGTACTTGCGGGTCGCCACCAACTCGGCCCGGACCAGGGACGCATCGTCCTGCGCACGTTCCGTGACGGGCTGGCCGCGCAGGCGGGTCATGACCTCACCATCGAGGCCACCCGCTGGTCGGGAGTGCTCGGGGTGAACGACGACCTCAGCCCGGCTGACCTCGATGTACGCATCGATATGGGCGCCCTTTTGGTGCGCGAAGGGACCGGCGGCGTCAAGCCGCTGAGCGACCGGGACCGTCGCGAGATCGCCGTCACGGCACGCAAGGTGCTGGCCTCCGACCGTTTCCCGGAGGCTGTTTTCGCCGCGGCCGGCTTTGAGCCCGGAGCCGGGGGGGCGGCGAAATCAGCGGGACGCTGACCATTCGCGGCCAGGAACGGCCACTGCACGTACGGGTCACTCAGACCGGCACCGACCGCTACCATGCGGAGGCGCAGGTCGTTCAGTCCGATTACGGGATCAAGCCGTATACCGCATTCCTCGGTGCCCTGCGCGTCCGTGACGCCGTCGACATCGCGGTCGACCTTGACCTGTCGGATCCCGCCGCAGATTTAGGGGCAGGTTCATGACCAGCGGCTACGACGCGCAGACCGCGGCCAGGCTGGCCACGGCCGGCGAGGAGGCCACCAAGGCGTTCGCGCGGCGCGTCGAGCCCATGAGCGGCCTGGCCGCGCAGGCGGACGCGGTGGCGCAGGCGTGCCACGCCATGGCGGTGCGGTTCCATGAGGGCGGCAAGCTGGTGGTGTTCGGCACGGGCGCCGCCAGCACCGACGCCCAGCACGTCGCGGTGGAGTTCGTGCACCCGGTGATCGTCGGCAAGCGGGCGCTGCCGGCCATCTCGCTGACCACCGACGTCGCCACGGTGACCGGGATCGCCGAGCGCGAGGGCATGGCCGAGATCTTCTCCCATCAGCTCCGCTACCTGGCCGCGCCCGGCGACATCGCGATGGGCATCTGCGCCACCGGGAACTGTGGCAGCGTGCTGGCCGGGCTGGCCACGGCCAGGGAATCCGGCCTGCTGACGATCGCGCTGACCGGCCGCGAGTGCATGCCCATCGCCGGCAGCCAGATGGCGGACCATGTGCTCGTGGCGGACTCCGCCGACCCGCGGGTGGTCAAGGAGATGCACGTCACCATGTACCACCTGCTCTGGGAGCTGGTGCACGTGTTCCTCGAACAGCCGGGCACCCTGAGTCCGGGGGTGTTCACATGACCGGGCCAGCAGGGGAGGGTGTTGTCATGACTACCCACAGTGGCCAGCCGGAATGCTCCGGCGACGTCTGCATCACCTGCTCCGACACCGCCGCCGAGGTCACCGTGCTGCGGCTGCTCGGCGACGGGCTGGCCGTGGTGGACACCGGCCAGGGCGAGGAGGAGGTCAGCGTCGCGCTGGTCGAGGCCGAGCCCGGCGACACCATCCTGGTGCACGCCAAGGAAGCCATCGCGATCGTGGGGAGGTGAGGTCGCGTGTCACACGAGTCGAACCCGGCACGAGCGCGCACGATGTCGAACCCGGCACGAGCGCGATGGAAGCGCTCTACCCGTTCCTGTACGCCGACGCCTCGGACCTGGCCGACCTGATGGCCGAGGTGCGCGAGTCGACGCTGGCGAAGACCAGGGAGATCGCCGAGCTGCGCACCGTCGTGGCCGCGCGGGAGTCGACCAGGCTGGCCAACTGCGCCGAGGACATGGCCGCCCGGTTCGCCGCGGGCGGGCGGCTGTTCGCCTTCGGCAACGGCGGGAGCGCCACCGACTCCCAGGAACTGGCCACCCTGTTCCTGTCCCCCGGCGGCGACGCGCCCTCGCTGCCCGCCTTCGGGCTGGCCAACGACACCTCCGTGGTGACCGCGCTGTGCAACGACGTGGGCGTCGATGTGGTCTTCGCCCGGCAGCTCGCCGCGTTCGGCCGCCGGGAGGACATCGCCGTCGGCCTGTCCACCAGCGGCAACTCGGAGAACCTGGTGCGCGCATTCGCCGAGGCCAGCCGGCACGGGATGCTCACCGTCGGGCTGGCCGGCTACGAGGGCGGCGCCATGGCGGAGCTGGACAGCATCGACTACCTGTTCGTCGCGCCGTCCACCTCGGTGCACCGGATCCAGGAAGCCCAGACGACCATCTACCACGTGCTGTGGGAGCTCACCCTCGCCGCCCTGGCCCCCCGCCGGGCCGGCACATGAGCGGGCCCGGGCGCATATGACCGACCGGGGAAGCGCTGCGACGGGCCGGATGCTGATCGCCGGCGTCGGCAACATCTTCCTCGGTGATGACGGGTTCGGCCCCGAGGTCGCCAGGCGGCTCGCCAGCCAGAGCCTCCCCGCCTGGGCCCGGGTCGCCGACTACGGCATCAGCGGCATGCACCTGGCCTACGACCTCGCCAACGGTTACGACACGGCCATTCTCATTGACGCCGCCCCGCGAGGGGGCGAGCCTGGCACTGTGACCGTGCTCGCTGTGGAGACGGAGCACCGGCGGGACCTGGCCGCGGCGCAGGGCCCGCTCGGCGCCAGCAGGCTGTTCGACGCGCACGGCATGCAGCCCGACGTGGTTCTCGGGGTGCTGGAGATGCTCGGCGCCGCGGGCTCGGCGCGCATTTTCGTGGTGGGCTGTGAGCCCGCCACGCATCGACTACGGCATGGAGCTGAGCGAGCCGGTCGCGAAGGCGGTGGACGAGGCGGTCCGGGTGGTCCTGGACCTGGTCGCCGAGGCCGGGCGCGGGCGCCAGGACGCCGACAGCCCCGGGGCCGCAAGCCCCGAAATCCCCGAGACCACGGGGGAAGGAGTGTCACATGTGCCTTGGCATTCCCGGTGAGGTGATCGAGTTCCTTCCGGAACAGCCTGACCTGGCACGCGTGAACGTCAGCGGGGTGCGCCGGGTCATCAACGTCGGCCTGCTCACCGACGAGCCCCCCGAGCCGGGCGAGTGGGTGCTGATCCACGTCGGCTTCGCCCTCTCCAAGATCGATGAGGCCGAGGCGGCCGCCGCCCTGGAGTTCCTGGAGGGGATCGGCCAGGCCTACGAAGACGAGCTCGCCGCGCTGCGAGACTCCCAGATCGAGTAGGAGCTGGTGACATGCGTTTCGTCGACGAGTTCCGCGACGCAGAGAAGGCGCACGCGCTGGCCGCCCGTATCGCGGCCCTGTGCGAGCCCGGGCGCCAGTACAAGCTGATGGAGGTGTGCGGCGGGCACACCCACACCATCTACAAACACGGCCTCGAGGATTACCTGCCGGAGTCCATCAGCCTGGTGCACGGCCCGGGGTGCCCGGTGTGCGTGATCCCGATGGGGCGCGTGGACGATGCCATTCACCTGGCATCGCAGCCGGATGTGATCATGACCTCGTTCGGCGACATGATGCGCGTCCCGGGCAGCAACGGGGCGTTCTTCGACGCCAACGCGCGCGGCACCAGCATCAAGATGGTCTACTCGCCGCTGGACTCGCTGAAGATCGCCAAGGCCAACCCGGACAAGCAGGTCGTGTTCATGGCGATCGGGTTCGAGACCACCGCCCCGTCCACCGCGATGACGGTGCTCCGGGCCAAGGCGCAGGGCGTGGCGAACTTCTCGGTGTTCTGCAACCACGTCACGATCATCCCGGCCATCAAGGCGATCCTGGACTCCCCCGACCTGCGGCTCGACGGCTTCATCGGCCCCGGGCACGTGTCCACCGTGATCGGCTGCCGGCCGTACGAGTTCATCGCGAAGAGCTACGGCAAGCCGGTCGTGGTGGCCGGCTTCGAGCCGCTGGACATCCTGCAGTCCATCTACATGCTCATGCTGCAACTGCACGAGGGCCGCTGCGAGATGGAGAACCAGTACTCGCGCGTGGTGCCCTGGAACGGCAACACGGTGGCGCTGAAGGCCATCGGGGAGACCATGGAACTGCGGCCGTACTTCGAATGGCGCGGGCTCGGCTTCATCTCCCACTCGGCGCTGAAGATGCGCGAGGCGTACGCGGACTTCGACGCCGAGCGGCTGTTCGAGGTGCCCGGCGTGCGCGTCGCCGACCCCAAGGCGTGCCAGTGCGGCGAGGTGCTCAAGGGTGTCCTCAAGCCCTGGGAGTGCAAGGTGTTCGGCACCGCCTGCACCCCGGAGACCCCGATCGGCACGTGCATGGTCTCGCCGGAAGGCGCCTGCGCCGCGTACTACAACTACGGCCGGATGACCCGCCAGCGGGTGCCCGAGGCGATCTCCATCGAGCTGAGCCGGCCATGACGCACCAGCGGGTCATGCCCGCCGGGCGTGAGCAGCAGGTGCTGGACCGCATCGAACGGGCCCGGCGGCGGCGGCCGAAGCTCAGGGAAGAGCGCATCACGATGTCGCACGGGGCCGGCGGCAAGGCGACCCAGACACTGATCGAGGCCGTCTTCCTCGACGCGTTCCGCAACCCGCTGCTCGAGCCGCTGGAGGACGCCGCCCGGCTGCCGATGCAGGGGCTGGGGAGGCGGGTGGGGGGGCCACAGTGGCGCTGACCACCGACTCGTTCGTGGTGTCGCCGCTGTTCTTCCCCGGCGGCAACATCGGCGACCTGGCGATCAACGGCACGGTCAACGACCTCGCGGTGGCCGGGGCGACCCCGCTGTACCTGTCGGCCGGCTTCATCCTCGAAGAGGGCTTTCCCGTCGCGGACCTGTCCCGCATCGCCGAGTCCATGCGGGACGCGGCCGCCGTGGCCGGGGTCGCCATCGTCACCGGGGACACCAAGGTGGTGGAGAAGGGGAAGGCCGACGGCTGCTACATCAACACCGCGGGCGTCGGCGCCGTCGCGGCGGGCGTGAACCTGGGCGTGGCCAGCGCCCGCCCGGGGGATGCGATCCTCGTCTCCGGGCCGATCGGCGACCACGGCGTGACGATCATGCTGGCCCGCGGCGAACTGGACATCGAGGCGGACGTGGAGTCCGACACCGCGCCCCTGGCCGGCCTGGTGGCCGGGCTGCTCGGCGCGGTGCCCGGGGTCCGCGCGCTGCGCGACGCGACCCGGGGCGGCGTCGCGACCATCCTCAACGAGATCGCCAAGGCCGCGGACGTCGGCGTGCTGATCTCCGAGCAGGCCATCCCGGTGCGGGACGAGGTCCGCGGCGCGGCGGAACTGCTCGGCATCGACCCCCTCTACGTGGCCTGCGAGGGCCGCCTGGTCGCCGTGGTGGACGGCGGCCAGGCCTCGCAGGCCCTCGCCGTCCTGCGCGCCCACCCGCTCGGCGCACAGGCGGCGATCATCGGCGAGGTGACCGCCGAACCGGTCGGGCTGGTCACGATCAAGACCACGTTCGGCGGCACCCGGATCGTCGACCTGCTGGTCGGCGACCCGCTGCCGCGCATCTGCTGACCGGTCGGGGAGGCCGCGTGCACGAACTGGCGATCGCGGAGAGCGTGGTCGACGCGGTGACGCGTAAGCTGCCCGGCGCCCGGATCACCCAGGTGCACCTGGAGATCGGGGCGCTGTCCGGCGTGGTGGCCGACTCGATCAGGTTCTGCTTCGACCTCGCCACCGAGGGCACCGGCCTGGAAGGAGCCACGCTGGAGATCACGCAGCCGCCCGCGCAGTGCCGGTGCCGTGCCTGCGGCACCGAGTTCCTGCCGGACTCGCCGATCGTGCTGTGCCCCTGCGGGAGCGCGGACGTGGCCGTGCTCGGCGGCGAGGAACTCAGGATCCTCTCGGTCCAGGTGGCGTGAGATGTGCGCGACCTGCGGCTGCGCCGGCGACGAACTGGCCGGGCACCTGCACGACGACGGCACCTGGCACGAGCACGGCCGCGGCACGACACGGCACCGGCACGAGCACGAGCACGACGGGCGGCACGCCCACGGTCGGACCGTCACGCTGGCCGAGAAGGTGCTCGCCCGCAACGACGCGCTGGCCGGGGAGAACCGGGACTGGCTGCGCGAGCGGGACATCCTCGCGGTCAACCTGATGAGCTCACCCGGCGCCGGCAAGACCACGCTGCTCGAACGCACCGCCGCCGAACTGGCCGGGGAGCTTGTCATCGGCGTCATCGAGGGCGACCAGGAGACGGACGCTGGACGCCGCCCGGATGCGCGCGGCCGGCTGCCGGGTGGTGCAGGTCAACACCGGGACCGGCTGTCACCTCGACGCCGTGATGGTGCGCGACGCGCTCGCCAAGCTCGACCCGCCCGGCGGCTCCGTGGTGGTGATCGAAAACGTGGGCAACCTGGTCTGCCCGGCCCTGTTCGACCTGGGCGAGGCGCACCGGGTGGTGCTCGCCTCGGTCACCGAGGGAGCCGACAAGCCGGTCAAGTACCCGCACATGTTCCGCAGCGCCGGCCTGGTCCTGGTCACCAAGACCGACCTGCTGCCCTACCTGGACTTCGACCTGGCCCGGTGCACGGCCGACCTGGGCACGATCAGCCCCGGCGCCACGGTTCTGCCGGTCTCGGCGCGGGCCGGGGACGGCATCGGCGCGTGGTACGACTGGCTGCGCCAGCGCATTTCGGTCCGGGCCCGGGGCTAGACCTCGGACAGGGATGACGGACTGGGAAGAAGTGGCGGACGGCGTCTTCCGGCGCCGGTATCAGCCGCACGACGTGAGCGTCTGCGTGGTGCGGGGCACCGGCGGGCTGCTCGTCTGCGACACCCGCTCCTCGCACCGCCAGGCCGACGAGATCCGCGCCGACCTGAAGGAACTCGGCACGCTGCCGGTCCGCTGGGTGGTCAACACGCACGCGCACTTCGACCACAGCTTCGGCAACGCCCGGTTCGGGCCGGACAGCGACCTGGGCGCGCCGATCTACGGGCACGAACGGGTGCCCGCGCACCTCGACGCCTACGAGCGGCCGATGCTCGCCAGGCTGATCGCGGCGGGCGAGGAGCCAGCCGACGAGTGGGGCGAGATCGTGATCACCCCGCCCACGGTGCTGGTCCGCGCGCGATGACGCTCGACCTCGGCGGCACCACGGCCGAACTGCTGCACCTGGGCCGCGGCCACACCGACAACGACCTGCTGGTGCACCTGCCCGCCAGCGGCGTGTGGCTCACCGGCGACCTGGTCGAGGAGTCCGGGCCGCCGGTGTACGGCTCTGGCAGCTTCCCGCTGGACTGGCCCGGCACCATCGGCCGGCTCCGGGCGGCGCTGCGCGAGGGGGACGTCCTGGTGCCGGGGCACGGGGCGGTGGTCGGCCCGGCGTTCCTGGCCGCGCAGCACGAGCAGCTGACCGCCGCGGCGGCGCTCGTCCGCGAACTGCACGCGGCCGGCGTGCCCGCGGAGCATGCCGAGGCCGAGGCCGGTGACCGCTGGCCGTTCCCCGAAGGCCTGCCCGGCGCGGGCCTGGCCGCCGCGGCGAGAGACGGCTACGCGAGCTCGGTGCTGGCCCGGGGGAGCACTGAGCTGGCCCCGGGGGCGAGCCCCGGACCCCATGGCCCTGGAACCCCCGGTGGCCTAAGGCGGTCACGGCTGGCCCGGTTGCACGCGTACCCCCGCGGCCCTGGCTAGCGACCGGCCCCGACTCCGTCGTTCCGGTCTCTAGCCCCTGCCACCACCGCCTGGCCGAGGCTGATGCCGCCGTCGTTGCACGGCACCCGGGAGTGCAGCAGCACCCGGAACCCGCGCGCCTCCAGCCGCGCGACCGCCCGCTCGGTGACCACCAGGTTCTGGAACACCCCGCCGGACAGCGCCACCGTGTCCAGGCCGTGCCGTTCCCGCGCCAGCACGCACCCGTCCTCGATCAGCGCGGCGATCCCGTTGTGGAACCTGGCCGCGACAAGCGGCGCCGGCGCCCCCTCCGTCAGCTCGCCGGTGACCGCCCGCACCAGGCTGGCGCCCTGGATACGAAACGGCTCGCCCTCGCTGATCTCCGCCCGGTAGCTGCCCGTCTCCCCGGGGTCGGCCAGTTGCTCAAGTTCCACCGCGGCCTGGCCCTCGTAGTTGATCGTGTCCCGGACCGACAGCAGCGCGGCGACCGCGTCGAACAGCCGCCCGGCGCTGGAGGAGAGCGGGGCGTTGACGCCACGCTCGGCCATCGAGGTGACCGCCGCCCAGTTCCGCTCGTTGCGCTTGGCCACGTCGATTCCGGCAGGCGGCCCGCCGGGAAAGGCGGCCCGCAGGTAGGCGGCGGCCATCCGCCACGGCTGCCGGATCGCGGCGGCGCCGCCGGGCATCGGCACCGGTTCCAGGTGCCCGGCCCGCTCGAAGCCGGCCAGGTCCGCGACGAGGAACTCGCCGCCCCACAGGGTGCCGTCGGCGCCGAACCCGGTGCCGTCGAAGGCCACCCCGATGACCGGGCCGTCGTGACCGTTGTCGGCCAGGCAGGAGGCGATGTGCGCGTGGTGGTGCTGCACGCCGCAGGAGTCCAGGTCGAGGTCCAGCGCGTACTTCGTGGACAGGTACTCCGGGTGCAGGTCGTAGGCGACGACCTCCGGCTCGATGCCGAACAGCCGGCCGAAGTGCTCGATGCCCTCGGTGAACGAGCGCAGCGTCGCCGCGTTCTCCAGGTCCCCGATGTGGTGCGACACGAACGCCCGGTCGTCCTTGGCCAGGCAGAACGTGTTCTTCAGCTCGGCACCGCAGGCCAGCACCTGGCGCGGGAACCGGTGCGCCGTGGTGACCGGTTCCGGTACGTACCCGCGGGAGCGCCGGATGAGCATCGCCCGCCCGTGCACTGCTAGCTCTGACCCCGCCACCCCGCCCCATAGCCGCACCACCGAGTCGTCGGTCCTGATGTGGATGGCCCGGTCGTGGGTGAGGAACGCGTCCGCGATCGGCGCCAGTTGCGTGAAGGCGTCCTCGTCGCGGTAGGCGATGGGCTCGTCGGAGAGGTTGCCGCTGGTCAGCACGATCGGGCCGCCGGCCGCTTCGGCCAGCAGGTGGTGCAGCGGGGTGTACGGCAGCATCACCCCCAGCGCCCGGTTCCCCGGCGCGACCGCCGCGGCGACCGCGCCGGGCCGCCGCGGCAGCAGCACGATCGGCCGGCGCGGGCTGGTCAGCAGCGCGGCAGCGGCCTCGTCCACCTCGGCCAGTTCCCTTGCCGCCGCCAGGCCGGCCGCCATCACCGCGAACGGCTTGTCCTCCCGGTGCTTGCGCGCCCGCAGCGCGGCGGACGCCTCCTCGCTGAGCGCGTCCACCGCCAGGTGGTAGCCGCCCAGCCCCTTCACCGCCAGCACCTGCCCGCCCCGCAGCAGCGCGGCCGCCGCCGCCAGCGGGTCGCCGGCCTGCCGCGGGCTCCCGGCGGCGGAGCGCAGGGACAGCCGGGGCCCGCACGCGGGGCAGCACACCGGCTGGGCGTGGAACCTGCGGTTCGCCGGGTCGTGGTACTCCGCCGCGCACCGCCCGCACATGGCGAACGGGGCCATCGTGGTGTTCGGCCGGTCGTAGGGCACGTCGGCGACGATGGTGAACCGCGGGCCGCAGTTGGTGCAGTTGATGAACGGGTACCGGTAGCGCCGGTCCCCGGGATCGAGGAGTTCGGCCAGGCAGTCGGCGCACATGGCGCTGTCGGCCGATACCAGGGCGGTGCGCTGGGCACCAGGTGCGCTCGGCGCAATCGTGAACCCCGCGGTGCCGTTCGGCTGCATGCTTGTGGACACGACCTGGTCGATCCTGGCCAGCGGCGGGGCATCACGTGCCACCGCGACCAGGAATTCCGCCACGGCGGCGGGGGCGCCCTCGACCTCCGCGAACACGCCACCGGAGTCGTTGCCGACGAAGCCGGCCAGGCCCAGCCGGCCCGCCAGCGAGTAGACGAACGGCCGGAACCCGACCCCCTGGACCGTCCCGGTGACCCGCACCGCTACCCGGGTTACGTCGCTGCGCACCGTCCCAGTGTGGCGCGGCCGTGCCCTAAGCTCCCAGACGATGACCGACACAAGCCACGACCGGCCACGAACTGCGGGATCGGGGCGGCCTGCGGGTGCTGGCCTGGCCGGCCCTGGACGCCTGCCCCGTCGACGCGCTGGTCACCACCCGCCACGGCGGCGTCTCCGCGGGCGTCTACGCGACGCTGAACCTGAGCTTCGGCGTGGGTGACCGGCCGCAGGACGTGCTGGAGAACCGCCGCAGGACCGCCGCGGCCATGGGCGCCGGCCTGTCCGGCTTCGTGTTCGGCAGCCAGGTGCACGGCGCCGTCGCGCGGGTGGTGACCCGCGCGGACCGGGGCCGCGGCGCCGCGGTCGCCGAGGCCGGGGGTCGGGCGAGGCCGACGCCCTGGTCACCAGCGACCCCGGCACGGTCCTGGGGGTGCTGGTCGCCGACTGCGTGCCGATCCTGCTCTACGACCCCGGCGCACACGTGGCCGCCTGCGTGCACGCGGGCTGGCGCGGCACCGTGGCCGGGGTGACCGGCGCCGCGCTGGACGCCATGGCGGCCCTCGGCACCCGGCCCGGTGACGTCATCGCCGGCATCGGGCCCGCGATCGGCCCGGACCGCTACCAGGTGGGCGAGGAGGTCGCGGCGGCGGTGCGGGATTGTTTCGGCGCGCGCGCCGGCCAGGTCATCCGGCCCGACGGCACCGGGCGGTGGCTGTGCGACCTGTGGTCGGCCAACCGGCTGCTGCTTCGCGAGGCGGGCGTGGCCGAGGACAACATCCACGTGGCCGCCGTGCCCACCGGCGCGGACTTCTTCAGCAACCGCTCGGCCAGGCCGTGCGGCCGGTTCGGGCTGTTCGCCCGGCTGCGCCCGCGGGACGGCGCGCCGTGACCGCCGGGCCGCGGGCCGCGCTGTCCTGGTCGGACGTGCGCGGGATGCGCGCCGGGGTCTGGGGGCTCGGCGTCGAGGGCAGGGCCAGCCTGCGCAAGCTGGCCGCGCTGGGCACCGAGGCGGTGCTGGTGGACGACCGCCCGTCCGGCCCGGGCCCGGACGGGCAGCCGGTCCTCGCCACCGCCGAGGGCGGCCTGGCCGCGCTGGGCGGATGCGACGTCGTGATCAAGTCGCCCGGGATCAGCCGCTACCGCCCCGAGGTGGCGGAACTGGCGGGCCGGGGCATTCCGGTGGCCGGGGGCCTCGGCCTGTGGCTCGCCGAAGCGGACCGGAGCCGGGTCGCGTGCATCACCGGGACCAAGGGCAAGAGCAGCACGACGGCGATCGCCGGGCACCTGCTGCGCCGGTGGGGCTACCCGTGCGTGGTCGGCGGCAACATCGGCCAGCCGCCGTGGGACCCCGCGCTGGATACCGGCGCCAGGTACTGGGTCATCGAGACGTCCAGCTACCAGGCCACCGACCTGGCCTGGTCGCCCGCCGTGGTCGCGGTGACCTCGCTGCACCCGGACCACCTGGACTGGCACGGCGACGTGGAGACGTACTACCGGGACAAGCTGTCCGCGTGCACGCAGCCCGGGCGCGGACCTGACCGTCGCCAACGGGGACAGCGCGGAACTGGCGGAACGCGCGGCGCTGCTCGGCCCGCGGGTGGAGTGGGTCCGGGCCGACGACGACCCCGGCGCGGACTGGATGGCATCGCTCGGCCTGCTCGGCGCGCACGGCCGCCGCAACGCCCTGATCGCCCGGGCCTGCCTGCGGGCCCTCGGGGTTGCCGAGGCGTCCGACGAGGCCGCGCTGGCGCGGGCCGCGGCGGGGTTCGTGCCGCTGGCGCACCGGCTCCAGGTGATCGGCGAGGCCGGTGGGGTGACGTTCGTGGACGACAGCCTGTCCACCAACGTGCTGCCGACCCTGGCCGCGCTGGACGCCTTCCCCGGCCGCCGGGTCGCGCTCATCGCCGGGGGGCACGACCGCGGCATCGACTACGCGCCGCTCGCCGCCGGGCTGGCGGCCAGGGACATGCCCACGCTGGTCCTCGCGGTGCCGGACAGCGGTCCCCGGATCCAGGCGGCGATCGAGGCGGCGGAGCCCGCCAAGGTGGACGTGGTGGCGTGCGCGGACCTGGATGCGGCGGTGGCGCGCGGGTTCGGCTGGGCCCGCCCGGACGGGGTCGTGCTGCTGTCGCCCGCCGCGCCCAGCTTCGGCGCCTTCCGCGACTACGCCGACCGCGGCGAGGCCTTCGCCCGCGCCATGAACGCCTGCCGGGGTTAGCCTCCCCGCCACCGGGACACCGCCCCCGGCCGGCGTTTGTGGTCAACGTGCCAGCGACGACATAAGAATGTGGTCATCGTGCCAACGACCACAGATGAGGTGACGTGACGGGCGGCGAGGTTTCCGGGGCGCTGTTGCGGGAGTTCGCTTCCGTGGTCGGCGATGCGCATGTGCTGACCGGGGACGCCACCGCCGGGTACGCGGTGGACTGGACCGGCCGGTTCCGCGGGCATGCCCCGGCCGTGCTGCGCCCCGGCGGACACCGGCGAGGTGGCCGCGGTGCTGGGGCTGTGCCGCGAGGCGGGCGTGCCGGTGGTCCCGCAGGGCGGGAACACCGGCCTGGTCGGCGGTGGGGTGCCGAGCCACGGCGAGGTGGTGCTCAGCCTGGCCCGGCTGGACCGGCTGGGACCGGTGGACGCCGATGCGGCGCAGGTCACGGCCGGTGCCGGGGTGACACTGCAGCGGGTCGCGGACGCCGATCCGGCCCTGGACCTGGGCGTGCTGATCGCCAGCAGGGGCAGCGCCACGGTCGGCGGCGCGATCGCCACCAACGCGGGCGGGCTGCGGGTGCTGCGCTACGGGCCGATGCGGGCCCAGGTGCGCGGCGTGACGGCGGTGCTCGCCGACGGCACCGTGGTGTCGCATCTGGCCGGGCTGGTGAAGGACAACACCGGGTACGACTACCCGGGCCTGCTGTGCCGGCTCGGAGGGGACACTGGCCGTGGTCACCGCGGCCCGGATCCAGCTCGTGCCCCGGCAGGCCGGCCTGGTCACGGTGATCGTCGGGCTGGGCGGCCCCGGCGAGGCGCACGAACTGGCCCGCGAGGCACTGCGCATCGTCCGCGGCCTGCTGTCGGCGGAGTACTTCACCCGGGCCGGGCTGGACGTGCTGGCCGAGCATGCCGGCCTGGTGCCGCCGCTGCAGGCCGTCCCGCGTTCCTGCTGCTGGAGGCGGGTGGGCCGGGGGCGGTCGAGGACCTGGCCGCGGTGGCCGGCGACCGCCCGGTGGCGGTGGGCACCACGGCGGCGGACCGGGCCAGGCTGTGGGCCTGCCGGGAGCGCCATCCCGAGGCGGCCGGGTTCCTGGGGGTGCCGCTGAAGCTCGACGTGTCGGTGCCGGCCGCGCACTGGGTCAGGCTGGCCAGCGAGGTCGGCGCGGTGGCCCGGTCGGCGGATCCAGGCGCACAGGTGATCAGCTACGGGCATGTCGCGGACGGGAACCTGCACGTCAACGTGGTCCCGGCGGCCGAGGCGGACGGGCGGCACGAGGACGCCGTGTTCGGCTTCGTGGCCTCCCTCGGCGGGTCGATCTCGGCCGAGCACGGCATCGGCGCGCTGAAGGCCCGCTGGCTGCCGCTGGCCCGTACCGCCCAGGAGCGCGCGCTGTTCGCCCGGATCCGGGCGGCGTTCGACCCGGATGGGATACTCAACCCGCACGTGCTCCCCCGCTGACGGAGGAGGCCAGAGTCCGGACTGCGGCGGTCCTTCCACTCCGGTCAGCCGGCATATAGTTGATCTCTCAACCAGGGGTGGGACGCCGGAGGTGCGATGGCCGCGGGAGACGGGCTGGGCGTGACACCGACCCCGGACACCGGCGAGCGGCTCAGCACCGCCCGGCTCTGGGACGAGTCCACCCGGCCCGCCGGCCCCGAGCCGCCACCGGACGCGGCCTACTCCGCCCATGGCCGGGCGATCGCGGGCCATCTCGTCGAGATACACGACCACCTGCGCGCCGAACTTGCCCAGATCCGCGACCTCATCGGCCAGGTCAGGGACAGCGCCAGCGCCGCCCGGGTGCGCTCGGCCATCAACCAGATGACGCTGCGGCAGAACAGCTGGACGCTGGGCGCGTACTGCGCCTCGTACTGCCGGATCGTGACCGGGCACCACACCCTGGAGGACCAGGCGGTGTTCCCGCACCTGCGGGCGGCCGAACCGGGCCTGGCGCCGGTACTCGACCGGCTGGCCGACGAGCACAAGACCATTCACAAGGTGCTGGAGGACGTGGACGCCGCGCTGGTCGAGCACCTGCGCGAGCCGGGCAGCTTCGACGGCCTGCAGGAGGCGGCCGACATACTGACCGACGTGCTGCTGTCCCACCTGGCCTACGAGGAGGCCCAGCTTGTGGAGCCACTCGCCCGGCACGGCTTCTACGGCGGGCAACTGTGAGCCCCGCCGGGAAATGATGGCCAGGTGAGGGTGATCGCCGGCAGCGCCAAGGGCCGGATCCTGCGGCCCCCGCGCACGTCGGCTACCCGGCCGATCACCGACCGGGCCAAGGAGAGCCTGTTCGGCATCCTGGCCCCGCGGATCCCCGGGGGGCGCTTCCTGGACCTGTTCGCGGGCACGGGCAGCGTCGGGATCGAGGCACTCAGCCGGGGCGGCGCCCACGCCACGTTCGTGGAACGCTCCGCGGCGGCGCTGGCGGGCATCCGGCACAACCTCGAGCTGACCGGGCTGGCGGCACGGGCCGAGGTGGCCGGCCGGGACGTGTTCGCCTACCTGCGGGACACCCCGGTCCCGTTCGACGTGATCTTCGTCGCCCCGCCGCAGTGGCGCGGCCTGTGGCCGCGTGCCGTCGCGCTGCTCGACCGCGAGCCCGGCTGGCTGGCCGGCGGCGCGGTGGTGGTGGCGCAGCACGACCCGTCGGAGAGCGTTCCGCTGGACCTGACCCACCTGGCCCTCACCAGCGAGCGGACCTACGGCCGGGTGCGGTTCAGCTTCTTCGAGGCAGGCCGATGACCGGGCCCTGGCCGGACATCGCGCACACCTACGACGTGGCCGCCGAGCACTACGCGGCCACGTTCGCCGGGGAACTCGCGGGCAAGCCGTTCGACCGTGACCTGCTGGACCGTTACGCCGCGGCACTCGCCGGGCGCGGAGAGGTCTGGGACGTGGGCTGCGGCGCGGCCGGGCACCTGACCCGGTACCTGGCCGACCGGGGCGCCGAGGTGTCCGGGGCGGACGTCTCCCCGGGCTCGGTGGCGGTGGCGCGGCGGTGCCAGCCGGGGCTGAGGTTCCGGGTCGCGGACATGTGCGGGCTGCCGGCGGGGGACGGGTCCCTGGCCGGAATCGTCGCGTTCTACTCGATGATCCACCTGCCGAGGCCGCGCATCCCCGTGGCCCTCGCGGAGTTCCACCGGGTACTTCGTCCCGGCGGTGCGGTGCTGGCCGCCATGCACGGCGGTGCCGGGGAGACCGGCTCCGATGCCGCGTTCGGCCTTCCGGTGCCGGTTCGCGCGACCCTCGTTTCGCTGGAAGAAATGACCGCGATGGCGGAATCCGCCGGCTTCACCATCGGGAGCGGCACGAACGGCGCCCTACCCCGGCGAATACCCCTCCCGGCGCGTCTACCTCTGGGCGCAGACGCCGCTAGCGGGATGAGCCTGGCGGGTCGCCGGGCGATCCCTCATGCCAGCTGCCGCCGTGCTCCCTGGCGTACCGGTGCTGCTTGCGCGGCGAATCGGCGTACTGGTCGTAGAGGTCCTCGGCCCGGCGAGTGGTCCGGTGGGTCAGGTAGCGCGTCCGGAAACCGGCCAGTTCCAGGAAGGCGTAGACGGCGAAGATCAGCAGGGCCGCGATGCCAATATCTAGCCACATATGGGTCACCCCATTCGCGCGGGCGCCTCGCCCGCTATCAGTTCCCGTACCCGCACGGCCGACGGCAAACATCGCATCCGGCTCAGCTCGCGGGGCGGAGCAGGGCTCAGGTTGCCTGGACGAAGCCGGCGATCACGGTGCCGAGCCGCTCCCCGGCGTCCTCCTGCAGGAAATGGCCCGCGCCCTCGATGACCGGGTGATCCAGGCCGGCCGCGCCCGGCACGGTCCGCTTCAGTATCGGGGCCATCGCGCCGGTGATCGGGTCGGAGTCGCTGAACGCGACGAGGAACGGCTTGTCCCAGGCCGCGAGGCGCTGCCAGGCCGCCCGGTTGGCGGCGCTGGCCGGGTCGTCGGGAGTCGTCGGGACCAGCGTGGGCATCGCGCGCGGCCCGGCCTTGAAGCTCTCCTCGGGGAAGGGCGCCTCGTAGGCGGCGAGCACCCCGGCCGGCAGCACGCTGCGGCACCCGGCCTGGATCAGCCGGGAGATGCCCAGTTCCGGCGCGGTCGCCACGACGTCGCGGAACCGCAGCCACACCTCGGGCATCGGCTGGTCGCCGGTGGGCAGCCCGGTGTTCGCGGCGACCACCCGGGCGAACCGGTCCGGGTGCTCGGCCACCAGGCGCAGCCCGAGCAGCCCGCCCCAGTCCTGGCCGACGAGGGTGACGCCGGTGAGGCCGAGCGCGTCGAAGGCCAGCGCGCGCATCCACTCGACGTGCCGGGCGAAGGAATGGTCGCCCATCTCGGCGGGCTTGTCCGACCGGCCGAAGCCGATCATGTCGGGCGCGATCACCCGCAGCCCGGCATCGGCGAGGACCGCATCACGGTGCGGTACAGGAACGACCAGCTCGGTTCGCCGTGCAGCAGCAGCACCGGCTCGCCATCGGCCGGGCCGGCCTCGACATAGGCCATCCGCAGTCCGCCCACGTCGGCGTACCGCGGTGCCCAGCCGAAGCCGGGCAGATCGGCGAAACGGTCATCGGGGGTTCGCAGCGCGCGCACCCGCACATGCTCCCACGCGGAGAGGTGGGCCCTGTCAGGCGGCCGGCGGTCAGGGGGCACGCGGTACACGGCACTCCCGGGACTACGGCGTCCGGTTGGCGTCGATCTGGTCGAAGTCACCGAACCCGTTGAAGGTGCCGCCGCCACCGGACCACTGCCACATCACGGCGTTGCTGTCGGAACTGGTCACCCCGCCGTAGAACTGCGCGCAGGTGGTGGTGCTGCGCAGGCACCAGCCGTCCGGGGTGTGCGACAGGCTGCTGGTGCCGGCGAGATAGGTCCACTCGTAGGTGTGCTTGATGTGGGACGACGAGCCCGTGCCGAAGATGCTGGTCCACACCGGCGCCGAGGAGTAGACGCCCGGCGTGAAGGTGGAGTTGTGCGCGATCTCGTCGAAGAACCCGTCGAAGTCGGCCCGGTCCACGGCCGCCGAGATGCCCGACTGGCTGACCTTGCCGCTGCACGGTGAGGTGTAGACCGAGTTCCAGCCGTTGTCCGGGGCCGGGCTGATGCCGGGCGCGTTACCCGGTATCTCGACGTCGGCGAAGATCACCGGGTAGGTCACGGTCAGCTTGGCGACATCGGAGAGCGTGCGGGTCGCCTGCTGCTGGCCCCACGCGTACGCCTCGGCCGTGGTGCCGTTGTAGTGCGGATCGACGCCCGGGCCGGCCATGAACCAGTAGACCCCGGTGCCGATGCCCACGTGATAGGTGCTGAAGTTGGTGTCGGCGTCCGCGGCGTTGGTGTCCGACCAGGCGACCTTGTCGCCGCAGTGCTGCCACGTGGCCCAGTTCCCCGTCATGCCGATGTAGCCGCCGTACTTCCCGCCGATCTGCGGCTCGGAGTAGGGCGCGGAGCCGCTCATCGTCACGGGAAAGCTGTCGGTGCCGTACCAGAAACCCGGCGGGCCGGGCTCGCCGCGGGGGCCGCCCGGCCGCCCTCGCGGCCGCGCCCGGGCTGGACCCGGCGTGCCCGGTGGCGTTGCCGGCCGCCGACAGCCCGAGCACCAGTGCCGCCACGCCGGCCGCGCTGAGCAAGCCGCGGGCCCGGCGCCCATTTGTTCATCGCTGCCACCTGTCTTTCTTCCTGGATCGTACCGGCTTGGGGTGAATGCCAGGGTTTGACCAAGATCATTCCCCGGCGGCGAATGCACGTCGGCCCGCGTGTTAACGCAAGCACAGTTGGTGTGAGTATCGGCGATAGCGGCGGCACCGCCCGAGGCGTGGCCGCGCTAGCCGAGCCGGCGTTCGGCGGTCTGCGCCCGGGTAAGCCGCCGGCTGGCCGCGTCGGCCGCCCGTGCGGCCGCCTCCTTGGCCCGCTGGGCGTCGCGGACGGCGCGGTTGGCCTCGCTCTCCGCGGCGATGGCCTGGCTGAGTTCCTTGTCGAGCCGCTCGGCCAGCCTGCGGGCGGACTCCTGGGCGGTCCGGGCGCTGGCGACCTGGCCGTTCGGCCTGCGCAAGGTCCGCCGCGGTGGCCGCCGCGGCGTCCGCTGCCGCACGGACGGCCTGCTCTGCCGCCGCCCTGCGCTCCGCCTCGGCCGCGGCCTGCCTGGCCTGGCGCTCGGCCTCCGCGGCGGCCAGCCGGGCCTCCCGTTCGGCCGCCGTCTCCGCTGCCCGCCGGCCGCTGGCCCGCTCCCGCGTGGCTGCCTTCTCCTTGGCCGCTGCCTTCTCCCTGGCTGGTGCCTTGCCCTGGCTGGCGCCCCGGCCGGCGTCTTCTCCCGGGCGGGCGCCCGCTGCCAGGACACCGCGCCGGCCTCGTCCCCGGCGCCCAGGCCGGCGTAGGACAGCGGGCTGGCGAGGCACCCCGCGCGGACCGCCTCGGCCGCATCGGCGTCGGCCAGCGCCGCCTGCAGGGTTGCCTCCACCTCGCGCTCGACCTGCAGGCCGGGGCCGGCCGTCCCGCTCCGCGAGCCGCTTCGCCTCGGCGAGCAGCGCGGCGACCAGCTGCGCGGCGCCGCACCGACAGTTCCCGTACCTGCTCCCCGGCCAGGTCCTGGTGCGCCTGGCGCAGCGACTCACCGAGGGCCAGCAGTTCGCCCACCTGGTCCCCGGCCACCCGGACAACCTGGTTGACCAGCCATGCGCTCACCACCGGGCGGCGCAGCGCCCCGATGGCCCTGGCCAGGTCGCGGTCGCCGGACGCTCTGGCCTGCGCCACCCGCTCGTCACGGGCGGCGGTGAAGTCGCCGGGCGAGAGGGCGTACAGTTCCTCCGCCGCGCTCGCCAGCTCCGCATTCTGCACGTGGGGATGGTAGCCCCTGTGCCCCGGGCGGCCAACGCGCCGCATCGCTGGTCACTGATGCGGCAAGGTCCGTCGTAGCCACCTGGGATACTTGAACCATGCTGCAAGCCCCGGCCAGCAAGCTCGTGGGCAGGGCCGTCGAATTCGGCCGCCTGACCCGCGTGCTTGACCAGGCCGCCGCCGCGGAGCCCACGGTGGCCCTGGTGAGCGGCGACGCGGGCATGGGCAAGACCCGGCTGGTCGCCGAGCTGGCCACGGTCGCCGCGGCCGCGGGTTCATGGTCCTGTCCGGCAGGTGCGCCGAACTCGGCGACAGCGTCCCTTACCTGCCGCTGGCCGACGCGCTGCGCAGCGCCGACCACACCGACCCGGCGCTGCGGGACGCGATCGCCGCGCGCCCGGTCCTCGGCCTGCTGCTGCCCGACCGCGGCAGCCCGCAGCTGGCGGGCGGCGAGGTTTCCGGCATGGCCCAGCAGCAGTTGTTCGGCGCGGTGCTCGGGATGCTCGCGGAACTCGCCGAGCAGACCCCGGTGCTCCTCGTGCTGGAGGACATGCACTGGGCCGACCGGTCCACCAGGGACCTGCTGACCTTCCTGAGCCGGGTGCTGCACCGGGAGCGGGTGGCGCTCATCGCCACCTACCGGACCGACGACCTGCACCGCGGCCACCCGCTGCGGGCGGTGGCCGCCGAACTGCTCCGGCTGCCCAGCGTGACGGCCATCGAGGTGGGACCGCTGCGCGACGAGGCGATGGCGGAGCACCTGGCCGCCCTGGCAGAGCATCCGCTGGAAGCCGCGGCGCTGGAGGTCATCATCCGCCGCGCGGAAGGCAACACCTACTACGCCGAGGAGCTTCTCGCCGCCTCGGCGTGCGGCTCCGATCTGCCCGCCGGCCTGGCCGAACTGCTGCTCGCCAGGCTGCAGCGGCTCTCCCCGGCGGGCCAGCAGGTGGTGCACGCCGCCGCGGTGGCGGGCCTGCGGGTCGAGGACGACCTGGTACGGCGGGCCTGCGGGCTGGACGAGCCGGAGTACGAGCAGGCGGTAAGGGAGGCCGTGGCGAACCAGTTGCTGGTGCCCGACGGCGAGGAGGGCTACGCCTTCCGGCACGCGCTGCTGCGCGAGGCCGCCTACGCCGACCTGCTGCCGGGCGAGCGGACCAGGATGCACGCACGGCTCGCCGAGCTGCTCTCCGACGAGGTACGGCTGTCGTCCGTGCCTGGGACCGCGGCCGAGCTGGCCCACCACAGCCTGGCCAGCCACGACATCCCCGGCGCCTTCGATGCCTCGGTGCGAGCGGGCCTGGAGGCGGACCGGCTGGCCGCCCCCGCGGAGGCGCACCGGCACTTCGACCAGGCACTTGCCCTGTGGGACCGGGTCACCGACCCGGAGAAGCTGGCCGGCATGCAGCGCGGCTGGCTGGCGTTCGAATCCGCGACGAGCGCCGCGGCCAGCGGTGACCTGCACCGTGCGGTACAGCAGCTGCGCCGGATGCTGGACTATGTCGCCGTCGCCGATGACCCGGTGCTGGTCAGCAGGGCGAACGAGCGGCTCGCCTTCTACCTGCTGGAAATCGATGCGCACGACGCGGCCATCGCGGCGGCCCGCGACGCCATCGACGCCCTGCCCGAAGAACCGCCGCGCTGGGAGCGCGCCAGATCACTGGCCACCTACGCGCAGACGCTGCTCACCGCCGACGACCTGTCGCCCGCCCGGACCTGGGCGCTGGCGGCGCGGGACGCGGCCAGGGCCGCCGGGGCGCAGTCGCCGGAGGCCGATGCGCTGGTGACGCTCGGCCTGCTGGAGGAGCGCTCCGGGCGCATCACGGAGGCCATCGAGCTGTTCACCAGGCGCACCACCAGGCACAGGAGGCGGGGGTCCTCGGCGTGCACCTGCGCGCGGCGTTCCAGCTCGCCCGGATCCACCTGGAGCGGGGTGACCTGGCGCAGGCCGGCGCGACCGCGCACGAGGGCCTGCTCCGCGCCGAGGAGGCCGGCCTGCTGCTCGCCCCCTACGGTCTCGACCTGCAGTACCTGCACTACCTGGCGCATTTCAGCGACGGCGACTGGGATCACGCACAGCACGTCGCGGACGGGTTCCCGGTCCGGGTGACCACCGAACGCGAGGCCGTGCTGTCGGCCATGGCGCTGTTCATCGACGTGGCCAGGGGCAACGACGGCATCGTGGCCGACCGGCACACCTGGCTGGAGCCGTTCTGGCCCGCCGAGAACTTCAGCGAGTACATCGCCCGCGGGCTGCTCGCGGAGCACGCGCTGTGGCACGGCGACACCGGCACCGCCCTGGCCGAGGTGACGGCCGCCATCAAGGTGGAACTCGGCTTCTTCGGCAGCTACTCACCGCCGCTGATCCGGCTGGCCGCGGTGGGGCTGGCCGCCCAGGCCGACCGGGCCGCCCAGGCCAGGGCCGTGGGTGACGAGGCGGCCGCGGCCGCGGCCGTCGAGGCGGCCGCAGGAACTGATCGAGGCCGCCCGCCAGGGGGCGGCATACCCCCGCAGGCCGAAGTCGGTGCTGGGGGTGGACGGCCGGGCGTGGCTGGCGCGGGCCGAGGCGGAGTTGCTCCGCGCCCAGGGCAGCAACGACCCGGCGGCCTGGCTTGCCGTGATGACCACGTTCGGCCCGGCGTTCGTCTACGAGACGGCCCGGTCGCGGTGGCGGCTGGCCGAGGCGCTGCTGGAGACCGGCCGCCGCGACGAGGCGCAGCACGAGTGGCGGCAGGCCATCGACGCGGCCGAGCGGCTGGGTGCCCGGCCGCTGCTCGCCGCGCTGACCGATCTCGGCCGCCGGGGACGGCTGTCCCGCGACCAAGGCCGGCCCGGCAGCCAGGTAAACGTGCTGCGCGGCCTGACCGCCCGCGAGCACGAGGTGCTCCTGCTGCTGGCCGCGGGCCGCACCAACCGGGAGATCGCGGCCGAGTTGTTCATCGCCCCGAAGACCGCCAGCGTGCATGTGTCGAACATCCTCGCCAAGCTGGGTGCGGCCAGCCGCACCGAAGCCGCGGCGATCGCATACGCCGAAGGCATCGGCCTGCCGGCCGGCCGCATCCGTAGGCGGTCCGTAGCCCACTGGGCTACGGGACACGCGGCTAACGAACGGCCTGCCCGTGGGACCGTCCGGCGGCGGTCGGCTCCCGCATCGCCGACCGGGCGGTCTGGCACAGGAAGTCCTCATAGCTGTCCGGCGCCTGGCTGCCGTGCACCGTCTGCTCCGTGATGCGCGGGCGGCGGGCCGCCCGCCGGGCACAGCCGGGCCTCCCTGCGGTGCCGGGACGCGGCGGCGTCCGTCTGCAGGTCCTTGGCCCGTTCCGCGGCCAGGAGCAGCGAGATGTAGGAATACATTCGATCCTCCTCGATGCGGGCCCGACTCTTCGGTCCCGCACTATCGAGAATCGCCGTAAGGCCACCATCCCGGCATCGGACATACGCCCTAATTCCCGCCTGTGAGCTTGCCTAAGGCGAGCTGCGGCGGCTTAGACGTTTGCACCGGCTCACCGGGCGCCTGCCTGGATGCGTCTTAGCTGGTGGCTGGGGAGTGGGAGGAGATTGGCGTGCGCATTCGACTGTCCCGTCTGATTGCCGGCGATCCCTGCCGCGGTGGCGCTGGTCACGGTGGTGCCGGGAGCAGCTATGGGCGTGCAGGGGCCCGCGGTGCCATCGGGCGCAGTGGTGGGCTGCGGCTCCCGGGCAGGTGTTCGTGGTCACGGGGGACCGGCTGCTGGGCGGTGGCAGCCTGGGTACCGGGGGCGGGCGGGCGGCGCTTGATTGGGGGCATGGTGATTCCGGCCGGCGGGGGCGGGTCGCTGCTGTCGCTGCGGGCGGGCGGTCACACCTATGCGATCCCCGCCGTGGCCCTCCCCTACCTGGGCCACGGCCTGGCGGCTGGCCTTTTCGACGTGGCCGCGCTGGCGCGGGCGGAAGTCGAGCGGGCGGCTCCCGGTCCAGGGTGAGCTACCACGGGCACCGGCCGGTGCTGCCGGGCATCCGGTTCACCGGGCCGGCGTCGGGCTACCTGACTGCCGCGTCGGCACGGGCGTTCGGCGGTGCGCTGGACCGCCAGTACCAGGCCGACCGGGCGAGGGGCAGTTACGGCACCGACGGGATGTTCGCCGGCGGGGTGTCGGTCACGCTGGCCGGAGCACGGGCCGTCCAGCCAGGCCACGGCATCGCCCCACGGCTATCCAGATGCGGACGCTCACGGTGGCCGGGACGGATCTGGCGGGACAGCCGGACACCGGCGACTCGGTGTTCGTCTGGAACGTGGACAACGGCCTGCGCAGCGACCCCAACCAGGCGTTCAACGTGTTCTACCACGGCGTGGCCAGGTTCAGCGTCGCGGCCGGGCACTACTGGGCGGTGGGGATCTTCGGGGACGCCGCCTTCGGGGCCACGGCACCGGTGCGGCTCGACGTGCTGCCGCAGTTCACCGTCGCGGCGAACACCACGGTGCACCTCGCCGCGCGGGCCGCCGACAGCAAGGTGACCATGGTGACCCCGCGTCCCGCCGTGGCCCAGTCCACCAACCTCTACCTGGTTCGTGACCTGGGCTCGGGCCCGCAGTCGGTGCTTCAGTACTCGAACTTCCACAGCTCGATCTGGGTCAGCCCGGCCAGCCACCGGACCACGGTCGGCTGGATCCGCGCCGACGCGTCCCAGGAACTCACCTCCAAGCCCGGCCCCGGCACGCCGTACGGTTACGCGCTCAGCTACGCCGGCCCGCGCGGGGTCATACCCGCGCAGCGCTACCTGGTACGGCCGGCCAGCCTGGCGACGGTACGGGAGAACTATTACCAGGACGTGGCGTCACCTGGGTACTGGGCGATCTTCGGCTCGTTCCCTGCGACGTTCAACGGCTACGCCGAGCCCTATATCTACTCCGCTGGCCTGCCCGGACGGCGCACCATGTACCTGGGCGGGCCCGCGGACTGGGGCGGCTACTACGGCGCGACCGGGCCAGCGGCGGGAAACGCCGCATTCGAGGGATTCCGCGCGGTCCGGCCCGGTGAGCACCTGCGCGACGGCTGGAACCGCTACCCGCTGCACCCCGCTCCCACGGTGGACCTGGCACCGCGCAACGAACTCATCGCCTACCTGCCGTCGGCGGACCGGGCCGGGAACAAGCTGACGCTCGACATGGTGCCGTTCAGCGGCAACCAGCCCGGGCAGCAGAGCAGCTACGGGTTCGGCGCGCCGCGCGGGGCCACGGTCAGCGGCAGCTACCAGGTCGACGAGAACGGCAGGAAGGTCGCCAGCGGGAACGCGGTGGCGGCGGCACACGGTGGCCCGGAGTTCTACACCCGGGTGCCGCTGGCCAGCGGGCCCTCGATGATCAGGTTCATGCTGGCCACCGCCAGGACCGGCCCGGCATACCGGCTGTCCACGGCGACCCGGACGGTGTGGACGTGGCGCTCGGCGCCGCGGCCAGGGAGCGACGCTCCCGCCGGCCTGGTACTGCTACAACCCGGCCAGCCCGGTCGCCCCCTTCCCCCGGCACTGCGCGGTCCAGCCGATGATCACCTTGCGCTACCTGGTGGCCGGCCTGGCCCTTGACGGTGCCGCGCCCGCGGGCCGTCAGACTGCTGACGATCGCCGCCACGCACCTGCCGCTGGCCGAAGGCGCCCGCCATCACCGGAGCGGGCCTGCGGTGTCTCGTTCGACGGCGGGAAGACCTGGCGGCGGGCGGCGGTGACGGCACCGGGCATGGCCGGTTCCGTGCCACCTTCACCGCACCGGCCGGGTCCCTGGTCACGCTGCGCGCCAGCGCCCGCGACGCGGCGGGGGGCAGCGTCACCGAAACGATCACCCGACGGCTACGCCACCGCGGGCGGCTCCGTCCGCCACCATGAGGGGGTGAGCTGGCCATCCCGGGTGTTCCTGTCCGGGCAGGCGGTGTCGCTGCTCGGTGACGGCCTGGCCGTCCTGGCCATCCCGCTGCTCGTGCTCGGCCTCACCCGCAGCCCGCTGATCTCGGCGCTGTCCGCGGCCTCGGTGACCCTGGGCTACCTGGCCGTGGGGCTGCCCGCCGGGGTCCTGGTCGACCGGCTCGACGCCTGGCGGGTGCTGGTCGCCATGGACGCCGCCCGCGCGGCCGCCTTCGCCGCGCTGTACCTGCTCTGGGTGACCGGCGCCGCGACGCTCTGGGTGATCATGACGATCGCGCTGGCCGCCGGGGCGGCCTCGGTGTTCTTCGAGACCGCCCTGGTCGTGGTGGTGAAGGACCTGTTCCCCGGCCCCGGGCTGATCCGGGCGAACTCGCTCCTGGAACTCGCCAGCCAGGCGGCGCTGATAGCGGGCCCGGCCGTCGTGGGCGTGCTCGCCGCGGCCGGCGAACTGGGCGCGGCGCTGCTCGCGGACGCGGTGACGTTCGGCGTGTCGCTGGTGACCCTGCTGGCCGTGCGGGGGCAGGTGCCGCACCTGTCCCGCCGGGCCGCCGGCGGCGGTGGCGGGGCGCCTGGCGGCCGAGTTCCGCGCGGGCATCGGGTACCTGCTGTCGGTGCGGGTGCTGGTCATCATGACCGTGATGCAGATCATCGTGAACCTGTGCCTGGCCGCGGAGAAGCTCATGTTCTTCTACGCGAAGGACACCCTCGGGCTGGGCGCGGCCGGGGTGGCCATCGTGGTCGCCGCCGGCGGCGCCGGCGGCGCCGCCGGCGCGCTCAGCGCCTCCTGGCTGGCGGCCAGGATCGGCCAGATTCGCCTCGTGGTGCTCACGGTCGCCGCCAGCGGCCTGGCGATCGGGTCGGTGAGCGTCACGGACTCACTGGTCACGCTCGCCGTGGCCAACCTGGCGTACCTGTGGGCGATCACCGTGGCCAGCCTGGCCAACCGCACCTACCGGCAGCTCATCGTCCCGCGCGAGCATGCTCGGCCGGGTGACCAGTACGGTGCGGCTGCTGTTCCTCACCGCCGACCCGGTGGGCGTGGTCGTCGCGGGCTCGCTGACGGCGGCCCTCGGCGAACCCGCGCCCGGTCTTCCTGGGCGCGGGGATCCTCGTCACGGTGACCGCGGCGGCGGGCTGGCGTGCTGGGCTGCGGCGAGCGGGACCAGCGGGCCCGCCCCGCTGACCTTGGTGCCCTTGGTGAAGCCGCCGAACAGCAGCGACAGCCACGATGAGGATGACGATCAGGGCGATGAGCCAGATCAGGCAGCCCACGAGCCTGGGCCTGCGCCGCTCGCACGGCGGCCGTACCACCTCAGCATGTCGCCTCCCGCCGGGACCGTGCCTCACCGGATACAGACCCCACAGGTACCCCGAGCGCGGGAATCATTCACCGCTGCCCGGGTAGTAGCGGGGGCGCCCCAGGGCCCGCGGCAAAGGAGGGCGGCGATGTTACGCATTCGGAAGGCCGGCGGCGGGTTGATCGGCCGGCTCGCCATGGTGGTAGCCGCGCTGGTGGCGGTGGCCGTGCTGGCCATCGCGCTGTCCGCGGTGCATCTGCTGCCGCAACTGCGGAACCCGTTCGCCGAGAAGACCACGATCACCAGCCAGCCGGTGCTGCTCAAGTCGATCACCGCGCTGAGCCGTTACGAGGCGGCCAGCGGCACCTTCCAGGTGGTCGTCGACCTGTCCCAGCATTCGCTGCTGCCGGGCTTCCTGCAGGGCAGCGAAACGCTGTTCATCGGCCAGGGCACGGACATCGCGTTCGTCAACTTCTCCCGGCCTCAAGGGCCGGGCGATCCAGGTGTCGGCGAACCGCTCGGCGGTGACGGTCACGCTGCCGCCCGCCCAGCTCGAACCCGCCGTCCTCAACGTCCGGCAGTCCTACGTGTACGCGCAGCAGCAGGGCCTGCTGAACCGGATCGGTAACTTCTTCGGCGGCAACCCGAACAGCCAGCAGCAGGTCTACATCGCCGCCCAGCAGAAGATCGGGACGGCGGCGCGGCACAGCCCGCTGCTCGCCGAGGCCGAGCGGAACACCCGGGGCATGCTCACCGGGATGCTCAGCACCCTGGGGTTCCGGCGGATCACGGTGAACTTCGCGTCACCGGCCCCGGCGGGCCACTGAGATCCAGATCGGACCGGCGGCTGTCCTCCCGCACGCCAGGCTGTCCCGTCACCTCAGCCATCGGTGAACCTCCCTAGGGCGCCCCATCGCCCTGCCTCACTTGCCCCATATGACCGAACTATTCGGGCCGCCGGCAGTTCTCCGCGAGGCCGGACGGGCGGGCCGGATTTCTGCCGCGACACGGCCCGGATGCGCGAAAATGTCTGTGTCAGCTAGTATTATCGAATTAGATTTCGATAGCCGCGTGGAGTCCCGGGGCGGAGGTGAGCGGGATGTGCGAGAGCGAGGGCCAGCCGGCCAGCGTGGCCGACGCGCTGGGCATGCTCGGCCGTGCCCTCGGCTACCTCGCGACCGCCGATGCCGCGTCGCTGCCCGCGGCCGTCCAGGCTGACGCACTGCTCGCGTTAGCGAAGGCGGAGGCCCAGCACACCGCCGCCCGTTCCCGGGTGCTTGCCGCGTTCGCCGCCCAGGGCGGGTACGAGGATGACGGGCATGGCGGCGCCCGCAGTTGGCTGAGGTGGCGGGCCCGGGTGACCGCGGCGCCGCCGCCGGGGCGATCGGCTGGATGCGGCGGCTGGCGGCGCATCCGGTGATCGGGGATGCCCTGGCTGCCGGCGAGCTGTCCGAGTCCTGGGCCAGGCAGATCTGCGAGTGGACCGACCGGTTGCCCGAGGCCCAGCGCGGCGACGCCGACGAGATCCTGGCCGGCGCCGCGCGCGGCGGCGCGGAGCTTTCCGGGCTTGCGGGGCTGGCCCAGGAGATGTACGAGCGCAGCCACCGCGACGGACCGGACGAGCATGTTCGATGAGCGTTACCTGCGGCTGGGGATCACCTTCCGGGGCGCGGGCCGCGCCGAAGGGGATCTGACCCCGCAGTGCGCCGCCGCCCTGGCTGCCGTGCTGGAACGGTTAGGGAAGAAGGCCGGGCCGGAGGACACCCGCACCGCCGCCCAGCGCCGCCACGACGCGCTCGAAGAGGCGTGCACCCGCCTGATCGCCAGCGGGATTCTCCCGGACGGGCGGCCTGACCGGGCCTATCTGCACATCACGCTGGCCCAGTTGCGCGGCGCCCCCGGTGCCTCCGCGGCGGAGGGCGCCTGGGCCGCGGCCCGGGCAGCCCAGCCCGGCTGGCTGACCGGCGCCGATGCCGAGGCCGCCGCCTGCGACGCCACCCTCGTTCCCATCGTGACCGGCCACGTGGACTGGGCCGCACTCGACCGGTTCACCGCGGCCTACCTGGCCACCCGCGGGGATGGCCAGCGCGGCTGTGCCTGCGGCGGCTGCACCTGCCCGGCATCGCGGCCGCTGTCGCCGCAGGCCCTGGACCGGCTCCGGGCCACCATGCTCCGGCTGGCCGCCGACGTGCTGTCCGGGCCGGGCGGGCTGGCGTCCTGGCTGCGCCGGTCGCAACTGGCCGGCCAGCCCGGGGGCGGCACCAGCCTGCCGCTCGGCATCCCGCTGCCGCTGGACGCCGGCGAAGCCGAACCGGCGATCCCCGTGCACCTGCGCCGGGCGGTGACCACCCGGCACATCCACTGCGCGTTCCCCGGCTGCCAGGTGCCCGCCACCGGCTGCCACATCCACCACCTGGTGCCCCGGGCCCGTGGCGGGCCGACGGCGCTTGGCAACCTGGTGCCGCTCTGCGCGTTCCATCACCTCACCGCGATTCACCGCTGGGGCTGGACGCTGGCCCTGCACGCGGACGGCAGCACCACCGCGACCAGCCCCGACCGGGCTCGCACGCTCCGCGATCACGGCCCACCGGGCGATGTCGCCGCCCCCGGTCGGCCCGCCCACGGTGGCGGCCTAGCTCGGCACGTCCAGCGGGCGGCGGCGCGGGGCGGCCGGTGCCGTGGGCGATCGATAGAGACAGCGCTTCCCGCGCTGGAGGCCGGCCCGCCGGAAAGAATGCGGCGGACGGCGGACAAGGGTGTCAGCCGGGTATCCCATGGTGAGGTGAGTGCACGGCAGTAGGCACGGCGGCGTTTAGGAGGTTTGCGTGAGCACGGACACAGCGGACAGCGGGCAGCAGCGAGGCCGGGCCAGCGGGTCGAGGCGGGGGCTTTTGACCGCAGCGGCGGCGGCGCTGGGGGCGGTCGCCGCGGAGACCCTGGGCAGCGCCGTCCCGGCCCAGGCCAGCGCGGGCAACCCGGTGCTTCAGAGCACCGACAACGGCGGGAACACCAAGCGCACCGGGGTGTTCACCACCGGCAACAACGAGTGGGGCGTGCTGGCGGACCCCAACACCAGCGGCAAGGGGTCGCTGGGGGTGTACGGGCATGGCCAAGATTTCGGCGTGTACGCCGACACCGCCGGCAGCGGGACCGGCGTGTCCGGCACCGGCGGCAGCGACGCTGGCACCGGCGTGTCTGGCATCGGCGGCGACGGCGGCGGCACTGGTGTGATCGGCGTCGGTACCGGCATCGCTGCCGTTGGTGTGTCCGGCACTGGCGGCGATGACACTGGCGGCAACAGCGGTGGCTTCGGCGTGTCCGGCAGCGGCGGCACCGGCAACGGCACCGGCGTGTTCGGCAGCGGCGGCAGCGACAACGGCTTCGGCGTGACCGGCGTCGGCACCGGCACCGGCACCGGCGTGTACGGCGGCGGAGGCGGCGACGGCGGCACTGGCGTATACGGCGCCGGTACCGGCACTGGCCCCGGTGTGATCGGCACCGCCCCGGGTGCCGGCAGCGGCGTGCTGGCGGAGAATACCGGCACGGGACCCGCCCTGACCGTCAGCGGCCGGGCGTTCTTCAGCACAGCCGGCATCTTGACGGTCAGCGCCGGGGAGTCGTCAGTCACCAAGACCGGGGTGACACTGACCGGCTCCAGCCTGCTCTTCGCCACCTTGCAGCAAAACCACTCCGGTGTCTGGGTCCAGTCCGCGGTGCCAGACGTCGCAGGCAGCTCGTTCACCGTGCACCTGAACAAGGCCGTGGCGGCCAGCACTACGGTGGCCTGGTTCACGATCAACTAAACGGGCCCGGCGGAGAAACCCACGGCAGCCCCGGGTCGCATCACAACGCCCGGACGCGATCTGCCTGCCCACCAGCCGGCCGGAATCCGCGCATCGCGGCCGAGCACCTGCCGCGCACCGCGTTGCAGGGTGGCTGAATGCCCCGTATTGTTCGGTGGCCGGGGCGGTGCGGGCACCTGGATGCCCGGAACCTCCAAGGGAGTGGCGATGCAGAGCCTTTCGGCGTCAAAGGCAGCCCGGATGTTTCGATGGCCGGTAGCGAGCGTCGCGATCGCGGTGGGTGTGGTGGTCGCCTTGGCGGCGGGCGCCAGTGGCAGCGCTCGCCCCGGGCGGGCGGTGGCTGGAGCGCAGGCCCTGAAATGGTCGCTGGTGCCCAGCCCCAACCCAGCGTCCGAGCCCAACAGCGTCCTCACAGCGGTGTCTTGCGTCTCGGCGGCCGCGTGCACGGCCGTGGGCGCCGAAACCGACGGCAGCGAGATTGGCAAGACCCTCATCGAGTCGTGGAACGGCACCACCTGGTCGGTCGTGGCCAGTCCCAACGCGGCAGGGGCAAGATTCAGCTTCCTCACTGGTGTTTCCTGTGCCTCGGCGGCCACCTGCACGGCCGTGGGCTACTACTTCAGCACCCCTGGCGCTGACAGGACCCTCATCGAGTCCTGGAACGGCACCACCTGGACGGTGGTGCCCAGCCCCAGCCCGGGGGGAACTCCCTCACCGATGTGTCATGCGTCTCCGCGGCCGCGTGCACGGCCGTGGGCTCCTACACAACCGGTAATGCTTATAAGACCCTCATCGAGTCCTGGAACGGCACCACCTGGACGGTGGTGCCAAGCCCCAACCCCGGGACCGGGTACCTCTACCACCTCC
>CAWCKG010000054.1:0-84658 GCA_963795785.1 uncultured Actinomycetes bacterium
CCGCACGGTCTGCGGCGTGGTGAGCCTCCGCGACCTATTTGCGACGAGGATTCGCCGCCCGCAATCACGCTGACGCCGCTTTCCCTCCCCTTGCACCGTTTCCCGGTACCCTGACCTGTCAAGATTGCCCCGTTCTGCCGTTTGGGGGAACAATGACCGCGTCCGGTGAGGGCGAGGCCGGACCGGGAGCGCCGGAAGCACCCGGGAGGGGCCAGCCCGAAGGTGAGCCCAGACGGACCCTTCCCGCGGCATTCGATTCCGGTGTGGGGGGAAGCCCCGTCGGGCAGTGGGGGATCACGCTGCTCGCGATCGTGATTCTCGCGCTCCTGGTGCTCGCGGTGTTCTTCCTGGTCGCCGTCTGGCCGCCGGGCCCACACAGCAAGGCGACATCGATCGAAGTGGCGGGACGCCGGCTGCTGCTGGACCGCGAGCAGCGGCTCTTCGCCGTGGTGGCGGTGACCGGGGCGCTGGGCGGCCTGATCCACAGCGCGCGGTCGCTGTACGGGTACGTGGGGAACCGGATCCTGCGGCGCAGCTGGCTGCTGAGCTACCTGTCGCATCCGTTCATCGGTGGCGCCCTCGCGGTGGTGTTCTACGTGATTCTCCGGGGCGGCCTGGTCACCGGGACCGCGGCGCAGGTGAACTTCTTCGGCTTCGCCGCGATCTCCGCGCTCGTCGGGCTGTTCGCGTCCCAGGCGGCGGAGAAGCTGAAGACGATCTTCAGCATGATGCTGGCGACCGTGCCGCACGAGAGGGACAGCCTGGAGGAGGGCACGGACGCGACCGCCTACCGTATCGAGCCGGGCTCCGGCCCGGCCGGGACCGTCGTGACGATCCTCGGCCAGGGCCTGTCCGGCACCACCGCCGTATTCTTCGGCCGCGCGCAGACCGCCCCGGACGAGGTCACCAATGCCGTGGTCCGGTGCACGGTGCCAGCGGGCGCCACGACCGGCCTGCCGTGCCTGGTCGTCGGGGAGGCGCTCGTCTGCGCGCCCAGGAAGTTCAGGGTCACCGGGTGACGGCGCCCGGGCCGCGGGGCTGACCGGCTCAGCCGTGGTCGGCGATCCGGAAGGCGGACTGGCCGAAGCTCACCCAGTCGCCCGCGCGGACCGTGAAGCCCGAGTCGGCCCGCCAGCCGTTCACCCGGGTCCCGTTCGTCGAGCCCAGGTCCACCAGAACCCAGGCCTCTCCGCTGCGCCGCAGCTCGGCATGGTGCCACGAGACCGTGATGTCGCCGAGCGGCAGGTCGCAGTCCGGTGACCGGCCGATGGTGAACACGGTCCTCGGGCCACGGGGCAGCACGAGCCGGGGCAGCCGCGGCTGCCACAGCGCCGCCGGCAGCCGGAGCGGCTGGATGGCGAGCCCGCGCAGCCGGGTGGTGAACCGGCCCCCCAGCCCCCGGCACCCTGGTCCGGCACCGGCTGCAGGTCGCTGAGCAGTTCGGCGAGCTCGTCGACGCCCCGGGCGCGCAGGGCGCGGTCCACCCGCCGCAGGAAGGTTTCGTTCGAGATGCGGCCAGCGACGGAGCCATCCCTGAGTATCCGGATCACGTCGTCGCGGTCCTCGTCGGAGGCGCGGAACGCTGGCGGCAGCGAATCCGACGGCGCTGAGTCCTGGGCCACCATGAACCGAAGATACTCGTGCCCGTGCCACGGCTCCAGAACTGCGGCGATGCAGCCCGGGACCAGGCGTGACGGGAATGTGCCCGCGACGGGACGCGGCGGGCCCGGTCCCTATTCGATGACGTCCGCCGGGGCGGGCCCGAAGACCACCAGGTGATCCAGGACCGGGGACGGGTCCCCGGACCAGTCCAGCGCCGCGAGCTGGCTCCGGCTGCGGCGCCCCATCCGCCAGCGGAACGCCTCGTACCGGGTGGTGGTCAGCCCGAGCACCGGCTCGCCGTCCGGGCCGATCAGGATCTGGGTGTCCTCGAATGTCACGCGCATCGGCAGCGGCGGCCGGAGCCCGGTGACAAGCCAGCCCGCCAGCTCCCTGATCACCTCGGTGTCACGTGCGCCGGGCTGGCCCACGGCGCCGCGGATGTCCTGCTCGTGGCTGGCGACGTCGATCACCGCGGGCCAGACCTCGAACGCGGCGACGATCTCCTCGAACTGCGGCGCCATGCTGGTCCAGCCGGTCAGGGTCTGCGCCATCGGCCTGCCCCGGAACCGGTCCACCTGGACGGCCGTCTCGGCCTCGCTGGGCGGCCCGGTGAGCCTGCCCGCCAGCGCGTCCTCGGGGATCGCGGCCAGGTGGCCGATGACATCCGCCACCGACCAGCCCGGGCAGGCTGGCACCGCGGTGGCCAGCTGCGCCTCGTCCAGCCCGGACACCAGCGCGGTCAGCCGCTCCCTGGTCTCCCGGTACATCCGCGCGAGATCGGGCGTATCGACATCCACGCCCGAACCTTACGTTTCCCGCGGCCGCCCGCGCCAGACCGGCGTCCCCCCTGTCCTCGGCCAGAAACCTTTGGTATCGTAAGCTTAGATATCTAACTATTAGCGAGGAGAAGCCATGAGCGACCAGCCGTTCCAGGGCAAGGTGGCATTGGTAGCCGGTGCCAGCAGGGGAATCGGCGCCGCCACCGCCCAGGCGTTCGCGGCCGCCGGCGCCGCGGTCGTCCTGGGCGCCCGCGACATCGCCGCCCTGGAAGCCGTCGCCGACGGCATCGTGGCCGGCGGGGGCCGTGCGATCGCGGTACGGGCCGACGTAGCGGATGTGGACTCGATGCGCGACCTGGTCGGCCGGGCGGTAACCAGCTACGGCCGGCTCGACATGGCGTTCAACAACGCCAGCGGCGGCCCGATGCCGGCCCCACTCGCCGACATCGACCCCGGCGAGTTCGACCAGGGCATCGCCACCAACATCCGCGGCACCTTTCTCGGCATGAAGTTCCAGATCGGCGCGATGCTCGCGGGCGGCGGAGGCGCCATCGTGAACATGGCCTCGGTGGCCGGCGTCAACGGCACGGCCAACCTCGCCGCCTATGTCGCCGGCAAGGCCGGGATCATCGGGCTGACCAAGGTCGCCGCGCTGGACTACGCCGACCAGGGCATCCGGGTCAACGTGGTGGCGCCGGGGCCGATCCTGACCCATCACCTGGAGGCGGCCGGGCCGCGGGCACAGCAACTGGCCGGGCAGTCCACGCCGATGCGCAGGACGGGCACGGCCGCCGAGGTGGCGCGGACCGTACTGTGGCTCTGCTCCGCGGAGTCCTCGTTCATCACCGGCACGGTGATACCTATCGACGGCGGCCAGATGGCCGGGAACAAACCGCCGCAGATGTACCGCCCCGGCCAGCCGATGGAGGCCGGACCCGGGGACGCGGAGCCGCCGAACCAGGCATGACGCCCCGCCGGGCGGCGCCCGGCAATACGATGCGGTCATGGCCGGATCTGGCCGTAGCGGCCGCGCCGGCGTCGTGGCCGCGACCGTGGCCGGTGCCGATGCTCGCCGCGCGGATGCACCGGCCGGATTCGGCCAGCGGGCCAGGCCGTCGCGATCGTGCGCAGCCAGCTTGGCCTGCCGCCGCCGGAGTCCGGCTGACGCCTGTGACCTGCGGCGGGCCGGGGCCGGCCTCGCCGTTCGTGAAAGCGCTCGTGAACGAACTGGCCCTGCGCTACGTGGAATGAGTATCCGATTGATTTTCATCCGAACGGAGACATGTCATGCGGAACAGTTGGCTGGTGCCGGTGGGCGCTATCGCGGCCACACTGGTAGTCGCCGCGTGCGGGAGCTCGTCGTCCACTACGGGCAGCTCGGGCGGCTCGGGCTCGGGCAGCTCCCCCGCGGCGTCGGCTCCCGGCGGCGGGCACGGGGGGTGCCCTGGGGACCATGAAGGTCAGCGGCGCGACCCTGCTGACCAACGCCAAGGGGTTCACCCTGTACTGGTTCGTCCCGGACACCTCGACAACCTCGAAGTGCAACGGCGCGTGCGCCAAGTACTGGCCGCCGGTGCCCGGGCCGGTGACCGCCGGGTCTGGTGTGACGGGCACGCTCGGCACGATCACCCGGTCGAACGGGACCAAGCAGGCCACCTGGGACGGGCACCCGCTGTACACCTACGTGGCCGACACCGCACCGGGGATGGCCAAGGGCAACGGGCTCAACCTGTCCGGCGGCGTCTGGCACGAGATCGTCCTGACCGGTAAGGCCGACCCGGCGCCGAAGGCCAGCTCCAGCTCCGGTGGCGGTGGCGCGTACGGCTACTGAGCCGCGCCTGCGCCACCACAGACACGCGGCCCGCGGCACCAGCCGCGGGCCGCGTGTCTGTGCGGACGGTGCCCAGGTCAGGCCGGAGCCGGCGGCAGCGGCCTGACCCGCCTCGGCGACACTGAAGGCGTGGCGCTCTGGGTCCTGCACGTGGATCTCGACCAGTTCATCGCGGCTGTCGAGGTGCTCCGGCACCCCGAGCTGCGCGGCCGGCCCGTGGTGGTCGGCGGCGACGGGGACCCGGCCAAGCGTGGCGTGGTGGCCACCGCCTCCTACGAGGCGCGGGCCCATGGCGTGCATTCCGGCCTGCCGCTGCGTACCGCCCTGCGGCGGTGCCCCGACGCGGTGTTCCTGCCGGTGGACAAGACCGCCTACGAGGCGGTGTCCGCCACCGTCATGGCCGCCCTGCGGGAGTTCGACGCCGTGGTGGAGGTGATGGGCTGGGACGAGGCGTTCCTGGCTGTCCAGACCGAGGACCCGGAGGACGTGGCGCGGCGGATCCAGGAGCAGGTGCGCGCGGTGAGCAGGCTCGACTGCACCGTCGGCATCGGCGAGAACAAGCTCCAGGCCAAGCTGGCGACGGGATACGGCAAGCCGGCCGGGATATTCCGGCTGACGCACGGCTCGTGGTTCGAGGTGCTCGGCGGCGAGCCCACCGAGGCACTGTGGGGCATCGGGCGCAAGACAGCCGCGAAGCTGGCCGGGCTCGGCATCGGCACGGTCGCCGAACTGGCCGCGACCGACCCGTTCGCCCTTGCCCCGCACTTCGGCCCGGTGACCGGCCCATGGCTGGTCCAGACCGCCCGGGGACTGAGCCCGTCACCGGTCGACAGCGCGCCCTACGTGGCCCGCTCACACGGCCGTGAAACAACTTTCCAGCAGGACATCGGCGACTGGGATACGGTCCGCGCCGAGGTGGTGCGGCTGGCCCGCGAGGTGGCCGCCGACATCGCGGCCGAGCAGCGGCCGGCCAGCCGGGTCGTGGTGAAGGTGCGGTACGTGCCGTTCTTCACGCAGACCCACGGCCATCCGCTCGGGGAGCCGACCACCGATCCCGCGCCGATCGAGCAGGCCGCCCTCGCGGCGCTCGGCCAGTTCAGCGGCCGCCGGGCGGTCCGCCTCCTGGGTGTCCGGGCCGAGTTCTCCCGCTGACGCGCGCCGCCCGTGCCGGGATGGCCGGGACGGTGCGGTGGCCCGAGGGGGACGCCCGGGTCCCCGGCCGGCCGCGCATACCGCGCCTGAGCCTGCCCATGGATTCCCGGGCGTTCCCTCCAGGACTGGCGTCAGCGGATCAGGCCCGCCAGCATGTCGCGGTAGTCGCCGGAGTCCGACGTCCTGGTCACCGTGGACAGCGGTGTCCCCGGCCGGCCGGCGGTGCCGGAACTGCGGGCCGGAGGCACGGGCCGGCTGGCGGCCGGGCGGGCCGACGGCTTGGCCGGCACGCTCATCTTCTTCGCCCCATTCGCGGGCTTGACCGCGGTGCGCGGCTTGACGATGGCTGCGGGCCTGGCCGCGGCCGTCTGGGCCGGCGCCCCTGGCGCGGCCTTCGGCTTCGCCGTGGTCCGGGACCTGGCAGTGGCCGCGGTCCGCGACGTGGTCACAGTCCGGGACGTGGTGGCCTTCCGCGCGGACGCGGACCGGGCAGTGGCCGGCCTGGTGGCAGCCTTCGGCCTGGCGGCGGCCGCTTGGCGGTCCGCGGCTTCGCGGCAGTCCGCGGCTTGGCAGCAGCCTTGGGCTTGGCGGCGGTGCGCGGCTTGGCGACCGTGCGCGCCTTGGCGGCGGTGCGCGGCTTGGCAATCGTGCGCGCCTTGGCAGCGGCCTTGCGGCCTTCTTCGGCGGCCTCCTTCGGCGCGGCGGCGGGCTTCGCCGACGACATCGTCTTGGCAGCGGCCGTCAGTGCCTTGGAGGCGATGGTCATGGCCTTGGTGGCGGCGTTCATCGCCTGCAGGGCGGCCGACATCGTCTTGGCGGATGAGGTGGCCTTGGTCGCCGCCGCGGTCATCTTGGTCGCCGCCGAGGTGACCTTCGCCGCCGCGGAAGAGACGGTCTTGGCAGCGGCCACCGTGGTGGGCGCGGTCTTGGCCGCGGCCGGCTTGGCGCTGACCCGGCCCTTGGGCTTGGCAACCTTGGGCTTGCTGGTCGCGCGCCCTATCGCCCCGGTTCGGCTCGCCCGGGCGCGGGCGGTATTCGCAGAACCGCGCCGGGCGGGCTTACGGGCCGTGGATTGCAGAGGCATTGATCTCCCCCCGTAGTGATCAATTACGGGGGTCCTATTCCACGATTGGCCGCTACTTACACCATCACGGCCAGGAAAAAAACCTAACTTGCCAGCTCAGAGGCGTTGCGGCAACGGCAGAAACCATCATAGATGGCAAAAGGTGCAAGCGGCCGGGCAGCGGTTCGCGTATCACGGCCGGCTGGCCATAGCCGGAATTAACCCATTTCCGCGTCGCGCGTCACCGGTGCGGCGAGCGGAGCGGTGCGGGCGCACCGGCGGAGTCCGCCGGTGCGCCCAGCGCCCCAAAGCGTGGTGACCGTCCCGGCAGGTGGACCGTCACCGCACCGCCCTGGGTCATCACCCGGCCGGTGAGCCCTGCCGCGCGTGCCCGCCGAACGGGAACCACGGCGTCGCGGTAGGCGCGGTAGGTGTTCACCCCCGCCGGGAACTCCGCGTTGAACAGCAACTGCCCGGACGGGCTGAACTCAGAGAAGTAGGGCAGCGCGCCCCAGCCGACGAACAGATCACCGTTGCGGGCCGTCTGTGCGTTGCCCTGCGACGCGGCCGACAGTCCTTCGGGCTGGTTGTCCGACTTCACCAGGGTGGCCACCTTGGTGAACGGGTTGAGCTGCACGGTGACCGCCCGGCTGTAGGGCAGCAGGGGCGTACCGGACGAGTCGTTGTCGAAGAACGTGTACTCGTCGTGCCCGATCGCCTCCGGGTCGTGCTGCCAGGCGAATATCTCGTTCGCGCTGTCCAGGGTCTGGCCTGGGGCGGCCTGAAGGGTGAACGAACTCTGCTTCCCGCCGAGTTCCCAGATGATCTGGCCGGTGCGCAGGCTGACCTTGTAGGTGGTCCAGGTGTCGCGGGCGTCGACCAGCAGGTTGCCGTCGGTGTCCAGGTGCACCGCGTTGATGTGGAACCAGTCCCATGGCGTGCTGGGCGAGGACGGCAGTGGCTGCTCGCTGTCGCTGTAGGGGACATGATCGGCACTGTTCCACTGGAACAGCACCCGGCCGGTGCGGATGTCGATCTCCTGGACGATGCCGTCGATGACCGTCTGGTCGGGCGGGCCGCCGATGGAGGTCAGATCGGCGGTCGCGGTGGTGTAGGCCAGGATCAGCGCCGTGTTCCACGGTGTGATGAGGAATTCGTGCCCGTCGGCCTGGTACCCGTTCCCCGCGTTGACCGTGGCGATCTGCTGGAAATGGTCGTTGTAGATGTAGTCCGTGCCGCTGGACAGGCCGCCCAGGCCGGTGCCCTGCCACCAGGTCAGCACGGGCTGCCCGTCGTAGCTCTGCGGGCGGAAGTCGGCGGCCTCCTCCCCGGCCGGGACCGGATGGAACCAGAGCACCTGGCCGGCGTTGTTGATGATCTCCGGGCCATTCGCGTAGGTGGTGCTGTCCCCGAACGGGGCGATGAAGATGTCTCCGTTGCCGTTGCCGGCCCCCTGGGTCAGCACGGTCACCGGCGGCGGACCGGCCGGCGTGGATGCCGGCGGGTCCGGCCGGGCCTGGGCCGGGATCACGGCCGCGGCCTGTGCGGCGGGCACCACGGCGGCGGTCACGGCGGCCGCGGCCAGCAGGGTCCGCCAGCGGCGCGGCAACCGGACGGAGCGAAGGTCGTGGACGGTTGGTCTGTGCATGCGGGGGCTGCCACCTTCCGGATGAACTTCTCACTAGGGCAGGCGGTCGCCGGGCGCCTTCGGACCACCCTCCGGCAGGCTAACCAACTTCCTATAATTTTGGTAGGGTTAATTACAAATGTTCCCACCCAGAACCCCGCGCGGACCTGCTGCTTCGCCGCCCCCATGCCGCTCCCCCATAAACGCATCCAGCTCAGCACGCGAAGGCCCGGTCGCGGGCCCGCGCCGGGTCACCGACAACGCCGCGGCCCCGTTAGCCCGCCGCACCGCCTCGGCCGGCAACGCACCCGACGCCAGGGCAGCCAGGAACGCCCCCGTGTGCGTATCCCCGGCCCCGTTCGTGTCCACGGCCTCAACCCGGAACCCGGCCACCCGTTCAGGCACCGCACCACGCCGCCCCAGCAGGCACCCGTCCGGCCCCACCCGGACCAGCACCCCCGCCCTCGGCAGCCGCCCGGCCAGCGCCCGCAGCGCATCGCCCGGATCCGCCACCCCGGTCAGCAGGGCGCTCTCCCTGGCATTGCAGGTCACCCAGTCGGCCCGCTGCAGCACCGGGGCCAGGACCGCACCCGGCAGCGAACCGGCCAGCGGGCCCGGGTCGAAGACCACGACGTGACCCGCACCCAGCCGGGCCAGCCAGCCGAGCAGGGCGGCCGCGTTGCTGGGGTGGGCCAGGCTGTAACCGGACAGGTAGACCGAGTCGCCTGGCGCCGGGCGCACCGGTTCCAGGTCGGCCGCGGTCAGCGTCGCCTCGGCGCCCCGGCTGGTCAGGAACGTCCGCTCGCCGGTGCCGTCCACGATGCTCACCACGAAACCGGTGTCGGTTCCGGCCTTGGCCGGCTGGAGCACCTCGATGCCCTCGGCGGCACACGCGGCCGTGGCCAGTTCGGCGAACGGGCCGCTGCCGATCACTCCCCCGTAGGCGACGGCGAGTCCCTGCCGCGCGGCCGCGGACATGACGTTGAACCCGCCGCCCGCCGCGGTCTGCGACCGGGTGGCAAGGACATCCCCGCCAGGCTCGGGGAGCGCGGGCACGTCCAGCACGACGTCCACCACGACGTTGCCGAGGTGCAGCAGCCTGGTGACGGGACTAGTCATGGCCGCCGCTGCGCAGGGCAAGCAACTCGCTGGCCAGCGGGCCGAAGTCCAGGCCGTTGACGCGAGCCACCGTCTCCCGGGCGGCCGCGGGAAAGGCCCCGGCGCCGTGGCAGGCGCCGCAGATCGCGCCGGTGATCGCCGCGATCGTGTCACAGTCGCCGCCCAGGGATGCGGCGAGGCGGCAGGCCAGCCACGGATCGCCGGGGCAGGCGGCGGCGATCGCGAACGCGGCGGGAACCGACTCCTGGGTCGCCAGGCTGGTGCCCACCAGCCGGTACACGACGTCGCTGACGTGGTCCGGGGCCAAGCCGGCGACAGCTCCGGTAGCCCAGGTGATCCGCGCCGCCACGTCCGCGGCGGCCACCCAGTGCCCGCGCCGGGCGGCGCTCGCGGCGGCGGCCACGGCGCGGCCGATCGCCACGGGCATCGGGTCCCCGTCGATTCCCGCGCTGACCGCCGCGGCGACCGCGGCCGCCCCGGCCAGCGCCACCCCGGTGTTGTGCGTCAGCCGGCTGGCGGCGACCACGCGGTCCTCCAGCAGCCGCGGGTCGCGGGACGAGGTGGCGATGCCCACCGGGGCGATCCGCATGGCCGCGCCGTTGGTGACCCCGAACCGGCCGGCCTGGTCCGCCGTGGCCCCGGCCGCCAGCGCGGCCAGGGCCTGCCTGGTGGACGGGCCGAGCAGGTCCAGCGAGCCCCGGGCCCGCATCGACTCCTCCCAGGCGAGCAGGTCGCGCGCCAGCGCGGCGGCGTCGACCTGGCCGCGGCCCGCGACGACGAGCCGGGCCAGGAGCACCGCCTGCTCGGTGTCGTCGGTGACCGTGCCGGCGGGCAGCCCGGCCGCGAGCGGGTGCCCGGCCGGCCCCGGGTGGAAGTCGCTGACCAGCGTCCCGTACCGGGCCACGATCTCGGCGCGGGGCAGCGACTGAGTGGGCATGCCCAGCGCATCCCCGATCGCCAGCCCGTACAGCGCCCCGAGGGCACGCGCCTTCGCGTCATCCATCGCGGGCACGCCGCGCTCAGGCCCCGCTGCCCCGCCGAGGACGTCGGCCAGGGTGACCACCTCCACCAGCGGGCCGTAGAGGCCCATGACGTGCAGCGCCTTGGCGTGGCTCTCGTCGTCGATCCCGGCGCAGGCGTCGGCGACGACCCGCACCGTGACCCCGGCGTCGGCCGCCGCCAGGGCGGTGGACAGCACGCAGCAATCCGTGGACACCCCGGCCAGCACCAGCGGTCCCTGGCCGACGCTCGCCGCCAGTTCCGGGCCCCACTTGCTGAACGTGGTCGCGTCCAGGGTGGGCCCGGCCATCGCGGCGAACGGGTCCGCGAGTTCGTAGATCGGCGCGTCCGGCGGCTGGAGCGCGAACGGCCACTGGTCGTAGTACTGCCGCCAGGCGCCGTGCGGCTCGGCCGGTGCCACGAACCTGGTGAAGATCACCCGGGGCGCGAGCGCCTCGGCCAGGCGGCGGACCGGTGCCACGATCTCGGCGAACCGCGGCGCGAGCCAGGGGCTGCCCGGATCGCCGAACACCCGCTGCATGTCGATCACCGCCAGGCAGGGCGGCTCCCCGGGGCCGCCGGCCCCGGGCAGGCCCGCGCCCGGCTGCGCCGGTCATGCGCTCGCGGTGGCGGGCTCCAGCGGCGCCGCTTCCTGCGCGCGCACCGTCGCGCGGCTGAACGCCAGGGTCGCGACGAAACCGATCACCAGGGCGACGAGCACGCCCAGGTTGGCGAACGCCCAGGCACCGGTCTTGCCGCCCAGGCCGAACGGGCCGAGCAGGTATCCCTGCCAGGTCAGCCAGCTCGCGGAGGCCGTTGGTGACCAGGCCCCAGCCGATCACGGTGCCGATCACGATCACCCCGACCGGGAACCAGCGGATGTCGCCGTAACGGCCCGCCGGGGTGAACAGGTCACGCTCGGCGTAGTCGCGGTGGCGCAGCATGATGTCGGCCAGCATGACCCCGCACCAGGCGGCGATCGGCACGCCCAGCGTGATCAGGAACCCCTCGAACTGGCCGAAGAAGTTCTTCGCGATGAACACGACGTAGATCGTGCCGAGCGTCATGACCGTGCCGTCGATCAGCGCGGCGACGAACCGGGGCACCCGCACGCCGAGCGTCAGCAGCGCCAGCCCGGACGAGTAGATGTCCAGCACAGACCCGCCGACCAGGCCGAGCACCGCGACGATGATGAACGGCACGAGGTACCAGGTGGGCAGCAGGTTGGCCAGCGCCCCGATCGGGTCGTTGGCGATCGCGGTGGACAGGCTCTACGACGACCCGGCCAGCAGCAGCCCGAAGACGAGCAGGAAGATCGGCGCGATGGAGGAGCCGAACGTCGTCCAGCCGATCACGCCCCGGCCGGAGGACCGCCGCGGCAGGTACCGCGAGTAGTCGGCGGCCGCGTTGACCCAGCCGAGCCCGAACCCGGTCATCATGAACACCAGGGCACCGATGAGTGCCTGCGCCGAGCCGCCGGGGATCGCCGATACCGCGCTCCAGTGGATCTTGTCGACGACCAGGGCGATGAACCCGACGGTGAGCACCGCGGTCACGATCGTGATGACCGACTGCATCCGCATGATCAGGTCGAAGCCCATCACGCCGCCGAAGATGGTCAGCGCCACCACGACGATCAGCGCGATGACCTTCGTCACGTTGCCGCCGCCCCAGCCGAGGCGGTCGAAGACCGTGGCCGTGGCGAGGGTCGCCAGGATGACCAGGATGGTCTCCCAGCCGACCGTGAGCAGCCAGGAGATGACCGACGGCAGCTTGTTGCCGTTGACCCCGAACGCGGCACGGCCGAGCACCATGGTCGGCGCCGAGCCGCGCTTGCCGGCCACCGCGATGAACCCGCAGAGCAGGAACGACACGACGATGCCGACGATGCCGACGATCACGGCCTGCCAGAACGAGATGCCGAACGCCGAGCACGAACGCCCCGTAGCTCAGGCCGAGCACCGACACGTTCGCGGCGAACCAGGGCCAGAACAGGTCACGCGGATGGCCCTTGCGTTCGGAGTCGGAGATGACGTTGATGCCGTTCATCTCGATTTGCAGCGGCCGCAGTTCCGCCGCCGAGGCTGCGCTTGCGACGCTTTGACCTTCAGCCATGGGACACCTCATTCATGCCGTTCGTGCCGAGTTCCGTCACGGCAGGTTCCTCACTGATCCATGATCGCTTTGCGCTGGGCCCCGTCGATGGGGATGTGCGCGCCGTTGATGAAACTGGCGCGCGGCGACGCCAGGAAGGTCACCAGCGCCGCGACCTCCCCCGGCTCGCAGATCCGGCCGAATGGTATGGACTGGTTCGCCAGTTCGTGCGCGCGGTCCTGGCTGACGCCCTTGTCCCTGGCGAACGCCTTCTCCAGCGTGTCCCACCGGTCGGTGTTCACCGGGCCCGGGTTGACCGTGTTGATGCGCACGCCGTACCGGCCGTACTGCTCGGCCACGGAGGAGGCGAAGTTGATGTCGGCCGCGTTCGCCACCCCGGCGGTCATCTCCCAGTAGCTGGGCTTGAGGCCGTCGTTGCCCACCACCAGCACGATGGACCCCTCGCCGCGCTCGCGCATATGGCCGATCACCGCGCGCACCGAGCGGACATAGCCCATGAACTTGAGGTTGAGGCTGGACATCCACTGGTCCTCGGTCAGGTCTTCCAGCAGCCCGCCGGGGGAACTGCCCGCGCAGGTGACCAGGATGTCGATCTTCCCGAAGCGGGACAGCGTGGCGTCCACGCAGCGCTGCACGTCGGCCGTGACGCTCATGTCACCGGCCATGGGGACGACGGTCTGGCCGGTGGCGGCAGTGATCTCCTTGGCCGTGTTCTGCAGTGGTTCGGCGTTCCTGGCCGTGATCACCACGTCGGCGCGCCTCGCGCGCCAGATCCTCGGCCACGGCCCGGCCGATGCCCTTGCTCGCGCCGGTGACGAAGGCCACCTTCCCGGCTAGCTGCAGGTCCAACGCCAACCCCTCTCGCGCGCGCGCTGACGGTGCCAGCAACCCGGTGCGGTCGCGGCGCCTTCCGCCGTACCGGAAAAGGGCAAACCGTCAGGTAATGACGGATGGTATATCAAATATCAAGCTCCTGACAGGGGGCGGTGGCGCGGGTGGACGTGCAGGTGGGGGGGGCGGCTGAGGGCGGTGCGCTGGAGTTTGCCCAGGGGGGTGCGGGGGAGGGCCGGGAGCAGGTAGATGCGCTTGGGGCACTTGTAACCGGACAGGGCCGTGTGGGCATGGGCGATGAGCGCGGCCTCGTCGAAGTCGTGGCCGGGGCGGAGGGTGACCCAGGCGGTGACCTGTTCGCCCCAGTGCGGGTGCGGAATCCCGGTGACGGCCGCCTCCGCGACGGCGGGGTGGTCCTCCAGGACGGTTTCGACCTCGCGGGGGTAGACGTTCAGGCCGCCGGAGATGATCATCTCCTTGATCCGGCCACGGATGACCAGATGGCCCGTGCCGGGGTCCAGGCGGCCGATGTCGCCGGTGCGGAACCAGCCATCTGACGTGAAGGACTCCGCGGTGGCGGCGGGGTTGCCTGCGTAGCCGTGGAAGACGTGGGGGCCGCGGATCTGGATTTCGCCGTCGGCGCCGGGCGGGGCCATCGCTGACTCCGCCCAGAGGCGGACCAGGACGCCGGGGAGGGGGATGCCCACGGATCCCGGGCGGATGTCCGTGGCGGTGTGGGAGACGTTGAGGCCGGTTTCTGTCAGCCCGTAACGGACCAGCGGGGCGCGGCCCAGTTCGGTGGCCGATCGTTCGGCCAGAAGGGCGGTCAGCGGAGCGGAGCCGCACACCGCGAGCCGCAGGCCAGCCAGCAGCCGGCCGTAGTGCTGCCCGTCATCCAGGAGTGCCTGGTACATGGTCGGGACGGCGAACAGCACGGTGGCGCGGTGCCGGCGCAGGGCGCCGGCCAGGCCCGCCGCGGTGAAGCGGGCGCCGAGGTGCGCGGTGCCGCCGGCGATGAGCACGGCATGCACGCCGCTGAGGCCGTGCTGGTGGAACAGCGGCAGGGCGTGCGCCAGCACGTCATCCTCGCGCCATCCCCAGGACGCCATCGCCACCCGGATCGAGGTCAGCAGCGCGCGGTGGGTCAGCGGCACCGCCTTGGGCCGGCCGGTCGTGCCGGAGGTGTAGGCGAGCAGCGCGGTGTCGCCGGGGCCGGGCACGATCCCGGGGTTGCCGGGCCCGGCGGGGACCTCGCCGGGAGCCACGGTCAGCGGCGCGTTCGGCAGCCCGGCGAGCAGCCGCGCCGGGCCGCTGTCCGCGAACGCGATCGCCGCACCGGAGTCGGTGACGAGGTGCGCGAGTTCGGCCGCGGTGCAGGCCGGGTTGGCGAGCACGACCACCGCGCCCGCGCGGAGCGCGCCCAGGTAGCACCGCACGAAGCCGGGGCTGGAACCGGCGGCCAGCAGCACCCGGTCCCCCGGGTCCAGCCTGGCCGCGAGCCAGGCGGCGACACCGGCGGCGCCGGCGCCGAGTTCGGCATGGGTGATCTGGTCGCCGTCGATGTCCAGCGCGACCCGGTCCGGCACCCGGTCCGCGGACGCCGCGGCCAGCCCGGGGATGGTGGCCTCGCCGAGGCCGGCCACGTGCGCGGGGACGTCCGGGACGCCGGGCAGGTGCGCGGCCCAGCCGGCCCGGCTCCACTCCTCGTAGTGGCTCATGCCGTGCCCGGAATCCGCATCAGTTCGCCTGAGGCGGTGGGGCGGCAGCGAGGGCTGCCGCCCAGGCGGCGCGGTTGGCGTCCGCCTCGGCGTGCAGGCGGTCCAGCAGGCCGCCCGCCGTCATGATCATCTTGACCCGGGCCAGGGAACCCGCGCTGCCCGCGGCCAGGCCGGCCGCCAGTTCCTCCGCGGCGGGCAGCGGCTCCGGCTCCACCCGGTTGACCAGGCCGAACGCGAGCGCCTCGGCGGCGTCCACCCAGCGGCCGGTCATGGCCAGTTCGGCCGCGCGGCCACGGCCCACCAGGTCGGGCAGCACCCAGGCACCCACCGCGAGATCCCGGCCCGGCGGGCCGATCCAGCGGAACCGCGCCCCGGGGCCGGCGATGCGCAGGTCGGCGGCGGCCGCGAGCTGGGCGCCGCCGGCCACCGCGGGGCCGCCCACCGCCGCGACCACCGGCCCGGGCCGGGTGATCATGATTTCGAGGCACTCATAGAGCAGGGCAGAGACCTCCGCCCGCTCGGCCTCGCCGATGGTGAGGTCGGCCCCGGCGCAGAACACCGCGGGATCCGTGCTGCCCAGCACCACCGGTTCCGTGGGGTCGGCGGCGAAGGCGTCCCGCAGCGCGCGGGCCAGGTCCAGGGTGATCGGGTTGTGCCGCCGGGGGCAGGCCAGCAGCAGGCGCCGGAATCCGTGCGGGCTGTGCTCGGCCCGCAGGCAGGGGTGCGTCATGCGCGCGACTCCCCAGGTCGCGGGCGGGGTGCGGATTGCTCCCCGGGTCGCGGGCAGCGGCCAGACATGTTGAAATATGGTATACCAAATGGGCGGAAGGCTCGGGCCCGGCGGCCTGGCGGCCCGGCCTGGGCCTGGCGGCCTCGGGCTGCCGGCCTGGGGCTTCCGGCGGGCGGCCGGGCATCCACGGGACGGCTTGGCGCGTCCGGAGGGGATGGGAGTCCGGGTGAAACCAGCCTCGTTCGCCTATCACCGGGCCGGCAGCGTGCCCGAGGCGGTCGCCCTGCTGGCCGAACTCGGCGACGAGGCCAAGATCCTGGCGGGCGGGCTCAGCCTGGTCCCGATGATGAACTTCCGGCTGGCCCGGCCGGCCGCGCTGGTGGACGTGACCCGGATCCCGGGCCTGGCCTACCTGCGCGCCGACTCCGGCGAACTGCACATCGGGGCGCTGACCACGCACCGGGCGATCGAGACCAGCACGGACCCGGCGGTGCTCCGGGACTTCGGGGTACTCCCCCGCGCCGCGCGGTGGATCGGGCACTACCCGATCCGCTCCCGCGGCACGTTCGGCGGCAGCATCGCGCACGCCGACCCGGCGTCGGAGTGGTGCCTGCTCGCCGTGCTGCTCGGGGCGCAGGTCGTGCTGCACGGGCCGGGCGGGCAGCGCACCGTCCCGGCGGCCGGGTTCCTGCACGGGTACTACACCACCGACGCGGAACCCGACGAGATGATCACCGAGGTGTGGTTCCCGCGGCCGGCCGGGCGCGCCGTGCTGACCGAGTTCGCGCAGCGCGCCGGGGACTTCGCGATCGTCGCCGCCGCCGTGCTCGCCGACATCGCCGACGGGACGGTCCGGGCCGCGGACGTGGTCGTCGGCGGCGTCGGGCCACTGCCGGTCCGGATTGACACGGCTGGCCTTGGCGGGCAGCCGGCCACACCGCAGACCTGGCAGGAGGCCGGCCAGCTCGCGGCGGCCCAGGTCGAGCCGTCCTCGGACAACCACGGCAGCAGCGAGTACCGCAAGCGGCTGACCGCCACGCTGGTGTCGCGGGCCCTGGCGCAGGCGGCGGGGACATGACCGCGCCCGCCGCCACGCCGCCGGGCGCTACCGGGCCCGGCCGGGACGGCCGCTGGGTCGGCGCGGCCCTCACCCGCAAGGAGGACCGCCGCCTGCTGCAGGGCCGGGGCCGGTTCGTCGGCGACATGACCCGCGCCGGGATGCTGCACGCCGCGTTCGCGCGCAGCCCGTTCCCGGCGGCGGGGGTGACCGGCATCGACGCCGCGGCAGCACGGCGCGCGCCCGGCGTGGCGGCCGTGTTCACCTCGGCCGACCTGGGGGATCCGTTCCTGCTGGCCACGCTTGAGCGGGACGAGTTCGTGCCGACCCGGATGCCGCTGCTGGCCGGCGAGGCGGTCCGCTTCGCCGGGGAACCGGTCGCGATGGTCGTCGCCGCTGACGCCTACCTGGCCGAGGACGGCGCGGAACTGGTCGAGGTGGACTGGGATCCGGGCCCGGCCGTGGCGGGCCTCGCCGCCGCGCTGGCGGACGGCGCCCCTCAGGTGCACCCGGAGGCCAGCGGCAACTGCCTGGTGGACCTGCTGATGTTCGACGACGAACGGCTCGGCGGGATCTTCGCGGGCGCGGCCGTGGTGGTCGGCGGGGAGTTCACCAGCGCCCGGGTGGCGGCCATGCCGCTGGAGGGCCGGGCCTGCCTGGCCGAGTGGGACGACCGGGACGGGCAGCTGGTGCTGCACGTCTCCACCCAGGTGCCGCACCAGGTGCGGTCCGGGGTCGCCCAGGCGCTGGGCATCCCCGAGCGGGCGGTCCGGGTGGTCGCCCCGGACGTGGGCGGCGGTTTCGGGCTGAAGTGCGTGGTCGGCCGGGAGGAGGTCGCCGTCGCGGCGGCCGCGCTGCGGCTGCGCCGCCCGGTGCGCTGGACCGAGGACCGGCAGGAGAACCTGTCCGCGTCCTTCCACGGGCACGAGCAGCGCTACCAGGTGCGGGCCGCGTTCGACGGCGCGGGCCGGATCCTCGGCCTGGACGCGGAGATCGACTGCGACATCGGCGCGTACTCGGCGTACCCGTTCACCTGCGCCGTCGAGCCGCTGATGGCGGCCAGCGAACTGCCCGGGATCTACAAGGTGCCCGCTTACCGGGCCCGCGGCCGGGGCATCGCGACGCACAAGGCCCCCACCGCGCCGTACCGGGGCGTGTCGCGGCCGCAGATCGTGCTGGTGATGGAGCGGCTGATGGAGAAGGCCGCCGCGCAGCTGCGCCTCGACCCGCTCGACGTGCGCAGGCTGAACATGATCGGCCCCGGCGAGTTCCCCTACGCGGGCGTCAATCTGATCAGCTACGACGAGGGCAGCTACCGCGAGTCGCTGGACCTGGCCGAGCAGCGCGTGGCATCGGCCGGGTGGCCGGCGGAGCGGGACCGGCTGCGCGGCGAGGGCCTGCTGGCCGGCATCGGGTACGCCTGCTTCTCCGAGCGCACCGCCTACGGCACCCCGACGATGTCGCTGCGGCGGATGCGGATGACCCCGGGATACGACACCGCCACGGTGCGGATGGACCCCAGCGGCGAGGTCATCGTCACCACCGGGACCTGCGCGCACGGCCAGGGGCACGAGACCACGTTCGCCCAGATCGTGGCCGACCGGCTGGGCGTGCACCCGGATCAGGTACGGCTCCGCCAGGGCGACACCGACCTCGCCTCCTACGGCTGGGGGACGTTCGCCAGCCGGTCCATCGTGATCGGCGGCGGCGCGGCGGCGCGGGCGGCGGAAAAGGTCGCCGGCCAGCTCCGCAAGGCCGCGGCGCACCTGCTCGAAGCCAGCGCCGCCGACGTGGAACTGCGCGACGGCGCGGCCAGGATCCGGGGCGACGCCCGCGCGGCGATACCGCTGGCCGAGATCGCCCGGGTGGTCCATTTCCAGACGCACACCGTGCCGGAGGAGGTGCGTTACGGCCTGGAGGCCAGGGCCTCCTACGACCCGCCGGGCACGTTCTCCAACGCCTGCCACGCCGCCATGGTCGCCGTCGACCCGGGCACCGGCCAGGTCAGGGTGCTGCGGTACCTGGTCGTGGAGGACTGCGGGGTGGTGATCAACCCGCTCATCGTGGACGGCCAGGTGCTCGGCGGGGTCACCCAGGGCGTGGCGGCCGCGCTGTACGAGCGGATCTGCTACGACGCCGAGGGGCAGCCGGTCAGCACGACGCTGATGGATTACCTGGTGCCCACGGCGGCGGAGATGTGCCCGGTGGAGGTGGTCCACCTGCAGACCCCGTCCGCCTTCAGCGAGAGCGGGGCCAAGGGCATGGGCGAGGGCGGCATGATCGGGGCTCCCGGATGCGTGCTCAACGCGGTCAACGACGCGCTCGCCGGGACGGGGGCAAGCTTCGACCACATCCCGGTGCTGCCCGGCGAGGTGTGTGCGGCGCTGGCCGGGGCGGCCGCGGGCTGGCCGGCCGGGCGCCGGCGTGACCGGGCGGTGAAGGGAGAAGGGAGGCGGGCGGGGTGAGCGACAAGCACCAGGTGCGGCTGCGGGTCAACGGCACCGAGCACGAACTGCTCTGCGAGGCGCGGCGGACGCTCGCCGACATGCTCCGCCACGACCTCGGCTACACCGGCACCAACGTGGGCTGCGAGCACGGCATCTGCGGGGCGTGCACGGTGCGGCTGGACGGCGCGCCGGTGCGCTCCTGCCTGGTCTTCGGCGTGCAGGCGGACGGTGCCGAGGTCCGCACCGTCGAGGGCCTGGCCGGCGGCGACGAGCTTTCCGACCTGCAGCAGGCGTTCCGCGACAACCACGCGCTGCAGTGCGGGTTCTGCACGCCAGGCTTCCTGATGCTGGCCGAGGCATACTTTGCCGAACGAGGTCTCGGGCCGGCCGCCGCCGCCCCGGGCCCGCCGCCCGGGGCGGATGAGGAGCCGACCGAGGCGGAGATCAGGGAACTCGTCGCAGTCCAACCTGTGCCGCTGCACCGGCTACCAGGGCATCGTCGCGGCGATGCTGGCCACCGCCCGGTCCCGCCGCGCCGCGGGCCGCCAGGAACCGGGATCCGGCGGATGACGGGATCCGGCCGATGATCACGAGCCACCCATGACCGGGATCCGCCGATGGCCGTGACCGGGACGCCGGTGCCGCGCAAGGAGGACCCCCGGCTGCTGCGCGGCCGGGGCGCCTTCACCGACGGGTTCCACGCCCGCGGCGAGCTGTGGGCCAGGATGGTGCGCTCCCCGGTGGCGCACGGCGTGCTGCGCGCGGTCGACGTGACCGGGGCGCGGCGGGCGCCCGGGGTGAGCGCCGCGGTCAGCGCGGCGGACCTGCCGCCGGGGCTGGCCATCCCGGTCCGGCTCGCGCTGCGCGGCCTGCCGCTGACCGACTACCTGCAGCCGGTGCTGGCCACCGGCGTGGTGCGCTACGTCGGCGAGCCGCTGGCCGTGGTGGTGGCCGCGGACCCTTACGCCGCGGAGGACGCCGCCGAACTGGTGGACATCGACATCGACCCGCTGCCCGCGGTGCTCGATGCCGCCGCTGCGGCGGCGGGCGGTGCGCCCTTCCTGTTCCCGGCCGGCAACGTCGCGGCCGACGTGTCGATGGGATACGGGGACACCGAGGCCGCGTTCGCCGCGGCGGCGCACGTGGCCGAGGCCGAGATCGAGATCGGGCGGCACACCGGGGTGCCGCTGGAGCCGCGGGCCCTGCTCGCGGAGCCCGACCTGCGCACCGGCGGCCTGACGATCATCGGGATGACCAAGGTGCCGGTGTTCAACCGCGACGTGCTGGCCGCCATGCTCGGCATCGACGAGACCCTGATCCACGTGCGCGCCATCGACACCGGCGGCGGTTTCGGCGTCCGTGGCGAGTTCTATCCGGAGGACTACCTGGTCCCGTGGCTGGCCAGGACGCTGGGCCGCCCGGTGAAGTGGGCCGAGGACCGGGCCGAGCACCTGGTCGCGGTGAACCACTCGCGCCAGCAGGTGCACCGGATCTCGGCGGCGTTCGACGCGGCCGGCCGGATCCTCGCGCTGGCCGACGACATCCTGCACGACAACGGCGCGTACTGCCGCACGCACGGGATCACGGTGCCGGAACTGACCGTGGCGATGCTGCCGGGCCCGTACCGGGTGCCCGCGTTCCGCGGCCGGATCCGGGTGCTGCTCACCAACAAGACGCCGTGCGGCACCTACCGCGCGCCCGGCCGGTTCGAGGGCACCACGGCCCGCGAGCAGTTGCTCGACATGGCCGCCGACCGGCTCGGCATCGGCCGCGCGGAACTGCGGCGGCGGAACCTGCTCGGGCCCGGCGAGCTGCCCTGCCGCCGGCCGCTGACCACGCTGGGCACCGACGTGGTGCTGGACACCGGGGACTACCCGGCGCTGCTGGCGGCCGCCGAGGCGGAGGCGGCGCGGCTGGGATACGGCGCGCTCGTGGCGCAGGGGCGCGATGCCGGGCGGCGGCGCGGGCTGGGGCTCGCGGTATTCCTGGAGAAGAGCGGCCTCGGCCCACAGGAGACCGCGGACGTGGTGGTCAGCAAGACCGGCACCGTGCACGTGTATTCGGGGGGGACCTCGCTGGGGCAGGGCATCGAGACCGTGCTGGCGCAGATCGCCGCCGACGCGCTCGGCGTCGGCCTCGACGCGGTGCAGGTGGTGAACGGGGACACCGCCCTGCAGCCGTTCGGCTCCGGTTCCTGGGCGTCCCGCTCCACGGTGGTGGCCGGCAACGCGGTGCACGCGGCCGCCACGGCGGTCGCGTGCCGGGCCAGGGAACTGGCCGCCCGGATGCTGGAAGCCGCCGAGGACGACCTGGTCGCGGCGGACGGCACGATCACGGTCCGCGGTGACCCGCGGTCGGCGGTCACCCTCGCGCAGATCGCCCTGGCCGCGGCGCCGGCCAGCGGGTACCTGCGGCCGGGGGAGCCCGCCGGGCTGGCCGCACGGCGCCGGTTCGACGTCACGCACATGACCTATCCCTACGGGGTGCACATCGCGGTGGCCGACGTGGATCCGGGCACCGGCGCGGTCCGGGTGCTCCGCTACCTCGTCGCCTACGAGGTGGGCCGGGCCGTCAACCCTGCGCTCGTCGAAGGACAGTTGCGCGGCGGCGTAGCGCAGGGCATTGGCGGGTCGCTGCTGGAGGAGTTCAGCTACGACGAGGCCGGCCAGCCACAGGCGGTGACGTTCATGGACTACCGGATGCCGACCGCCGCCGAGATCCCGCCGATCGACGTGCTGGTGGCCCAGCAGGCCCGGCGCCGGGCAACCCGCTCGGCGTGATGGGCGCGGGCGAAGGCGGGATCAGCGCGGCGGGCGCGGCCGTGGCCAGCGCGGTGCGGGACGCGCTGGGCCTGGCGGGCAGCGTGGGCCGGCTGCCGCTGACCCCGGCCAGGGTCGCCGCCCTGGCCGGACCGGATGCCGCGGCTAGCATGAGCCCGCGGGCCGGGCAACACCACGTCACGAGCACCGGAGGTGGCCCGTGCGACCTGCACCGTTGATGCGCGCGGGCCCCGGCCAGGCGGCGCCGGGCTACGTCAGCAAGACCGACATGGTGGCCGCCCTGATCCGCGAGCTGATCATCACCGGGGAACTCGCGGCGGGCAAGCAGTTGCGCCAGCGTGACCTGGCCCAGCGGTTCCACGTCAGCCAGACCCCGGTGCGCGAGGCGATGCGCCGCCTCGAATCCGAGGGCCTGGTGGTCGGGGACACGCACCGGGGCTTCACCGTGGTGGAGCCGGACGACGGCCCGGTGGAGGAGAACTTCCAGATCCGCGCCGCCCTGGAGTCCCTGGGCGCCTCGCTGGCCGCGCGGAAGATCGACGAACAGGGCCTGGCCCGGCTGCAGGCGCTGAACGACCGGATGCGCGCGATGGGCGACGACGACCCGCGCTACGCCGCCCTCAACCGGGAGTTCCACTTCACCGTGTACGAGTTCGCGGGGAGCCCGCTGCTGCTCACCCTGATGCGGCTGCTCTGGGCGTCGCTGCAGGGCGGCCCCCGGGTGCTGCGCAGCCACGCCGAGTCGGCCCGCCAGCACGACGCCATCCTCGACGCGCTCCGGTCCGGCGACGCCGCCGCCGCGTCCGCCCGGACCTATCAGCACATCATGGGTGCCGCGCACTGACCGGTGCGCCGGGACAGGACGGAAGGCCGAGATGCCCACGATCATGACCGGCGACGGCGTGGCGCTCCACGTGGAGAGCACGGGGACCGGGACGCCGCTGCTGTTCATCCACGAGTTCGCCGGCGACCATCGCAGCTGGGAGCCGCAGGTGCGGTTGTTCGGCCGCGGCTACCGGTGCGTGACCTATGCCGCCCGCGGGTACCCGCCGTCCGGGGTGCCCGCCGACCCGGCCGCCTACTCCCAGCAGCGGGCGGTGGACGACGCCGTGGCCGTCCTGGACGGGCTTGGCATCGGCCCGCGCGCACGTGGCCGGCCTGTCGATGGGCGGGTTCACGGCGCTGCACCTCACCCTGCGCCATCCGGACCGGGTGATCTCGGCGGTGGTCGCGGGTGCCGGCTACGGGGCGCTGCCGGAACGGGCCGAGGCGTTCCGCGCCGAGTGCGCGGCGACCGCGGCGGCCTTCGAGGCCGAGGGCGCCGCACGGGTGGCGGAGCGTTACGCCGTCGGCCCGGCGCGGGTGCAGTTCCAGAACAAGAACCCGCGCGGCTGGGCGGAGTTCGCCGCGGCGCTGGCGCAGCACTCGGCGCAGGGCTCGGCGCTGACCATGCGCGGCGTGCAGGCCGGCCGCCCGTCGCTGTACGCGCTGCGGGACGAGCTTGCCGGGATACGCACGCCCGTGCTGCTGCTGGCCGGCGACGAGGACGAGGGCTGCCTGGAGACCGTGCTGATGCTCAAGCGCACGATCCCGTCCTCGGGGCTGGCCATCCTGCCGCAGACCGGGCACACCGCGAACCTGGAGGAGCCGGAGGAGTTCAACGCGGCCGTGGACCGGTTCCTCGCCGCCGTGGAGCGCGGCGCCTGGCGGCTGCGCGATCCCCGTTCCCTGTCCGCGTCCACCACCGGCATGAAGTGAGCCCCGGCCCCTCCCCCTGCTTCGTGATCATGGCACATTGGCTGCTCTGGCGACCAAAACGCCATGATCACGAACGGTCCCTGCCCGATTCCCCCGGAGTCACCCCGTCCGGGATCATGGTGGGGCGGGAATGAGGAGGGCGGATGGACGGTGAGACGGAGCGGCGTGAGCCTGGCGGACCGGGAGGACCTGGTCGGCTACGCGCGCCGGATGGCCCCGGACGACCTCGCGCCGGGCACGTCGGGCAACCTCAGCGTGCGCCGCGGCGAGGTGATGGCGATCACCCCGTCCGGCATGCCGTACGAGCGGATGGCCCCGGCGGACATCTGCCTGGTCCGCACGTCGGACGCCGCGCTGCTGTCCGGCCCGCGGCCCTCGACGGAGACCCCGATGCACCTGGCGCTGTACCAGGCCAGCCACGCCGTGGCCATCGTGCACACGCACTCGCCGTTCGTGGTGGCGCTGTCCACCGTGCTGGACGAACTGCCCGCCATCCACTACGCGATGGCCGACCTCGGCGGGCCGGTGCGGGTCGCGCCCTACACCAGGTTCGGCACCCCCAAGCTCGCCGCCAGCGCGGCCGCCGCGCTGGCCGGGCGCAACGCGGTGATCCTGCGCAACCACGGCGCGCTGGCCTGCGGGCCGACGCTGGCCCGCGCCTACGAACGGGCCCGGACCCTGGAGTGGCTGGCCCGGGTGTACTGGTACGCCCGGCTGGCGGGCACCCCGCAGACGCTCAGCGAGACCGCCCTCACCGAGGTCAGCGACGCGGTACGGGCGCTGCGCTACGGCGAGACCGGCACGGCGGCCCCCGCGCCGGGGGCGGACGGAGCATGAGGAGGCTCGCTCGATGACTGGCACCGAACCCCTGCCGGGCGCGCACGCGGCCACGCCGGCCGGCAAGCCGCGGGCCAGGTCGCTCGGCATCCCGTTCGACGGGACGCCCGGGCCGTGGAACGCGATCACCGACGTGCCCGGGGTCGAGGTCGGCTACGCGACCCTCATCGAGGGCGACTCGGTGCGGACCGGGGTGACCGGGATCCACCCGCGCGGCCCCGCCGGTGCCGCCGACCCGGTAGCGGCGGGCTTCTTCTCGCTGAACGGCAACGGGGAGATGACCGGCGTCTCCTGGATCGGCGAGTCCGGCACGTTCGCCCTCCCGGTGGCGATCACCAACACCCACGCGGTCGGCATCGCCCACGCCGGGATCGTCGCGTGGACGGCCAAGCACCACCCCGAACTGGGCGACGAGTGGTCGCTCCCGGTGGCCGGGGAGACCTGGGACGGCTACCTCAACGACGCCTACGGGCACCACGTCACCGAGGCCACCGTCCTGGACGCGCTGGAGGCGGCGCACGGCGGGCCGGTCGAGGAAGGCTCGGTGGGCGGCGGCACCGGGATGATCTGCTACGAGTTCAAGGGCGGCAACGGCACCGCCTCGCGGCGGGTGGACTACCGCGGGACCAGCTACACCGTCGGGGTGTTCGTCCAGGCCAACTTCGGCTCGCGGGACGAGCTGACGCTGGCGGGGGTGCGGCTGGGGCGGCTGCTCGCCGGCGACGGCCCGGCTGCCGCGGGCGGCCCCGATGCCGCGGATGGCCCGGCAGGTGCGGACGGTCGCGGTGCCGCGGGCGGTGCGGTGCCGCCCGGGGCCGGCTCGGTGATCGCCGTCGTGGCCACCGACGCGCCGCTGCTCCCGCACCAGTGCTCGGCGCTGGCCCGGCGGGTCACCCACGGCATCGCCCGCACCGGCACGGTCAGCTCGCATTTCTCCGGCGACCTGTTCCTCGCCTTCTCCACGGCCAACCCGGGCGGGTTCAGCGGCTATCACCCGGAGCCGGGCACCGGGCAGGACTACGACCAGCTCAGGTTCATCCCCTGGGCGCAGATGAACCCGTTCTTCGCGGCGGTCGTGCAGGCGACCGAGGAGGCCGTGGCCAACGCCCTGGTGGCGAACGAGGACATGACCGGGCGGGACGGCCACCATGTTCCCGCACTCCCCAGAGACCAGGTCGCCGCGCTGCTGCGCGCCACGGCCCGCTGAGGCCGCCCGGGGCGGCCCCGCGGTCGCGTCATCGACAGGCTCTGAGCGCCTGTCCGGGGTTGTCCGACTGTTTCCTATCCACCCCCCAAACGGGACACGAGGCGACAGACTGTGAAAGTGCCCGGCCGAGCGCCGGGCACGGGCCCGGCTTCCCCGGTCCTGGGGATGGGCCATTGGTGGGCTGGCACAGCCGACGTGCACGCGGTGGTTGGGGGGGTGCACGGAGGCTTGCCCCTGGCGGAGGGACCTTCTGGGGCGGTCCCTCCGCCAGGGGGTCAGCGGCTCCGCCCGGCCGCGGCCACGGTGCCAGCGGCACCCCTCCTGAACGGGGCCTTGACCGGCCGCAATCGCGGCCGAGCAGGCACTGCGTGGCCGATATCACCACAAGTACCCACCGCTGACGGCCAGGGCCTGTGGCATGCTCCGAATCAGGACGCGGCCGCGGCGAGCAGGGAGGCCCCATGGCGGACAAGCAGCGCATCAGCTACGTGCCCGTTGAGCAGATGGACGACGAGATGCGGGCCGAGATGGAGCGGTGCGCGCGCGAGGGCACCCCGCGGCCGGAAAGCTCGGCGGTCCGGGCCCACGTCCCGGCCTGCTTCTGGTTCTTCGCCCGGTCGTGGCACGACATCTTCCGCCAGGGCGTGTGCGATCACCAGATCAAGGAACTGTGCCGGGTCTACATCTCCCGCACCGTCCAGTGTGAGTACTGCGGCAACCAGCGCTCGGTCGCCGCGGCGGCCGCGGGCCTCACCGAAGGCAAGTACGACGAGCTGCTGAACTTCGAGTCCTCCCCGCGCTACACCGACCGGGAGAAGGCCGCGCTCGCCTACGCCGAGGCGATCGCCTGGCACCTGCCGGCGCCGGATGAGTTCTGGGACCGGATGCGGGCGCATTTCAGCGAGCCGGAACTGGTCGAGCTGGGCTGCTTCATCGGGCTGACGTTCGGGCAGCAGAGCTGGCTGCGGATGCTGAACATCGGGCACCACGAGGTGATGGCGGGGACGGACGCCTCGATGGCACCGGGATTCGAGACAGCGCAGGCGATGGCCGAGAGCATGGCCTCGGACGGCTACTGGGCCAAGCGCTGACGGCCGCCGCACGGGACAGGTTCCTGCCTGCCTGATCCGGCAACGCGACTCGCCACAGCCGGCTGCCACGGGCTTCGGCTATACCTGAGGGCATGGACGTGGACCTGCCGATCTGTGCGACCTGCGGAGTGCAGTACCCGGCCCCGCGCGAGGACTGCCCCATCTGCCTGGACGAACGCCAGTACGTGGGCTGGGACGGACAGCGCTGGACCAGCCTCGCCGAACTCGCCGCCGCCGGGCACCGGGGCAGCCTCAGGGAGGAGGGGCCCGGCGTGCTCGGCATCGGCGCCGACCCGCCGACGGCGATCGGCCAGCGCGCCCTGCTGGTCACCACCCCGGCCGGGAACGTGCTCTGGGACATGATCACCTACCTGGACGAGGACCTGGCCGGCCAGATCCGCGCCCTGGGCGGGATCCAGGCCATCGCAATCAGCCACCCGCACTTCTACGGCTCGATGACCGAGTGGGCCCGCGAGTTCGGCGCGCCGGTCTACATCCACGCCGCCGACCGGCAGTGGGTGGCCCGGCCGGACCCGCTGGTCCGGTTCTGGGAGGGCGAGACCGAGCAGATCGGGGACGGCCTCACGCTGATCAATGTCGGCGTGCACTTCGACGGCGGGCAGGTGCTGCACTGGGCCGGCGCGGACGGCGGGGCTGGCGCCCTGTTCTCCGGGGACATCATGACCGTGGTCCAGGACCGGCGGTACGTGTCGTTCATGTACAGCTACCCGAACCTGATCCCGGAGCGGCCGGAGGTCATCCGCCGCGGTCTGGCCCGGCTGCGGCCCTACCCGTTCGACCGGGTCTACGGCGCCTGGTGGCGGCGGGTGGTGCACACCGACGGGAGCGGCCGCGGTGGCCAGGTCCGCGGCGCGCTACCTCCGCTTCGCGCTCGGCGACGAGGGGCCACGGCAGCCCGGCGGACTTGGGTAAACACTGCGGAACCGATAGGCTCCGGCCGACGATCAAGGAACAACCCGCGCCCCCTCGGCACGGTCCGGGAAGTGATCATATGCGTCGCATCATCGTTGCGGCAGCCGCCACCACGCTCATCGGCTCCGCCGTGGCGGCCTGCGGGAGCACCTCGTCCAGCAGCACCGCCAGCAGCGGCGGTAGCAGCCCGGCAAGCTCGGCTTCGAACTGCTCGTACACCGGCATCCAGAACGAGCTGTACACCAAGGGCGTGCTCACGGTCGCGACCGACAACCCGGTGTACACGCCGTGGTTCGTGAGCAACAAGCCGTCGAACGGGCAGGGCTACGAAAGCGCGGTCGCCTACGCGATCGCCGCCCAGATGGGCTTCAAGAAGTCGCAGGTGGTGTGGGTCACCGAGCCGTTCAGCAGCTCGTACGCGCCGGGGCCGAAGAAGTTCGACTTCGACATCAACGAGATCTCCTACACCCCGCAGCGCGCCCAGGCCGTCACGTTCTCCGCCAGCTACTACGACGTGCAGCAGGCGATCGTCGCGCTCAAGGGCACCGCGATCGTCACCAAGCACACCCCGGCCGAGCTGAAGAACTACCTCTACGGCGACCAGGTGGGCACCACCGGCCTGACCTACATCACCAACGACATCCAGCCCACCGCACAGCCCAGGGTCTTCGACACGCTCAGCGAGGTGTCCGCGGCGCTGGAGGCGCACCGGATCGACGCCCTGATCACCGACACCCCGACCGCGCAGTACATGGCCTCGGCACAGCTGAAGCACGCGGTGCTGGTGGCACAGTTCCCGTCGGTGGGCGAGCACTACGGGCTGCTCTTCCATCTGGGCAACCCGCTGGTGAGCTGCGTCAACAAGGCCATCGCCGCGCTGAAGGCCAACGGCACGCTGCAGCGGCTGCAGCAGAAGTACCTGAAGATCTACCTCACGTTCCCGACCGTCCAGCCCTGAGCCCGGGTGGCGCTGAGCGGGAGCCCGCCCCCGGGCTCGTACACGGGCGGCGGGATCCCGCCCCCGGGCTCGTTCGCGCGGACCGGGCGCGGGGCCAGGCTGCTCGGCGGCGGCCGCGGCGGGACGGTCATCTCGGCCGTCAGCACGCTCGTCGTGCTCGGCGCGCTGGCCGCCATCTTCCTGCTGGCGCCCGGCGCGCGGGCGGTGGAGCATGCCTTCTTCAACCCGCAGGACATGTGGCAGTCGTTCATCGGCAACCCGCGGCAGGGCTACTACTCGGTGGGCGCGGCGATCTGGCTCAACATCCGGATGTTCGTCATCGCCGAGGTGCTCATCCTCGTGCTGGCCCTGCTGATCGCCCTGATCAGGCAGTCCACGCATCCCGCGCTGTTCCCGATCAGGATTATCGGGACGGGTTACGTCGACTTCTTCCGCGGCGTGCCGCTGATCCTGGTCATCTTCGCCATCGGCCTGGGCGTTCCCGCCCTGAGCCTGCCGGTGGTGTCCACCCAGTCCAACGCGGTGTACGGGGTGACCGCCCTGGTGCTGTCCTACTCCGCGTACGTCTCCGAGGTCTACCGGGCCGGGCTGAACTCGGTGCACCAGAGCCAGGTGGCGGCGGCCCGGTCGCTCGGCCTGCGGCACCAGCAGGCGCTGCGCCACGTGATCCTGCCCCAGGCGGTGCGGAACATCATCCCGCCGCTGCTCAACGACTTCATCAGCCTGCAGAAGGACACCGCGCTGGTCGGGGTGCTGGGGACGATCGAGGCCAACAAGGCGGCCGACATCTACAGCGAGCAGGTGTTCAACTTCTCCAGCTTCACGGTGGCAGCCATCCTGTTCCTGATCCTCACCATCCCGCTCGCGCGGTTCACCGACCGGCTGATCGAACGGGACCGCCGCCGCCGCCTCGCCGGGGCCACCCCATGACCGCCGCCGGCCCGGTCGCGGGCGGCGAGGCGATCAGGATCGAAGGGCTGCACAAGTCGTTCGGCGCCAACGAGGTCCTCAAGGGCATCGACCTGTCCGTGGCCACCCACGAGGTCGTCTGCCTGATCGGGGCGTCCGGGTCCGGCAAGTCCACGCTGCTGCGCTGCGTGAACCTGCTGGAGCCGATCAACTCCGGGCGGATCAGCCTGTGGGGCCAGGAGATCACCGCGGCGGGCATCGACCCGAACCTGGTGCGCAGGCACGTCGGGATCGTGTTCCAGTCCTACAACCTGTTCCCGCACATGACCGTGCTCCGCAACGTGACGCTGGCCCCGGCGAAGGTCCGCCGGATTCCCCAGGCCGAGGCGGAGGAGGAGGCCAGGGCGCTGCTGGCCCGGTTCGGCCTGGCCGACAAGGAAGCCGACTTCCCCGACCGGCTCTCCGGCGGGCAGCAGCAGCGGGTGGCGATCGTCCGGGCACTGGCCATGAAACCGCAGATCATGCTGCTCGACGAGGTGACCAGCGCACTCGACCCGGAACTGGTGGCCGAGGTGCTGGATGTGATCAGGGAACTGGCCGCCACCGGCATGACCATGGTCATCGCGACGCACGAGATGGGTTTCGCCAAGGACATCGCCCGCCGGGTGTGCTTCCTGGAGGAGGGGCGGATCATCGAGGACGCCCCGCCGGGCGAGCTTTTCACCAGCCCCAGGGACGAGCGCACCCGGCGGTTCCTGCGCCGCATCGTGGACGCCGGCCGGCTCTGACCGCGGCGCGCGGGGTACGGCCGCCGGCCGGCGCCGGCACCGCGGAGATTAATGCGTTGATGTCCGGACGCTGTGCTGGGATATACAGAAGGCGACACTCGGCGGGCCCGGGCTGCCCGGCCCGCCGGAGCAGATCACGAATCTAGATGCGGGGCATGGACGGAGAGCCGCAGCGGCCCAGCCTGCGGAGCGACCGGTTCCTGGCGCACCGAGGCCTGATCACTTTGTGCTGCGGCACGGCCATGGCCGAGGCCTTCGTGCTGATCGTGGTCGCGCCCGCTGCCCGGGCCCTCGCCCCCCAGGTCACCGCGCTCCCCCCGCTGGCGATCTTCCACGACCTGCGCTGGCTGTACAGCAGCCAGCGATCGTGGCTGTGGTTCGGCCTGCTGCTCGCCGGGCTGCTGGTGGCCCGGTCCGCGCTGAACACGGCGCTGGTCAGGCTGGCCTCGCAGGCCTACCTGGCACCGCCGCCGCTGTCCGCGCTGCGCGGCACGCTCGTCCTCACGACGCTGGCCTGCCTGCTGATATCCCCGCTGGTCAGCCTCACCTTCGGGGTGGCCATCCTGCCCTTCTCCTGGCCGTTCCTCGCCCTGCTGCCCGCGATGCTGCTGATCGCGCTGCCGCTCAGCCATGCGGGGCTGGCCGGGGCCTGGTGGCGGACGCTGCCGCCGGTCTCGGCGGCGTGGTGGCTGCTGGCGGAGTTCGCCGTGCTCAGCGCGGCCGCCGCGGTGAGCACCGCGCTGCCGCCGCCGGACGCGGTGCCCGTGGCCGGGCTGGCCGGCCTGGTGAACGCCCGGGCGTGGTACGGCCTGACCGCCGCGATCGCCCGGCCCGCCGGGCAGCCCCCGGCCGGGGACGCCGCGGCCAGGCTGCCGCTGCCCGCCGCCAGCCGGGTTCCGGCCGGGGCCATGGCGCTGGCCGTGGTCATCGCCGCGGTCATCGCGCTGACCAGGCTCGTCTTCGTCTTCGGCGGGCCCCCCGCGATCGGGCGCCCGCAGGCGACCGTGGCCTGGCTGACCGGGACTCATGGCACGGCGCACCCGGATGACGCGGCCGCCGACGCCGGGGACCACCCCGTACTGGAGATCGCCGGGTTCGGGTCGTGGTGCTGCGGGCAGGACCGGGCGCTGGCCAGGGCCCTCCCTGGCACGCTGGTCCAGCAGTTCTCCTACCGGGGGACGAACCACCACGGCCAGCCGTTGCCCTACGGCGCGAAGGCGAGCAACCTCCCGTTGCCGGAACTCGGCAACCGGATCGCGGCACAGGTGCAGCGGCTGCACAAACTGACCGGCAAGCCGGTGGACATCGTCGCGGAAAGCGAGGGCACCCTCGGCCTGGACGCGATGCTCGCGCAGCACCCGCACGCCCCGGTGGGATCGGTGGTCCTGCTCAGCCCGATCGTCGCCCCCGGCCAGTTCGGCTTCAGGGGCACCGGCAGCAGCCTGGTGACCAGGGATGAACTCCACGCGCTGATCTGGTTCGTGGGCGGGCTCTCCCCGTTCGGGACCTCCGGCGCGCAGACCCTGATCAACTCGGTGAACAGCGTCGGCGCGCGGTTCGCCGCAGCGGCCGCCGCGCACGCTCCGGTCCGCCTGCTGGAGGTCATCCCGCTCGCCGACGCGGTGACCCTGCCCGCCTGCCCGCTGCCGCGCAACGTGGTGATCATCCCCGCGTTCCACGGCGAACTGCTCGGCGACCCGGCGGCGCTGCGCGCGGTCCGCCGCTTCCTCACCGACCGGTCGGTCACCGGGGTGGCCAGCCTGCGCACCACGGCCGAGATCATGGCCGCGGCGGCCACCGCCTGGCGGATGCCGGAGAGCGCCGCGCCCTCCCCGCCGTGCGCCGCCCGCTCCGGGGTACCCGGGCGGCACGGCACGGGATGACCCGGCACGACACCGGGTAGCCGCCGCCTATCCGGCGGCACGCCATCCGGCAGGCGGCAATAAAGTGGCCCGCTGGACCGCATACCCGGAGTGCCGGGCCTCCCAGCGACCCTGCTGGAACCTCAGGTCGAAGCGCTCAAGCTCAGGTCCCTTGGCGCCGAAGCCGGCCACGGAGTCCAGCAGTTCCTCACGCGGCAGCAGCAGGGCGGCGAAACGCACCTCGGCGATCTCGGCACAGTCATACAGCGGCACGTTCCGCGTGCGGCCGTCGTGCACCCGCAACTCCAGCCGCCGGACGCTGGGATCCACCCGGCCCAGCAGCGCCCGCGGGCCCTCCTCGCTGCCACTGGTCGAGATGTTCAGCAGGCGGCCGGGATACAGCGGCGGGCCGGAGGCGGCACCCACATGAATGATGCGCCCACCGGAGTCGGTGAGCTTGATCATGTTTAACAAGTCGCCGTCGCGCGGGGCATCCCGCCGCGCCCAGACGACCCACGACACCTCCGCGTCGCCGGTTCCTTCCGCGACCACGTAGCGCCCATCCATGTGGCCCTCCCATGCCCCCCGCGAGCCATCCCCTGAAGTAGCAGTTTACCGTGAGTGACAAGGGTTTCGGCGCCAAATCTCGAGCCTGCCCGGAAAATAGCTTGCTGACCAGCCAGTTCAGCAACTTCCTGGCTCGTGAACCTTATGAGTTATGTAATACTTTATCGCGCCGTTTAAATGACGGACCGTAATCAGCGCAGGCGCCGCCGGCTGCGCAGCCCGAGCGTGATCAGCACCAGGCCGACGAGCACCACGAGCGGGCCGATGACCGCCCACATGGTCGCCCCGCTCATGAAACTGCCGCCCACGTAGCCCAGCCCCTGCAGCGTCCAGACCACGCCTGCCACCGCAGCAGCCGCCCCGATCACCACAAGCACGATCTGCCTCATCGCCGGCCTTTCTCATGGGGTCTTCCTGGGGGCCGCACCGCCCCGCATAATGTCCCGACACGAGTATGAACGGCCCGGCCCCGGCGCCCGTTCAAATGGGCGGACCGCAGCCAGCCTCACCCGAAGGGGAACTCATGCGCGGACTGGGATTGGCCACCATGGTGACGGCCGCTGGCGCGGTCCTGCTGGGCGCGGTCCCCGCCGCGGCATCGGGCTGGACGGTGGTCTCGTCACCGCCGTCGGACGGCGGTTTCTTCAACGCGGTGTCGGCGCGCACGGACACCGACGCATGGGCCGTGGGCGACCTGTCCGCGACCACTCCGCTCACCGCCCGGTGGAACGGCACGTCCTGGGCCCAGGTGCCCGGGCCGACGGTCACCGGCGCACGGAACACCGTGCTCAACGCGGTCAGCGCCGCGTCCGCGACCGACGCCTGGGCGGTGGGCCGGGCCACCGTGTCGCTGGTCACGTCCTCGCTCGCGGCGCACTGGAACGGCACGGCCTGGACCGTGGTGGCCACCCCGGAGGTGTCCGGTTCCGTGCTGACCAGCGTCGCCGACATCAGCCACGGCGACGCCTACGCGGTGGGCGAGAGCGAGGCGCTGCACTGGGACGGGACCTCCTGGTCGGCGTTCGCCGTGCCCGTCCCCGGCGGCGGGGCACCGGCCGGGCTGTCCGCGGTCGCCGCGGACGCGGCCAATGACGTGTGGATCGCGGGCCAGTACTTCGACACCGCCACCTCCGCCCTGGAGCCGTTCACCGCCCATTGGAACGGCACGGCCTGGGCGACGGTCCCGGTGCCGGCCAGCGGAGCCGAGCTGGCCGGCCTCGCGGTCATCAGCCACGCCGACGCCTGGGCCGTCGGCATCGGGCCCAAGGGCCACGCGGTCACCGAGAACTGGACCGGCGGACGGTCCTGGCACCTGGTGGCGAACCCGGCGTCCGGCCTGCTGCTGTCGGTCACCGGCAGCGGCCCAGGCAGCGTGACGGCAGCGGGCCACAACACCACGGCCAACGGGCCCACGGCCGCGATCATCCTGTCCTGGAACGGCTCCGCGTGGACGAAGGTGAGTGTGCCCAAGGTGGGGGCCACCGAGGAACTCGACTCCGCCTCCGCCGCCCCCGGCGGGATGCTGGCCTGGGCCTTCGGGCGGAGCACCAGTTCGGGCGGCGTGGTGCGCAATCTGACGCTGCGCAACGGTTAGAGATCACCCTGCTGGCTCTGGCCCCGCCACGCCGCCCTACTCCGCGCAGGTCACAAGATCCATGCCCCGCGTGTTCCTTTACTTTCGCCAGGTGGAGCACGATATCGTCGTCATCCACGTCCGGGCGGCCCGCCACCCCCGCACCTCACCGCCCGGAGCCGGCGGGGACGGTTAGGGAGGGCACAACCATGCTCACCGGGTTCAAGAATTTCCTCATGCGTGGCGATGTCATCATCGTGGCCGTCGGGCTGGTCATCGCGCTCGCGTTCAGCGCCCTGATCGTCTCGTTCACCACGAACATCATCAACCCGATCGTGGCCAGGGCCGGCGGCGGCAATGGCATCGGCTTCGGCATTCAGCTGGGCACCGCCGGCAACAAGACGACGTACATCAACATTGGCGCGTTCATCTCCGCGATCATCTACTTCATCATCTTCATGATGGTCATCTACTTCGTGATCATCGTCCCCTACCGGAAGATCCAGGCCCGGCGCGGCCAGACCGTGTTCGGCCCGCCCGCCCCGGTGAAGACCTGCCCGGCGTGCCTGTCCAGCGATCTGCCGGCCGCCGCGTCCAAGTGCAAGTACTGCGGCACGGACCAGCCGGCGCAGGCCGCCGCCTGAGCCTTCCTGGGCGGGGCCCGCCACGCCGGCGGGCCCCTGGCTCACTTCGCGTCGGCGTAACTGGTCACCACGGCGGTGGTCACCGGGAACCTGACCGGTGTCGGCCCGAATACCAGCCGCCCGGCCTCGGCCGCGGCCGCGCCGACGGCCGCGACCACCTCCCCGGCGAGTTCCTCCGGGCAGTGCACGATCACCTCGTCGTGCTGGAAGAAGACCAGCCGCGGCTCACGGTCGCCGGTGGCAGCCCCGGACGGCCCGGCCGGGGAGGTGGCGGGTACCACGCCGGTCGCGTATGGCAGCGAAACAAGCGCCAGCCGGTGCCGCAGGTCCGCCAGGAAGACAACGGCCCAGTCGGCCGCGCTCGCCTGCACCACGAAGTTGCGGGTGAACCGGCCGCGGGCGCGCACCGAGCGGCCCGCGCGCGGCTCGTCGGCGCCCGGGTCGTCGGGCTCGGCGGTGAGGCCGCGCCAGGCGCTGGACGGCGGCGGGCAGGTCCGCCCGAGCCGCGACCGGACCACCCTGCCCTCCTCCCCCGCCCTGGCGGCCAGTTCCACGTACTGGGCGGCGCGCGGGAACCGGTGCCGGAGCACCGCCAGGAGCTGGCGCGCCTGCCCCGCCGCCCCGCCGTACATGGCGGACAGCAAGGCGATCTTGGCGTTGCCCCGGTCCCCGCCGAACGCGTCGGCCAGCGCCTGGTAGAGATCGCCGGTGCCGGCCGCGGCGGCCAGCGCCTCGTCCTCCGCGAGCGCCGCCAGCACCCGCGGCTCAAGCTGCGCGGCGTCGGCTACCACCAGGACCCAGCCGGGGTCGGCCACCACGGCCCGCCGCAGCACCCGCGGGATCTGCAGCGCGCCGCCGCCCCTGGTCGCCCAGCGCCCGGACACCACGCCGCCGACCACGTACTCCGGGTGGAACCGGCCGTCGGTCACCCACTCCTCCAGCCAGGACCAGCCGTGCGCGGCGTGCAGCCGGGCGAGTTCCTTGTACTCCAGCAGCAGCGCGGCGGCCGGGTGGTCCACCTCGCGCAGCACCTGCGCGCGGGTGGAGGGCACCCGGACGCCGTCGGCGGCCAGCGCCCGCAGCACCTGCGCGGGCGAGTCGGGGTTCACCGGGCGGCCGCCCAGCGCGGCCGAGATCTGGGCCGCCAGGACGGCCAGGCGCGGCGGGCGCAGCCCGGGCAGCGGCTTGCCGCCGAGCATGCTGGTCAGCAGCGCCGAGTGCACGTCGGCGCGCCAGGGCAGCCCGTAGCAGCCCATCTCGGCCGCCACCAGGCCGGCCGCGGACTCCGCCGCCGCGAGCAGCGCGAACCTGCCCGGGTGCTCGTCGGCCGCGATCCGCCGCAACTGGTCGGCATGCACCGCGAGCAAGGCGTCCAGTGCCGCCTGCGGGCTGGGGAAGGCAGGGTCGGCGGGCTCGAACAGCACCGCCTGGCCGGCCGCGGCGGACCGGACGGCCCGGGCCGCGGGGGCCGCCGCGCCGCGCAGCCGGGCCCAGGCCGCCGCCAGCGAGGCAGGCTCGCCCTGCTGCCCGTCCCGGGCGAGCAACAGGGCCTCGGTCAGCGCCACATCGTGGCAGCGCTGCACCCGCACCCCGGCACGCAGCAGCGCCGGGTACACCTCGCCGCAGGCCGGCCAGACCCAGCGCACGCCGCCGTCCCGCTCACGCGCCGCCACCGCCGCGGACAGATCATCATGCGTGACGATGCGCCCGTGGCCGGCGCCGCCCTCGGCGGACTCGGACATCAGGCAGCCGTGTTCGGGGCCGCCGACCACCGCGATGCGCACGTTTGTAGATTGTCCGCCCCGGTTGCGACAATCTACGGCCGCACCGGCGCTGTGCCATGGCCGGCCTTACCGGCGGGCGCCCCGGCATGCGCGGCGATGCCGGCCAGCGGACCGGGCGCTACCTGACCCGCTCGGTGGCCACGCCCGCCGGGCCCAGGTCGGAGCCGTCGGTGCTGGGGTACCCGGCTGCGGGGACCCCGCCGATCGCGGCCCACGCGGCAAGCCGCGCCGAAGCCTGCCCGGGCAGTTCCCCCGCCGCCCAGCCGGCCAGTTCGGCGGCGATGGTCTCGGTGCCGACGTCGCCCGGCCGGGCGGTCCTGCTCTCCGGGCGCGGTGCGGTCAGGATGCTGCTGGCCGGCGGCGGCGCGGCCAGAAAGTCAGCGGACTCCCGGCCGGCACGCACCCCGAGGGGGTCCGGGCCGAGGTCGGCCGAAGTCGCCCGGCAGGTCCCGGTGCGCGTCCGGCGCCGATCCGGAGCCGGTGTCCCGGGCAGGGCCGGCCTCCCTTGCTGGGCGGGTGTCCCACGCGGAACCGCCCTCCCCGCCAGGCCCGGCCTCGCGGGCCGGGCGGGTGTCCTGTGCGGGACCGCCGTCCGGCGCCGGGCCGGTTTCCCGTGCTGGGCCCAGCCCGGCGTCGCGCGCGGCACTGCCGTGCCCCGTGGCGCCGTTGCTGTACGCACCGTCCGGGCCCGCATCGCCCTGGCTGGTGTCTGCCGCACCGTCGCGCACCGGGCCGGCCGCGTCGTGCGACTGGTGGGCGGGTGCATCCGGTACGTGGTCCTGGCCGTGGCCGGCCGGGCCGCGCCCGATGTCCCAGAGCTGGCCCAGGCCGGCCACATCGCTGCGGCCGGGGTCTGCGTGACGGTCCGCGGCCGGGGCTGCCGTATCGGCGAGCCCGGTTCCCCAGGCCTCGCCCTGGCTGACCATGTCGTCCCAGCTGTCGTCGCCTGGGTAGTCCTGGTCGGCGTCCCCGGCATAGTCAAGGCCTGCGTCGTCGCCGTAGTCCAGGCCCTGGCCGGTGGCGTAGTCAGGCCCTGGCCGGTGGAGCCGTAGTCCAGGCCCGGTGTGGAGCTCAGGCCCTGGCCGGTGGAGTAGCCGAAGCCCGGATCGGAGTCCTGCGCCCACGCGGCCGCACCGGCGCGCTGCGCCCCGGCGTCGTCCGCGCACTCCTGGCCGTCCGGTGCCGGATAGCTGTGGTCCTGGGCGGCGTCGTCACCCGGGCCGTACTGCGCCTGGTCTGCGGCGGCCGCACCGGTGCGCTCCCGGCCGGTGCGGGCCGGGCCCGCTGGATCCGGGCTGGCGGGTTCCGCCGCGGCCAGGCCCAGGCCGGCATCGGTGTGCCCGGCGCCGGTCACCCCGTTCGAGCTGACCGGCTCCGCGCTGGGCTTGCCGCCGCGGCCGGCGTCCGCCGCGCGAAGCCGGCCCAGGTCCCTTGCGGCGCTCTGGCGCCGGTCTGCCTGGCCGGCCCCGCTGCCGCGGCCCGCATCGCGCCTGCGCTCGCGGCTGGCCTTGGTCACGTCGTAGAGGCTCTTGCCCCGCGGGGCGCGCTCATCCCGTGCGGCGCTGTCCGGAGTGGCAGCAGCCTCCTGGACGGGGATGCTGTCCACGGTGGTGCTGTCCAGCGCCGGGCTGCTGGCTGCCACGTGCCGGGCTGCCGGTGCCGGGCTGCCGGATGCGCTGCCGGATGCCGGGCTGCCGGATGCCGGGCTGGCCGGTGCGGCCGCCCGCAGGCTCTGCCTCGTGGCCCGGCCACGACAGGCCGGGCACGTCCGGCGGCCACGACGCCTCGGCCTCGAGGCCATCCGCGCCGTGTTCCACGGCATCCGGGCCGGCCGCCTCGGTCATCGGCTCCCGCGGCCCGGCCGACCGCTGCCGGCTGGCCGTGCGCCGCTCCCGCCGGCTCGGCTTGCCCACCTCGGCGCGCCGCCCGCGGCGATGGTCTCGCGGGCCGCCCGCTGTCGCCTCGCGTCTCGTCCGGGCGCGGCGGTTCGGCGGCGCCGTTCTCCTGCGGGGACCGGCGGTCAGGGTAGCGGGGTTCGGCACCGTGGTCGTCACCGGCCAGGCCGTCCGGGCCGCCGTCCGCCGCGCCCGGCTCGGCGTCCTGGCCCCACCGCTGCGGCGGCCGCTCCTCGGCGGCCTGCGCCTGCGCCGGGATGCGCGAGCGCGCCTCGTCGAGCGGGGAGCTGTCTTTCCCCGCCGAACCGGGGCGCCCGGCGTCCGACGGATCAGCCTGGTAGAACGGCCCGACACACTCGTGGTGGTCGAGCAGGGCGGCGAGCAGTTCGGCCTCCCTGGCATCGACCCCGAACACCACGCGGGGACGTCCCCATGGCTCCTCTATTGAGTAGCCGACGTAGCTGGACACCGGCGGCATGGGTTCTGCCGACAGGCCATGCATCGCGCGCCAGCGCTCCCAGGCGCGCTCCAGCGCGACCGCAGCCCGCTGTGCGCGGGTGACCAAATCCGGATCACGCATCTGGGATCCTCCCCTGAACAGCGACGCCGCGTCCCGCACCCGCGGAACCCCTGTGGCGCTGCCAAACTCCGGGCATGCGCAGTAGCGCTTGCCGTCATCCATGGCCCCGGCCCAGTGGTGTCACCCAGAGTGAGCACTACTGGCCTGTGGGTGTTCGCGGCCTAGTATGGCCGACCCCCGTCCGGTGCACCTGCGATTACGAAAAGTTGTCTTCCGATTACCTGAAGCAATCAGGCGTTTCGGGCATCTGCGTGCGCAGCGCGCCTACCTGGCGGTTAGGTCTCTTCCCCACAGGCCTGGATTCTTCCCCCGCATGGGCCAGGCCCCTTCTCCCGGCGGACCGCTCCCGGTGCCGCGGCCGACCGGTTCCGGCCCGGCTGGCACCCGGGCCGGGCTTGTTACCTGATGTCCCGGGGCGACCGGATCGACCCCGGCGACGTCTGACCGGCCCATCGCTCATGCGATGTGACCCGCGAAATGGCGCCCCCAAGGCGGCTGATGACCGCCGGGGCCGACCCCCCTGCCTGCTACTGCTGGCGGACTGCCTGGCAGTCCGGTGCGGCACGCCTCGCCTCGATGGCCGGGGACAATCGCGGGTCCGGCCGCGGTGGCGTACCGCCGATGAGCGGGAACTACTCCGACCGAGGCTGCGGGATACCCGCGAGCAGTGCACGGACCTCCGTCTCCCGGTACCGCCGATGGCCGCCCAGGGTACGAATTGACGTGAGCTTGCCGGCCTTCGCCCACCGCGTCACGGTCTTGGGGTCCACGCGGAACATCGTGGCAACCTCAGCCGGCGTCAGAAGCGGTTCAGCTTCGGGTGTGCGTGCAGACATATGTACGGCCTCTCCTCCTGGACCAGTACTGCGATCCTGCGTTTTGTAGCTATACCTGGCTCCGGGGTGGAGCCTGCCGTGGATGTCCTATATGGCCCACTGAGACCATATTGCCATCACCAGCGGTGACAAGTCGACCACCGGGAGCAAAGATTCTGCGACACGTGTCCCCCTTGGTCCACTGATCTGAGTCACGCTGCGTGATTCTAGCGATACGTATAGTTGCGATGGCGGAGATTCGGAAAAGTCATCTCGTGCCGCTCAGGACGCCTGTTCGAGCGCCTCCAGCGCCCGCCAGCGCCTGACGAACCGCTGGTACATGGCGGTCGCGAACTCGACCTCCCCGGCGGCCACGGCACTGATCGAGGCGGACACCTCCGCCACCGACTGGTCCGCGCAGAGCGCCCCGTCATCGAGCAGGTGCACCAGGCCGCCATAGTCGAGTTCCACCAGGGAGTGCGGGTGGAACTCCTCCAGCCAGGCACCGACCTCCCTGAGCTCGGCGAGCAGCGCCGCGGGATCACCGCCCCACGGCGCCGCGGCCCGCGGGCTCCTGGCCGGGCGGATCACCGCCAGCGCCTTGGCCACCCGGGTGCGCGCCTGGCTCATCGCGGTCGCATAGACCAGCGTGCGCGTCCCCGCGGCGGTCGCCCGGCCACCCTCGCCCGGCTCGCTGGGCGCCCCGAGCACGAGCCAGCGCTCATCCGCGGCGAACGGGACGAACCAGGCGAACGGCACCGACCAGGTGCTCGCCTGGATGTACACCCGCGGGGAGTACTCCTGGGTGCGCCAGCGCGCGAAGTCGCGCACGGCCGCATCCGCGTGGTGAGCGGAGAAGGCGGCCCTGGTCAGCGACGGCGCGGCGGAGCGCAGCCGGGACAGGACCAGCCAGGACCGCAGCCTGGTCTGCCACGGGCAGATGTAGGTGATGCCCTCCGACCACCGGACGTAGGCGTGGTCGCTCTCCCGCTCGGGGGCAGGCCGCGGCGGTGATGCGATCGCTCTGGCCAGCGCCTCCGCCTGCTCCGCGGCGAGCGCCCCGGCGCGGCGCGGGCGGCCCGCCGACGCCGCGTAGTCAGCCCAGTGCCGGCCGTCGGCCTCGGGGAACGCCGAGAGGGGTTCGTAGACACGCAGGTATGCGGCGTAGGGAAGCACCCCGGAATCCTGGCACGCAGTGATCGCACGACCTAGACACGACACGTAACGAGATCATCACCGCACCCTGGGTGTTCCCTGGGAGCCGCTCCCCCGGGCATTCACGGCACGGGGATGGGGTTCGCCGTGGCGGCTCCGCCGAGCAGTGACAGCCCGTAAGCGTCCTCGATCCCCGCGAGCACCGAATAGTGCGAGTAGCTGGTGCTGCTGGAGCCGGGCGTCACCGCAGGGCCGGTCTCGATCGCGTAGATCCGGGCTGAGCGTCGCCGCGCAGCATTCGTCGAACGTGATGAACACCGTCGCCCCGGCGGCCGTGAGGTTCGGCACGATCTGGGACAGCCACTGGTCGGACCGCTGCTCCAGCGCGTCGGAGCCCTTGAGGCAGTTGGCGAACCCGGTGCCGGCCAGCTGGGCGGCGGTCAGCCCGTGCATGTCGTCACAGGTGTTCGGGGTGATGAAGCTGACCGCGGGCAGGCTGGCGTAGTTGAGCGCGGTGAGCGGCTGCACCTGCTGGCATTCGGCACTGTGGTAGACGCTGCCGTACGGGACGCCGGGGTCGTGCCGGAGCAGGTACTGCCCGCCGGTCACCGGGTCGTTGTAGGAGACCATGGGCGAGCAGGCCGACGGCATGCCCTCCTCGAAGATCCCCCAGGACACGCCCGCCTGGGTGAGCTGGTCCCATATCGACGGGCCCGAGTACTGGCCCGGGTGCACCGAATCGGAGGTGGCCTGGGTGAACCCGGAGGTCATGCCGAGGTAGTTGGGCAGGCTCGGGTGCGCGAGCGCGGCGTAATGGGTGAAGTCCAGGCTCGTGCCGCCGCGCCACAGGCTGTTCAGGTACGGCATGTCCGTCCGGTCGTTCAGCACCGGGTGCAGGCCGTGGTTCTCCATCATGATGATCACGAACGGAGCCGGGGCCGCGCGGGGCTGCTGGGACCGCCTGGGCTGCCGGGGCCGCAACGCCGAGCCCGGCCAGCAACGCGCCCGCAGCCACGACGATGCCCGTCACCCTGGCCCGGGACCTGTTCATGCGCATCCCTCCCCCGCGCCTCATTGTGCCCGGTATCCATGATCACGGCCGATTTACCCCACGAAAAACGGCGCGGGATCGTCCGCGATTGCGGGGCGGTGCGGGCCAGGGACGCGCACCGGGAGGGGGCATACGCTTGTCGGGAGTCCGCGTCAACGAGGACGCGGGTCGACGCCAGGAGTCACCACAGTGACGAATGTCTTCGTGAGCAACCCCAGCGGCAGCGTGCCCGGATACCCCCAGGACACGCCAGCATCCGCAGCCACCGCGCGCGGCGGCCACGAGCAGGTCGTGTTCTGCCAGGACCCGCAGACCGGGCTGCGGGCCATCGTCGCGATCTACTCCACCGCCCTCGGCCCGGCGCTGGGCGGCACGCGCTTCTTCCCCTACCCGTCGGAGGACGCGGCCCTGTCCGATGTGCTGAACCTGTCCCGCGCGATGGCTTACAAGAACGCCCTCGCCGACCTTGACCTCGGCGGCGGCAAGGCCGTCATCATCGGGGACCCGGCCAAGCTCAAGACCGAGGCGCTGCTGCGGGCGTACGGCCGGTTCGTGGAGTCGCTGGGCGGCAGGTACCTGACCGCGTGCGACATCGGCACCTTCAGCGAGGACATGGACATCGTGGCCCGCGAGTGCCGGTACGTCACCGGGCGGACCGTGCTCAACGGCGGCGGCGGCGACTCCTCCATCCTGACGGCGATCGGGGTGTTTCACGGGATGCGGGCCGCGGCGGAGCACACCTGGGGCTCGGACAGCCTGGAGGGCCGCCTGGTCGGGGTCGAGGGCGTGGGCAAGGTGGGCCACCGCCTGGTCGGCCATCTGATCGAGGCGGGCGCCCGGGTCGCGGTCTGCGACGTAAACCCCGCGGCGGTGCAGCGGGTGCAGGCGGCCCACCCGGCCGTGCAGGCCGTCCGCGGCCAGGCCGAGTTGCTCACCCTTCCGCTCGACATCTACTCACCGTGCGCGATGGGCGGCGCGCTCACCGACGAGTCGGTGGCCACGCTGCCCGCCCGCATCATCTGCGGCGGTGCCAACAACCAGCTCGCCCATGCCGGGCTGGAGAAGGTGCTCGCCGACCGTGGCACCCTCTACGCCCCGGACTACCTGGTCAACGCGGGCGGGGTCATCCAGGTCGCGGACGAGCGGGCCGGTTTCAACTTCGAGCGGGCCAGCGCGCGGACCGAAAAGATCTACGTGACAGCCAAGAAGATCTTCGCGCTGGCGGACGAAGAAGGCGTACCGCCCGCCGTGGCCGCCGACCGGCTGGCCGAGCGGCGGATGGCCGAGGTGGGCCGGCTCCGGGGCATCTGGCTGCCCGGCTGAGCCGGCGCACAAGACCCATGGGCGGGGCGGCGGGTGAGGTTGCAAGTGCGGCTGGGAAGCGCTCGCGGCGCAAAGCAGGTACCGTAATAGATGCATGCGGGCTCGAAGCGCGTCGTGCTCCAGGCGCTGGAGAACGACGCGCCGTACCATGTGCGCGAAGTCCGTATTGCTCAGTGCAGGGAACAGGGCCCTAGGCAGGGCTCCGCATGTTCGAGGGGGTCGAGCCAATGGGGCGCGGCCGAGCCAAGGCCAAGCAGGTAAAGGTGGCACGCCAGCTTAAGTACAACAGCGGCGGCACTGACCTTGACCGGCTGCGGACCGAGCTGGGCGTCGGTGAAGAAAGCGTGCGGGACAACAACGACCACGCATCTTCGGAGCTAGCCGACCGATACAGCGACTTCGACGACTACGACGAAGAAGACGACGACGAAGAGGCGGACTAGATTCCTGCGCTCCGATAGGCGCCGACGAGGCGGACGTCTTCAGCATCCGAGGTGACCTCGCCCGCGCGCCACGCGGGTATTCCGCGATCCATGAGCAGGCGCACGGCGCGGTCGGCGTCGTCCGCTGCTATCGCGGCGACCATGCCGACACCCATGTTGAGCACCCGCTCCAGTTCCGCCTCGGCCGATCCCGCCATGGCCCGCGAGCAGGCCGAAGATCGCGGCCGGGCGCCACGTCCCGCGGTCCACGATGGCGCCCGTCCCCGGTGGGAGCACCCGGGCCAGGTTGGCGGCCAGCCCGCCGCCGGTGATGTGGGCGTAGGCGTGCACGCCGCACTGGGCGGCCAGGGCCAGGCAGTCCCGCGCGTAGATCGTGGTCGGGGTCAGCAGTTCCGCGCCCAGCGTCTGGCCCAGTTCCGGCGGTTCGGCGTCCAGGGCCAGGCCCGCCTCCGCGATCACCCGCCGGACCAGTGAGTAGCCGTTGGCGTGCAGCCCCGAGGACGCCAGGGCCACGATCGCGTCCCCCGGCCGCACCCGGTCCGGCCCCAGCAGGGCATCCGCCTCCACGACGCCGGTCGCGGCGCCCGCCAGGTCGAAGTCGCCCGGGCCCAGGTGGCCGGGGTGCTCGGCGGTCTCGCCCCCGAGCAGCGCGCAGCCGGCCAGCTCACAGCCGCGGGCCACGCCCCGGACGATCTCGGCGGCCCGCTCGGCCACCAGGGTGCCGAACACCACGTAGTCGGTCATGAACAGCGGTTCGGCGCCACATGTGACCAGGTCATCCACCACCATCGCGACGAGGTCGAGCCCGACGGTGCCGTACTCGCCCAGCCGCTGGGCGATCACCACCTTGGTGCCCACCCCGTCGGTGGCCGTGGCCAGCAGCGGGCGCCGGTAGCCGGTCAGCCGGGAGGCGTCGAACAGGCCGGCGAACCCGCCGATCCCGCCGACGACCTCGGGCCCCGCGGTCCGCGCGACGGCTTCCCGCATCAGGGCCACGGCACGGTCCCCGGCCTCGATGCTCACCCCCGCGGCCTGGTAATCCAGGCCCGCATCGCGCTGCCCCCGGGCCAGCACCGGTCATGGGCGCACCCCGGCGGCCGCCCCCTCCAGGACGTGCTTGCCACGCTCGGCCGCGGCGACAGGAACCGGGTAGTCGCCGTCGAAGCAGGCCCGGCACAGGCGGTCCGCGGGCACCATGGTCGCCTCGGTCAGTGCCGCCAGGGAGATGAACCCGAGCGAGTCGGCACCGATGGAGTCACGTATCTCCGCGCAGTCGAGGCCGCCGGCGATCAGTTCGGCGCGGGTGGCGAAGTCGATCCCGTAGAAGCACGGCCACTGCACCGGAGGGCTGGAGATCCGCACGTGCACCGCGGCGGCGCCGGCCTCGCGGAGCATCCCGACGATGGCGCGCTGGGTGTTGCCGCGCACGATCGAGTCGTCCACCACGACGATCCGCCTGCCCGCGATCACGTCCCGCAGCGGGTTCAGCTTCAGCCGGATGCCGCGCTCCCGGATCGTCTGGCTGGGCTGGATGAACGTGCGCCCGACGTAGGAGTTCTTCACCAGCCCCTGTGCGTAGGGGATGCCGCTGGCCTCGGCATAGCCGATCGCGGCCGGGGTTCCCGACTCCGGCACCGGGATGACCAGGTCGGCCTCGGCCGGGTGCTCGGCGGCGAGCCGGCGGCCCATCTCCACCCGCGCCGCCTGCACGCCCCGGCCGGCGATGGTGGTGTCCGGGCGGGCCAGGTACACGTACTCGAACAGGCAGCCCCGCGGCTGGGCCGGGGCGAAGGTGGCCGAGGTGACCCCGCCGTCGTCGATCCAGATCAGTTCCCCCGGCTCCACCTCGCGGACGAACTGGGCGCCGACGATGTCGAGGGCCGCGGTCTCGCTGGCGACGGCCCAGCCGCCGGCGAGCCGGCCGAGCACCAGCGGCCGGAAGCCCTGCGGGTCGCGCGCCGCGTACAGGGTCCGCTCGTCCGCGAAGACCAGCGAGTACGCCCCGCGCACCTGCGGCAGCGTGGCCAGCGCGGCCTCCAGCAGGGTGGCGTGGGCAGGGTCGGCGAACAACGCCGTCAGCACGTCGGTGTCGGACGTCCCGGCCAGCCCCGGAAGGCCGTCCGCGGGGGCAGCCAGGGCGGCAAGCTCCAGCGTATTGATCAAATTTCCGTTGTGGCCGAGGGCGACGCCGCCTGCCTGCGTGGGCCGGAACGTCGGCTGGGCGTTCTCCCACACCGACGAGCCGCTGGTGGAGTAGCGGCAGTGCCCGACCGCGATGTGCCCGTGCAGGGAACTCAGCACGCGCTCGTCGAACACCTGGGCCACCAGGCCCATGTCCTTGTAGACGACGATCCGCGAGCCGTCGCTGACGGCGATGCCGGCGGACTCCTGGCCGCGGTGCTGCAGTGCGTAGATGCCGTAGTAGGCGAGCTTGGCGACGTCCTCACCCTCGGCCCAGACGCCGAACACGCCGCACGCGTCCCGGGGAGGCCGATCGTCCGGATCCAAGTCGCCGGTGAGTCGGCCGTCGGGCTTGACCACGCGGTCAGTCTAGTGACCGAAGCCGCGTTCTCCCGACATAAGCAGCGGCAGATACGCGGTCAGGTCGGCGCGGACCCCGCTGGCCCGCACCGCCCCGGACGCCACGGCGTCGGCCCACCTGGTCTGGCCGGCGGCCAGCCGGACCCAGGTCACCGGGTCCGTCTCCACCAGGTTGGGCGGGGTGCCCCGGGTGTGCCGGGGGCCCTCGACGCACTGCACCGCCGCGTACGGCGGCACCCGCACCTCCACCGCCCGGCCGGGGGCCCGGGCGGCCAGCATGTCCAGCAGGCTCCTGGTGGCGGCCCGCAGCGCCTCGGGCACCGGCGTGTGGCCGTTGCCCAGCGCCACCGCGACCGCCGCCGCGCAGGCCCGGCCAAGCGAGTCCGGATCGCCGGGCCCCGCCCACCCGGGCTCGCCCAGCGCGGCCAGCTGCTCGTCCAGGGCGGCCCGGATCCGCTGGGCGGCCCGGTCGCTGGCGGCGGTCATCCGTGCCCTCAGCCGAACAGGGCGGGCAGGACACCGGCCCGTGCCGCCGCGAGGTCGCCCAGCGCCACGCCGAAGCAGCCCGCCACGTCCAGCCGGTCGCCACCGACCGTGCCCAGATCCGTCAGCGGGACCCCGTGGCGCTGGCACAGCGCGGCGAGCGCGGCCGCCGCGCCGGGGGCGACCTCGGCCAGCACCCGCGCGGGCGACTCGCTGAACAGCATGGTGAACGGGTCACCGGGCAGGCTGACCCGCGCGCCGGCCTGGCCGCGCAGGCAGCACTCGGCCAGGGCGACCGCCAGGCCGCCGTCGGACAGGTCGTGCGCCGCCGCCAGCAGGCCGTCGTCCGCCGCCGCCGCGAGCACCTCGGCGAGCGCCCGCTCCGCGGCCAGGTCCACGGCCGGCGGATGGCCGCCGAGATGGCTGTGCATCACCCAGGCCCAGGCCGAGCCGCCGAAGTCCGCGCCGGTCCGGCCGAGCAGGACCAGGCCCGCGCCCGGGCGGCGGAACCCGAGCGACAGCCGCCGCCGCACGTCGCGGAGGATCCCCAGCACGCCGACCACCGGCGTGGGATGGATGGGCACCGCCCCGGTCTGGTTGTAGAAGCTGACGTTGCCGCCGGTCACCGGGGTGCGCAGGAACGCGCAGCCGTCCGCGAGGCCCCGCACCGTCTCGGCGAACTGCCACATGACGCCCGGGTCCTCGGGTGAGCCGAAGTTGAGGCAGTTGGTCACCGCGGCCGGGCGCGCGCCGGTGGCCGCCACGTTCCGGTACGCCTCGGCCAGGGCAAGCTGGGCGCCCGCGTACGGGTCAAGGCGGCAGTACCGGCCGTTCCCGTCGGTAGCCAGGGCCACGCCGAGCCCGCTCTCCTCGTCGACCCTGATCACCCCGGCGTTCTCCGGGGCGGCGAGCACCGTGTCCCCGAGCACGTGCCGGTCGTACTGCTGCGTCACCCAGGTCTTGTCCGCCAGGTCCGGCCAGGCCAGCAGCGCGAGCAGGGTGCTGCCCAGCTCGCCGGGGGCAGGCCGGGGCAGCCTGGCCGGGTCGTCGGCCGCCAGCGCGTCCTGGCTGGCCGGGCGCACGGCCGGCCGGTCGTAGAGCGGGCCCTGGCTGGCCGCGGTCTCCGGGGCGATGTCCACCACGATCTCGCCACGCCAGGTCATCTCCAGCCGCCCGGTGCCGGTGACCTCGCCGATCACCGTGGCGGGCACGTCCCAGCGGCCGCAGATGGCGGCGAACCGCGCCACGTCGCCCGGCTCGACGATGGCCATCATGCGCTCCTGGGACTCGCTCATGAGGATCTCGGCGGGGCCGAGCGAGGGGTCCCGCAGCGGGACGAGGTCCAGGTCCACCGACATGCCGGACCCGCCGCCCGCGGCGAGTTCGGCGGTCGCGCAGGACACCCCGGCGGCGCCCAGGTCCTGGAGGCCGGCCAGCAGCCCCGCCGCGCCCAGCTCCAGGCAGCACTCCACCAGCAGCTTCTCCATGAACGGGTCGCCGACCTGCACGCTCGGCCGCTTGGCCGCCTCGCCGCCGCCGAACGACGCGCTGGCCAGCACCGACGCCCCGCCGATCCCATCCGGCCCGGTGCGGGCGCCGAACAGGATCACCTTGTTGCCCGCCCCGCGGGCCGCGGCGAAGCGCAGGTCCCCGTGCCGCATCACGCCCACGCAGAGCGCGTTCACCAGCGGGTTGCCCGCGTAGCACGGGTCGAAGGCCAGCTCGCCGCCGATGTTCGGCAGGCCGAGGCAGTTGCCGTAGAACGAGATGCCGCCGACGACGCCGGGCAGCACCCGGGCGGTGTCCGGCGCGTCGCCGGGCCGAAGCGCAGCGAGTCCATCACCGCCACCGGGCGGGCGCCCATGGCCAGGATGTCCCGGACGATCCCGCCGACCCCGGTCGCGGCGCCCTGGAACGGCTCCACGTAGGACGGATGGTTATGTGACTCGATCTTGAAGGTGACCGCGTACCCCTGGCCGATGTCCACCACGCCGGCGTTGTGCCCGATGCCGGCCAGCAGCGCCCCGCCCGCCTCCCCATCCCCCCGCACCGGCGCCTTGTCGGCGAACTGGCGCAGGTGTGCCCGGGAGGACTTGTAGGAGCAGTGCTCGCTCCACATCACCGAGTACAGCGCGAGTTCCGGGTCGGTCGGCCGCCGGCCGAGCAGCCCCCGGATCCGCTGGTACTCCTCCCCGGTGAGGCCGAGTTCCCGGTAGGGCTGGGGACGGTCCGGGGTGGCGGCGGCCACGGCCACGGTGTCGGTGCTGGCCTGGGGGGGCGACCCCCCTGGAACCCCCCGATGGCCCAGCGGCCCCCGCGACTCCGTCGCGTCGGCCGCGGCCATGCTGGCCTGGGGGGCGACCCCCCTGGAACCCCCCGATGGCCCAGCGGCCCCCGCGACTCCGCCGCGTCGGCCGCGGCCATGCTGGCCGGGGCGGCGGCCCCCCTGGCCCGGCCTGCGCGCTCACCGGGCCACCAGCGCGCGGACGATCGAGGTGAAGAAGCCGAGCCCGTCGCTGCCCGGGCCGGTCAGCGGGTCGATCGCGTGCTCGGGGTGCGGCATGAGGCCGACCACGTTCCCGGCGGCGTTCGCCACCCCGGCGATGCGGTTCGCGGAGCCGTTCGGGCTCTGCTCGTGGTACCGGGCGACCACCTGCCCATCCGCGTCGAGCCCGGCCAGCGTGGCGGCATCGGCGAGGTAGGCGCCCTGCCCGCTCTTGAGTACCACCGTGATCTCCTGGTCCGGCTCGTAGCTGCTGGTCCACGGGGTGCCGTTGTGCTCGATGCGCACCCGGACCTCCCGGTCGATGAACCGGAGCCCGGTGTTGTGGGTCAGCGCGCCCGGCAGCAGGTGCGCCTCGCACAGGATCTGGAACCCGTTGCAGATGCCGAGCACCGGGAGCCCCGACCGGGCGGCGGGCACCAGGCCGGCCATCACCGGCGCGAACCGCGCGATCGCGCCGCAGCGCAGGTAGTCGCCGTAGGAGAAGCCGCCGGGCAGGATGACGGCATCGACCCCGCGCAGGCCGCGGTCGCCGTGCCAGAGCGGGACCGCCTCGGCCCCGGCCCGGCGCACCGCACGCGCGGCATCACGGTCGTCGAGTGATCCCGGAAAGGTGACGACCCCCACCCTGGCCGTCACGGGCGTCCTCCCACGGACGCAGGCTACCGGCTCCCCGGCGCGGGTCAGGTCAGCCGGCGTCGGCGAGTTCGCCGTCTTCGAGTTCGTCGTCCAGGGCGTCGGCGAACGGGGCACCTGGGCGCCAGGCCAGGCGCTTGTGCAGGGAGACCACGGTCCGGTGCTCGGGACCGCTGGTCATGCTGACGTCATCGACGCAGGCCCGCATGATGTCGATCCCCCGCCCCGACTCGGGCAGCGCGGCGATGTCGTCCTCCTTGGCCGCCACCGCCCCGGCACGCGCCCCCGCGGCGGAGCCGGCCCGGCCGGACCCGAGCAGCGACCGGCCAAGGGTGGCGGGGCGCCCGCCGCGGCGCCGGGGGCGTGCCGTCACGGCCCCGGCCGGCCAGGGGCGCCGCAGCCCCGGAATCCGGCGGCCGGCGAACCCCGCCCAGGTGTTCTGCACCTCGATGCGGCAGCCGCGCCGGCCCAGGCTGGCCACGACCTCGTACCTGCGCCCCGGGCCCCCGTGGCGCACCACGTTGGTGCACGCTTCGGTCACTGCGAGTAGCAGTTCCGCGAGCTCGTCGTCGTCGGCGCCGAGGCCCCGCAGTGCGTCGCCGAGCATATGGCGCATCACCGGCACGCTCAGTGCCTCGCGCGGAAACACCAGGCAGAGCTTCACGTCCACGTTAGGCTCCTCGGCGCTGCTCACCCTGTGTCTGCACCTGACCCCCCGGTTACCGCTTGCACGGTCCACGTTGGCCACTTTGAGTGCTTTCCCCGGCCTGGGCCGGGGTAACCGTCAAGTTGAGTGACACCACGGTTAACGCCCGCCGCTACTGGATGGTTAAGCAGCCGCGGGCCGGTGCACGATGACATCTCTTCACTCCGCGCGCAGTACGAATTCCTCAATCACCGGGTTCGCGAGCAATTCACCGGCAAGCTCTCCGACCCTGGTCAGAGCGCTGTCATCGGCCTCACCGCGCAGTTCCACCTCAAACCGCTTGCCTTGCCGCACACCCACCACATCGCCGTAGCCAAGTCGCTGGCAGGCACGTGAGATGGCCTCTCCCTGCGGGTCGTGAATCTCCCGCTTCAGCGTCACATCGACAATGATTTTGGTCACTTTTCCTTGCCTTTCCTTGTTCCTTGCCTACCGGCCACGCAGCGTACGCGACGCGCAGCCTGCCGGTAAGTGTTCATCCGGGGTTAGCCGCACGCCGCGCCGTCTGTCACGATGGCCCTAACGGTCCAGGCCCAACCAGAGCCATTACGGACCCCCCGCCGGCCGGTCGCGGTGATCCCGCAACCGGCCCCGATCACAAGGAGTGGCACGTGGCCGTCGATGCTGACGGTGCGGTCACCACCGCACCAGGATTCCGCCAGCCTGGACCGGCAGGCCGGGTCGCGCGTGGAAACCATCCAGCTCCTCACACCCGAAGGGGAGCGGCTGGAACACCCCGACTATCCCCTGGAACTGTCCGACGACGAGGTGAAGGGCCTGTACCGCGACCTCGTCCTGGTTCGCCGGATCGACACCGAGGCGATCGCGCTGCAGCGCCAGGGCGAACTGGGCATCTGGGCCTCCCTGCTCGGCCAGGAAGCCGCCCAGGTCGGCTCCGGGCGGGCGCTCGGCCCCCGCGACATGGCCTTCCCCACCTACCGCGAGCACGGCGTGGCCTGGTGCCGTGGCCTGGACCCGCTCAAGCTGCTCGAACTGTTCCGCGGCGTCAGCCACGGCGGCTGGGATCCGGCCGAGCACAACTTCCACCTGTACACGATCGTGATCGGCGCCCAGACGCTGCACGCCACCGGCTACGCGATGGGGATCCAGCGGGACGGCCTGGTGGGCGAGAACGGCGAGGCGGCCATCGTCTACTTCGGCGACGGCGCCACCAGCCAGGGCGACGTGAACGAGGCCTTCGTCTTCGCGTCGGTGTTCAACGCACCCGTGGTGTTCTTCTGCCAGAACAACCAGTGGGCCATCTCCGAGCCGCTGGAACGGCAGAGCCGCGTCCCGCTGTACCAGCGGGCCAGCGGGTTCGGCTTCCCCGGCGTCCGGGTGGACGGCAACGACGTGCTCGCCTGCCTGGCCGTGACCCGCAAGGCGATGCAGGCCGCCCGGGAGGGCCAGGGCCCCACGCTGATCGAGGCCTTCACCTACCGGATGGGCGCGCACACCACCACCGACGACCCCACCAGGTACCGGCTCGCCGCCGAACTGGAGGCCTGGAAGCTGAAGGACCCGCTCGAGCGGGTCAAGGCCTACCTGTCCCGCAGCGGCGCCGCCGACACCGCCTTCTTCGAGGCCATCGACGCCGAGGCAGCGGAGGTCGGCCGCAGCGTCCGGCAGGGCTGCCTGGCCATGCCGGACCCCGAGCCACTGTCGATCTTCGAGAACATCTACAGCGAGCCGAGCGCCCTGCTGGACGCCGAGCGCGCGCAGTTCGCCGCTTACCTGGACTCCTTCGAGGCCGAGGAGGTGGCACGGTGACCGTGCTGACGCTGTCCAAAGCGATCAACGAAGGCCTGCGCAAGTCCCTGGAAGCCGACCCCAAGGTGCTCATCATGGGCGAGGACGTGGGCAAGCTGGGCGGGGTGTTCCGGGTTACCGACGGGCTGCAGAAGGACTTCGGCGAATCCCGCGTGGTGGACACGCCGCTCGCCGAGTCCGGCATCGTCGGCACCGCGATCGGGCTCGCCCTGCGCGGCTACCGGCCGGTGTGCGAGATCCAGTTCGACGGCTTCGTCTTCCCCGCGTTCGACCAGATCGTCAGCCAGCTGGCCAAGCAGCGGCTGCGCTCGCTCGGCCATGTCAAGATGCCGGTGGTGATCCGGATCCCGTGCGGCGGCGGCATCGGCGCGGTCGAGCACCACAGCGAATCACCCGAGGCGTACTTCGTGCACACGGCCGGCCTGCGGGTGGTCGCCTGCTCCGGCCCCGCGGACGCCTTCACGATGATCCAGCAGTCGATCGCCTCCGACGACCCGGTGATCTTCTTCGAGCCCAAGCGCCGGTACTGGGACAAGGCAGAGGTGGACACCGCCGCCGACCTGGCCGGTGCGCTGCCGCTGACCTCGGCGCGCACCGTGGCCGAGGGCGGTGACGTGACCGTGGTGACCTACGGGCCGCTGGTGCGGACCTGCGTGGAAGCGGCCGTCGCGGCCCGCGAGGACGGGCGCGCCCTGGAAGTGATCGACCTGCGCTCGCTGTCCCCGCTGGACATCGGCACCGTGGTCGCGTCGGTACGCAAGACCGGCCGGTGCGTGGTCGTGCACGAGGCCCCGGTCACCGCCGGGCTCGGCGCCGAGATCGCCGCCCGGGTCACCGCAGGAGTGCTTCTACCACCTGGAGGCCCCGGTGCTGCGGACCGGCGGGTTCTCCACCCCGTATCCGCCGTCCCGGCTGGAGGAGCACTACCTGCCCGACCTGGACCGGGTGCTCGACGCCGTCGACCGCGTGTTCGCGTTCTGAGAGGGCCGGGACCTTATGGCTGACGTGAAGCAGTTCAAGCTGCCGGACGTGGGTGAGGGGCTGACCGAGGCGGACATCGTCTCGTGGAAGGTGAAGCCCGGGGACCAGGTGACCGTGAATCAGGTCATCGTGGAGATCGAGACGGCGAAATCGCTGGTGGAGCTGCCTTCCCCGTTCGAAGGGGTGGTCACCGAACTGCTCGTGCCTGAAGGGCAGTCGGTGGACGTGGGGACGCCGATCATTGCGGTGGACGTGTCCGGAGAGGCCACTGCGGGGGGGCCTGGGCCGCACGGTACTGTCCCGGCTGCCACAACGGCATCCGGAACAGCACCGGCGACCCAGGCTGCGGTGGCCGGCGTTGCGGATGAGACTGCGGCCCGGGAGCCGGGGATCGAGGGGAGCCCGGCGCCGAAGATTGAGCGGCAGGCCGTGCTGGTCGGGTACGGGGTGAAGCTGGGGACGACGACACGCCGCGCCCGTGAAGGGGGGTAGGGCGGGAGGTGGGTCCGGGGCTGGCCAGGTGCCTGCCGAGCCCGTGAGCCCGCCGGCTGCGGCGGGGAACGGGGCTTCGGGGCGGGCCGGGAGCGCGGACAGGCCGTTGGCGAAGCCGCCGGTAAGGAAGCTGGCCAAGGATCTCGGGGTGGATCTGGCGGCGCTGCGCGGGGAGCGGGCCCGAGGGGACGATTACCCGGGAGGATGTGCAGGCGGCCGCCGCGGGGCCCGCGGCCGGGGCGCCGGTGGCCATGTCGGTGCCCGGCCGTGCTGGCCGGTGGCGAGGAGCGGATTCCGGTCCGGGGGGTGCGGAAGCACACGGCGCTGGCGGTCTCGTCCAGTGCGTTCACCGCGCCGCATGTGACGGAGTTCCTGCAAATCGATGTGACCGAGACGATGAGCGCGGTCCGGCGATTGCGGGAACTGGCCGAGTTCGAGGGATTGCGGCCGAGTCCGCTGCTGCTGGTGGCCAAGGCGCTGCTGGTGGCCGTGGCACGGCACCCGATGATCAACTCGTCGTGGGATGAGGCGGCACAGGAGATCGTGGTCAAGCACTACGTGAACCTGGGCATCGCCGCCGCCACCGACCGGGGCCTGCTGGTGCCCAACATCAAGAACGCCCAGGCACTGTCCCTGCCCGGCCTGGCCCGCGCGCTGTCGGAACTGGCCGCCGTGGCGCGGGAAGGCAAGACCCCGCCCGCTGACCTGGCCCGCGGCACGATCACGATCACCAACGTGGGCGTGTTCGGCGTGGACACCGGCACGCCGATCCTGACCCCCGGCGAGTCGGCGATCCTCGCGCTCGGCCAGGTCAAGGAGGCGCCCTGGGTGCACGAGGGCGCCCTGGCCGTGCGCCAGGTGACCACGCTCGCGCTGTCCTTCGACCACCGGATCGTGGACGGCGACCTTGGCTCGGCGGTGCTGCGCGACATCGGGGCGATGCTCACCGACCCGCTCCGCATGATCGCCTGGGGCTGACCGGAGCCCTGTCCCCAAGGAGGGCAATGATCAGGCACGTCGTGCTGTTCACCTGGACGCCGGAGGCGACGCAGGAGCAGAAGCAGGCGCTGCACGCCGAACTGGCCGAAGATGCCCCCGGCGATCGAGGCCATCCGCGCGCTACAAGTACGGCCCCGACGCGGGCATCAACCCGGCGAACAGCGACTACGCGGTCGTGGCCGACTTCGACGACGCGGCGGGCTACGTCACCTACCGCGACCACCCCGCGCACCGGGCGCTGGTCGAGAACTACGTGACCCCGATCGTGGCGAGCCGGGCGGCGATCCAGTTCGAACTGCCCGATTCTGCGGCGTCACCGTGGCCTGGATCGCTCAGAACGCCTCTTCGGGGAGTTCCATCAGGTCCAGGGTGGTGGTCTCGGCGATCTCCCGCTCCACGGCCAGGCGCGGCAGCACGGTCTGCGCGAAGAACCGCGCGGTGGCCAGCTTGCCCTGGTAGAAGGCCCGGTCCGCGGCGCTCATGGCACCGGGCTCGCCATCCAGCGCGCCGAGGGCCACCTCCGCCTGGCGGGCCAGCAGCCAGCCGATCACCAGGTCACCGAGGGCCATCAGCAGGCGGGTGGTGTTCAGCCCGGCCCGGTAGATCTCCTCGGGCCGCTCCAGCGACGACGCCGCATACCCGGCCAGCACGCTGACCAGGCCCTCGACCTCCCCGGCCGCACGGGCCAGGGCCGTCCGTTCCGGCTTGAGCCTGCCGTTGCCCTGCTCGCCGGCCGCGAAGGCGGTGATCTGTCCCAGCAGCGTGCGCAGCGCCTTGCCCTCGTTGCGGAGGATCTTCCGGAAGAACAGGTCCATGCCCTGGATCGCGGTGGTGCCCTCGTACAGGCTGTCGATCTTGGCGTCCCTGATGTACTGCTCGATCGGGTAGTCCTTGAGGAACCCGGAGCCGCCGAGCGTCTGCAGCGACAGGGTGAGCATCTCGTAGGCGCGCTCCGAGCCGACCCCCTTGACGATCGGCAGCAGCAGGTCGTTGAGCGCCACCAGCTCCTGGTCCTGCCCGGGGCCACTCGCCTGGATCTGCAGCGCGTCCTGGATCGATGCCGCGTAGAGCACCAAAGCCCGCATGCCCTCCGCGTACGCCTTCTGCATCATCAGCATCCGGCGCACGTCGGGGTGGTGGGTGATGGTCACCCGCGGCGCGGTCTTGTCCGCCATCTTGGCGAGGTCGGCGCCCTGCACCCGGGTCTTGGCGTACTCCAGCGCGTTCAGGTACCCGGTGGACAGGGTCGCGATCGCCTTGGTGCCCACCATCATCCGCGCGGCCTCGATGATCATGAACATCTGCCGGATGCCGTCGTGGGTGTCCGCCGACCAGCGTGCCGACCGCCCGGCTGGCGCCGAACGTCAGCTCACAGGTAGTCGAGGCGTGCAGCCCCATTTTGTGCTCTACGCCAGTCACCTCGACGCCGTTCCGCTCCCCCAGCGTGCCATCGGGGCCGGTCAGGAACTTGGGCACCAGGAACATGGACAGCCCCTTGGTGCCCGGGCCTGCTCCCTCCGGGCGGGCGAGGACCAGGTGGAAGACGTTCTCCGCCATGTCGTGCTCGGCGCAGGTGATGAACCGCTTCACGCCCTCGATGTGCCAGGTGCCGTCCTGCTGGCGGATCGCCTTGGTCCGGCCGGCGCTCGACGTCGGAGCCGGCGTCGGGCTCGGTGAGCACCATGGTGGAGGTCCAGCCCCGGTCGATCGCGATCTGGGCGAAGCGCTGCTGCTCCGGGGTGCCCACCCACCAGAGCACCTGGGCCATGGACGGGCCGCTGGCGTACATCCAGATGGCCGGGTTGGCCCCGAGCACCAGTTCCGCGATCGCCCAGTGCAGCGACCGGGGCGCGCCGGTGCCACCGAGCCCCGGCGGCACGTCCAGCCGCCACCACTCCCCGTCCATGTAGGCCCGGTAGGAGCGCTTGAAGCCCTCGGGGATGGTGACCGTGCCGGTCGCCGGGTCGAACACCGGCGGGTTGCGGTCGGCCTCGGCGAAGGAGTCGGCGAGCGGGCCCGTCGCGAGCCGGTTCATCTCGCCGAGGATGCTGCGGGTGGTCTCCTCGTCCAGTTCGGGATAGGGAGCCTTGCCGAGCACGTCCTGCCGTCGCAGCACCTCGAACAGGTTGAACTCGATGTCACGCAGGTTGCTCTTGTAGTGACTCAACTAAGCCCCGCCTCTCGCGCGGGGACCGCCCGGGCCCCGTTCCGGTTCCGGCAGTCCTACTGGTCAGTAACTTATTAGATCCTACCAGCCGGTAACGAGATTCGACAGGGTGGTTCCGCTGAGCAGGGCGGCGTTTTACAGTGAGGCCGGAGCGCGGTTTCCGGCGAGTGAGGTGCGCGATGACGCTGGCCCTGACGGAAGATCACCTGGCACTGGCCGAGTCGGTGCGCGGCTGGGCGGGGCACGCGGCCCCGGCCAAGGTGGTCAGGTCGGCGGTGGACGCCGAGGACCACGGTGCCGCCCTGTACCGGGACACCCTGCGGCCGGGCCTGGCGGCCCAGGGGCTGCTCGGCCTGCACCTGCCGGAGGCACTGGGCGGCCAGGGCGCGGGCCTGCCGGAACTGGCGGTCGCCGCCGAGGAACTCGCCCGCGCGCTGGTGCCCGGCGCGTTCCTGCCCAGCGCGCTGGCCGGTGCGGTGCTGGCGAGCGCGATCGCCGTCGCGCCGGACGGAGCCGGCACCGCCACGCTGGAGGCCCTGGTCAAGGAACTGGCGGCGGGCACGCTCACGGCCGCGGTCGCACTCGGCCAGGGACTGGGCTGGGTGCCCGGCGACGACGGCGGCGTGGTGATCGACGGGAGCTGCGGCCCGGTGACCGGCGCGGGCCTGGCCGACCTGCTGATCCTGCCCGCCGGGCAGGGCGAGGCACAGGCCTGGGTGGCGGTGGACGCCAGCGACGTGACGCTGACCCCGCTGGACAGCATGGACCTGACCAGGCCGGTGGCGCAGGTGACCGCCAGCAGCACGGCGGTGCCGGCCGGGCGGGTGCTCCCCGGCCTCCCCGAGGGCCTGGTGACGGGGCTGGCCGCGACGCTGTTCGCCGCCGAGGCGTGCGGGATCGCCGCCTGGGCGGTGGACACCGCCGCCTCCTACGCGAAGATCCGCCAGCAGTTCGGCCGCCCGATCGGGCAGTTCCAGGCGGTCAAGCACCGCTGCGCATGGATGCTCACCGCCTCCGAGCAGGCCGCCGCGGTGGCCTGGGACGCGGCGCGGGCCTGGGCGGAACCGGCAGGCGCGGGGCCGGACGCGGGCCGTGACTTCGCGGCCGGGGCCGCCGCGACCGTCGCCATCGACGCGGCGGTCAGCTGTGCCCACGAGTGCATCCAGGTGCTCGGCGGGATCGGTTACACCTGGGAGCACGACGCCCACCTGTACTACCGCCGGGCACTGTCGCTGCGGGCCCTGGCGGGCAGCTCGGGCGGCTGGGCCAGCCAGGTCGCCCGGCTCGCCCTGGGCGGCGCCACCCGGCCGCTGTCGGTGGAGCTTCCGGAGGAGGCCGCCGCGGTGCGGGCCCAGGTGGCCGGGGAACTGGCGGCCATCGCCGGTGCGCCCAAGGCCGAGCACGCCAGGCTGCTGGCGGCCGGCGGCTGGGTCACCCCGCACCTGCCCGCGCCGTGGGGCCGGGACGCGAGCCCGCTGGAGCAACTGGTCATCGCGGAGGAACTGCGCGCCGCCGGGCTGCGCACCCCGGGGCTGGGCATCGGCGCCTGGGTCGCGCCGGCCCTGGTCCAGTACGGCACCGCCGAGCAGCAGCAGCGGTTCCTCCCGGACACCCTGTCCGGGGCGACCGTCTGGTGCCAGCTCTTCAGCGAGCCGGGCGCGGGCTCCGACCTGGCCAGCCTGACCACCCGGGCGGTGCGTGCAGTGAAGGGGGAAGGGGAGGCGGGTGGGTGGCGGCTGTCCGGCCAGAAGGTCTGGACCTCGCTGGCCAAGCACGCCGCCTGGGCGATCTGCATCGCCCGCACCGACCCGGACGCGCCGCGTCACGACGGGATCAGCTACTTCCTGGTGGACATGGCCTCGCCGGGGATCACCGTGCGGCCGCTGAAGGAGATGACCGGGGACTCGCTGTTCAACGAGGTCTTCATCGACGACGTGTTCGTGCCCGGCGACCTGGTCGTGGGCGAGGTGAACGGCGGCTGGAAGGTGGCCCGCACCACGCTGGCCAACGAGCGGGTGTCGCTGTCCCAGTCGTGGACGTTCGGCTGTGGCGCCACCGACCTGATCGAGGTGGTCGCCGGGCTCGGCGAGAGCCCGGACGCGGCGCTGCTGGAGCGCACCGGGCACCTGGTCAGCGAGGGGCACGCGATCGACCTGCTCGGCGTCCGGGCGACGCTGAAGCGGCTGTCCGGCACCGAGCCCGGCGCCACCGGCAGCGTCCGCAAGGTGCTGGGCATGCGGTACGCGCAGCGGGTGGCGGAGGAGTGCTGGGCCCTGTCCGGCGCGGAGGGCGCGGTCTACGGCACCCGGTGGTCTCGGGCGGTCCTGTTCACCCGGGCCCTGACGATCGGCGGCGGCACCACCGACGTCCAGCTCAACATCATCGGCGAGCGGCTGCTGGGCCTGCCCCGCGACCCTGCCCCGGCGGCTACCTGATCCGCAGGCCTCCTGGACCCGCCAGCCCTAATCCCGCACCAAATCACTCACAATCTGTGGGTAGTTGTTCTTACGGATGCCTTACATCACGGCATCTGGTCACAGCCTGATAACGGGGGGTTTTGCTCATCTTTGCCGGCTGTCATCATGAAAAGGAGCGCTGCCTTCCCGCTGGGCGTGCCGCAGATGTCGCGTGCCTAGAGGGGAATCCGATGACATCGCTGGGGAATTGGCTCAATTTCGCGCGCGCCCGCTCCGCACTGGGCGCGCGCAAGTCCTTCTCTGTCCTGGTGGTGACGGCCATGTCGGCCGCCGGGCTGACCGCGGTCGCCGCGGCCGGGCCGGCCGGCGCGGCAGCCACGCACGCCGGGCGGCACCATCACGCGGCACCCGTGGCACCTGGGTCCGGGCCGGCCGGGGACGAGACCACCGTCTCGCAGAACGACCTGCGCGACAACTGGGATCCCAACGAGCCGGCGCTGACCGCGGCCGCACTGCAGAACGGATCGTTCGGCCAGATCTTCAAGACCGCGGTCAACGGCCAGGTGTACGCACAGCCGCTGGTCATCGGCAACACCCTGGTCGTGTCCACCGAGAACGACTGGGTGTACGGGCTGAACGCGACGACCGGCGCGATCCTCTGGAAGACCTCGCTGGGCACGCCCTACCACATCACCTCCTGCAACGACCTCACCCCGAACATCGGGGTCACCTCCACCGGTGTCTACGACCCCTCGACCGGCACCGTGTACGTCCTGGGCCTGGTCCACGAGGTCAACTGGGAATGGCACATGTTCGGGCTGAACGTCAGCACCGGGGCGATCACCTACAAGCAGCGCATCGCCGGCCACCCCACCAACGACTCGAACCTGTCGTTCAGCGCCCTGCCCCAGGACCAGCGGCCCGGCCTGCTGCTGATGAACGGCTGGGTCTACGCGGCGTTCGCGTCGCACTGCGACCACCAGTCCTACGACGGCTACGTGGGCGGCTGGAACGTGGGCAGCCCCGGCACTACCACGCTGTGGGCGGACGATGTCGGGGTGGCCAACAAGAAGGGCGGCATCTGGCAGAGCGGCGCCGGGCTCATGTCCGACGGGTCCGGCCGGATCTTCCTCACCTCGGGCAACGGCATCTCCCCGGCCAGGGGCCCGGGCGACAACCCGCCCGCCCAGCTCGCGGAGTCCGTGATCCGGCTGGGCGTGAACTCGGACGGGTCGCTGAAGGCCCAGGACTTCTTCAGCCCGTAGCAACGCGCCCTCGCTCGACGCCAGCGACGTCGACTTCGGGTCCGGCGGCCCCACCGGGCTGCCGTTCGGCACCAGCACCCACCCGAACATCCTCATGCAGGCCGGCAAGTTCGGCACGATCTACCTGCTCGAACCGCGACAACCTCGGCGGCCGTGAGCAGGGCCCCGGCAAGACCGACCAGGACCTCGATGTGGTCGGCCCCTTCGCCAGCCAGTTCAACCATCCCGCGTTCTTCGCCGACACCACGACGCTGACCTCTGCCAACACGCCCGGGTCGAACGACTACATGATCTACGTCGGCAAGAACGACTACATGCGCGAGTTCAAGGCCGGCGCCACCAGCAGCGGCAAGCCGACGCTGACCGACGTGAACAACAGCACGTTCACGCTCGGCTACACCTCCGGCGCCCCGGTGATCACCTCCAACGGCACCAACCCGGCCACCGGGCTCATCTGGGTGGAGCACAACAACGACAAGACCGGGGCCGGTGCCTTCCTGGGCGCCTGGGAACTGCTGGGCGTGCCACGCTCGGGCGGCGGGACGAAGCTGAGCGAGATCTGGGCCGCCTCGATCGGGACGGCCTCCCAGTTCACCAACGTCGCCACCGCCAACGGCATGGTGTACCTCGGCACCAGGGACGGCAACGTCTACGGCTTCGGCATCAAGAGCGGCGCGGCGCTCAAGCCCAGCGGGACCGCGCAGTTCAGCGGCACGCCGGTCAACTCGGCGGCCACCAAGCACGTCTCGGTGACCGCGACCAGGACGGTGACCGTGACCGGCGCCTCGGTGGCCGCGGCCAGCAGCCCGGCTCCGTTCACCCTGGGCAAGGTCATGCTGACCCGGGCCGGTGGCTCGCCGGCCAGCGTGAAGTTCCCGGTCACGCTGCACAAGGGTGACGTGCTGCGCGCGGCGGTGAAGTTCGCGCCGAGCGCGGCCGGTGGCGTCGACGGCGAGGTGTCCTTCACCACGGGCGCGTCCTCGGTGCCGGTCTCGGTCCCGCTGATCGGCAACGGAACCCAGACCGGGCTGGTCGCGACCAGCACCGCCCTGTCGTTCAAGATCAACGAGAACGACGGCATGCTGATCACCAACGTGCCGGTCGGGATGACCGACCCGCAGGTGACCGACATCGTCAACGACGGCACCAGGCCGGTGACCGTGAAGTCGGTCACCCCGCCCACCGGCGTCTACAGCTCGGCCGACCTGCCCAAGGTGGGCACGGTCATCAAGCCGGGCGAGGCGATCCCGGTGACCGTCATCTACGCGCCACAGCACAACGTGACCACCAACGGGTCGTTCACCATCACTCCCGACCGGGGCGGCAGCGTCACGGTCAGCCTGACCGGCACCGGCCTGCCGCCGTTCACCAAGTTCACGGCCGTGCCGGCCGTGGTCCACTTCGGCTCGGTGCCGGTGGGTCACACCGCCAGGGTGACGATCGAAGTCACCAACGTCGGTAACCAGCCCTCCATCATCGGGCGTACCGGGCTGCCGGGCGGCCCGTTCGGCGCGCCACTGCGTGCCGCCGACGGCCTGCCCATCAACCAGGGTTACAACCTGGCCCTTCCGGTGACCTTCCACCCGGCGAAGGCCGGGGTCCTTCCACGGGACCTACAGGCTCACCTGGACCGACCGCTTCGGCAAGCACTCGCTGAACGTGCCGGTCACCGGCACCGGCACGGGGTAACCGCCGGCCCGGCCCGGCAAGGCAGCGGCACGGGCCAAGAGGAGAACCAATCCGACCAGATCCCCACGTGCCGGGAGATCATTGCCTCTCGCGTTGCCTAACAAGTGGATCTACCACGGCCGCCTGGCGGGGAAGCCAACTGACTCAGGCCTGACCCCAAGGTGCCTGCAGTTCATCGCTTGAGCGTTTTTACGCAGTGATAGCTGACCAGAGGCGGAACATATGGCATCGACCGGCAAATTGGTCAGTTTCCTTGCGCGCGCCCGCACCGCGCTGGGCGCGCGCAAGTCGTTCTCGGTGCTGGCGGTGGCGGCCATTGTCCGCCGCCGGGCTGACCGCCATCGCCGCGGCGGTGGCGGGCGCGGCAGTGGGCCACGGGCCACGGCCGCAGCCATCATCGCGGCGGCGTCCCGGACCGGGCCGCCCGGCGACGAGACCACCGGCTCGCAGAATGACCTGCGGGACGGGTGGGATCCGAACGAGCCGACGCTGACCCAGGCCGCCGTGCAGGGCGGCCAGTTCGGCCAGATCTTCAAGACCGCGGTCAACGGCCAGGTGTACGCACAGCCGCTGGTCATCGGCAACACCCTGATCGTGGCGACCGAGAACGACTGGGTCTACGGGCTGAACGCCACGACCGGCGCGATCCTGTGGAGCACCTCGCTCGGCACGGCGTACCACATCACCTCCTGCGACGGACCTCACCCCGAACATCGGCATCACCTCGACGCCGGTGTACGACCCGAACACCGGTTCGGTGTACGTCATGGCGATGGTCAAGGAGGCCAGCTGGGGGTTCCACCTGTTCGGGCTCAACGTCAGCACCGGGGCCATCACGCTGAAGCAGCGGTCGCCGGCCACCCCAGCAACGACAGCCACATCACCTTCCATCCCATCCCCCAGGACCAGCGGACCGGCCTGCTGCTGCTGAACGGCTGGGTGTACGCGGCGTTCGCCTCACACTGCGACCACAAGCCCTACGCCGGCTACGTGTCGGGCGTGGACGTGGAGCAGCGGCCGGTCAAGTCCACCCTGTGGACCGACGAGGCCGGGGTCAGCGACGACCAGGCCGGCATCTGGCAGAGCGACGGCGGGCTGATGTCCGACGGGTCTGAACCGGATCTTCTTCACCTCCGGCAACGGCATCTCCCCGGCCAAGGGCCCCGGCGACAAGCCGCCGGGCCAGCTCGCGGAGTCCGTGGTCCGGCTGCAGCCCCAGTCCAGCGGGGGCTTCGGGCCGCAGGACTTCTTCAGCCCGGCGAACGCGCCCAAGCTCGACGCGGGCGACAAGGACTTCGGCTCCGGCAGCCCGGTCGGGCTCCCGTTCGGCACGTCCACCTACCCGGACATCGTCGCCCAGGCGGGCAAGTACGGCCGGCTGTACCTGCTCAACCGCAACGACCTCGGCGGCCGCCAGCAGAACTCCGTCGGCGGGGACGAGGACCTGTTCGAGATCGGCCACCTCGCCGGGCCTGTGGGGCACTCCCGGGATCTTCGGCGACACGACGACCCTGACCACCGCCAACGCCGCCGGCTCCAACGACTACCTCTACTACCTCGGCAAGAACGACTACCTGCGCGCGTTCAAGGTTCGGCGTGAGCAGCAGCGGCGACGAGCCCACCCTGACCGACGAGGCCAACAGCACCTTCACCTTCGGGTACGGCTCCGGATCCCCGGTGGTGACCTCGAACGGCACCGACCCCAACTCCGCGATCGTCTGGGTGGTCGACGGCCCCGACAGCAACGGGGACGGCAAGAACGCCTGGCTCGGCGCGTTCGACGCGACGCCGCAGCCGAAGGCGGGCGGCGGGACCAAGCTGCACGAGATCTGGTCCGGCACCATCGGCACCGCGGTCAAGTTCACGACGGCCGCCACCGACAACGGCATGGTGTACGTCGGCACCAGGGACGGCAACGTCTACGGCTTCGGCATCACCAGCGGCGGGGCGCTGAAGTCGGGCGGCACGGACACGTTCGCCGACACGCCGGTGAACTCGGCCACCACCTCCCCGGCCAGCGTCACCGCGACCAGGACCGTGACGGTCACCGGCGCCTCGCTGAGCGCGCTGACCCAGCCGGATCCGTTCACGGTCAGCCGGGTGACGGTGACCCATCCCGGCGGCGCGACGGCCGCGGTGAAGTTCCCGGTCACCCTGCACAAGGGCGACGTGCTGCGGGCGCAGGTGAAGTTCGCACCGGGCGCGACGGACGGCGCCTCCGGCGCGGTCTCCTTCACCACCAGCGCCGGGCCAGCCGGGACGGTCTCGGTGCCCCTCATCGGTCGACGGCATCCAGCGCCGGGCTGTTCGCCACGTCCACCAGCCTGCACTTCGAGCTCAACACCAACGACGGTGACGTGATCACGAACGTCCCGCTCGGGATCAACGACTGGGAGGTGACCAGCATCGTCAACGGCGGCGACACCCCGATCCGGGTGACCTCGGTCAAGGCCCCGAGCGGGCAGTACACCGTCGCTGGCCTGCCCGCGCCGGGCACCGTCATCAAGCCCGGCGAGGCGATCCCGGTTCAGGGCGAGTACACGCCGACGAAGCTCGGCGCCGCCAACAGCTCGTTCACCATCAACACCAGCAAGGGCCAGCGCCTCACGGTGACGCTGACCGGCACCGGCCTGAAGCCGGTGATCAAGTTCGCCTCGGTGCCAGCGCAGGTGAACTTCGGGTCCGTCCGGGTCGGCCACACCGCGAAGATCTGGGTCGACATCATCAACAAGGGCAACCAGTCCGCGCTCATGTCGGGCGCGTCCACCCAGGGCACGCCGTTCCGTGCGCTGTTCAACATCACCAAGGGCCTGCCGGTGAACTCGACCGACGACCTGACGGTCCCGATCGTCTTCACGCCGCACAAGGCGGGCCCGTTCCACGGCCTGTACAAGGTCACCTGGCGGGACGTCTGGGGCAACCACTCGCTGGAGGTCCCGATCTCCGGCACCGGCGCGGGGTGACCGGCTAGCCGGGCTGGCCATCGGGGGTTCCGGGAGTCGCCCCGGGCTAACACGGCAACCGGGGGGATCGCCCGCTCAGGCGCGGGCGATCCCCCCGGTTGCGCGCTACGTCAGGCTCACGGCCGGCGGCGGCCCGTCGGTGTCACCGAGTCCCTGCTCGGCCTCCTGCTGCTGCAGGGCGGTCACCAGGCGCTCGATCTTGTCCGCGGTGTCCGTGCCGCCCCGGCCGGTCCGCTCGGCGTAGACGGCCGCGCCGAGGTCGCGGAACATGGCGTCGGCGCGGCGCTTCGCCTGGGCCTGGTCCAGCTTGGCCTTGCCCTGCTGGGCCGCCTCCTGGGTCGCCTGAGCGGTCCGCTGCGCGACCTGCGCCGCCTGCTCCTTCACCCGGTCCATGAGTCCCATGGCTGCTCTCCGTTCTGGCCTTCGTAGCAGCTCACCTGGGCAACCGCGAGAAGATATGCCCGCCCGTGCCCAGGCATCGCCGTCGTCATCAATATCATTCACCCATCCCACCCACGCGGCCAGCACGGCCTCCCCCGCCACCCACCTCATTTCGTGATCATGACTTACGGGTGCCTGGAGCAGCCCCTCAGGTCATGATCACGTTCGGGGAAGCGGGCTGAGCAGCGGGTTTGTGCCGGAAATATCACCTTTGCCCTGGTCGTGGTGCCGGTTACACTGACAGGGACGAGGCATGAGTGCCAGCATCGCGGCTTCGGCCGGCTGGCAGGCGAGGAGGCTGCACCCGTGACCCGCCCCGCAGGCGTCCCCCACTGGGTGCCGCTGGTGTGCCGTCGTCACGTTGACCTGCTCCGGGTCTCCAGCGCCATCTGTCCCTTCTGCCGCTGAACCTCAGTCCCCGCCCGTACTGTGAGTGACTGCTCGCGTACGCGGTGCTCCCTGCGGCAGAAGGAAACAACCATGCCATCCCGGACCCATCGCGGCCAGGGCCAATGGGCGCTTGGCCATCTCGAGCCGCTGAACGCGGCCGAGCGGTTCAAGAAAGACGACGACGGGCTCAACGTCCGCCAGCGGATCCTCACCCGCTACGCCCACCAGGGTTTCGACTCGATCGACCCGCTCGACCTGCGCGGCAGGTTCCGCTGGTGGGGCCTGTACACCCAGCGCCGCCCGGGGATCGGCGGGGGCAAGACCGGGGCGCTGGAGGACGCGGAGATCGAGGACGCGTTCTTCATGATGCGCGTCCGCATCCCGGGCGGGCAGCTCACCGCGGAGCAACTGCGCACCGTGGCGGGCATCGCCAAGGAGTACGGGCGGGACCTGGCCGACGTCACCGACCGGCAGAACGTGCAGTTCCACTGGATCCGGATCGAGGACGTGCCGCAGATCTGGGACCGGCTCGACGGCGTCGGCCTGTCCAGCCTGCAGGCCTGCGGCGACGTGCCCCGCAACATCCTGGGCTGCCCGGTGGCCGGCATCGACGCCGGCGAGATCATCGACGCCACCGCGGCGCTGCGGGCGACCGAGGCGGTGGCGGCGGGCAATCCCGAGTTCACCAACCTGCCGCGCAAGTACAAGACCGCCATCGGCGGGTGCACCGCCCAGTGCACCGCGCACGAGATCAACGACATCTCGTTCGTCGGCGTCACCGGCCCCGACGGCACGCCCGGCTTCGACCTGTGGGTGGGCGGCGGCCTGTCCACCAACCCGATGCTCGCCCGGCGCCTCGGCGTGTTCGTGTCCCCGGACCGGGTCCCGGAGGTGTGGAGCGGGGTCACCGGTCTGTTCCGCGACTACGGCTACCGGCGGCTGCGCAGCAGGGCACGGCTGAAGTTCCTGGTCGCGGACTGGGGCGCGGAGCGGTTCCGCGAGGTGCTGGAGAAGGAGTACCTCGGCGGGGCGCTGCCCGACGGGCCCGAGCCCCCCGCGCCGCCGCCCGGCGCGCGGGACCACGTCGGCGTGCACCGGCAGCGGGACGGAGTGCGGGGGCGGGCGCGGAGCGCGGGGGCGGGACAAGCACTGTTCTACCTGGGGGTGGCGCCGAACGTGGGCCGCACCTCGGGCACCCAGCTCTGGCAGGTCGCCGACCTGGCCGAGGAGTACGGCTCCGGCACGATCCGCACCACCACCACGCAGAAGCTGCTGATCCTCGACGTGCCGGGCGACCGGGTCGCCGACCTGACCGAGGAACTGGCCGCGCGTGACCTCCAGGTGAACCCGTCGGCGTTCCGGCGCGGCACGATGGCCTGCACCGGCATCGAGTTCTGCAAGCTGGCGATCGTGGAGACCAAGCAGCGGGCCATGGACCTGTACGCCGAACTGGACCGGCGGCTGCCCGGGTTCGACACCCCGATCAGCATCAACATCAACGGCTGCCCCAACTCCTGCGCCCGGTTCCAGATCGCCGACATCGGGCTCAAGGGCTCGATCGTGGACGGTGGCGAGGGGTTCCAGGTCCACCTGGGCGGGTCGCTCGGCACGGATCCGGCGTTCGGCCGGAAGCTGCGCGGGCTCAAGGTGACCGCCGACGGGCTGCCCGACTACGTGGAGCGGGTGCTGCGCAACTACCTCGCCGGCCGCACCGAGGGCGAGCAGTTCGCCACCTGGGCCCGCCGCGCCGACGAAGGGCTCCTGCAATGAGCGAGCCCGCTGGCGAAAGGCAGGTTCCCTTTTACTGCCCGTACTGCGGGGACACCGACCTGCGGCCGGATGCCCCGGAAGGCGGCTCGTGGCGGTGCGCGTCCTGCGCCCGGGCGTTCCAGCTGAAGTTCACCGGCGTGGTGCCGGCGGGGCAGGGATCGTCATGACCCCGGTCCTGCTGGCTGTCGCGCATGGCAGCCGGGATCCGGCCGCGCAGGAATGCGTCCTGTCCCTCACCGGCCGGGTGGCTTCGCTCGCGGGCGGGACCAGGGTACGGACGGCCTTCGTTCAGAATGCAGCTCCGTCGCTGGCGGAAGGCCTGGACGATGCGCGGGCGGAAGCCGGCCCGGCCGGGGTGGTCGTGGTGCCGCTGCTGCTGTCCAGCGGGTATCACCTGAGTTCCGACATCGCCGGGGCGGCGCGCGCCGCCGGGGTGCCGGTGGCGGCGCCGCTCGGCCCCGGTCCCCGGCTGGTGCGCCCGCTGGCGGACCGGCTGGCCGAGGCGGGCGCGCCCGGCCGGGTCCCGGTCGTGCTCGCGGCCGCCGGGTCGCGCGACCCGCGGGCGCTGGCGGACATCAGGCGGCAGGCGGCGATGCTCGCGGCGCACCGGCGGGCACCCGTGGTCGCCGGGTTCGCGTCGGCCGCCCGCCCGACGGTGGACGAGGCCGTGTCGTTCCTGGCCGGCCTGACCGGTGAGCCGGTCGCGGTGGCCTCCTACCTGCTGGCACCCGGCCAGTTCCACGACCGGCTCCAGCTCAGCACGGGCCGCTGGGTCAGCGCGCCGATCGGCGACCACCCGGTGGCCGCGGAACTGGTGCTGGACTCCTTCCGCACGGCGGCCGGCCTGGACGTGGCACGCGCCGCCGCGTGACCTCCCCGGCCGGTGCCCGGGCCCGGCGGGGCACCGGCCGGGGAATGGCAGACTGGATGCGGGGGTGGCGATGGAGATCGAGGAGCGGGTGCGCGAGGCGCACCTCAGCCATTTCTGTCCCGGGGGCGCCAGTTTCCCGGTGACCGACTCCCGCCCCATCGGGCTCGACACCGGGCAGGCCGCCCATGGCCAGGCGCTGAGCGGCCCCACCGTGCGGGCCGCCGACAGCCGGTGCGGCCGCTGCGGCCAGCCGATCACGGCCGGCCAGGACGCCCGGCGGCGGGCCAGCGGCGCCTGGGTGCACGAGAACTGCCCGGCCTGACGCGCTGTGCGGCTGTCCCGCGTCGCGGGTTTCCCCAGCGCAGTTATCCCTTTGCCAGGGGCAGCGGTGCCCGCCCAGAATCATTTTCATGACATCGCCGCACTGGCCACTTACGCGCCTGCGGCTGCGCACGCCGCGGCTGGAGCTGCGCTGGCCCAGCCTGGAGGACCTCGACGAACTCGTCACGCTCGCGGCGGCCGGCGTGCACGACCCGCAGGTCCAGCCGTTCAGCGCCGCGTGGACCGATGTGGCCGCCGCCGAACTGCCCGCCAGGTCGCTGCGCTTCTTCTGGTCGCAGTGGGCCTCCTGGGAGCCGGCGAACTGGGAAGTCAGCTTCGCGGTCGTGCACCAGGGCGACATCGTCGGCGTCCAGGGCCTGAAGGCGGCGGACTTCGCGGTCCTCCGCGAGGTGCACACCGGGTCCTGGATCGGCCGCCCTTACCAGGGGCGCGGCATCGGCACGGAGATGCGGGCGGCCGTGCTGTCGCTGGCGTTCGACGACCTGCACGCCGAGTACGCGCGGTCCATCGCGCACAGCGACAACGCGGCCTCACTGGGCGTGTCACGCAAGCTCGGCTACGCCGATGACGGCATCGACCATCTGGTGGTCCGTGGCCAGGCGATCAACGCGCAGCGGCTCCTGCTCGACCGCGCGACCTGGCAGGGCCGCCGGCCGTTGCGGGTACGGGTGTCCGGGCTGGAACCGTGCCTGCCCTGGTTCGGCCTCGGCCCGTCCCGGGCGGCGTAGCCGGCGGTAAGGCCAGCCCCGGCAGCAGCCCTTCCGGTCCGGGCGCACGGATGCGGCGCGCTGGGCCCGGCGCCGCCCGCGACTCGCGATGGCCGCTAGGGACCGGGCAGCACCGGCGGGCCCTGGGTGATCCGGGCCAGCGCATCCTCCGGGGTGCCGCGCCACCAGCCGAGCGCCTCGATCCACCAGGTCAGGCCCGCCTCGGCATAGGGGATCACGTGCCGGGCGCCGCGGTCAGGCGCGGCGCCGTCGGTCTGCCCCTCCAGCGCCACGTCGAACGGCCCGGCGGCGGCGCGGTGCTCCTGGGTGTACCGGATGACCGTGCGCAGATCCTCCGGTGGCATGGTCTCGCCGAGCCGGTACCCGGCGTGGGTGGGCATCACCCCGTCCCAGCGGGCGGCCCGCCGGAACGGGGCCCGGTTCGGCCAGCGCCCGCCGCACCAGACCGGGATCCGGGGCCGCTGCACCGGGCGCGGCAGCATGGTCACGTCCGTGGCGGTGAGGTGCTCGCCGTGGAAGTTCACCGGCTCCCCGGTCCAGAGGGCATCCAGCAACTCCAGGGACTCGTCCAGCCGGGCCGCCCGTTCCCGCGCGTCACCGGGCTCACCGAACGAGGTGAACTCCTCCGCCCGCGAGCCCAGCCCGGCCCCGAAGACGAGCCGCCCCTGCGACAGCCGGTCCAGCGTTACCGACTCCCGCGCTACCTTGCCCGCGCGGCGCCGGGCCAGCACGTTCACCATGATGCCGATCCGGACCCTGGCCGTCCGCGCCGCGACCGCCGAGATCACCACCACCGGGTCGGCGACCGCCCACTCCGGGTCCCAGTAGAGCAGGTGGTCCCACATGAAGAACCCGTCCCAGCCGTACTCCTCGGCCGCCACGGCCAGCGACACCAGCAGGGACGGGTCCCCGAAGGAGCCCACGTTGGGCACGCCGATCGCACACGACACCTTCGCAGCCATGGCTCACCTTAGAGCCGGGCGGCGCGCGCCACCGTCAGCGGTGGCGCGCGCCGCCGGCCGCGATACTCAGCTACTCAGCAGCGCCAGGTTGATGGCGTTGGCCATGGCCTCGTAACCAGCGTCGTTGGGGTGCAGGTTGTCGCCGCTGTTGTAGGCCGGGTTGATGTACAGCGGGTTGAACCGGTCCTGGACCGCCTTGGCGAAGTCGATCACCCCGTCGAAGGCGTGACTGGTCCGGATCCAGTTGTTGACCGCCTCCCGCTTGGCCTCGCCCGCGCGGGACCAGTAGCGGCGCCCTTGAACGGAGTGAGGGTGGCGCCGAAGATCTTCAGGCCGTTCGCGTGCGCCATGCTGATCAGCTGCCGGTACCCGGCCTCGATCTGCGCCGCCGTCACGCTGGTGTTCGGCACCGAGCAGCCGGTGTTCGGGGTCGCGCTGAACCCGATGTCGTTGATGCCCTCCATGACGATGACGTCCTTCACCCCGGGCTGGGACAGCACATCCCGCTGGAACCGGGCCAGGGCGTTGATGCCGAAGCAGGGCGAGTTGTGCAGCACGCGGTTTCCGCTGATGCCCTCGTCCGCCACCGCGGGGGCTTGCGCGCCCATGGCCGCGTCGAGCCGCCGGGCCAGGTAGTTCGGCCAGCGGGCATTGGCGCCCGTCTGCGACTGGAAACCGTCGGTGATCGAGTCACCGAAGGCCACCACCGTGCCGGCCGCTGCCGTGTTGTGCGCCAGCACCCCGTCGAGGAAGTACCAGGACGTGTCGGTCGTCGTGTAGGCGGTGCTGGCCGTGGCGCTGGCCTGATCGCCGGAGGCGATATAGCCGGTCTGCTGCGCGGTGAAGTGATAGGTGGCCCGGCTGGTCGCCGTGGGCAGGTACACGCTGACGGCCAGTTGCTCCAGCGGGGACACCTTCAGCGGCACCGGGTCGCTCACCACCTCGGCCCCGACGGGTATGGTCACCGAGGCCTGCCCGCCGAACGTCACCGGGTGGCGTGGTGCCGGGCACCAGCTGGGCCCCGGTGAGCGGGATGCCGACGCTGACCCGGCCGACGGTCAGGGTGCGCTTGCCGAATGCGTTGCTCAGCCGGATCCGGATCTGGTTGCCGCCCACGCTGGTGAACACGATGTTGCGCACCGTCTGGTTGCTGAATCCCGCGTTCCCCGGGTTCGGCAGCAGCGGGGTGGGCGCCTGCGGGCTGGCGGCCCAGGTCGTGACCCAGCCCGGCCCCATGGCCGAGCCTGAGCCCGAGTGGCCTAACGACGCCGTGCCGGGCGCGGCGAAGGCGCTGGGCGCGCTGCCGAGCACGGCCGCCAGTGCCACAGTGCAGGCAGCAGCAACGTAGGTTCGTGGATGGATTCGCATCTCTCGATCTCCTTCCCGCCCGGCAGTAGCTCCCCGGATCGAACCTAAGTCACATCAATGTCCGGATCCAGTCAAGCGCCCGTAACGCCCGGGTCGCCGGCCCGCACCGCACCGGGCCGCGGGCCGGTGCGCGGCCGTTATTGCGTTGCCCGCCGCGCGGACGGCGTGGTTAGGCTGCGGCATGCCGCCCGCCAGTCATCTGCTCGCCTTCGCGCTGATCTCGTTCGCGCTGATCATCGTCCCCGGGCCCAACGTGATCTTCGTGATCACCCGGTCGCTGATGCTCGGCCGGGCGGCCGGGGTGGGCACCGCCATGGGCGGCGTGGCCGGGGAATACGTCCAGGTCATGGCGGTGGCGTTTGGTATCGGGGCACTCGTCGAGCGGTCCGTGGCCCTGTTCACCGTGATCAAGCTCGCCGGTGCCGGTTACCTGGTCTACCTCGGCGTCCAGGGGATCAGGCACCGGCGGTCATTGCGTAACGCACTCAATCAGGCTGCGGAACCGAAGAGCGTCGCCCGGATCCTCAGGGACGGGATCGCGGTCGGGGTGAGCAACCCGAAGGCCATCGTGTTCTTCGCCGCCGTGCTGCCACAGTTCGTGGACCGGCAGGCCGGTCATGTGCCGGCGCAGATGCTGCTGCTCGGGGCGACGTTCGTGGCCATCGCGGGGCTGTGTGACAGTTCCTGGGCGCTGGCCGCCGGGACGGCAAGGGCCTGGTTCGCCCGGTCGCCGCGGCGGCTGGAACTGGTCGGCGGGACCGGCGGCCTGGTGATGATCGGGATCGGGGCCAGCCTGGCGATCACCGGGCGCCACGACTGACGCCATGGACGGGCAAGGGCCCGCGGCCCCTGGATGGGGTCGCGGGCCCTGAGCCCGAGCGGCGGCGGCCGGTCAGGTCACCGCCGCGGCCTGCTTACCTCGGCTGGGCTTACTTCGGCTTGGAGCCGAAGGACCTGAAGAACGCCGGGCCCGGGCTGCCGAGCCCGCTCACGGTGTCGTAACCCACGCCGCAGGCCAGGTGGCGGGTGTCGCCGCACTGGCCCATGACCGACAGGGTCGGCGGCTGGCCGTAGCCGATGCCGAACACGGTGGCCTCGGTCACCCCCTGCCCCTGCGGGTTACCGGTGATGTCGTGGAACGTGGCGGTGTTGGCGTAGTTGTACAGCGCCGGGTTGGCGAACCCGAGCGAGATGCCGCCACGGCCCTGGATCAGGTCGGCCTCGAACCCGGTGAACATCGGCGAGGACAGGCTGGTGCCGCCGTTCATCTGGTTGAAGTACTTGATCTTGTGGTGGCCGATGGGGATGGACACCCCGATCTGGTAGCCGAGGTTCCAGTCGCCAAGGTCGGACACGTCCGGCACGACCCGCATCGCCACGCCCTTGACGGATGTTGTGGGACACGACGCCCTGCTGGTAGTAGGGCTCGGGGAAGGTCTTGGAGACACCGCCGGTGCTGCCCTCGCTGAACACCCCGGGCGGCGCGGGCTTCCAGGACTGGCCGTTCTTGCTGAGGTTGGCCTGGTCGGACTCCCAGCCGGTCTCCCAGATGGCGTTGCCGCTCTTGCCGACGGCGAGGCTGGTGCCGCCGACCAGCGTGATCCACGGGTCGCTGCCCGGGTACTGCAGCGGCGTTTCGTCGCCGAAGTCGCCGGTGGCGAAGTTGACGCCGATGCCTTCGACGGTGGCCCGCTGCAGCACGCCCTCCCAGGCGGTGATCATGCTCTGTGGCACCGGCATGTAGCCCTCGAACCAGGAACTGGACACGACCGTGGCGATCCGGTAGGTCACCACGGTGTCGAGCGCGTCGAGCAGCCGGTCCCCGGTGATGGTGCCGTTCCCGACCACGTAGTTGACCCGGGCGTCCGGGGCCATGCCGTGCACCGACTCGACGTCCAGGGCGCTCTCGATGTCACCGACGCCGTTGGGCACGCCGTGCGAGGCGATGTTGGCCAGGTACTGGCCGGGCTTGAACGGCGGGAAGTGGCGGTCCTTGGCCCAGCGGTTCGCGTCGGCGAGCGCGGTCGAGTCGTTGTCCTCGCTGAGGATCGCGACGCTCACGCCCCGCCCGGTGAGCCCGGACCGGGTCGCCCCGTACGCACTGCGCAACTGCTGGGGCAGGTACCCGCACGGCGCGAAGGACAGCGTCTTGCCGAAGGCGGCGGGCAGCGTGCTCGCCTTCTTCTGGCCGTAGTAGACCGAGCACGCCTGCTTGACCGTCGCCGCGGCCTGGGACCCAGGTGCCGCTGTGTCGCTCGCCTTCAACTGCTCATGCTGGCCCATCGGGATGTTGCCCGGGCTCACCCGGATCGTGCTGACCGCCGCGCCGAGCAAGGCCGGCACCGACATCGCGGCGGTGGAAACGACCTGGGCGGCCCCGCCCCGCGGGTGGGTCAGTCCGAGCGTCGCCTGCACGGCCGCCTCCGCCTGGGCGGCGGTCCCGGACGCGGCGACCACGAACGGGTCGCGGTGCGTCACGGCCAGGCCGGAGTGAGCCAGCCAGGCGCTGACCGCGCTCTGCTGGGCGGCGGTGGCGCCGAACTCGGCCTGGACCTGCGCCGGGCTGAGATAGTGCTCATACCGCGGGCTCCGCGGGTTGGATATGGCCGTCGCGGCCGCCGCCAGGCCCGCCTGGTTGCGGCCGATGAACACGCTCACGTGCACCCGGCTGGTAAGTGGCATCGCCCGCAGGCCGGCGTTCTGCCCCGCGATCGGCGCGGTGCTGCGCACCAGATCGCGGGCGCGTATGGCCGGATGAGGTCGCCGCCGCGCCGCTCACGCCGCTGACGAGCAGCGCGGTCGCGGCGGCTACGGATAGTGCCGACGTGGTCAGTATCTTGTGGGCTGGCATCAGCTTTCCCCTCTTGGGCCGCGCATGAGGTGTGCTCGATCCGATCTTGAGCGATTGCTCCCAGATACGCCCAGAAATCCTCCAAAAGTCCAGGTTCCTGGGAAATCCTACAAAGTAGTAAGAAAAACGACGCCATCCGTACGGACAGGGTGCCGAGCCGAACTCGTCATGCAGTTGAGTCGTCTTGGTGCGCAACCAAACGCCGAGCCGGGCGGTGGCCGCGGCCCCGGTGGGCCGAGCCGGGGCGGACCGGTCAGGAGCCGGGTGCGGGCAGGGACGCGGGCCAGTCGGCCGGGCTCCGGCCGGCTGATCGCGCCAGCGGGTCTCGGGCGCGAAGACGCCGAGGAAGGCGGCCAGGACGAGCACGCCCGCCGTGACACCGAAGGCGGCGCCGTAGGAGGCCACGTCCACGAGGTACCCGGCGGTGACCGGCCCGGTCACGGTGCCCAGGTCCCCGGCCATCTGGTAGGTGGCGACAACCGTCCCGCCCCGGCCGTTGAGGATGTCGCCGAGCATCGCGGCGGGCCCGACGTCGAGGAGCCCGGAGCCGAGCCCGAGCACGGCCAGCGCGGTGAGATACCCGCCGACCCCGGGCAGCAGCGCCAGCAGGACCATGCCGGCCGCCGACAGCAGGCAGCCGCCGACGACCACCGGACGCCGGCCGAACCGGTCGGCAAGACGCCCGGCGGGCAGCAGCGTTCCCGCATTGATCGCGGCGACCACCAGGAACCCGATGCCCGTCCAGATGGCCGACCTGTGCAGGACGTCGCGGACGAACAACGGGACGATGGCGCTGCGGACCCCGATGGTGGCGAACGCGTCCGCGAGGTTCGCCGAGGCGGCGGCCCGGTAGGCGCGGTCCCGCAGCGCGTCGGCGATGTCCGCGAACACCCGCCTGCGCTGCTGGCTGGCCGTGGCGCCCGCCCCGGACCTGTCGCGCAGCATCGCCGCCGCGATGATCGCCGGCACGATCAGCATGCCGCCGTAGATGATGAACGGCGCCCGCTCCGACCAGGCCGCGATCACCCCGCCGACGGCCGGCCCGCTGATCCCGCCGACCAGGAACCCCGCCTGGTACAGGCCGCTCGCCCGGCCGCGCTGCTCACTGGACACGCTGACGAGCAGCAGGGTCTGGGCGCTGACGCCGAACATCGCCGAGCCGAACCCGCCGGCGCCGCGCAGGATGATGAGTTCCGCGAACGAGCCGGAGAAGGCGGCCACGATGCTGCTCACCGCGACGATCGCGATGCCTGCCGCCATCACCACGGGCTGGCCGAACCGGTCTGCCAGCCGGCCGGCGGGCAGCGCGCCCACGATGCGCATCAGGGCGAACGCGCTGACCACGCTCGCGGCGGCGGCCGTGCTGACGCCGAAGTGCCGGGCGAACGCGGGGATGTCCGGGGACACGATCCCGAACCCGAGCGCGACCGTGAACGAGATCGCGGTGAGGAACGGCACCTCACGAGGCAGGCCGCGGAAGGGCCCGCGCTGAGGGTGAGGCACACCCGGCATTCTGCCAGCCGGCGCTGGCCAGGCTCAGGGCCGCTCAGCTCAGGGCCGCCAGGCTCAGGGCCGCAGGGTCAGGTGCGGGACCCCGGAGTCAGGAGCGAACCGGGCGCTGCGTGTAGTGCTCCGAGCCGCACTTGGGGCAGTGGGCGTAGGCGGCGGCCACCTCGCTGATCGCCTCGCTCGAGACGATTTCCGGCTCCGAGTCCGCGACGACCGGGTCGATCCCGCCGAGGCTGACGGGCCGTCCCCGTGGCGCGACGCTGAAGCCGGATATCGGCTTGTGCACGGCCGATCTGGGCACGCGCCAGGCGTAACCGCAGTCCGCGCAGGTCCGCTCGTACTCACGAGCCCGCCAGGAAAACGGCACACCCCGATTCTCCGCCACCCGGCGTCACGGCGCCACCTGGGGCCGCCTGCCGGGTCGCCGGGCGGGTCCGGCCGCCGGGGCCGCCGGGCGGCGGCCGGCGCGCGGTGCCCGCGGGACCCTTCCGCGCGGGCCGTCTAGGCTTGCTGGGCTGGCCAGAACCAGAACCGCGGAGTCGATTGGTGCTTCCACCGGACGGGCACGTGCACACCGAATGGTCCTGGGACGCCGCCGCCGGGTCGATGGCGCGGTCCTGCGCCCGGGCGGTCGAGCTGGGATTGCCCGCCATCGCCTTTACCGAGCACGCCGACTTCACCGGCTGGATCGTCGCCCCCGAGATCAGGGCGCGGATGCGGCCGCAGAACGCGGCCCGGGTCGGGCCCGACGGCCGGTTCCGCCCGCCGCCCCTGGATGCCGCGGCCTACCTCGCGTGCGTGCAGCGCTGCCGGGAGGAGTTTCCCGGGCTGCGGATTCTTTCCGGAACCGAACTGGGCGAGCCCCACTGGCACGAGGAACAGGTCAAGGCTCTGCTCGCCGCGGGGACCTTCGACCGGGTCCTGGGGTCGGTGCACTCGCTGGAAGCCGGTGGCACCCGGCTGGTGGACTTCCTCTTCGATGGGGCCGAGCCCGCCGATCTCGTCCGGGCCTATCTCGGCGAGGCGCTCCGGCTGGCCGAGTCGACGGCACCGTTCGCCGTCCTCGCGCACATCGACTATCCGCTGCGGCACTGGCCGGAGAACGCCGGCCGCTTCGACCCCGCCGCCTTCGAGGACGAGTACCGCGCCGTCCTGGCCGCCCTGGCCCGCTCCGGCCGGGCACTGGAGGCCAACGCGGCCGTGCCGCTGCCGCCCGTGATCGTGCGGTGGTGGTACGAGGCCGGCGGCGAGGCACTGGCCTTCGGCAGCGACGCCCATGACCCGTTGGCCGTGGCCAGGCGCTTCGCCATCCTGGCCGGGGCCGCCGAGGCCGCCGGGTTTCACCCTGGCCGCCATCCCCACGACTTCTGGCACCGCAGGCCCGGGTAGCAAGGGCCGCATCTGGGCCAGGTGCGCCGGGGCCTGTCGTTCAGCAGCAATAATCCGGGAAGTTCACCGTCAGCTTTTCGCGCACGTTCGCGTCCCGGACTGCGGCGTGAGCGCACCTTGAAGTACCGGTCACGGTGTGCCTGCGCAGCGGCGAGCGCGATGACCGCGGGGCTAACGGTGGCTGATCAGCATCAGCACGAGTATGACAACAACCATTGCGGCGGCGACCAGGCCCATGACGATCACCGCGGCATCGGTCAGGCCGACCAGGTGCAGCCGGGTCGCGCGCGCTTCGGCCCGCGCTTTCTGCTTGCGCTGGGCCTTGCTCAGCTTCCGCCGATATCCCGGCGGCGCTGGTAGGCGCAGCCGCCGTTGCGGCTTGTATGCCGAGATTCTCGGATCATTGAGGTCGTCCATCGGGGTCCATCCGCTGGATCGTCATGTCCTCAAGCATAGGGACCCGGACGGAAGACGCCGGGCCGTTTACGGGCCGTGACCCGTGGAGTGGTACCGCTGCGCCGCTGCGTCACGCGTCGCCTGACGTGTTGCCGGGGTCTGCCGCTTCTGCTCCCGAGCCAGACGGCGCTCACGCCATCGGCTAACCAACTGGGCGAGCCTGGTCTTCACCATTCTCACCTTCCCTTGCTTCATGGAAGAGCTATGGCGAGCCAGGCTGGCCGCGTCGCTGCTCCGCCTGCTGATCCCCGGCTTGTGGCGCCCGCCGACGTCAGCGCGCAGGCACAGTCCAGGTTTCCAGCGTACGCCCGCGGATTTTGGGGAGCGCCCTGATCTGGGCCTTGGTCATGGAGCGGGTGACGAGAATCGAACTCGACCTGGACCCGCACAGAGCGCGGGCCGAGGGCCGGCCGATCAGGTGGCGTCCAGGGCGGCGGAGGGTCAGCTGAGCTCGCGAACCTTGAGGGTGTCGACGTGCTGCTGGAAGGCAACAGCTTTGCCACCGTTCATGGTCCACACGTGGACCATCTTCACAACGGCCGGTTCTCCGGAACTCTTGTGCTTCCACCCGTAGCTCCCGAGCGCCACGACTGTCTCACCGTCGGCGACGAACTGCTCGGGCACCACGGCGAAGTCATCGCCGATTTCCCCGAGTCGCATGAACACCCCTTCGAGCACCGCCTGAGGACCGACGTACGTGCCAGCGAGTGGAAATCCGTCGGCCTCGGTCCACTGGATGTCGTCGGCCATGGCACCGAGGGCGGCGGGAACGTCGCCCGTCGCGAAGCTCGCATAGGCGTTTTCGACGATTTCCTTGTTGGTGGCCATCTCGTGTCCTCTTTCCTGTCGGCACCGGTACATGACAGTGTTATGCATAACACTGTCATGTACCGATGTCAATGACGGTGTTATGGATATACTGTCGAGCGTGCCGCCCCGGTCTGCCGACCCTCATCTGCGCGAAAGGATCATCAACACCGCCGCGCAACTGCTGGCCACTGAGGGCGCCGTGTCGGCTCGGCGCTTGGCCCGCGAGCTGGGCACGTCGACGATGGTCGTCTATACCCACTTCGGCGGGATGGACGAACTGACCCGACAGGTGATGCGCCGCGGGTTCGCCGATTTCGGAACCGAGCTGGACCGCGGCGCGGTCACCGACGATGCCGTCGCCGACTGGATGACCTACCTCTGGAGCTACCGCCGCTTCGCTCTGCGCGAACCCCACCTGTACGGGGTGATGTTCGGTCCTGGACTGGCTGCGTTCAGGCTCGGTGATCCCGCCGACCTCGAGGCGGCTAGATCCACCTTCGTCTCGCTCCTCCGTCGCATCCACGCCTGCGTCAACGCGGCCCGATGGGAGGTCGACGACGTCACCACCGCCGGCGAAGCTGTCTGGTCCGGTGTGCACGGCCACACCACGCTCGAGCTCACCGGGTTCTTCGGTTCGGTCGGCCGCGACCCAGTGCGCTCGTACAGCGAGATCCTCACCAGGATGTCGATCGGCCTCGGCGACCACGCCCTAGCCACCGCTCGCTCGCTGTCGACCGCCAGACGGCGGGCCGTCCGCGCAGACCGAGCCGAGGCCGCGTCTGCACGATGAGCGTTGCCGTGACCCACGGCCGCACCGCCCCCAGCGTTGCCGCGCATCGCGCACCGCCACCGAAGAAGCACGGCGAGCGGCCGAACCTACGGCCAAGGACGGGGGACCCGTACCGCTGGTTACTGGCTGAGCGGGTGGGCCGTCGCCCGGTGGGCAACATCCGCGCGCTTCCGGCGGACCGACGATGCCCGGGCGCAGGATCATGGCTCTGAGACTGGGCTCTTGCTGTCAGCGGGTGACGAGAATCGAACTCGCACTATCAGCTTGGGAATCCGACAGATCCGGCCCTCTGACCGCCCTGAGCTAGGCATCCGATACACCGCTAGTGACCGTGATGGACCCTGCGACACCCGGGTTAATGGCCCGCCAATGGCCCAAATCAAGATCGCATCTGGCGCGGGCATCGCGGGCGGGCTGAACCACCCTGGTGCCGCCCCCTGCGCGCGGACGTCCTCGCTGCGCGTGCGCAGAAAACGGGAGATACGCGGTGGTTCACGGTAGCCCGTGAGATCGAGCTAACGATGGGCCTGAAGAACAAGGACGCGGCCATCGAGGCCGCGGGGAAGACCGTCAGCGAATGGTTCGATGCCCTCCGCCAAGTGCCCGGGGTCAGCATGCCCAGGTTCAGGCGGTGTCGCTGCGGCGGCGGGGACTGCGCCCACGGAGCGTGGCCACCGGATCGCTAGAAGAGATCAGCGACTTGGCAACCCGGGCCGCTCGGAAAGGTATCAGGTCCCTCACCAAACAACAAGATCAAGAAGGTAGCCTGACTCAGTCAGCAGCCCTGACCGTCAAAGCGGGGCAACCCCAGTGGGTACGACCACGGCTGCGCCGCTCTGGTTGGTCGTGCGCTGCGTCTGGCAAGCCTGCCATATCGTCCGTTCAGGTGTGGCTTCATCTGCACGCCCATACGTTCCTTGAGCCGGTTGAATAGAGCACCTGATGAGCCTCGTATCTCGGTGCCGTCAACGTCGGTCCGCTGTTCTGTGGAGCACCGGCGTCACCTGCGCGTTGCTGTTCCTTCTGATCTTGTGGCCTGGCGCACGTCTGTTGACCGGCGTGCCCCTCGAGCACCTGACGCCCAGCCAGCAGGTGGCTGCCATCGATGCTGTCCGGTCGCGTTTGCTGCAGCTCGGCGCCGGTGTTCTGGCAGCAGGTGCGCTGATCTTTACCGCGCGCGCGTTCTACCTGCAGCGTGGCACACATGACCGATCGCTATATCCGCGCGGTGGAGCAACTCGGCTCGACCAACTGGAAGTACGGGCAGGAGCGATCTATGCCCTCGAACGGATTATGGTGGACTCCCCGCGTGATCACCCGACCATCGTCGAGGTGATCGCAGCCTTCATCCGCGAACGCGCACGTGCGCACCCGGCATCCTGGGAGGACGCAGAGCCGCCCACCTATGAGCAGTCAGATAGTCCCACGCCCCCCACCGACATACGTGCCGCCGTCACGGTGATCGGCCGCCGACCCGCCAGCCGCATCGAACGCGGCCGGATCGACCTCCAGTTCTCCGATCTCCGCGGGATCGACCTCTACCAGGCCAACCTGGCCGGCACCAAATGCCTGCCGCCGACCTGCGGCAAGCCTTCCTGGTCGACATCGACCTCAGCGCATCGTTCATCAACAACGCCAACTTTGACGGTGCCATACTCCTGCAAACAAGCTTCCGTGATGCCAACCTTGGGGGCACAAGCTTCCGCAATGCCGGCATGCGCCAAGGAGAAATCTCCTACATCGGGCTCCCGACAACCGGAACGATCACGGTTCGAGGCTGCGACCTGCGCAACGCCAACCTCCAGAACACAGACTTCACCAACGCCCAACTCGGGGGCGCACAACTCGCCGGCGCGGACCTGCATGACGCGCGCGTAGACGGAGCCGACTTCACCGAAGCCGTCCTCGACAACACCGTCCTAAAAGGCGTTGACCTGCGCTCTGCCCGTGGTCTGACCCGCGCACAAATCGACGCCGCCATCACCGACGCGACCACAAAGCTTCCTGCACTCCCGGACACCGAACCGGGAGGACGACAGGAAAGCTAATCCAGGGATCCTCGACAACCGTGATCATTTCCTTGTGCAGAGAAACTTCCAGCGCCGCAAGGTCGCCATCGGCGACTGCGGCCGCTCCCTACCAGACACCCCCTGCGGGAAATAGCGTGCACCCGTCTGATGGCTGGTTATGTGATCCGACCCCGTTGGCGTCGGCTGTGGGTGTCATAGGCCGACCCGGTTGTCCAGCTGGATCGTGAGCCGCACGACGCAGTTCCCACATCTCGCTTGGTCCCTGGCATGCTGCCTGGCCTGGGTGGTGGCCTTGCCTACGTCCCGAGGAGTTGATTGCCTGTCTGGGCGTTCCGTTCGTTCGTGGAGTTTCGTGTACAAGTCCGTGCACATCGTCACTGTGCAGTCGGTCTTCGCAGGAGCGGCTACCAGGGGCATGCGTCGGTTGAACCGTCGGAGTGCAGGCCTGATCACTGGGCGCTGGTGTCAGCCTCGGTCATGACTTCGCCACGGATTGACTCAGCGGCGCCTCAGGGAGCAAACTGCGACTGCCGTGTCCGCGCTGCCGCGGAAATGGACTGGTCTCTTGTCAGGCATACATTCAGGTGAACTAGGAGTCCTAGGAATGACTCAGCGTGAAGATGTGCTGCATAGCTTGAGCCCCGAGGTTCTATATGACAGCGCAATTGGTTTTGCGCGAACAGCGCTCGACGCTTATCACTCCGATGATCCGCGGCGATTGGCGATCGACGCAGGGACGGCACTCGAGCATCTCGCGAAAGCAAGCCTTGCTTCAAGGTCTCCCGCTCTTCTAGTCGAGCTTCGCAATGAAGGAAACTGGCATTCTCTCCACAGCTCCTCGGGTTTCCCCAGGCCAGTTCGAAGCCTCTCCGCACGGTGGGCTGCGTGAAGCTCTAAAACGTGTAAAGACATTTGTTCAGCCGAAGGTGTCTGCCGATGTGCTCGACACCCTAGTAGACTTGCGCGACGGCGCCGTCCACATCGCTGCCAACACTGCGGTAGAAGAGAGTTTGCTAGCTGCATTGGTGCAGTTTGCACAGTCACTTCTTGAAAATTTCGAACCGTGATTCCGTACTTCCTTCTGGGGGGACAAGCTTGCGGTAGTGGATGCCTTCCTGGAGGAAATTAGCGATAAGGTAGCTTATCGGGTCACTGTTAAGATTGAAGCAGCGAGGGGAGCGATTTGAGCGCAGTATGGATAGTGCCCGACCAGTTGAAAGCTGACGTAATATATATGCGAGAAACTCATTTCGCTCGGCATGAGGAAGAAGCGATGTGTTGCCCCGCCTGCCCCGCTACTAGGGCTTGCATCGGGTGAACACACAGTCGAATGGAAAGATAAGGAAGATATCAGTCCGTACCGGAGAAGCAACTATGATGGCATTGTCTGGTTTACAGCAGACCGTTATGTATGCCCGGTATGCGGGTTGCGGCTAACAAGCATCGATGAAATCGATAAGGTGCAGGATCCGGTTTGGGAACTGAAGCAGAGGAACAGATCCGTACATGTATGATCAGCCGCTCGAGTGGGAGGCTGGGTAACCCCGGATATCTATAGTCCTGGACACCGCCCTCGGGATGCCGTCCGGTCGCTTGAGCGTCAGCAGCGAGTGTCCCCAAGAGTCCTGATTGAACCCCTCGGTATGAACTCGCACGATGGTCGGTTACGGTCGCTGACGCTGATCGTTGCGGCGCCCGGCCGGGTGCGGCGGCCCGCGCGGGATGACTCGCGCGCAACGTTCCCCGAAAGGTTGACCCGGTGACCCGCGGAAGCTGCGCTGCGCCCGAGTCAGCGCCATCCTCGCGCGGCGCTACCCAGGAGCGGGCAAGCCGGGCCCGGCGCGCTCCGGCGCACACCATCACGGCACCATCACGGCACCGTGTCAGGCTCCGCTTGATATGCGACACCGTGGCTTCACTTGATGCGCGACACTCCCGCAATGCTCCAGGGACCTGAACGTGGTCGAGCAGAGATACCAGGCTCGACGGTGATCTGGCCTTGTCTCAGAACTCGTTCCTGAGCTTGTCGGCGTCGCATCTCAGTTCACGGAGCCGCTGGTAGGCTGGCCGCTCGCGGATGCGGTCCAGGGCCCACCGGATGGCTTCCGCGCGGGTGGCCGCGATGCCCGCCATGATCAGCGTGTCCAGCGTGTCGAGGCCTGCGGGTCCCAGCCGGGCCACCAGCGGGGTGGCCTCGCCGTGCTCCCACTCCTGGATGTCCGGCAGCCACTCCCCGACGGGATTGCTCGCGCGGGGTCCGTGGCCGTCGCGGGTGACGGGGTTGTTGCTGAACGTGTACTCGACCAGCCTGATCCC
>CAWCKG010000055.1:0-197779 GCA_963795785.1 uncultured Actinomycetes bacterium
AAGGCCGGCCCGTAGCCGAGGTCCGCGGGCGGCGCGAGATCCTCCCACGGCGGCCCGTACTCGCCGGTCAGCGCCGCGCCCGACGGGCTCGTCTCGGCGGGGTCGACGATCCCGGACACGGCCGCCTCGCCGGCGGCCACCACGGTGCCGGGCGCGCCCGCCAGGAACACCCACTTCTTGTACGCGAAGTACCGGAAGATGGTCCCGAACCCGGTACCGACCACGCTGGCCAGGTTGTAAGCCAGCTCTGACTTCATGTCCAGCCCGTAGGTCGTGACCGCGATCACGATCTCGGCGATGCCCAGGCCGATGACGTTCAGCGCCACGAACAGGACGCCCTCGCGCAGCAGCGCCTGGTTGACCCGGTGCCGGAAGGTCCAGAAGCGGCTGCCCAGGTAGGTGACCAGGGTGGCCGCGGTGATCGACATCGCCTTGGCCGCCATGGGCCCGATGCCCATGTGGACGTGCAGGTAGTCGGCGCCGCCCAGGTCGATGATCGCCCCGATCAGCCCGACCACGCCGAACTTCGCCAGTTCGGGAATCAGGTCGGTCAAGCGCTTGCGGAGGCTTGCCATCCTGGGCATAAGGACAAGTCCTTTCGGCACTCACAGCATGTTTGGCCCGCGCGAACCCCCGGCAGGCCCCTAGCAAGACCCGCACATGCTACCGGCCAGGCCTGGGTGCCGACTCACTCTTCCCTGAGGCGACCCTCTGAAACCACCCGGAACCGGCCGGGCCAAGACCGGGCCCAGACCGGGCCAAGGCCGTGCAAAAGGCGTCAGCCCGCCAGCGTGTTCTCCCGCCCGGTCCCGGCCACAAAATGCCAGGCCAGGTACACCACCGCCGTGATCACGAACCCGACCTCGAAGGTCAGGTCGCCGACGGCGGGCACGTGCGACGGCACCACCCCGATGTACTCGGTCTGGTTGGAGAACAGCCAGATCGAGATGCCCATCCCTATGAGCATGGCCGCCGGCCCGGCCCAGTTCGTCCGCCGCGTCGCGAACAGCAGCGCCTCGTCCGGGTTGCGGCGCAGCAGCAGGTCGCAGAAGTAGACGGCCAGCCACGGGGCAATCCAGTACGCGATGATCAGCAGGAAGTTCTCGTATTTGCTGCCCGCGTTGTGCAGCCCGCTCCAGGCCAGGAAGAACCCGATGGTGCCGAACCCGAGCGCCACGATCGCCCGCCGCAGCGACAGCGGCAGCTTGATCCCGATCGCGGTGAACGACAGCGCGCCGGAGTAGATGTTGAGCACGTTCGCCGAGACCGCGCCGAGCGCGATGGCCAGCAGCGTCAGGTCGGCCAGCGGGGTGGCCAGCAGCCCGGTCATCCCGCCGGGACCGGCGAGCGCGTCGTTCGCGCCGACCGAGGTGCCGACGGCCGCGCCGACGATCTCGAGCAGGGCGCAGGACAAGAACAGCCCGGTCCCGGACCACCAGGCGATCGCGATCCTGCTCGTGTCCGGCTTGAAGTAGCGGGTGTAGTCCGACGCGTACGGGTTCCACCCGACCGCGTAGCCGAACGAGGCGCCGAACGTCAGCAGGAACGCGCCGGGAATCGTATGGTGGACCGCGCCGGGGTGGGCCTTGCTCAGGATGACCCCGGCCGCGATCAGGAAGACGACGGTGAGGATCGGGAAGGCGTACCGCTCGAACAGGTGCACCAGGTTGTAGCCGAAGAACGCGACCGCGACCTGCACCAACACGATGATGAGCAGGCAGAGCACCTGCGGCAGGTGGGTCAGCACGTTCAGCGCCAGGGCGCCGCTGACGCTGTTCACCGCGAACCAGCCGATCCCGGCGGTCACCGAGTTGAGCCCGGCCGGCAGCGCGTTGCCCCAGTAGCCGAACCCGAGCCGGCTCAGCACCATCTGCGGGACCCCGTACTTCGGCCCGCGCAGGGACAAGATCCCCTGGGTGATGCCGCCGATCCCGCTGCCCAGGATGAGGGCCAGCGCCGCCTCCCAGAAGCCGAGCCCGAAGCCCGCCACCGCGAGCACGCCGACGAAGATCGTGGCGAACTCCATGTTCGGCGACGTCCAGGTCCAGAACAGCTGGACCGGCCGGCCGTGCCGCTCGTTCAGCGGGATGAACTCCGCGCCGCCCGGCTCGACGGTCATGACCTGGGTGCCGTAGCTGCCCTCGCGGACGAGGACCCCCTCCGCCGTGCTGACCGGAACGTCCTGGTCACGTGTAGCCATCGGCTGCTCCTTCGGTTGCCGTGATCATAGATCGGCGACCCGCCCTGGTGTATCCCCGAAAGTTAACTTTCGTGTCGCCGTCTGGTCCCAGGCCTGTGTCCCCGCCGGTTCCTGTAGAAAAAAGCAAAAAGCTATCTACCGAACGGACCCTGGTGCTTGCCCAGCTCACCTCCGCGCCCGCCGGTCCCGTAGGGTACCGAGCGTGACCGGATCCCCGGAGGCGCCCGATTCGACCCCCGTGGTGGGCCCAGTGGTGGGCCCAGTGGTGGGCCCCGTGGTGGGCATGGTGGGCGCCGGCCAGCTGGCCCGGATGACCGCCCAGGCCGCCATCGGGCTCGGCGTCGGCTTCCGCGTCCTGGCCGGTTCGGCGGGCGACAGCGCCGCCCGGGTCACCGCGGGGACCCAAATCGGGGACTACCGCTCGCTTGATGACCTGCGTGCCTTCGCGGCCGGCGGCGACGTGCTCACCTTCGACCACGAGCATGTGCCCGGCGGCCACCTGACCGCGCTGGAGGCCGCCGGTGTCCGGGTCAGGCCGTCTGCCGAGGCCCTGCGGTTTACCCAGGACAAGCTGGCCATGCGCGAGCGGCTGGCCGGCCTGGGCATCGACTGCCCGCGGTTCGCGCCGGTGAGCGGGATCGCCGAGGTCGAGGCGTTCGCGGCCGGGACCTGGCCGGTGGTGCTGAAGGCGGTCAGCGGCGGCTACGACGGCAAGGGCGTCTGGGTGTGCGCCTCGGCGGTGCAGGCCCGGGCCGTCCTCGCGCACGGCCTGGCGCTGATCGCCGAGGAGTACGTCGCGTTCGACCGCGAGCTGGCCGTGCTCGCGGCCCGCTCGCCGCACAACCAGGGCGCGGTGTACCCGGTGGTGGAGACCGTCCAGCGGGACGGCATCTGCCGCGAGGTGATCGCTCCCGCGCCGGGCCTGGCTCCCGGCCGGGCGGCGCACGCCGAGGAGCTGGCGCTGCGGATCGCCGCCGAGCTGGGCGTGACCGGGCTCCTCGCGGTGGAGATGTTCGAGACCTCGCGCGGGCTGCTGGTCAACGAGCTGGCCATGCGCCCGCACAACTGCGGCCACTGGACCATCGAGGGCGCGGTCACCTCCCAGTTCGAGCAGCACCTGCGGGCCGTCCTGGATCTGCCGCTCGGGTCCCCGGCGCTGGCCGCGCCGGTGACGGTGATGGCCAACGTGCTCGGCGGCGACGACGGCGACGTCTACGACCGCTACATCCACGTCATGGCGGGCGATCCGGCGGTCAAGGTGCACATGTACGGCAAGCCGGTCCGCCCGGGGCGCAAGATCGGCCACGTCACGGTGACCGGCGACCGGCGCCACCGCGACCCGGCCGAACTGGCGGACCGGGCCCGCCGGGCCGCCAGCTACCTGCGCTGGGGAAATGAGGACGGAGAATGACCGAGCCGAAGGGGCGCGGCGCCGACTGGACTGAGGAGCGAGGGACGAGCGACGAGGGCCCGCCGCCACAGGCGGCAAGACCAGCAAGGAGCCGCCCAGAAGCGCCCCGGAGGCGAGAAGAAAGCAAAGTGGGCATCGTCATGGGCAGCGACTCGGACTGGCCGGTCATGCAGGCCGCCGCCGCGGCGCTGGAGGAGTTCGCCGTCCCGTACGAGGCGGACGTGGTGTCGGCGCACCGGATGCCGCGGGAGATGATCGAGTACGGCTCGTCGGCCGCCGACCGCGGCCTGCGGGTGATCATCGCGGGCGCGGGCGGCGCGGCGCACCTGCCGGGCATGCTCGCCTCGGTCACCCCGCTGCCGGTCATCGGCGTCCCCGTTCCGCTGGCCAACCTGGGCGGCCTGGATTCGCTGCTCTCGATCGTCCAGATGCCGGCCGGGATCCCGGTCGCGACCGTCGCGGTCGGCGGCGCCCGCAATGCCGGCCTGCTCGCCGTCCGCATTCTGGCCGCCGCCGAGGGCCCGGCCGGCGCCGCGCTGCGCGCCCGGCTCATCTCCTTCGCCGAGCGGCTGGCCGACCAGGCCCGGGCCAAGGGCGCTACCCTGCGTGATCGCCGCCCCGCAAACTGAGTCCGCTTAGAGCCCGCCCGATGCGGGCATGCTCCCTGCGATCCGGTCGGGCGATCCGGTCGGGCGATCCGGCCGGGCGAGGCTGGGAGGCGGGCGTGAGCATCGGCGCGACCCTGGCTGCGGCGCGTCGCCATGCCGGTCTCAGCGTGGCCGAGGTCAGCCGGCGCACCCGGGTCCGGGAGAACATCATCCAGGGCATCGAGCAGGACGACTACGCGGCCTGCGGCGGTGACTTCTACGCCCGGGGCCACATCCGCGCCATCGCCGAGGCGGTGGGCACCGACCCCCGGCCGCTGATCGAGGAGTTCGACGAGCGGTGGCGGTCCGCCCAGGAGATCACCGCGGCCGAGGCCTTCCAGCCGATGATGCCGATCAGGAAGCGCGAGCGCCGCCGGGTCCGGTGGACGGCCATTCTGGCCGTCCTGGTCCTGGCCGTGATCGGCTTCGCCGGCTACAAGTTCGCCTCCGGGGTGGGCAAGACCCAGCGCGCGGCCGACGCCACCAGCCAGCGCCCGACCCACGCCGGCCAGGCCAGCCCGGTCCCGTCGGTCACGCCCAGCGTCCAGGCCAGTACCGCGCAGTCCAGCCCGACCGCGACCCCCTCGGCCAGCCCGGTGGCGGTCACCCAGGCCCTTACCCCGGCCCGCGTGATTGCCTTCGGCCCGGCCGGGACCGCCGACGGCGACGACCCGCAGCGGGCCTCGTTCGCGATCTCGGGCCAGTCGGCCACGCCTTGGTACAGCGACTGGTACACCACCTCGGACTTCGGGAACCTGCAGGCCGGCACCGGCCTGCTGGTCGACATGGGCCGTACGGTCACGATCTCGGCGGTGCGGCTCGCCCTGGGTAGCCACGCAGGCGCCACCCTTCAGCTGCGCGTCGGCAGCCGTCCGGTGCTGGCCGACCTGCACACGGTGGCAACGTCCGCCGGCGCGGGCAGCATCGTCGAGTGGTCCCTGACCTTGCCTGCGCACGCCCGCTACCTGCTCGTCTGGTTCACCAAGCTCCCCCTCGACAACGCGGGCACCTACCAGGCCAGCATCTACGCCATCAAGGTTCAAGGCCTGCCCTGAGCCGATCTACCATCAAGGCATGAGCCTTGATTTCCCCGCGTTCGCCCTGTCCGAAGAGCACGAGGCGCTCCGCGAGTCGGTCCGCGCCCTGGCCGACGACAAGATCGCTCCTCGGGCCGCCGAGGTCGACCGGACCAGCGAGTTCCCCTGGGACGTGTACGAGGCTCTGGTCAAGGCCGATCTGCAGGCCGTGCACATCCCCGAGGCGTACGGCGGCGCGGGGGCCGACGCGATCGCCACCGCGATCGTGATCGAGGAGGTGGCCCGGGCCTGCGCGTCGTCCTCGCTCATCCCGGCGGTGAACAAGCTGGGCACCGTGCCGTTGCTGATCGGCGCGTCCGAGGAGGTCAAGGCCGCCTACCTGGCGCCGGTCGCGCGCGGCGAGGCGATGTTCTCCTACGCGCTGTCCGAGCCCGAGGCGGGCTCGGACGCGGCGGCCATGAAGACCCGGGCGGTGCGCTCGGGCGATGGCTACGTGCTGAACGGCGTGAAGCGCTGGATCACCAACGCCGGGGTGTCGAAGTACTACACGGTGATGGCCGTCACCGACCCGGACGCAGGCGCGAACGGGATCTCGGCCTTCGTGCTGGAGGACGGGGACCCCGGGTTCACGTTCGGGGCGCCCGAGCACAAGCTCGGTATCAAGGGCTCGCCGACCCGGGAACTGTACTTCGACGACTGCGCGATCCCGGCCTCGCGGCTCGTCGGCGACGAAGGCGAAGGGTTCAAGATCGCCCTGCGCACCTTGGACCACACCCGCATCACGATCGCCGCGCAGGCCCTCGGCATCGCCCAGGGCGCCCTGGACTACGCGCTCGGCTACGTCCAGGAACGCAAGCAGTTCGGCCGCGCGATCGCCGAGTTCCAGGGCCTGCAGTTCATGATCGCCGACATGGCCATGAAGCTGGAGGCGGCCCGCCAGCTCACCTACGCGGCCGCGGCCCGGTCCGACCGGGTCATGGCCGGAGAGCGGGTCGACGACCTGACCTTCTTCTCCTCGGCCTGCAAGTGCCTGGCCTCCGACGTCGCCATGTCGGTGACCACCGACGCGGTCCAGCTGCTCGGCGGCTACGGCTACGTAAACGACTTCCCGGTCGAGCGCATGATGCGCGACGCGAAGATCACCCAGATCTACGAGGGCACCAACCAGATCCAGCGCATGGTCATGGCCAGACAACTGCTTAAATAGCAGCCCGGGTCGCGTTTCCGCAGATCAGTGCCGGTAATCGCACGTTTCCTTGCTCATTGGCGCCGGGTCCACAATCGCGCCGGTCTCGTCCATGATGACCGCACCGACCACGGCTAGGGCGGCTCTGGATGAGAGGTAGTGGTGGCCGCACAGCATAAGGTCAACTGGATGCCGACGCGGATACGGGCGGGATTAGCACCAGGACGACAGGTCTGGCCGGCCAGCAGCGGCTTCGTTCGGCAAGAGGCGGAGGCCCGGACCAGCCAGGCTGGCCGTAAGCTGCCTTCCCGCTGGCCCTGCGCCACGGGAGCCTCATCGTTACTCACCGCCCTTTGCGCCAGGGAACCAGGCTCACGGTCGGCGCCCACTAGGCCGGTGGCGAGCATCGTGAGGGTTCCTCTGCCTGCTAGGACCGCCAGAGTCAGGATCACCAGGCTGGCAAGCACCAACCAGACGTGCTAGCCGAGGCCCGGTACGCATGTCGTGGCCTCCGGCCCCGACAGCGTGAATGTCGCGGAGGTACGGTTCGCAGACACCGACACGGTGTTGCCGTGCCACTTGAGCCGGAAGTCCAGCGCGTTCCAGCCAGGCGGGAGCCATGGCTTGAAGGTCACCTGGCCGTCGACGCTGTGGCAACAGCAACTTCAGGCACAGCGCCTGCCACCACGCAACCGAGACCGTAGTGCTGTCAGGGTCACTGACGACGGCGAGTGGGTCACCCCCGGCTGGGTGCGGTACCTGAGCCACCGACAGGTGAGGATCTCGGCATGGGACAAGACCTACCTCTCGGTGAACGCCGTCAAGACCCATCTCAGGAGCATCTACTGCAAGCTCTCGGCCACTCACCGGAGCGAGGCGGTCCGCCGCGCACAGCAACTCCAGTTGCTCTGACCTTCCCGTTGTTTCACCCTGCAAAGGGTGAGGCGCGTCGGCAGGCCGGTTGCTGGACTAGGCCCTGACCAAGCCTGCTCAGGAGAAAAGATGAAACTATGGCTGACCTGATCGCGATCGCTTACCCCGATGAGACCACCGCGGACGACGCTGCCGCCGAGGCCCGGCGGCTGGCCCAGGACCTGATCATCCAGCCCGACGCGATCGCGGTGATCGTGCGGGACAAGGAGGGCGAGTACCACACCCATACCAGCCACCACCTGGTCGGCGGCGGGGCGACCTGGGGCATGTTCTGGGGTCTGCTGTTCGGCCTGCTGTTCTTCATCCCGGTCCTCGGGATGGCCGTCGGCGCCGGGATGGGCGCGCTCATGGGGAAGATAACCAAGTCCGGCGTGGACAAGGCGTTCCAGGACCAGGTCCGCGGCATGCTGCAGCCGGGAACCTCGGCGCTGTTCCTGATGGTGGAGAAGGTCACCCCGGACAAGGCCGTCGAGGCGATGAGCAAGTACGGCGGCACGGTGATCAAGACCTCGCTGAGCAAGGAGGGCGAGGCGGAACTGCAGGACGCCCTGCACGGCGGAAACGCCGCCTGAGCACTCAGCCATCCCATGCCGCATGGTCCGCCAAGGGCTGACCATGCGCGGATTCATGGCATAAATGTTCAGGCCCGGCTGGCCGGACCGGGGGCCTCCTGCTGGTAGTCCCCCGGCAGCTGACCGTGAGCGAGGCGGGAGGACTGACATGCGGTGTACCACCAAGGGGCTTTGCCTTCCGGCAGCCGTTCTCGTCGCCGGATGCCTGGCGGCGGGATGCGGGAGCATCGCCCAGAGCGCGCTAAGCAACTTGCCGAGCAAGACCACTACGGCCACCGCGACGCCGGGCGTGACCAGAACCGCGAGCCCGGACGTGACCAGAACCGCGAGCCCGGGCGTGACCACCACCGCGAGCCCGGGCGTGACCACCACCGTAACCGCGACGGCCACCGCAACGTCCGCGGCGACCGCGACCGTGACGGCTACCGCCACGCCATCGACGCCGGTCACCACTCCGGCGGCGACCACCTCCCCAACCGCTGCCGCCACCGGTTCCGGCTCCGGAACCAACCTCGTCTGGCTGTGGATCCTGCTAGGCGCCGCCGTCCTGGCCGGCCTGATCGCATGGATAGTCCTCTCGGCGCGCCGCCGCTCGGCGGCCACGGCCAACTGGCGGTCCAGGCTCATCGACGCGTACGCGAAGGGGTCGGCACTGCACGACGCGATGAACGTCGCGGAAGCCCCGGGTGAGTTCGCCGACAGTAATGCAGCGATCCGGTGGGCTGACATCCAGCGGCGCGCCGATGACCTCGTACAGACGCTCTATTCGCTGCGTGAGGCGGTCCCGGACGACGACAACGGTGCCAGGATCGAGGACACGCTAGCTTCGCTGCAGGCAGTCCGCTCGGCAATGGCCGCCGAACGCACTTCGGGCGGCGCCGACCCGCGGCAAGCCGAAGTCGTCCGTGACCGGTTGTACTCCTTCGAGATGTCCCTCCGGGCGCTCAGGGAAGGCGACCAGGAATATCACTGAGCTGGTTGTGCCCACCGGCAGCTTCACCGACCTGCAGGGGAGATCGGCCGTGAGGTATTCAGCGACTTCCGGATTGAAGCCAACGCACGGATACCGTCCTGATCGGCGAGCTGGACCAAGCGCGGGCCTTACCTGGGACGATGGCTGCCGGGCCGATCCGGGTCCGATCGACACCAGCGCCAGCCTTGCCTAAGGTGCGCCATGGCTATGGATACCTTCCTTTTCCCGGCGCCGTCGGTTTGCCAGACAGGCGCCTCCGGCCGGGTGAAGGTGCCGAGGGGGATGCGAATCAGCGTTCCTCGTGGTGGACGGCGGCGAGCAGCGCGGCGTAAGCGCGGACCAGCGCGGCGCGCTCAAGCGGGAGCAGCGGGCTGTCGGGTTGGCACCCCTCTCGGACCCACTGATCGGACAGATCCATCGCCCGCACTCGATGCACGGCGGCTGGCCTGACCACCGCCTCAGTCTCGCCGAACAGGTAGCAGTACAAGCGGGTCACCGATTCGGCCAGTTCATCGCCCATCTCCGCGGGGTGGGACGCATACTGACGCCTCCGGTGCGCCCGCCACCAGTCGATCTCCAGGCTGGCCGCTCGTGCCGGGTCCGCAGGCTGGCCGAACCGGAGCCTGACCAGCCCGTAAAGCTCGCGCATGCGGGCCTGGGCGCCGTCGGGGTCGTTGTCAGGAAACGGTGCCCACAACTGGACGGCCCGCAGCATCAGCCAGGCGCCCGGCAAGATCCGCGCCAGGTCCGTGCCGAAGCCCAGCCAGAGCAGCCTGACCGAAGCCACCAGCAGATTCCTCCAGCGGCGCAGGTAGTAGGCCACCCACATCCGGTACTCCAGGTCGGCGATGCGGAGAGGATCGAAGGACCGAAGCCCGCTAGGCGATCCCATGCTCATCCACCCGAAGACCACGGGTCACCCCTCTTCTCTTCGCTATCAACGGCTTCCGTTTACCTGGCAGGCTAAGGCGTGAGCCAGCGCGCGACGTCGGCAAACGCATGGCCGGGACACGCCGACCTAGTCACGAGACGCATAGGCGCCGAGTTCGGCGCGGAGCCTGTACCGGGCCCGGTGCAGGCTTGACTTTACGCTGCCGAGCGGGATGCCAGTAAGGGCGGAAATCTGCCGGTAGCCGAGCCCTTCAAGGTAGGCGAGATAGACGACGATCCTGTGCCTGTCCGGCAATTCCCGCAGTGCCGCGATCACGCCGGGATCCAGCAGGCGGCCTACCACCTGGTCTTCGGCCGAGCCACCGTGTGACTGGGCGCAGATCAGTTGCGAGCCCAGGGCGTCTTCGGGGACGAACTGCGGCCCGGCTCGGGTCCTTCGGTAGCCGCTGATGAACGTGTTGACCATTATGCGGCGCAGCCATGCGTTCAGGTTCGTGCCCGGCTGGAACCGCTCCGAGGCCGCGAGCGCCTTCACGAACGTCTCCTGCACGAGGTCCTCGGCATCCGGGGCATTACGGGTCATCCGGAGCGCCGCTGGATAGAGGCTCGTGCCGTAGACCCGCAGCACATCTTCGGCCCACACCCCGTCTTCGGTCAATGTCATTTCCGGCCTGGTCAGAACGGTGCCGGGATGCGCCGGGCCTCCGCGTCGTGACGGTCACGCTCGTCCTTCTTCGCCATGTCACTATCTCCGATCGATGCGGTGAACGCCGCCATCCAGTCGGGGCATGCAACCGGGTGACTCAGGCGGTCAAAGACCAGCAACTTGACCATGCCGCCATCGTGACGCGCCAAGAGTCCTAGCCCATCACCCAGTCCGGGTGACTATGCGGCCAGCCCCGCATCGATACGGCGATCTCCGCGCGGCAAAGGCGGCACCGGTCGGGGCGAGATTATCCGATCGGACGGTTACATCCAGGCGAGCAACCACGTCATCGCATTGCCGCCCAGTGTGATCACGATCCGCACCCTCAGCCTCGCCAGCCGGTGTCGCCGGTAGGGCGGCATGGGTCGCGGCGGTGATGCCGGTCATCAGCATCAGCGTGGTGAACACGGGAAAGCCTGTCCGCCTGGGCTGTTCATAGAGCCTCAGCCCGCGCCAGTCTGGACATCGGCACGGCATCTCGACGGCTGTGCCGATTCATGCGTGCCGCCGGGTGTGCCTGCCGATCAGGTCCGCTTCATGGTCCCTGACGTCCCGCAGCCGCGGCTCGTCCAGGGCGGCGAGGCTTTCCAGCTTGTGCACTCGCTCGTCATGCCCGATCTGGCGGAACAAGTCGGCGAGCGATCCGTGGTGACCGTAGCCGGCCTGGAACGACCCATCGTAGGGCTGGGCCTCCCACTCGGGATGTTCGGTGACGAACAGCATGTAGTCGTGCTCGGCGTGATCCTCGAACGCGGCGTTGAGCCGGTAGCTCGCGGTCGGCCAGCAGATGTACAGCAGCCACGACAGCTGGTAGTAGCCGACGGCCATCAGCCACGGCAGCAGCCGGAACCGCAGGAATGGCCGGACGGGCCCCTGGCGCTGCGCCAGCTCCTCCAGGATCAGCAGGTGATATTGCTCGTTGTCCTGCTGGGCACGGGTTTCCACGACCCGCTCGAAGATCCGCCCGGCCAGCCGCAGCCGCCGGTGCATCCGGGTCAGCGCACCGTAGGCGGCGCGCTCCCACGCCTGGTAGGGCACCCGGGCGACAATCTCCAGCACGATGAACTTCCGCAGCGTCCGCTGGCGGCCGTAGATCACATCGACGATCCGGAACAGCAGCCGCGCGGGGATGCTGTACCGGAACCGCGGCGTGCGCAGCGTTTCGGCCTGTGCCCGGCGCAGGTCGACGAGGGAGAGCTTGGGCGGGCCCGACGGGCTAGCTAGCGTATCGGGACGTGCTGTCGGGGCGGTGAGGACGGACATCAGGGTGTTTCCCTTCAAGGTCGATGACGGGTCTGCTAGGCGGCCTGGCTACTCGGCTGGGCCAGGCAGATCCAGCCTCGCCGCGCCGGCGGCGGGCGTCGTCAGGCTGCCGGACACTCCTGGCTGCGCGGCGTGGTGCAGGCGAAAGACCCTTGGCTACGCCCGGTGCGGCAGCCTGGGCCGCCATCAGTTAGTCCCGGGGAGCACCGCCATGAGCATGCGGAGGTCACCGACGGGCACGCGCGGCACCCGGATCGCTGGGCTCCCTGGCTGATGCCTGCGCAGGCGAGGCCGACCACCCATACGACGGCGAGGCGCGATCGCGGAGTGCTCCACGGGACTGAGGCAGGCACGGACTCAGGGCGGCGAAGCTTCCTGACATCAGTCTATCACGGCCACGGTCAGCCCGTCGGCTCATTTCAGGTTCGCCCCTGCGCACAGCAAGACACAGAGGCGGCAGGAGGCTCTGGAGCCTTCCACATGCGTCTCTCAGCGCCGACACGGGGACTGGCCCTCGGCACCGGCCCGACAGCCGGTGCTGACCTCCACCGGGCCGAGGGCGGCCAGGCTCAGCGCGCGCTGTCCGGGCTAGCTCACGCAGCGAACGTACGACAAGCCTCAGCCAACGACGGTGCCTAAGTGATCACGGCTACGCGCTCTAGCGGCGTTGCTGCCATGGGGTGCGCGTTGCGCCGCATCCGGTCAGGAACCTGCCATGCTTAGCTGATGCCTGACAACGCGCCGCCACGGACGCGCCGGGATCGCCTGTGGGCCTCGGCGGAGTCGCAGGGCATCCCGCTGCGGGCGATCCTCGCCACGGTCGGCGTCGTGGTGGTGGCCTACCTGGCCGGCAAGCTGCTGTACCGGCTGCGTGATGTGCTCCTGCTGATGGCGGTGTCGGGTTTCGTCGCGCTGCTGCTCAACCCGCTGGTGGTGTTCCTGCAGCGGTGGAAGGTCACCGCCGCGGCTTCGCCGTCGCCATCGTCACCTTGTGGGCCGTGCTGGTGTTCGCCGGCCTGGCGGCCGTGTTCGGCTATCCGCTGGTCGGCGCCGTCACCCACCTCGCCGACCGGCTGCCCTCCTACGTGAACTCGGCTCAGCACGGGAAGGGCTGGATCGGCCAGGTGACCCGCCACTACCACGTGCAGGCCTGGGTGCAGCACAACGCATCGAAGATCGCCAGCTTCGCGCAGAGCCTCGGCAAGCCGGCCCTCGCCCTCGGCAAGGGCGCCGTGTCCCTGCTCATCGCGCTGGCCACGATCTTCGTCCTGGTGCTGCTGCTCCTGCTCGAGGGCCCGAAGCTGCGCACCGGGATCCTGGGCGCCATGACCCCGCAGCGGTCCGCGGCGGTGACCCGGGTGTCGGCGCAGGTCAACCGGGCGGTCATCGGTTACATGGCCGGGAACGTGCTCACCTCGCTGATCGCCGGGATCGTGGTGTTCGTAACGCTGCTCGTACTCGGCGTGCCGTTCCCGTTCCTGTGGGCGCTGTGGGTCGCGCTCGTCGACTTCCTGCCGATGATCGGCGGGGCCCTGGCGGGGATACCCACGGTGCTGTTCGCCGCGGCGCACTCGCTCACCGCGGGCATCGTGACGCTGGTCGTCTTCCTCGCCTACACCCAGATCGAGAACCACGTCCTCAATCCGGTGATCATGAGCAGGACGGTGCGGATCAACCCGCTGCTCGTGCTCGTGTCGATCCTGGTCGCGGCGTCCCTCGGCAGCTGGATCGGCGGGCTGTTCGGCGGCTTCGTGGCGGCGCTGCTGGCCATCCCGGCCGCGGGCGCGGCGCAGGTGATCGTCACCGAGATCTGGCGGAACACCGCGCCCCCTTGGCCGCGCCGCGGATGCCCCCCGGGCCGGCGGGTGCCGGGGCTCCCGGGGCGGCGCCGGTGGGGGCCGGGGAGCCGGCACCTAGCCGGTCACGGGATCGGCCCCCGGCGCCGGCCGGGCGCCTGCCTGCGACCGTCAGCACTATCTGGCGGCTGAGCGCGCCGCCGCCAGCGCTCCTCCAGCCGTCCCATGAACCCCGGTTCCGCATGGTTGCCAGCCCGCCGGCCCTTGGCGGCACGCCGCTTGTTGCCAGAGCCCTGTCCTTGGCGGGGGTGCGCCCGGCAGCGCTGCCGGTCATGCGCCGGTAGCTGGTCACTGCCCACAGAACGCAGGCGAACATGACCACAAAGCCCGCCACCGCGATCGAGATGACATTGACCACGACCCCGGCGAGCAGCAGCCCGACGCCGACCAGGAATCCCAGCGCCGCTGCGATGACCCGGCGCCGGTAATGCACCCGCGGGTCGGCCGCGCGTGCGGCGCTGGCAAATCGTGGGTCACCAGTACGGAGCGCCGCCTCGATCTGCTCGAACTGGCGCCGCTCGTGCTCCGAGAGCGGCACGGTGCCCTCCGGTGAAAACCCCAGGCGGGGACGCTCTTGCCAGCGTTCGCCCTCACCGCCCAGCTTATGCCCAGGATGAGCGCGACCGCGCCAGCCGGGCGTGCACTCCAGCCGGGCGTAAAGCCGCATCCGACCCGGGCGCCGGCGATTGATTCACCAGCGCCGCGTATTCCGTGGCAAGCTGATCGCAAGCGATCTAGCAAGCGCGGGACCCGCACGAGATGACGGGTGCTGCGCCGCATACAACAGCAAGAAGGTCAAGATGGCGCAGGGCACTGTGAAGTGGTTCAACGGCGACAAGGGCTACGGCTTCATCGCTGTCGATGGTGGCCAGGACGTGTTCGTGCACTTCAGCGCGATCGCCGGTGACGGCTACCGCAATCTGGAGGAAGGGCAGCAGGTCGAGTTCGACATCACCCAGGGCCAGAAGGGCCCCCAAGCGGAAAACGTCAAGGTCATCGGCTGACCCACCGGCACCAAGGCCCTGCACCTGGGCGGATATCGGCCCGGCATTAGCCGCGGCACTGTCTATCACCGGAAGCGTCAGATAGAGCAGGGACGACGCGGCCTTCGATGGCCACCCAAGGGAACGTGTCGTTCGCCAGCGCTGCACGCGCTGGCAACGACACCGAACACGGTGGACATGTAGTCGGACGGTTCAGCCTTCTGCCGCGTACAGCGCGGCGCGGCTCACCCCGCGTGCCGCCGGTTTCGGGCGCCCCGGCCGCCGGCAGCGCGAGGAGTTTGGTTCGCCGTACCGGGCGGGCATGACTGTTCTGCCGGACTGCAGGCAGCGGCGCAGGGCACCGCGATGGCTGTGGTGCCGGCCATGCGCAGCTGTGAAAGTGCCCGTCCCAAGGGAGGAGGCCGCCATGGCTGACAAGGCGGCGAAGCCGGAAAGTCCCGGAGACAAGGTGAACTCAGGGAAGGAGCTAGATTCCCCGGATCAGGCAACCGCCGCCGGACAGGCAAAGTCCGGTAACAGTGCGGGGCAGCGGGACACGGCCACGTCCAAGGATGAGGTGCAGCCCAAATTCCGCGAGGCACTGGAGCGCAAGCGTGCCAGGGAGGCAGGCACCATCGGCGCGCCCGGGGGCAAGGGCGCCGGGAAGGTTCACGACGCGCACGGCCCGGCCAGGAACCGCCGCTCCTTCCGCCGGAAGAGCGGCTGATTCATCTGGGAGTCCCAGCGAGCCGGGGATCTTGGCCTGGTGCTGGTCGCGACTAGCGAGAAACGCGGGCGCTGCGCCGATGATGATCGCCGCCGACGGTTGCACGTAACTCGACTCGGGAGTGATGGCCGCCAGCCCGGCGACGGCACCTGCGGCGATGCCTATGCCAGATGGCTTGCGGCGGTGCTGGCCGCGAGGCCCATCCAGGCGAGCATCCGCTCCTGGCCTCCAGCTGGGTGCTCACCAGCGCGTAGGGAGAGAAGAACGGGCGGTCATCGCGCTGCTCGCTTTGGCCGACCGGCCGAACCACATGTTTCCCGCTCTGAGCTGCTTCATCGGCACGTCGTGCGGCCGGTCAAGCTGGTGCTTTCGCCTCAGGTTACAGCGCGGTCGCTAGCGCCGCGGCACCGGTCAGTTCGTGGACCACCGAGCCGCCGGCAAGTCGATCGCGAGCAGGCCGCCTGAGCCGAGGAACCCGCCGCCCCACTGCCAGTGCGGGAACGGGCTGTACCCCAACAGCGACCAGAGGACTAGAGCACCAGTAGCCGCGCCATATCGAGGCGTGGAGAGGCCTTAGCCTGGCCAGGCGTACATGACGGTGCGGATTCGCATCGGTGCTGGGTCGAGTCCGGCTGGAAGCGGTACGAGGTCACATGGGGTGCCCGTGTGCAGCACCAGGACGGTTCCGTCCGGGTGACCAGACACCGAGGCTTCGAGCAACCGGCCGTCACTGGTGCGGTTGTTCCGCTCTCGGCTTCGTCCATGCGGTTCTCCCCTTCAAGCTGCGGCTGGCCTGTCGGCGGCCAGTCACGACGTCACCTGACGGTCCGACCTCCTGCCGCTGGCGGGTACCTCTCGCCACGGTGGCCCCAGGCATCACAAGGGCCGAAAAATGACTGATGGTAATTGTGTCGATACATGTTGTCGTTCTGTGATCTGCACGGAGCGTGACCTCGGCGGCGCGACACAGCTTTTTCCGCGAATTCTCAGGAATCCCACCTGTCCTTCTGGCAAGGTATCGCCGATGGCCAAGGGCGGAAGGCCCGTGGCGCCCGGGCACCGCCCGGCGCAGGGCCCGGGAGCACCCGGAGGTCATCACGCGACGCGCTGCCCTGCCCCGCAGCGGTCCGCACCCTGGGCGCCCCGCCCCGGAGTGCATGGCCGACGGAAGGACTGCCTTGTCACAGCACCGGAGGCGGAGCCCCGGAAAGAGGCGCGCCGCGCGCCGGTCCGGTTTCCTGCTGCCGGTGGCAGCCACGGCCATCGCCCTCATCACCGGGACGACCGTCGCTGGCTACCTGGTCGTGCGGGCCGACCACACCAACGTCGGGGCTGCCTTCGCCGCCGCTTCGCTCCCGGGCAGCCGTGCCATGACCGTGCTGGAGCAGGCGCGCCAGCAGATGATCGTGATGGACACCGCCTCGCACACCATGCACCAGGTCGGCGCCCCCAAGCTCGCGAGCACGGCCAGTGCCATCTCCGCGACGACCGGCAGCGCGACCGCCGCCGGCGGCGCTGCGGCGGCACCACGGTGAACTTCCCGCCCCCGAATCCGGGCACCGCGCAGTCCACCGCCTACAACATGATGTCGTCGTTCGGCTTCGACCCGAAGACCCAGTTCGGCTGCCTGAATGACATCTGGACCCGGGAAAGCGGCTGGCGGTACAACGCCGAGAATGCCAGCGGCGCATACGGCATACCGCAGGCGCTGCCTGGATCGAAGATGGCCAGCGCGGGCGCGGACTGGCAGACGGACCCCACCACGCAGATCAAGTGGGGGCTGGGCTACATCAAGTCCGTATACGGAACTCCATGCGATGCATGGTCTTTCTGGCAGGCCAACGACTATTACTAGGCCGTAGCAGGTCACGTTTGCACTGTCGGGCGTGGGTAAGTGGGTCTAGTTTGAATCGTCGGGCCAGGGCAACGCTTGCGTGACGCCGGGCACACAGCGGGTGCGGTCGCCCCTCAGGACCGGATTGCCCGCTGCTTGTAATGATCTGATTCGCACTGGGACAGCGCAGGGAGGCTGCTGCTCGAGCGGTGGCCGCCGCATTTGCGTCCAGCACATCGGCTAGCCCTCGGCCGCGCGTAAATTGAGGGTCCCGGATCTGTGGCCGTGCGACACCTTTGGGCACGAGCCAAACATAACCACAGTCATCGCAGGTTCTCTCGTACTCGCGTGCTCGCCATGGAAGGTGCATGGTCTGATCCTCTATCCGGCCACTGCTGGCCGGTGATGCTGCGCAGGCGCGGCATCGGGCAAGGTACGATCAGTCTATGCCCTGCGCGGTCAAGGAAGAAGCGCCCGCGGGACGTCAACGTGTTCGCCGCAGCCATCGTGAGCGAGGCTACCGACGAGGACCGCGAGCCCGAAGATCCATACGAGGGCAAGGAGCCTGCCGCCGTGGAACTCGGCGGGCGAGGAGGGCCTTAAGGGTGGCCGGGCTCGGGCGGAGAAGCTGACCCCGGAGCAGCGGAGCGAGATCGCCCGCAAGGCGGCTCGGGCGCGCTGGTCGTCTAGATGACGCTGGCGAGGTAGTTCGCGCTGGTAGCGCGTCACCGATGAGTTGACCTGGAGGCGCTTACCTTTAGCGCATCGACTTCGGTGGCGGTCAGGAATGCGGACATCCGCATAGGCGGACGAATTTGGGCCGCTGAACCTCCAGCCGCGGCCGGGCCTGGCAGTGGGCGGCGGTCAGCGGCAAGGACAGCGAACCCGGCCGCAGGCCACGGCCCCGCCGGCCGCCACTATAGGCGCCCCGCCGGGGTGCGGCACCTATTCGCTGCCTACGAGCTTGGCGAAGACAAACTGTTCGGGCACATCAAGCCGCGCAAGAACCGGGCCCGGTTCCTGGAGTTCTGCCGCTGCCTGCGCTCTCTCTACCCACCCGATATCAGGCAAACGTAGCCTGACGCGGTTAGCTTCCAGCGCCCGCACGTTTGTGACCGTTTGCGGTATCAGCCCTGGGTGTAGGAAACCGTAGCGTAGTCCTGTTTGCCGTTTAGCCCGTTGCTGGTGCCTGTGACGAATACCTGCGGGTGCGCGGGGCTGACCGCCCCCCCGGTGGCCGAATTGAACCCCTTCGGGCCTTTGTACAAGCGAACCCACAGCTGTGCCCCGGTGGCCGCGTCATATCCCAGCGTGGCATAGTCGTCGAGCCCGGTTCCCGCGGCACCGGTGACAAACACCGTGGATGAGTCCGGGCTCACGCCGACGAAGATAGCCGCGCCACCCGCGCCGCCGGGTCCCCGGTAGCGCCGCAACCCACCGGGTGGCCCCGGAGGCGGTGGCGTAGGCCACGGTCGCGTAGTCGTATCCGCCGCTCGCCCCGGTACTTTGACCGGTGACTAGGCCGTGGACCCGTCCGGGCTGACCGCGACCGAGTTGGCCTCATCATCGCCTTTCGCCGGGCCGTTGTAGCGCCGAACCCAAAGCCGTGCGCCCGTGGCGGTGTTATAGGCGACGGTCGCGTAGTCGAAGGGCCCATTGGAGGTCGCGGCGCTGTCGCCGGTAACGAGCAGCGGGGACCCGTCCGGGCTCACCGCGAAAGACTCCGCGACCTGGTCCGGGCCTAGCGCCGCACCCAGAGCCTGGCACCGGTCGAGGCGTCAAAGGCAAGCGTCAGGTAGGCGCCAAAGCCGCCGGACGTGCCGCGCGCGAACACCCTCGTCCCATCCGGGCTCACGGTGAGAAAAGCGCCAGCGGTCAGCCCGGTGCGGCGGTAGGAGGACGTCCACACGCTGGCGCCGGAGGCGGCGGCATAGGCGCTGATCACATATCCCGGAAGCTGCCCATCCCAGTTGGCGGTGAACACCGTGGACCCGTCCGGGCTGACCGCGACCGAGTTGCCCGGCGCGCCCACGTTGGCCCACCGCACGGCCCCGGTGGCCGTGTCGTAGGCCACCGTCCCGGCGCCTCCGGTGACGACCAGCGTGGACCCGTCCGGGCTCACGGCAAGATCGCTAGCAGCGCCGCCCGGATAAGGCGCATGCCAAAGCGCCGCGCCGGTGACGGCGTTGTAGGCGATCGTGGCGGCACCCCGTTTCTGGGGGATGCCGGTGACGAAGAGCTTCGACCCGTCGCGGCTGACCGCCATCGGGCCGGGCTGTTCGCCGCCGTCGTAGCGCCGGGACCATGTCGTGATGGTTGCGGCACCAGCTGCAGACCGCCCCGAAGCGGCCGCGCCTGGGGCCGCGGCGGCCGCCGTTAACAGCCCAACGATCACGACAGTAGCGAGCGAGGTGAACCGGAACATGAACCTCATGACATTCTCCCTCACGGTCGCCGGGACACTGGTACGGCGAAGCGGCGGGGCACAGCGAGCGCTCTCATCAGACCTGAAGCGAAAGGTGCACCCGATGGCCGCCAAGACGGTACCTGGCTGGGGAGCGGGCCCATCAGCGAGTATCGGCCGCTGAGAAGAGGGCCGCAAGACATGGTTAGAGCCCGGGCGGGACTGCGGGCGGTCAGGACTGCGGGGTGAAGGCGATCATGGCCTCACCGAACGCCGCCCGGCTGGCCAGCCAGGCCCGCCGGGGCGAGGTCACCGTCAGCTCATAAGGCTGGGCGCCGAGCTTGGTGTCCAGGCGGGCCACCAGTTCCAGCACCTGCTCGTTGCCGGTCCCTGGCCGCTGGTAGGCGAAGCGCCAGGCACCGGCCAGGGTGCCGTGGAACGGAATGGGCAGCAGGGCGATGCGGTGATAGCCGGGGAACGACCCGTGCGAAGCGCTGGCCAGCGAGGCGGCTTCGCGCAACGGCCCGGGGCCGCCCGGTGCCCCGCGGGTCACGGTGATGGTGGCGTCCGTGGCCGGGTTGCGCATCAGCGTGGTGTCGCCGTGCTGCCGCGTCCGCCAGCCGTCGGCCACCGCGATGGAGAAACCGGCCCGGCGCGGTGCGGACGACGCTCGCGCGGTGTACCAGTGGTACCCGGCCGGAAGCGCTATGGCGGGCGGGAGCGGGCTGCTCGCGGCCGTGTGCCTGATCTCCTGGAGTCGCGCGGCGTGGGCAAGGCCCATGGCGACCAGCAGGGCGGCCAGGACGATGGCCGTTCCGCCGCCGCCGAACAGCAGGGCGCGACGGTGCCGTCCCGGGCGCCGCCGCTGCCCGCCCGGTCCCGTCTTCCCACCCGGCGCCGGAGTCCCGCCGAGCGCCGGAGTCCCGCCGAGCGCCGCGGGTGCGGCGGCCGCCGTGCCCGGTGGCGGCCTGGGCGGTCACGGTGGTGCCGTACTCCGTCCCGGCCGCGGCCATCCCGCCCCGGCCAGGCCAAGCCCCGGCTGCCCCGGCCAGCCCAGCGCCGGCCAGCGGGCTCCGGCCAGTCCCGGCCCCGGCCAGACCGGCTCCGGCCAGCCCGGCCCCAGCAGGTTCCGCCTCGCGTGGGGCGGGCACGGTCAGGCAGGGTCCGGGACGGCGACCGTAGCGCGGGATGTCGTCGTCGCGAGCGGTTGCCCGGCGAAGGCGCGGCGCCATCCGGCGCGGCGGCGGGGAACGCGAGCGTGCTGCCGAGGCCCGGCCGCGCCCGCGGCCCCGGGCTCGCCCGGGACGCCGCCGCCCGGGCCTCTCGCTGGCAGCCCGTCCGGGGCGCCGGAGCCGTAATGCGCACCGGCCAGCGCACCGGCACCGCCTGGCCCAGCGGAACCAGCCAGCGCGGCGGCACCGGCGGGTGCGGCAGAACCGGCCAGCGCGCCGGCACCGGCGGCTGCGGTGGAACCGGCCAGCGCAGCTGCGCCGCCCTGGGCAGCGGAAGCGGCCTGTGCGCTGCTGTGAGCCTGGACGCTGGACCGAGGCTGGGCGCTCGGTCCCCGTGTCATAGCCGCTGCACGCCGCGGCGAGCAGCCGGCGCGCGGCGGCCGCGTCGGGCCGCACCGCCGGGTCGCGCCTCATCAGCGCCGTGATCACCGGCCCCAGCGGCCCCGCGGACTGCGCCGGGGGCGGGTCGCCGTGCACGATGTTGGCCAGCACGGCCATCGCGCTGCCCTGGCCCTCGAACGGGCCGCGCCCCTCGACCGCCGCGTACAGGGTCGCCCCGAGTGACCACAGGTCCGAGGCGGGGCTGGCGGGCTGCCCCCGGATACGTTCGGGGGCGCAAAACCCGGGCGTGCCCATGACCATGCCCGCCTGGGTCAGCCCGGGATCGCCGTGCAAGGTGGCGATGCCGAAGTCGGTCAGCACCGCCCTGCCGTCCGGGGTGATCAGGATGTTGCCGGGCTTGACGTCCCGGTGCACCACGCCCGCCGCGTGCGCGGTGCCCAGCGCTTCGAGCAGCGTCATGCCCATCATCGCGGCGCGGGCCGGCGGCAGCGGGCCGTCCTCGGCCAGGACCTGGGCCAGCGACCTGGACGGCACCAGCTCCATGATGATCCACGGGGTGCCGCCGGCCTCGATCACGTCGTGCACCGTGACCACGCCCGGGTGGCTCAGCCGGGCCGCGACCCGGGCCTCCCGCATCGAGCGCTCGCGCAGCACGTTCCGGTCCTGGTAGGTCATCGGACCGGGAACGCGGACCTCCTTGACCGCGACCTCGCGATCGAGCAGCTGATCGCGGGCCCGCCACACGGTTCCCATGGCGCCGTGCCCGACCGGATCCAGCAGTTCGTAGCGCCCGGCGACCACGCGTCCCGACCCGGTCACTGACTGCATGGCCGGGAGATTACACCGTTCGGCCAGCCTTTTTCCTGGGAGCTAGATAAGAATTCACCCAGTTTTGCTACTAACAACCCCTAGGGGGGCCGGCGGCCGCCTTGGCAATCGTGCGAATCGCAAAACCAGCGTTGATTCGGCATTCAGGCGGGAGCGCTCCTCACCGGCGGCCGATGGTGAGCAGCGGGCCCGATCCTTGGCCGCCCGCCGGGCCAGTGAAGAAATCATTCCCCTTGTCATCGACGATGATGAACGCGGGGAAGTCACGCACCTCGATCTGCCACACCGCTTCCATCCCGAGTTCGGGGTACTCCAGCACATCGACCCTGGTGATGCAGTCCCGGGCCAGTTTGGCCGCGGCCCCGCCGATCGAGCCGAGGTAGAACCCGCCATGGGCCTGGCAGGCGGCCGTTACCGCGGGCGACCGGTTGCCTTTGGCGAGCATCACCAGGGAACCCCCGGCGGCCTGGAATTGGTCCACATAAGAATCCATCCGGCCCGCAGTCGTCGGCCCGAACGACCCCGACGCATAACCTTCCGGGGTCTTGGCCGGCCCCGCGTAGTAGACCGGGTGATCCCGCATGTACTGCGGCATCGGGTCACCCGCGGACAGTCGTTCTGCAATTTTCGCGTGCGCGATGTCGCGGGCGACGACAAGCGGGCCGGTCAGCGCCAGCCTGGTCGCGACGGGATGCCTGGAAAGCTCGGCCCTGATCTCGCTCATCGGCCGGGTCAGGTCGATGCGCACCACGTCCGCGGTGAGGTCCTCCTTCGACGGCTCCGGCAGGTACTGGGCCGGGTCGGTCTCCAGCCGTTCCAGGAACACGCCCTCGGCGGTGATCTTGGCCAGCGCCTGGCGGTCCGCGGAGCAGGAGACGGCGATGGCGACCGGGCAGGAGGCGCCGTGCCGGGGCAGCCGGATCACCCGCACGTCGTGGCAGAAGTACTTGCCGCCGAACTGTGCGCCGATGCCGATCTTCCTGGTGATCTCCAGCACCTGCTGTTCCAGGCCCTGGTCGCGGAAGCCGTGCCCGGCCGGTGACCCCGCGGCCGGCAGCGTGTCCAGGTAACGGGCCGAGGCGTACTTCGCGGTCTTCAGCGCGTACTCGGCGCTGGTGCCGCCGACCACGATCGCCAGGTGGTACGGCGGGCAGGCGGCGGTGCCGAGGGAGCGGATCTTCTCTTCGAGGAACGCGAGCATGCTGGCCTCGTTAAGTACCGCCTTGGTCTGCTGGTACAGGAACGACTTGTTGGCCGACCCGCCGCCCTTGGCCATCAGCAGGAACTTGTACTCCGCGCCCGGCGTCGCGTACAGCTCGATCTGGGCGGGCAGGTTGCTGCCGGTGTTCCGCTCGTCCCACATGGTCAGCGGCGCCAGCTGGGAGTACCGCAGGTTGAGCTGGGTGTAGGCGTCGAAGACCCCGCGGGCCAGGTGCTCCTCGTCGCGCCCGTCGGTGAGCACCCCGCCGCCGCGCTTGCCCATGATGATCGCCGTGCCGGTGTCCTGGCACATCGGCAGCACCCCGCCGGCCGCGATGCAGGCGTTCTGCAGCAGGTCGCGGGCGACGTACCGGTCGTTGGGGGAGGCCTCAGGGTCCTCCAGGATCGCCCGCACCTGGCGCAGGTGCCCGGGCCGCAGCAGGTGCGCGATGTCCCGCATGCCCTCGCGCGCGACAAGCGTGAGCAGTTCCGGCGCCACCTCGATGAATTCTCTGCCAAACGCTCTCCGTGCAGTCACCCCGTCCGCGGTGAGCAGCCGGTATTCCGTGGAATCCGCGCCAAGAGGCAGTAGTTCGGTGGGCGTGAACTCGGGCATTGAGGCACTTCCTCGTGCGGTGGGGCCGGACGTCCTATGGTAGGTCGCGTGCCGGGACTGCGACCGGCATGCATGCATGCCACCAGGCGGGGAACCTGGATGGCAGCACCAGCACCCCGGCTCGGTGTACCAGGTAAGGATGGCGGCCGATGAGCATTCCCGAGGCAGGCACGAGTCCGCTGGACATCGATGAGGCGGCCAGGCAACTGGAGCTCGCGATCCACGACGCCCGGGTTGCCTTCGACTGCATCCAGCTGGGTGAGCTCGATCGCGCCCACACCAACGTGATCACCGCGCGCGCGGCGGTCGACGCCGCGGAGAACCTGCTGGGTGCCGCGCTGGGTCAGGGCACGCATCAGCCCGGCGAGGCGTGAGGCCGGGCCCGGTCCGGGGCTGAGCTGATCCGCCCGGCGGAACTGTTTCCCGCAACGGGCCGGTCCCGGCGTCCCGCCGTGGCGCGTATTAGTGTGTGACTCACACATCAATCTGCGAGACCGAGGTCGCGCGGAGAGGAGCCAGCGATGACGGCACGGGCAGAGGGCACGTTCACGGTGGCGTCCTGGGCGGAGGACACCTACCAGGACCTTGACGGCAAGGGCAAGCTCACCAGGGCCAAGGTCGGCTACCACCTCAGCGGCGGCATCGAGGGGGAGGCGACCTGGGAGGCGCTGATGTTCTACCGCGCCGACGGCACCGCCGAGTACACCGGCCTGCAGCAGGTGACCGCCCGGATCGCGGGCCGGTCGGGGACCTGCGTGATGGTGGCCGACGGCGCGTTCGCCGACGGCGCGGCCAGCGGCACCTGGCGGGTGATCCCCGGCTCCGGTACCGGCGGGCTGGCCGGGCTGCGCGGTTCCGGCACGAGCGTCGCGACCAGCTACGCCACCCGGCACCTTCACGCTCGACTACGAGCTTGACTGACCAGCCTGCCGCGCCCGCGATCGACCAGACGGCGAACCTGCTCGGCGCGCTGTCGCTGATGATCGCCGACCGGATGGCCGATGCCATGGCCGACGCGGGCGGCAGGCCGGAGTCGGCGGCCGCCGCGCTCTGCGCGCTGCTGCACTTCCTCGACCGGCCCACCGTGGATCTGCTGCGCCAGGTGCTCGGGCTGACCTCGTCGGGGACCGTGCGGCTGGTCGACCGGATGGCGGAGTCGGGTTACGTCGAGCGCGGGCCGGGCAGCGACGGCCGGTCCACGTCGGTGACGCTGACACCGGCCGGCCAGGCCGCGGCGGAGCGGGTCGCCGCGGCCAGGGCCGGGGTCCTCGAAGGCGCGCTGGCCGGGCTGCCGCACGGGGACCGGGACGCACTGCGCCGGATCCTGGGCACGATGCTGGTCGGCCTGATGCGCGGGCCCGGGGCGGTGCGCTGGATGTGCCGCCTGTGCGACACCGGGGCGTGCCGCGGCGCCGCGGGTGGCTGCCCGGTCGGCAACGCGGCCCGGGAACGCTACCTGTCCTGAGCCGGTGCGCCGGGAGCGCTGGGACCGGCCCCCAGCGCTCCCGGTGTTGCGCCTCCTGGGCGCCGTCAGCGGTGGTAGGTGATGCCTTCCAGGGAGACGAAGTTGTAGTCCTGGACGGCGGGCGGGCGGGGATTGATCACGAAGATCTGGCCGTTGGGCTCGATGGCCAGGTCGGCGTAGGTGCCGTTGAACGTGTGCACGACGGTGTACACGGTGCTGGCCGGCCGGGCCGCGGGCTGCAGGGTGGCGACCAGGTTCGGCGTGGAGCCGCCGGTGCTGGTCTGCATCGCGGCGCCCTCCAGGTGGACGATGCCGGAGTTGTCCTTGAACCACGCGGGCACCCGGGCGCCGAACCCGGCGAACTGCGCCCAGTCGGGGCCGATGGTGTCGATCGTTGGCCGCCGGCTTCGGCCGGTAGCTGATGCCCTCCAGCGAGACGAAGCTGTAGTCCTGGACGGCGGGCGGGCGGGGGTTGATGACGCTGATGTTGCCGTTGGTCTCGATCGACAGGTCGGCGTAGGTGCCGTTGAACGTGTGCACGATGAAGAACAGGTTGGCGGTGCGGCCGGGCCGCCGCGGGCAGCAGGCCGAGCATGTTCGGGATCGGACCCGGTGGTGTGGATCTGGGAGACCGCGCCCTGCAGGTGGATGACGCCGGAGGAGTCCTTGTACCAGGCGGGCGCCCGGGAGCCGAAGCGCGGTACCCGACCAGTTGGGAGCGTTCATCGGTATCGCCGAGCCCGCCAGCGACGGCCGGTAGGTGATGCTCTCCAGGGAGACGAAGCTGTAGTCCTGGACGGCGGGCGGGCGGGGGTTGATCAGGCCGATCTGGCCGTTGGACTCGATGGCCAGGTCGGCGTAGGTGCCGTTGAACGTGTGCACGATCGTGTACACGTTGCCGGCCGGGCGGGCGGCTGGGCAGGGTGCCGATCAGGTTCGGCGCGGAGCCCGGCGGTGCTGGTCTGGGTGGCCGCGCCCTGCAGGTGGATGACGCCGGAGGAGTCCTTGTACCAGGCGGGCGCCCGGGAGCCGAAGCCCGCGCTGCCCGAGAAGTTCGCCGTGTTCAGCGGGATGGGCGGGTGATGGCCGGCGCGGCGCGCGCGGTCGCCGCGTGGGCTGGGCCGGATCCGGCGAGCCCGAGTCGCCAGCGTGCCAGGGTGCCCAGGCCAGCGCCAGGCGAGCGGATCGGCCTGGTCGTCGGTTCATGAGTATGGCCTCCTGCTCGCCGGCCCAGCCGCTGGCGGCCTGCCGGCGCCGGGCGCGGCGATGCCAGATGGGCTGGACGTGCTCTGTCGGGCAGGGGTACGCATCCACACGGCGGCTCGGTTCAGCCCTGGCAGGAATTGCCGGCTTGCCATGCGCTAGGCTGCGGCAGGGCTTACTTGGCCAGGCGCGGGAGCGGCGTTACTTGGCCAGCCGGGGGAGCAGCAGGGAGGCCACCGTGATCGCGGCCGTGGTGGCGCCGGCCAGCACCGCGAAATCGAGGGCGAGGTTGGTCGGCAGCCCGATGCAGCAGCCCGCGGAGCGCGCTGACCTCGTAGGACAGCGGGTTCACCTTGCTGATCGCCTGGAGCCAGCCGGGCATCAGCCGCTCCGGGTAGAGCGCGTTGGAGCTGAAGAACAGCGGCATCGTGATGGCCTGCCCGATGCCCATCAGCCGGTCCCGGGACAGGGCGAGCCCGGCGATGCTCATCGACAGGCAGGCGAAGAACGCCGACCCGAGCACCACGAACACGGCGACGCCCAGCAGCTTGACCGGGTTGGCGGTCATCGACACGCCCAGCAGCGCCGAGAGCACGATGATGACCACCGCCTGGACGATGGACCTGACCCCCGCGGCGAAGGCCTTCCCGGTGATCAGGGCGGCCCTGCGGCGTCGGCGTCACCATGAGCTTGGTGAGCACGCCCGCGTCCCGCTCCCAGATGATCTGGATGCCGTAGAAGATCGCGATGAACAGGGTGGACTGGGCGAGGATGCCCGGCGCCAGGTAGTCCAGGTAGGGGAGCCCGTTCGGCGCGGCGATCGCGTGGATGCGGGTGAACGTCTCGCCGAAGATCAGCAGCCAGAGCGCGGGCTGGATGGCGCGCGTGTACATCTCGGTCCGGTCGTGCCGGATCTTGCGCAGCTCCACCCAGCACAGGGTGACCATCCGGCTGAGCAGCTGGCGGACCACGGCCAGCGGGGTGTCCTCGGGGAGGACGGGGTCAGCCGAGGCGCCGCGCAGTGCGCCGGGCGTGGCGGACGTCACGAATCCCTCCCTGGTTGGCGTCGTCGAGGGTGTCGCCGGTGTAGTGGCGGAACACGGTGTCCAGCGTGGCCTCGTCGCCCAGTTCGGCCTTGAGGTCCGCCGGGGTTCCGGTGGCCCGCAGGGTGCCGCGGTGCATCAGCGCGATGCGGTCGCAGTACAGGTCCGCCTCGTCCATGTGGTGGGTGGTCATCAGCACCGTCATCGCGTTGGCCTCGCGCAGCCTGGTGATGAAATCCCACACGTCGGCGCGGGCCACCGGGTCCAGGCCGACCGTGGGCTCGTCCAGCACCAGCAGCCGGGGCGCGTTGACGAGGGCCTGGGCCAGTTCGAGCCGCCGGACCATGCCGCCCGAGTAGGTCTTGACCAGGCGGCCGGCGGCGTCATCCAGGCCCATCGCGCCCAGTGCCTCGGCGACCCGCTGGCGCCGCTCCCGGCGCGGCACGTCGAACAGCCGGGCGAACAACTCCACGTTCTCGTGCCCGGTGAGCGAGGCGTCCGCCGACAGCAACTGCGGCACGTAGCCGATCATCCGGCGGACCCGCATCGGCTTGGCCGCCGTGTCCACGCCGAAGATCCTGGCGCTGCCCGTAGCGGGCTTGAGCAGCGTGGTGAGCATGCGGATCGTCGTGGTCTTGCCTGCCCCGTTGGGGCCGAGCAGGCCGAAGGTCTCGCCCTGCTCGATGTGCAGGTTCACCTGGTCCACCGCAAGGTGCTGCTGCCCGGTTAGCCGGGGAGCCAGCCGGCCCGGGGAGCCCGGCTAGCGGGGAGCCAGTTAGCCAGGCTCCACTGATACGGGTCAGCGGATCAGGGACGCCCGCTGCGCTGCAGCGCGGCCTGCCCGGTGCTCTCCGGCTGCCCCGCCTGCTCCTGCTCCTCGTGCACGTACCGGCCGCCGCGCAGCAGGGACACCCCGGCGGCGATGACCAGCAGGCAGATCGCCATGGTGAACACGATGTTCAGGCCGTGGTGGAACGGGCCGGAGATGAGCTGCGGGAAGAACACCTTGCCGGTGAGCAGGGCGACGTGGCTGGCGGACAGGTGGGCCAGGATGCCGGTCGGGCCGAGCAACTGGGCGACCGGGTTGTAGCCGAGGAACGCGGCGAACAGGCTGCCGACCGGGGGCAGTGAGCCGATCTTGAAGGCGATGGCGTGCGGGACGCCCTGCGCGGCGAGCCCGTGGGTGAGCGTGCTCGGCAAGGTGGCGGCCAGCCCGGCGATCATCAGCGTGAAGAAGATCCCGATCGACAGCACGAACCCCGAGTTCTGGAAGGTGGCGAGCATCCCGGAGGCGGCACCGCGCTGCTTGGCCGGGACGCTGTTCATGATCCCGGCCGCGTTCGGCGCGGAGAACAGGCCCATTCCCGCGCCGGCCACGAAGATCAGCACCGCGAACGCCCAGTAGCTGAAGTCGGTGGGGATGAGCAGCAGGCCGGCGAACGCCAGCGCGGAGACCAGCAGGCCGCCGGAGGCGAACCAGCGGGCCCCGTGCTTGTCCGACAGCCAGCCGGACACCGGCCCGGAGAAGACGAACCCGCCGGTCAGCGGCAGCAGGAAGATGCCCGCCCACAGCGGGGTGTCCTTGAAGGCGTAGCCGTGCAGCGGCAGCCAGATGCCCTGCAGCCAGATGATCAGCATGAACTGCAGCCCGCCGCGGGCGATCGAGGCGAGCAGGGTGGCACTGATCCCGGCGGCGAAGGCCCTGATCTTCATCAGGTGCAGGTCGAACATGGGCGCGGCGACCCGCGTCTCGACGAAGCAGAACACGATCAGCATGGCGATGCCGCCGAATATGCCGCCCAGCACCAGCGGGCTGGTCCAGCCCATCGAGTGCCCGCCGTAGGGCAGCAGGCCGTAGGTGATGCCCACCAGCAGCGCGATCAGGCCGATCGCGAACGTGGCGTTGCCGAGCCAGTCGATCCGGGCCGGGGTCCGGATCCCCTGCTCGCGCAGGCTCACGTAGGACCAGATGGTGCCGATGATGCCGATCGGCACCGACACGATGAACACCAGCCGCCAGTCGACCGCGGCCAGGATGCCGCCGAGGATCAGCCCGATGAACATGCCGGAGATGCCGGCCACCTGGTTGATGCCCATCGCGGTGCCGCGCTGGTTGGAGGGGAACGCGTCGGTCAGGATCGCCGGCGCGTTGGCCATCAGCATCGCCCCGCCGAATGCCTGGATCACCCGGAAACCGATCAGCCACAGCGCACCGGACGCCCCGGTCAGCGGGTCGAACGGCAGGAACAGCGCGCCCAGCGCGAAGATCGCGAACCCGGCGTTGTACATCTTGACCCGGCCGTAGATGTCGCCGAGCCGGCCCAGCGTCACCACCAGCACCGCCGAGACGACCAGGTAGCCCATCAGCATCCACAGCAGGTAGCTGACGTTGCCCGGGGTCAGCGGGTTGAGCTTGATCCCGCGGAAGATGGCGGGCAGCGAGATGATCACGATCGACGCGTTGACCGTGGCCGCCAGCATGCCCAGCGTCGTGTTGGACAGCGCCAGCCACTTGTAGTTCGTCCCGCGCAGGTTCACGGCACCCCGGGACGAGCCGTTCGGCGCGGCGCCGCCGGGGGCGGTGCCGGGCCCGGCGGCCGTCTCGCCACCGGGTGACGCCCCGCCGGGGGCGGAGCCGTTGTGCCCGCCCGGGCCGTCCTGCCCGGGCACCTTCGCTTGGCCGTTCGCGGACTCGGTCACCGGCTGTGGATCTCCTCGCTCAGCATTAATTGCTATTAGCAAACTAACAGAGAAAGAGGGTCATTCCCAACGTTAACCCAGCTCCGCCGGACAGGCACGCGAGCGGTGTCCGGCGCCAGGCCGCCGCGGGAGACGACGGCCGGGGCGGGCGTCAGGCTGGGCGAATGCGCGGGGCGCCGCCGCGGGCACTGGCCGCCGCCGCGGCCGTGACCGGGCCCGACGGGAACGGGGGCCGGGCCCGCGGGTGCCGCTGCCGCCGGGGTGCCGGGGCGGGCCCGGACGCGGGCGACGGCCCGGTAGCCCATCGAGACCAGCAGCGCGATGCTGAGGGTCAGCGCGAGCAGCGTGGCCAGGTTCGAGCCGACCATGTGCCTGGTGGTCGAGATCCCGGCGAAGTAGGCGGGCGGGATGAACGCGGCCATGGCGCATCCGGTCATGCAGAGCACCACGGCCGCGCCGTCCCGGTGCCACGAGCCGCCGCGGCGCAGCCGCAGCGTGACGAGCGCGATCGCGGCCATCACGGCCCACAGCGGGAGCAGCAGGAGCAGGCCCAGCCTGGCCGGCAGCCGCTGCGCCAGCCAGGTGATCACGATCACCCGGGATTCCACCGTCCCGGCCCGGTAGCCGCTGGCCGGCGGGTAATCGCCGAGGGAGGTGACCCGCAGGAGCTGAGCCTGCATCGCGGCCTTCTGCCCGATGCTGACGATGCTGCCCGGGTGAGTGATCAGGTAGTGCGCGATGTTGGTATCGGTCAGCCGCCCCTCGTACCGGGGGAGCAGCGGATTGGTGCGGACCGAGTGCGGGTGCCAGTAATACCGCCCGGCATACCTGGCCCAGCCGGCCGGCAGCCCGAGGTCGCGCAGTTGCGCGGGCGCGGCCGCCCGGTTGGTCACGATGTCCGTGAAGATCATGTCCACGGCCTGGATGTGCTCCAGCCGCTGCCCGTAATGGCTGGTGTAGTTCCAGGTCGCGTAGGCCGCGGTCAGCGCCGCGAGGATCCCGGCGACCACCACCGCCGCGCGGACCTCCCGGGTACGGAACCGGCGCAGCCCGCGCCAGGGCCCGCCGCGCGCGCTGGCCAGCACCAGGGTGACGCAGATGGGCGCGGCCAGCACCAGGTACTGCTCTTTCGACAGGATCGCGAGAAACCCGCCGGTGCCGGCCAGGATCAGGCCGGTCACCGTCGAGCGCCAGCCGCGGCCCAGGTAGACGACCCCGGCCGCGACCAGCAGCAGCCCGGCCAGGGCGGCCGGCTCGCTGAACGGGCTCGCGAACACGTCGAAGAACGCCGCGTCCGCCAGGATCAGCCAGAGCGCGGCCGCCACCAGCAGCTGAGCCCACAACCTGACCCGCAGGCCCACCGCCAGGCTGGCGATCCCGGCCGAGGCGATCACGCACATCAGCAGCCCCAGCGCGACCAGGTTCAGCGCGCCGGACAGTGCCAGCAGCGGCGTCAGCACGCGGGTGATGACCAGCGGCACCAGTTCGGAGGACGGGTAAGGGACGCGCCCGTCGCAGGCCACCTTCGGCACGTACTCGAAGTAGGCGAACCGGTAGTAGCGCGGGAAGCCGCGGGTGACCGGGCCCACACCCAGGCCGCACATCAGCCGGGGGCCGTCCCGGTTGTCCGCCTGGCCTACCGGGACGGGCACCAGGAAGCGGGCCAGGAACAGCCCGAGCGACCCCGCGAAAATCGACAGCCAGCGCCCGGCGGAACCACGCGGGCGGCGCAACCGGAATCGGGCGGGCCGGACGCCAGGGGGCACGACCGCAGCCCCGGCCTCCGGGACTTTCTCCGGGTGCCGTTTTTGATGCCATTTGGGCCAGCCATGGCGCTGCCTTGGCCTAATATCCCGGCCTGCGCCTGCGGGCCCGCTCCGGCCCGGTCGCGACCAGTCAGCTCATCGCCAGGCACCGGCACCTCTCCGCGTTCCGGCCATCCTATTCAGGATGATCTGCGTGCCGAAGCGGGCAATGGCGAATCAATAACCACGATTCAGCAACATAACGCCGTGGCGGCCCGAGCGTGCTGCTGCCGTTCATCCTGCTGCGCGCGTATCGATGGGGACATCCGGCTGCCGCGGCGAACGCGGCGCCCCGGCAGGCCCGCAGAGGTGACGGCGCTGGTCCGGGGCGGATATTTTCGTCAGGTGAGCCCGGCACGCAAACCCAGCGACCTGCGCGCCTCCGACGACGACCGGGAACGGGTCGTGGCCGTGCTCGCGGCGGCGGCAGCCGACGGGCGGCTCACCCTTGAGGAGCATTCCCACCGGGTACAGCGTGCCTACCAGGCACGGACCCTCGGTGATCTGGCCTCGCTGACCACGGACCTGGTGCCGGCCGCGGGCCAGCCGGTCCGGCTCGACGACTCCCGGTCGGTCACCGCGTTCTTCGCCACCGTTCAGCGCGACGGCCGCTGGGTGGTGCCCGACAGGCTGACCGTGACCGCGGTGGGCGGCCAGGTGATCCTGGACATGCGGGAGGCGCTGCTCCAGAGCATGCACATGGTCCTGCACGCCACCCTGGTCGGCGGCCAGTTGCACCTGCTCGTGCCCGAGCGGGTCCAGGTGGTCGTCACCGGTTCCCGGCAGCCGGGCCGGGCCGGGCCCGATCTGGGCGGGCGCCAGGTCGTCCAGGCGCCGCCGGGGTCACCGCTGATCGAGGTCCGGGCGTTCACGGTCGCGGGCCGGGTGCAGGTGCATGCCCCGCGCCGGCCCGGGGCGCGCTGGCGCGGCAGGTTCGCCCGGCGGCCCACCGGCCTGGGCTGACCTGGGGCTATGTCCGTGCAACTTTCCGCCGGTTCCCGGTCCGCCATCGTCACCAGGCTGCGGTCCGCCGGGTGCGTGTTCGCCGAGGACGAGGCGGAACTGCTCATCGCCGCGGCCGGGACGGCCGCCGAGCTGACCGCCATGGTGGACCGGCGCGCGTCCGGCCTGCCCCTGGAACACGTCGTCGGCTGGGCGGACTTCTGCGGCCTGCGGATAGCCGTGGAGCCCGGCGTCTTCGTGCCGCGCCGCCGTACCGAGTTCCTCGTCCGCCAGGCTATTGGCCTCGCCCCGCCACGCCCGGTCATCGTGGATCTCTGCTGCGGTTCTGGCGCGGTGGGCGCCGCGCTGGCCGCGGCGCTGGACCCCGCGGAGCTGCATGCCGCCGACATCGACCCCGTCGCGGTGCGCTGCGCCCGCCGCAACATCGGGCCGGCCGGCGGCCACGTCCACGCGGGCGACCTGTTCGGGCCGCTGCCCGCCGCGCTGCGCGGCCGGGTGGACATCCTGGCCGCCAACGTGCCCTACGTGCCCACCGGGGAGGTCGGGCTGCTGCCCCCCGAAGCGCGGCTGCACGAGCCGCTGGTGGCGCTGGACGGCGGCGGCGACGGCCTGGACGTGCTGCGCCGGGTCGCCGCACAGGCCCGGCTGTGGCTGGCGCCCGGCGGCGGGCTGCTGGCCGAGATCACCGAACGGCAAGAACAGCAAGCATGCGAAACGGCACGGCGCGGCGGTCTGGTCCCACGGGTGGCACGGTCCCCCGAGCTGGCCGCCACGGTGCTCGTCGCCACCAGGCCGGCCGGGTAACGCGGCGAGCGCGCCGGCCGGGAACGCCTCAGCCGCAGCCGGTCCGGTGCGTCGCGTAGATGATCACCGAGGGGTTCTCGAACACCTGCTGGTAGTGCGCCGGGTCGGCGGCGAAGGCGGGCAGATCGGCGCCGTTGCCGACCCGGTACAGCACGACATAACGCACGTCCTGGTGCACGAGGATGTTCGCGGACTGGCAGGTCTGCGGGTGCAGCAGCACCTCCTGCGAATCGAGCAGCGGGGCCTTGCCGGCGGTGGGCAGGGACCGCGGGTGCGCGATGCGGAACGGGCTGTAGGACTGCAGGCCGGTGTAGCCGCCCATGGCCAGGACGGCCCGGTTGGTGACCCCGGGGTTCAGGTACGGCGTCGAGATGACCGTGCCCCCGGTGTTGTGCCGCGGCCAGCCACTGGCCCGCCGCGGCGACCCGGTGGGTGAGCAGTTCGCCCGCGGACCGGTCACTGGAGTTCACCGCGTGGAAGGTCTGGGCCAGCAGCATCACCGCGGCCAGGACGCAGGCCGTGGTGGCGGCCAGCGCGGATGCGGTGCGCGCGGTGGTACCGCGCAGCGGCAGCGAGCGGACGATCAGCCCGCCGCCGAAGGCTGCCATGACCGAGAGGGGCGCGCCGAGGTCACGCTCGAACCGCTGCGGGAACCCGTCCAGCGACGTCCGGCTGCCCAGGTACATCACCACGCACCAGGCGACGACGGTGGCCGCGGTGAGCACCTGTGCCGGGCGGCGCAGGTAGCGCAGGCTCGCCGCGAGCGCGGCGACGCCCAGCAGCCCGAGCCACACGATCGGCGGCCCGAGTTCCTTCAGCAGCGCCCCCTGGGAGGCGGGGGACTGGCTGCCGAGCACGATGGACACCGCGCCGCCGGTGGAGGACTTGCCGCCGAGGATGCCGCCGGGGTTGTAGATGTAGATCGCGTAGCACGCCGACAGCACCGCCACCCCGGCCAGCGACAGCAGCAGCGCCCGGGTCTCCGGGCGGTGCCGCCCGCGCATCAGGTACGGCAGGCAGATCAGCGCCACCAGGACGAACAGCACCGCCGCGTACAGGGTGGCCACCGAGTGGTAGAGCACCGCGGAGGCGCCCACCACGGTCACCAGCGCGGCGGAGCGCACCGTCGGGGCCTCGTACACCGTGATCAGCGCCGCGACGGTCATCACCAGCAGGAAGAAGGCGGAGACGAGGTCGGGGTAGCGGCCCCCGGCGAAGCCGTTGAACGCGCCGGTCAGCACCAGCCCGGACAGCGCCGCCGCGCCGAGCCCGTACTCCCAGCCCCAGAGCCTGGTGGCCAGGGCGTAGGCGCCGAGCGCGGTGACGATGAGCAGCATCGGCGCCAGCACCGGGAACAGCGCCAGCGGGGTGAGGCCGGCGAACCTGCAGACGACCGCGGTGAGCGCGGAGAAGCCCGGGCGGGTAGATCAGGTAGCCGGGGTACTGGCCGTGCGCGAGCATCTGCTCGGCCATGACCGCGTGGGAGAACTGGTCCCCGCCGCTGATGTAGGGCCACTCGAACCGGACCACGCCGGAGTAGACGCGCAGCGCGGTCAGCACCAGGATCACCGCGAGGCCGCCGTCCCGCACCACCGGCAGCGGCAGGCCGAACGGCCGCGGGTCCGGCGCGCGGACCGGCGGTGGCGGCCTGCGGCTGCGCGGATGCTGGCGCGGGCCCGCGGCGCAGCCGCCGGGCACGGGTTCCGGGTGCCCGGCCGCGCCGGGTTCGGACCCGGGCGCCCCCGGTGCCGGGGCGGCCGCGGCCGGCGGGCTCCGGCGCGGCCGGCGGCGCCGACAGGAACCCGGTCCGCCCCGGTGACGGCGCGGAGTCCTCCGGCGCGGTGGGGCGCGGCCACGCCATCAGGGCACCGCCGGCGATCAGCGCGACCGCGATGACCGCGAGCACCAGGACCGGCGGGCGGTGGTCCGCCATCATCAGCAGGCCGAGGGCGATGGCGACGGCGACCAGGCCGAGAACCCGCGGGTCCCGGGTCGGCGTCCGGCATCCGCAGCACCGGGGCCGCCGTCCCGGGGGCCGGGCCGCGGAGCCGGAAGACGAGCAGGCCCGAGCCGAACACGATCAGCACCGACGCCAGCGCCACCCAGAGCGCGACACCGGTGTGGGCGGCCCGGGCGAGGATCACCGCGACGGTCGGCACCGACGGCCATCGACACCGCGGTGGACCAGGCCAGCCGCTCACCCAGCCCACTGGTCGGCCGCAGCACCGCGGCCCAGAAGTACCCGGGCAGCACGGCCCCGGCAGCCCCGGCCAGCAGCGCGCGGAGCAGATCCGCAACCACGAGACACCGCCGAACATGTGAGTCGGGCGCCGGGCACGTGCCGGGCCCGCGATGAGCACCGAAGAAGACGCACCGTACCTTATGCGGTCAAGCTTGCGGCGGGTGCTCTTTTATCTCGCCCTTTGCGCAGGCCGCCACCCACGCCGCCGGGTTCCGTTGCCGCCGCTCCGGCCCCGCCAGCCCTTCGTGATCATGGCGATCCGGCCGACCCAAGTTGCGTGCCGGATCCGATAGATGATCTTGGCCGGGGGTGACGGTGGCAGAAGGGAGCTTGATCTGGCGTAATCTCGTTCTGGACTCCTCTGGCTGAGTGACCGCATCCGGCCCTGAGGCCTTGAGGGGCAGAGCCTTACTGAGGGGGGAATGGGGGGCGTTCCGGGGTCGGCTCCTCACGGGAAGCCGCCCCGGGGCGCTTGCCGTTTCTCAGCCCGGAGTAGTTGCCGGGCGGCGAGGCCTGCTATCCCGTGCTATTGCCACAGACTTCCTGATCGACTACCGAAGTCCCGCAGATTGTCCGCCGGGTCTGGGCTGAGGCGTCGGCCCCGAGCCGTTCAGCCTGCTCGCGGGCGTGCCGGGTCTGGCTAACTCGTCCGCCAGCGTGGCGTCCGGGTCATCGAGTGCACGGTCTGGCTTTGACCCGCGTGGCCGTTTGTGGTGGTTGGCACGCTGACCACAAAAGAATGTGGTCGTTGGCATGTCGACCACAAACGCCGCAGGCCAGCCATCGTCTCAGCAGTCACCACCGCACCAACAGTCGCATGAGCCTTCGCTCCGCCCGGCCCCTATGCTGATGGGTCTGGCGCGACGGCATCACATATCGTTCTGGCGGGTAGGGATTCGGACTGCCGCCTGCCTCAGTGTCGCCATGACGCTCAACTGGAGGCGAGCCGGGGCAGGGCGGCTGGTGGGCGTTCAGTCGGTGGAGTCGAAGTTGACCGAACTGTAGGCGCGCAGCTTCCAGAGCTGGTGCTCGCTGGTGATGGTCCTGATGGTGCCCGACCGGGCCCGCATCACCAGGGAATGGGACATGGCGCCGCCGCCCCGGTACCTGACCCCGGCCAGCAGTTCCCCGTCGGTGATCCCGGTGGCGGCGAAGAACGCGTCCTCGGAGGCGACCAGGTCATCGGTGGTGAGCACCCGGGACAGGTCGTGCCCGGCGTCCAGCGCCCGCTGCCGCTCGGCGTCGTCGCGCGGGGCGAGCCGGCCCTGGATGATCCCGCCGAGGCACTTGATCGCGCAGGCGGCGATGATGCCCTCGGGCGTGCCTCCGATGCCGAGCAGCAGGTCAACCCCGGTGCCGTCGCGCGCCGCCATGATCGCGCCGGCCACGTCGCCGTCCGTGATGAGCTGGATCCGCGCGCCCGCCGCCCGGACCTCGGTGATGAGGCCGGCGTGCCGCGGCCGGTCCAGGATGACCACGGTCACGTCCTGCGGCGAGCAGCCCTTGGCCTTGGCGACCTTGCCGATGTTGTGCGCGACCGGCGCCTCGATGTCCACCACGTCGGCCGCGGCCGGCCCGGTGACCAGCTTGGACATGTAGAACACCGCGGACGGGTCATACATCGAGCCGCGCGCGCTGACGGCGAGCACGGAGATCGCGTTCGGCATGCCGTTGGCGGTCAGCCGGGTGCCGTCGATCGGGTCCACCGCCACGTCGCAGGCGGGACCGCTGCCGTCACCCACCTCCTCGCCGTTGTAGAGCATCGGGGCGTGGTCCTTCTCGCCCTCGCCGATCACCACCACGCCGTTCATCGAGACCGTGTTGATGAGCGTGCGCATCGCGTGCACCGCGGCGCCGTCGGCACCGTTCTTGTCGCCCCGGCCCACCCACCGCGCGGCGGCCATGGCACCGGCCTCGGTGACCCTGACGAGTTCCATGGCCAGGTTGCGGTCCGGCGCCTGCCGGGGCGGCTCTGGGGGGCTCGCTGACCATGAGCGCTGGGCTCGCCGGGGATGCCGTCGGTCTGGGGATCTGTCATGGCCGGCGCCTTCCGTCGGAAACGAACACCTCAGAACGGCGCGGCGGGCTCGCTGCGCCCCGCCTCGTCGGCCGATGCCGCGGTGAGCCGCGCCCTGGCCCCTTCGAGCCACTCTGAGCAGATGGTGGCAAGCCGCTCGCCCTGTTCCCAGAGCTCCAGCGACTCCTCCAGGGTGAGTCCCCCGCTCTCAAGCCGCCGGACCACGTCGGCGAGCTGATCGCGCGCCGTCTCGTAGGGGACCGGGGAAGCAGCCTCCGTCACTGGTGCCAACCTAGCCGGCGGTGCCCTTGCCGGGCCGGTAGAGCGAGGTCAGGCCGCGCCGCCGTCGCCCGCGGTGACCGGCAGCTGGTCGTCGGCGAACCGCACGGTCAGCCGCTCCCCGGCGCTGACCTCGGCGGCGCTGCGGACCACGCCGCCGCCTGGCCGCTGGACGATGGCGTAACCGCGCTTCAGCGTGGCGGACGGCGCCAGCGCGAGCAGCCGGGCGCGCAGGTGGCCCATGTCGTCGGCGGCGCGGCCAAGCTCGGCGGCCAGCGCCCGGCGGCCGCGCTCGGCCAGCGCGGTCACCTGCTCCTGCCGCCGGTCGACCTCCCGGACCGGGTCGGCGAGCACCGGGCGCGAGCGCATGCCATCCAGCCAGGCACGCTCCCGGTCCAGCCGGCCCGCGACGATCCGGTAGGCGCGGGAGCGCAACTGGGCGATCAGGCCGAGCTGCTCGGTCACGTCCGGCACCACCCGGCGGGCCGCGTCGGTGGGCGTGGAGGCCCGGACGTCGGCGACCAGGTCGAGCAGCGGGGTGTCCTGCTCGTGGCCGATCGCGCTGACCACCGGGGTCCGGCAGGCGGCCACCGCGCGCAGCAGTGACTCGTCGGAGAACGGCAGCAGGTCCTCGATCGAGCCGCCGCCCCTGGCGATGACGATCACGTCCACGGCGGGGTCGGTGTCCAGCCGGGCCAGCGCGTCGGTGATCTCGGGGACCGCGAAGTTGCCCTGCACGGCCACCTGCTCGACCCGGAACCGCACCGCGGGCCAGCGACGGGCGGCGTTCTCCTGCACGTCCCGCTGGGCCGCCGAGTCGCGCCCGCAGATCAGGCCGATGCACCCGGGCAGGAACGGCAGCCGCCGCTTGCGCTCGGCCGCGAACAGGCCTTCGGCGGCCAGCGCGCGGCGCAGCCGTTCCAGCCGCGCCAGCAGCTCACCGATGCCCACGGCCCGTATCTCCAGCGCGGCCAGGGAGAACGACCCGCGAGCCACGTTGAACTCGGGCTTGGCCCACACCACCACGCGGGCACCCTCGCCGGGCGCCGGGTCCGTCGCCTCCAGCACCGCGCGGGCGCAGATCACCCGCACCGACACCGCGGCCACCGGATCCCGCAAGGTCAGGAACGCGGTACTGCCGCGCTTGGTCAGCTCGGCGATCTGGCCCTCGACCCAGATCCGGCCCAGCCTGCCCACCCAGTCGCCCACCAGGCGGAGCGCGGTGCGCACGGGGACGGGCGACTCAGCGGAGGTCTGCAGTGGCATGGCAACACCACAATGGCACCCCGCCCGGCTCCGGTGCGTGCTATCCGGCGGTGATCTTCGCCAGGCGCCGTTCGAGCATGGTGATCACCGGCTCCCGGCGGGCATGGGCCTGCTCGTAGGCCAGCATCGCCCGGATCGTCGCCGCGTCGAACCCGCGCAGCCGGGCCCGCAGGGAGGCCAGCGAGAGGTCGTCCCAGCCGGGCAGCGGCGGCTCCACCGCCACCGGGTCCGCCTTCGCCGCCCGCGGCGCTGGCACGGTCTTGCGCGGCCTTGGCCGCGGGCGCCGGCTTCGGTGCGGCTGGCCGGCGGGCTTCTGGTGGCCGCAGGCCTTGGCGGTAGCAGGCCTTGGTGGTGGCCTGGCACGGCGTGTCGTGGCAGCGTGGCTTGCGTGGCGGCAGCGGGCTTCGTGGCAGGCGTGGTCTTGCGTGGCGGGCGCGGCCGCCGGGCTTACCGGGGCCTCACGGATGGCTGAGTGCTCCGCGACTGCGGGCTCGGCGTGCGTGGTCCCGTTCCGGGGCCCCGGGCCGATGACCTGAGCCCGGCGCCGGCCGGAGGCCCGGCACCGTGGGCCGGTCGGGCGTCCAGACCTGTTCGGCGGCCCGGGCGCGGACCTTGTCGGCGGTCAGCAGGATCTGGCCGATCCCGGCGAAGACCGCTCGGAGCACGACCACGGGAGCCTCTTTGATGCGGTCATTGACCTGCGGGATTGGCATAGTGGTTCTCCTGGCGTGCGTGCCTGCGTCGCCGCTGGCGGTCGTGGGCGCCAGCGTGTGCGTGAGTTCATTGTCTCGTCTCGTCCCGTTCACCGCAGCAGCGGCCCAGGAGTTTGTACGGATAAAGCCCGGCCGGCATCACCCCGGCGGTGGGAGGCAGGGCCCCCGGAGGGCTCGCCTACCATGAGAGGCATGCCTATCAAGACCCGGCGCGTCCTGCTCGCCAAGCCCCGCGGTTACTGCGCGGGGGTTGACCGGGCGGTGCAGACGGTCGAGGTGGCACTCGAGTTGTATGGCGCCCCCGTCTACGTGCGCAAGCAGATCGTGCACAACTCCCACGTGGTCGCGTCCCTGGAAGCCCGCGGCGCGGTCTTCGTGGAGGAGGCCGAGGAAGTGCCGGAGGGCGCGGTCGTCGTGTTCTCCGCGCACGGGGTGGCGCCGCAGGTCCGCGAGGATGCCCGCAAGCGCGGCCTGCACACCATCGACGCGACCTGCCCGCTGGTCACCAAGGTGCACAACGAGGCGCGGCGGTTCGCCGCCCAGGGCTACGACATCCTGCTCATCGGCCATGAGGGGCACGAGGAGGTCGTCGGCACCACGGGTGAGGCGCCCGCGCACATCCACCTCGTGGACGGCCCGGAGGAAAGCACCACCACGCAGGTGCGGGACCCGGCCAAGGTGGCCTGGCTGTCCCAGACCACGCTGTCGGTGGACGAGACGCAGCAGACCGTCGCCGCGCTCCGGGAGCGGTTCCCGCTGCTGATCGACCCGCCCAGCGACGACATCTGTTACGCCACGCAGAACCGGCAGGCCGCGGTCAAGGCCATCGCCGGTGAATCGGACCTGGTCCTGGTGGTCGGCTCGCGTAACTCGTCGAACTCGGTGCGCCTGGTCGAGGTGGCCCGCGACGGCGGCGCCGGCGCGGCGTACCTCGTGGACGACGCCTCGGCGCTGCGGCCCGAGTGGCTCGAAGGCGTCAGCACGGTCGGGCTGACCAGCGGGGCCTCGGTTCCGGAGGACCTGGTGGAGGGCATGCTCGCCCGCCTTGCCGAGAGCGGCTTCGACCAGGTCGAGGAGGTCGAGGCGGTGCCGGAGCGGATGCAGTTCGCCCTGCCGCACGAGTTGCGCCGGGCGAAGGCCGACCGCAAGGGCTAGCGCCCGCGCCGGCCGGGCACGGCGCGGCCGGTCAGCCGGAGCCCAGCTCCCGGCGCAGGTCCTGGATGCACCGCGGCAGGCCGCGGGTCCAGGTGATGATCACCGTGAGGACCATGCCCACGGCCAGCCACGGCGCGACACTCGCGAGCGTGGCCACGCTGCCCACCACGACGGACAGGAACAAGCCTCCCGGCACGGTCATCGCGCTGACGAGGATCACGACGACCAGGAACAGCAGCGGCGGGCTGACCACCACGGTCAGCAGGGCGGCGGTCGCGGCGTACCGGGCGGCGAGCACGCAGCCGGCCACGAAGGCCAGGCCGGCCAGCACCGGCCAGCCCAGCCAGGCGGCCGCCAGCAGGCCGATCAGGAAGACCCCGGCCATGGTCAGCAAGGCCCCGCGCCCGGTGAGCCGTGCTGCCGGGCCAGCAGCCTGCTCGGGCGGTCCGTTACGGTCCGGCGGCGCCATGGGTGTGCGGCCGAGGAACAGCTTGGCCGGTCGCACGTCAGCGGCATCCCTGGCGGGCAGGTCGCGGCTTCGGCCATTCCCGGGAGTCCGTTTCGGTCTCGGCGGCCGGCCAGGCGGCCGCCGTGGTCAGCGGGCTCGCGGCGCTGCGCGGGCGCGGGGACGGCCGGGGCGGTCAGTTCGGGGGCGGACAGCAACCTGGTGGTCTCCTCCACGATCCGCGGTGCCTCCTGGCCGTCCTCGACGAGGCCGAGCTGGGCGAGCCGGCGGGCGCTCACCAGTACCCGGCTCTCCAGGGAGCCGACGGTCTGGTTGTAGGCGGCCACCGCGCCGGTGAGCGCCTTGCCCACCCGGTCCACGTGCTGGCCGAGGCCGGAGATCCGGTCGTAGAGCTCCCGCCCGGCGTCGAAGACCGCCCGGGCGTTCTCCGAGAGCGCCTCCTGCTGCCAGGCGTACTGCGCGGTGCGCAGCAGCGAGACGAGCGTCGTCGGGGTGGCGATGTGCACCCGGCGGGCCACCGCGTGCTCCAGCAGGCCGGGATCGTGCTCCAGGGCCGGGGCGAGGAACGCCTCGCCGGGGATGAAGAGCACCACGAACTCCGGCGCCGTCGGCAGTGCCGACCAGTACGCCTTCGCGGCCAGCCGGTCCACGTGCTCGCGCAGGTGCCGGGCGTGCGCGGTGAGCCGGGTCTCGCGCACGGTCTCGTCCGTGGCCTCGGCGGCCTCCAGGTAGGCCGCGAGCGAGACCTTGGAATCCACCACGATGTTCTTGCCACCGGCCAGGTGGATCACCATGTCCGGGCGCTGTTGCCCGGCGCTGCTGGCCAGCGTGGCCTGCTCGTCGAAGTCGCACCGGGCGCTCATGCCCGCAAGCTCGACCACCCGGCGGAGCTGCATCTCGCCCCAGCGGCCCCGGGCCTCGGGCCGGCGCAGCGCGGTGACCAGGGCCTGCGTCTGCCGGTTGAGCTCGTCGGAGCTGCGCCGCGTGATCGTCATCTGCTCGGTCAGGGCGGCGTGCGACGCGGCGCGCTGCGCGTCCGACTCGCGCAACTGCGCCTCCACCCGGGTCAGCGTCTCCTTCAGCGGCCCGACCAGGCCCTCCACCGCGGCCTTGCGGGTCTCCAGTTCGCCCGCGGCCCTGGCGTTGGCGGCGCTGAACCGCCCCTCCGCCATCTCCAGGAACTGGCGCGCGCTCGCGTCGAGAGCCTGGGCGGACAGCGCCTGGAACCGTTCCGCGAGCTGCCCGTCGACCAGGGCCGTCCGCTGCTCGGCGGCGCGGGCGCGCTCGTCGGCCGCGCTTGCCCGTGCCGCCAGGTCCGCCGCGGCACCTGCCTCCCGGTTCCGTGCCACGAGGAAGCCGATGACCGCGCCCAGCAGCACGCCGATGACCAGCGTGAGCAGTGAGATCACGGTCATGTCGCCATACTTGCAGCAAGCGATGACAGTTCCCATTCGCCACGCGGGCCGCCGGCCGGGCGGCTCGGCCTGGGATGCCCGGATCCGGCGCGCTGCGGACCCGGCCCGGCCGGGGCTGACCCCGGATGCCGCCGGGCGCCGGGCGCACCCGCCGCGCGGGAAGCGCCTGCGCTTCCCGGGTTCCCCGGAATCCGGCCAGGTCAGGGCGGCGCGATCACTTGGTGAGCGTTATGAGGTCAAATTCGCCAGTGCCCGTGGTGGGCACCTTGAGCGTTCCGGTCAAGATCGTGCTGGCCTCGAACTGGGTGCTGCTGCTCCACGAGGCCTCGTCGTAGCTGGTGGACTTCTGGGTGTAGGTCGTGCCGTCCACGGCGCAGGTCTCGCGAGCCGGACGTCACCATCTTGGCGCCGGAGATCACCCCCGCGCCGGTGACCGCGCCGGACGCCAGGCCCTTGACCGTCAGCGATTTCGCCTTCGAGTTGAACACCGGCGCCGTGGCCTGGACCTCCGCGCCGTCATCGCGGGTCGCCCCGGCCGGGGCCGAGAGGGACACCTTCCTGGTCACGTCGGCGAAGTGCACCAGGTGCCCGGGCTTGCCGGCGGCGATCCCGGCCGCGATGGGCATGGTCGGCATGCCGCCGAGCCCGCCGCCCCACGAGGCGAAGGAGCACGCGAGCGGCGGGACGCACGCCGCTGTCGACCTGGAGCGTGTTCGGGGTGCTGAAGGTCGCCTTCGCGTCGCTGAGCTTCAGCCCCTTCAGGCCGGTGGTGAGCGTGACCGAGCCGGTCAGCGTGCCGGTGTAGTCGGTCTCGCTGCCGGACGAGCAGGTCCCGGCGGTGTGCGCGGTGGGCTTGTAGGTCAGGTCCAGCGAGGCGACCGGGGACAGGTCCGAGTGGCTGTTGATGGTCGCGGCGCCGGTGGTCTTGTTGACCGTGAAGTCGGCGCCCGGCATCTGCATGCCCCAGTCGTGGATCTCGGTGCCGCTCAGGTGCGGGGTCTCGATCAGCACGTCGATGATCACCGGGCCGCCCGAGGAGCCGCCGATCAGCGACACCTGCAGCTTCCAGGTGTGGCCGCCGGACGTGATGCCCACGGTGCCGCTGGTGAAGAAGTAGCTCGCGTTCGTCGCCGCCGAGACCGGCGGCGCGACCGCACCGAGCGCGGCCAGGGACAGGGTCACGGCGGTGGCCGCGCCGAGCAACCGGGGGGCCGTCCGCGCGCGGCGGATCACGGCACGGACCGGCTCATGCCTGTGCGTCATGACAACCTCCCCAGTCGCATGATTGCTGCTCACGCGTATCACAGCAGAACGGGTTGTAGCGGGGAAGGCGTGATTTCGTGGTCTCCGGCTGGCCCTAGACTGCCCGGGTGAGCTTGTCCATCGGCATCGTCGGCCTGCCCAACGTCGGGAAGTCCACCCTGTTCAACGCCCTGACCAGGGCGGGTGCGCTGGCCTCGACCTATGCGTTCGCGACTGTCGAGCCCAACGTGGGCATCGTGGGCATCCCCGACCCGCGGCTTAAGGTGCTGGCGGAGCTGAGCAAGTCAGCCAAGATCATCCCGGCCACGGTAAGGTTCACCGACATCGCTGGCCTGGTCCGGGGGGCGTCCGAGGGGCAGGGGCTGGGCAACCAGTTCCTCGCGCACATCCGGGAGACCGACGCGATCTGCCAGGTAGTGCGGGTGTTCGATGACCCGGACGTGAGCCACGTCGACGGTGACGTGGCTCCGGCTCGCGACGTGGAGACCATTTCCACGGAATTGATGTTGGCGGACCTCCAGACGCTGGACAAAGCCTTGCCGCGGCTCGCCAAGGAAGTGAAGTTCTCTAGGGATGCAGAACGGCTTCGCGTGGCCGATGCCGCCGCAGCCGCAGAGCGGCTGCTCAACCAGGGGACCACATTGTCGCAGGGCGCCGCAGGAGCCGGCATCAGGCTCAGTGACCTGCGCGAGCTGCAACTGCTGACGGCCAAGCCGTTCCTGTACGTGTTCAACACCGACATGACCGGCCTGGCCGACGATCAGCGGAAAGAGCTCACTGACCTGGTGGCGCCGGCTGAGCCGATCTTCCTCGACGTCAAGACCGAGGCGGAGCTCGCAGAGTTGCCCGAGGACGAGGCAGCCGAACTCGCGGCCGAACTCGGGCTCGGCGAACCGGGGCTGGACCGGCTGGCCAAGGCCGGGTTCGCCGCGCTCGGGCTGACCACATTCCTGACCACCGGGCCAAAGGAAACCCGGGCCTGGACGATCCGCGTCGGGGCGACGGCTCCCGAGGCAGCCGGGGTGATCCACAGCGACTTCCAGCGTGGCTTCATCAAGGCCGAGATCGTGTCCTACGACGACCTGGTCGCGGCCGGGTCGGTCGCCGCCGCACGGGCCGCGGGGAAGGCCCGCATCGAGGGCAAGGACTACGTCATGCAGGACGGCGACGTGGTGGAGTTCCGCTTCAATGTGTAACCGGGAGGCACGGGGTTTCGGGCGGCCGTTATGCCGCCGCGCCGTCACGCTGGGCGCACCATCGTCCCCCGGTTCGCGCTGCCTGGCTCGGTCACCTGCCCGGCGGCGCGGTTGCCCGGCTGTCTGGTTTGTCCCGGTTCGCCGCGCCAGAACGGGGGATATCACCAGGTATGAGTGCTGGGATCGGGTGTGTTCCGGCCTACTGGATGGCGCGGTTTATCTAACGTGGAGTCACCATGGGCTGGCGTCCTGTGACGTGTAACGCGGACACCGAGACCGTTTTGGTGTTATCTGCCCTGATCAGGCAGCAATGTCCTAAGAATCTTAGGACAGAGGGCGCGTCTGCGCCGGTTCCAATGGCGGGGGATGGCAGGCTTGTGAGGTGGCCAAAGGGCTGCCCGAGCAGCACGTTATGGCGCAGAATGGTGCCAACGGACACGGAGAGCACTGCAAGTCGTTGCGGTGCGTGCGCAGGAGCGGGGCGGAGGTGCGATGGTTCGCAGGTCGACCGTTGATCGCAGTCCGCAACCAGACCTGTACAGCGCGGGCTACGGCACGGAGGCCGGGAACCAGCAAGGCGGTAAGCGGCGATCGGGCCCGGGCTGGCGTGGCGCCGGAGGCCGCTGGCTGGTCTGGACGTTCCGCGTGGTGGTCTGGGCGGTCCTGCTCATCATCGGCTACCGCGGGGTGATGGCGATCGTGCTGAACGAGACGCCACCCAGCCACACGCAGGCGAGCCACCCCCCGCGCGGGACCGGGCTTCCCGGTCCAGCTGGCGAGCGCCTATGCGCTGCAGTTCGGGCAGGTGTATCTGAACGCCAGCCCGGCCACGGCCACCCAGCGGTCCAATGAGCTCGCGGCGTTCCTGCCACCGGGTGCCCCCGATCCGCAGCTTGGCTGGAATGGCGGCGGTTCGCTGTCGCTCCAGTCGGAACAGGTCGCGGGGGTGCACGTCCAGGACGCCCAGCACGCGGTGGTCACCCTGCTGGCCCGGGTGAACGGCAAGATGATGGAACTCGGCGTGCCGGTCTATGCCAGCGCGGCCGGCCTGGGGATCTCCGGTGAGCCCGCCTGGCTGCCCGCGCCGCAGCCCGTCGCGGCGCCCTCGCCGCCGGCCGTCAATTCCGACAGCGCCACCGAATCGGAGCTGATGCGGCAGTTGCCCGCCTTTTTCGCGGCATACGCGAGCGGGGATCAGTCCACCCTCGGCCGGTTCCTGGCGCCGGGCACATCGGTGACCGGCCTGGGCGGCACGGTCATGTTCGGCTCTGTCACTGGGGTCACGGCACCGGTCGGCGGCACCGTCCGTCACATTGTTGCTACCGTCGTCTGGGAAGTCCCTGGGCAGGGAGTAAAGGGCACCCGGGCCGGAAACACGACCGCTAACCTCGAAATGACTTATGCGCTGACCATTGTGAGGCAGCATGGCACCTGGTACGTCCAGAGCATTGCCCCCTCCACCCAGGCCGGGGGGCAGCCATGACCCCGCGCCGGGTTGACTGTTCTGGCCCTCTGCCGCTCACAAGGAATCCCCCTCACCCCGGAGTAGGACGATGTCGTTCCATTCGCTGATAGTGGCGGCGCCCCTGTCACTCAACACGTCCGGCCTGGTGTCGTACTTGCAGGGCCTGTTTGGCCCGTTGTTCCTGGGAATCGTCGGAATCGTGGCGCTCTTCTTCCTGTTCACGCGCGAGATCATCAGGTTCGTCCAATTCGTTGTCCTTGCCGTCGCGATCGCGGTGATCTTCTACACCCCAAGCATCGTGCAAATGCTTGCGCAGGGGATCGCGAAAGCGCTGGGTGTCCACTGATCTCCGCGCGAGCATAAGGAGAGCGACCGGTGGAGCTGCCCACCTATACGAGCATCTGGCGGATTGAGAAACGGCTGTACAAGCTCTACGATTTCCGCCTGCCAATGCCGCTGCCGGTTGGGCAGATCGCAGTCTTCACCGCCGTCACGGTGCCCTACATACTCCTCCTTACGCTGTTCGGCCTCCCGTTCAACCACACGTTGTTCTGGCTGTACGTGCTGCCCCCCGGCGTGCTCACGTGGCTGGCGACCCGGCCGGTACTGGAAAGTAAACGCCTGCCCGAACTGGTCATTTCGCAGGTGCGCTACCTGGGGGAGCCGTCCACCTGGTGCCGTATGGCCCCGTTGTCCGAGAAGGACCAGGTCGTGATGTTCGGCCGGGTGTGGCGGCGGGCCAGCGTCCCCGGCGCGGCCGAGCAGGAGCAGGCCGCAGGCGAGCTGCCGGTGCCGGAGAGGTCGGCGTTGCCGGTCGCGACCCCGGTGGTGCGGCCGGTCACGGCGCAGTCCACGGTCGCGGATCCCGCCCCGGTGCGGCGGGCCCGCGGGCGGGGCCGGCTGATCCGGCAGCGGCAGGTCCCGGAAGGACTGGTACCGGAGCGGGAGCCCGCCGGGCCGCCACCGGACGAGCGGGTACGGCAGCCCGCCGAGCGGCAGGAAAGCCGGTGGGCCCGGGCGGCCGGTTCGTCCCGCCCACGGCCAGCGCCGGGACCGGCCAGGGAGCCCGGATCAGCCAGGGAACCGGGGCCGGTCAGGGAGCCGGGCCGGTCAGGGAGCCGCGGCCGATCAGGCCGGCGCAGGGCACGCCGGCCGCGGGTGCGGGCTGGGCCAGGGACGCGGGGACGTGGCGGGATCCCGGACCGGCGGGACCGGCCGGACAGGGACGTCATGCGGGACCGGCCGGGCCGCCCGCGCCGGTGGGCTATGCCGCGCCAGCCGGTTATGCCGCGGCGGGCGGTGCGCCGCCCGGGGCGCCGGTCACCGGCCGGGGCCCGGTCACTGGCGGCCCGGTCACTGGCGGCCCGGGTACGGGCGAGGATGCGGGCACCGGCTGGCCGTCGGTCGGTTATGGCACGGCTGCGAGCGCCCGGCCGGATGAGGGGGCCAGGGATTCAGGTGCCGGCCAGGATCCTGGCCGGGGCCAGGGCGCCGGTGCGGGCTGGACCACGGCCGCTGGCTTGGCCGCGGGCACCGGCTGGCCGGTTGGCTATCCGGCCGATGCGAGCACGCGGCCAGGTGCGCCGGCGGGTTCGCGGCGGCCGGGACAGGATCCGCAGCAGCGCAGGATCCCGGCGGCGGCCCAGGGCCCTGACGCGGCCGGGAACCAGCAGGCCGGCCCGCCTGGCCGGCCCGGCCAGGGGCGCCGCGGGACCGCTGGGCACCGAGCCGGTGGCCGGTGCCGGGCCAGGTAGCGCCGCGCCGGCGGGGCCGGACCGCGGCCACGCCCGCAGCCGACGCCAGAGACGCCACCACCGGCCACGGCAGGGCCGGAGCGCCGGCGACGGCAGCCGGGACGCCGGTCACGGCAGGGCCTGGAGCACCGGCGACGCCAGCCGGGAGCACCGGCCACGGCAGGGCCAGGAGCGCCGGCGACGGCCGGGCCAGGGACGCCGATCACGGCGAGGCCAGCAGCCCCGGCCCCGGCAGGGCCTGGAGCCTCAGCGCCGGGCACGGCCGGGCCTGGCGGTTCCGGGCTCGCAGCGGCCCGCGCAACCTGCGGCCGAGCCTGCCGAGCCCGCCGCCCTGGAGTCGTCTGCCCCGGAGGCACCTGCCCCGGAACCACCTGCCCCGGAGCCACCCGCCCCGGAGTCACCCGCCCCGGAGCACCTGCGCCGAGCCCCCTGCGCCTCGGAGCCACCCGCAGCCGAACCTCCCGCCGCACCGTCCGCCGATCCACGGGCTGGCGCCCCGCGGCCGCCCGCGCCGGTGGTGATCGTCCCGGCGCAGCGGTCTCTCGCGGGCCCGCCGCCGGCCACCCCGGCCCGGCCGCGTCCGGCTCCCGTGGAGCGCGCGCTCAGCGGCCCGGGCGAGCGGCGCACCGCGGGCTGGCGCGGCCATGTCACCGTGGTTCCCGGCGGGCGCGGGCCGGGCCGGCCTGACCACGCCAAGGAGGCCAGGGCGCGTGCCGTGCTGCCGCTGGACCGGCCGCGGCTGGTCGTGGTGCTCGGCTGCACCGTGGGCGCGGGCCAGACGGTGACCACGCTCATGCTCGCCGACCTGCTGGCCGGGCTGCGCGGGGAACCGGTCGCCGCGCTTGACCTCAACCCGGGCCCCGCGTCCCTCACCGAGCTTGCCCGCGTTCCGGCGATCACCGTGAGCGCCCTGCTGGCGGACCGGGCCCCCGGCGCCCACGCGGCGCACACCGCGCACCGGAACCCGGCCGCCGCACGGAACGCCCCGGCCCGCGGCGCCCGCACCCGGGGGCGCCTGGACGTGATCTGCCAGGACGCGGCCCCGGACGGCGGCGCGGCGCTGCCGAACCTGCAGCACGACCGGCTGATCGGCGTCCTGGCATCCCGGTACCCGCTCACGCTTGCGGACCCAGGTGCCGCGGCGGTGGCCAAGCTGCTCGCCGAGGCCGGGCAGCTTGTCCTGGTCGCCCCGGCCAGCCCCGACGCCGCCCAGGCGGTCTCCATGACATGCGAATGGCTGGCAGGCCACGGGCACGCGGCGCTGGCCAGGCACTCCATCGCCGTGCTGAACGGGGTCAGCCAGCGCAGCGTACGCCACGCCGAGCAGGCCGAGCTTGTGCTGCGGGGCAGGTGCCGGGCCATCGTCCGGGTTCCCTGGGACGACCATCTGGCCGAGCCGGAGGCGGAGCGCGGCATCCGGGACAGCCTGGAGGCAGCGGACGGGCCGCCGCGGCTCGCCCGGCTGCGCCCGGCGGTGCTGCAGGCCTACACCGCGCTGGCCGGGGTGCTGGTCAGCTCGCTCGCGGATGACCCGGTGCGGCGCAGGGCGGCACGGTGACCGCGCGTACCCGTCGGCGCAGCCGGATGAGCGTCCGCTACTTCGACAATTCGATCCTGCTCACGGAGGCGCATGCGTGGGCCTACTACCGGCTGCCCACGCACGCCTACGAGTTCACCACGCCGCCCGAGCGGGAGGCGCTGGCCATCAACATCACGGTCGCGCTGGCCGCGATCCGGCTGCCCGAGGCGGAGGTGCACCTGCGGGTGGCGCACCGGTCCTACCCGGCCGCCCAATGGGCGGCGCGGCTGGACGCCACCTCCGACGGCGGCCCAGGCTGGCGCGACTACCTGGACGAGATGTACCGGCACGTGTGGGCGAAGGACTTCTGGGCCAAGGAGGTCTACCTCGGGGTGCGGCTGGGCCAGCGGGGGATGCGGGCGCAGTTGTCCGGCGGGGTCTTTTCCCAGTTCATCAACGCCTACCGGGCCAGCGAGCAGGCGCTCGGGCTGACCGATGAGGCGGTGCCCGGCGCGGAGATCGCCCGGTGGACCGAGCAGGCCGAGCGGCTGGGCCGGGCCCTGTCCGGGAGCGCGCTGCGGGCCCGGCACGCCACCAGCGAGGAGATCGCCTGGCTGTTCCGGCACGCCCTGTCGGGGACGGCGGGGGATCCGCCGGCCTCGGCGGTGCGGCGGCGCACCTGGGGCGCGGGGGAAATCGAGGCGCTGCTGGAGGGGCAGGTGCACAACGGCAGGACGCTGTTGCACCTGGAGCAGCCCGAGGGCGAGTCGTGGGCGGCGTTCCTGTCGTTCTCCCGCTTCCCGGACGTGATGAGCTTCCCCGACGGGGAGCCGTGGCTGCACTTCGCCGACTCGCTGCCGTTCCCGGTCGAGGTCAGCTCCCGGATGAAGCTCATCTCCCCGGCCAAGGCGAGCAAGGACGTGGGCCGCCGGCTCGCCCATGCCAGGGACATGGACGCGCACATCCGCGAGGCCGGGGTCGACCTGCCGCTCGCCCTGGCCGAGCAGCTTGAGGCCGCCCGGATGCTGGAGCACGGGATCACCAAGGAGCGGCTGCCGTTCGTCTACGGCTGGCACCGGCTGGGCGTGGCCGCGCCGACCAGGGAACTGTGCCAGCAGCGGGTGGAGGCGCTGGTCGAGCACTACCGCGACATCGGCATCGACGTGGTCAACTCCACCGGCGACCAGTTCAGCCTGCTGCGCGAGTCGCTGCCCGGCGAACGGGTGCACCTGTCGTCCTACGTGCAGCGCCAGCCGCTGTACACGATCGCCGGCGGGGTGCCGACCGCCACCGTCTCGCTTGGCGACCAGCCCGCCGGCGGCGGCGCCGGCCACACCGGCGTGACCGAGAACGGGGAGGAGAACCCGGGCTGGGTCGGCCCCTACATCGGCGAGACCATGGGCCGGGCGCGCTCCATCGTGCACTTCGACCCGCTGCTCGCCGCGGTCCGCAACCGGCCTACCGCGGTCGCGATCACCGGCGAGCCCGGCGGCGGCAAGACCACGCTGGCCCTGCTGCTGATCCTGCAGCTTGCGCTGCGCGGGGTGACGATAGCGGTGATCGACCCCAAGGGCGACGCCGAGCCGCTCGTCGACGTGCTGCAGGCGCGGGGCCGCAGGGCGCGGGTGCTGCCGCTCGGCTCGGCCGCGCCCGGCCTGCTCGACCCGTTCTCCTTCGGCGACGACCTCGCCGCGCGGCGCACCATGGCCACCGAGACGCTGCGGCTGCTGCTGCCCCGGATGTCGGAGGAGCGCGAGTCCGCGATGATCCAGGCGGTGGCCGCGGTGGCCGCCCGGGAGAAGCCCAGCCTGGGCGGGGTGGTCCGGCACCTGGAGGCCTCGTCCGATCCCGCGTCGAAGAACCTGGGCGCGGTGCTGCACTCGATGTCGGAGATGCGGCTGGCGCGGCTGTGCTTCTCGCCGACCGCCGGGCAGCGGATCGACGCCGAGGGCTGGACCACCGTGTTCACGCTGGCCGGGCTCACCCTCCCGGACGCCACCGTGAGCCGGGAGGACTTCTCCTACGAGCAGCGCCTGTCGGTCGCCCTGCTGTACCTGGTCTCCCAGTTCGCGCGCAGGCTGCTGAACGGCATGGACCGGCGCATGCCGAAGGCCATTTTCCTGGACGAGGCCTGGGCGATCACGTCGACCCCGGAAGGGGCGAAGCTGGTCCCCGAGGTGTCCCGGATGGGCCGGTCCCGTAACACCGCGCTGATCCTGGTCTCGCAGAACGCTGGTGACCTGCTGGCCGAGCAGGTCACGAACTGCATCTCCAGCGTGTTCGCGTTCCGGTCGTCGGAACGGGTCGAGGTGGCCAACGTCATGGCGCTGCTCGGGGTGGAGGACTCCGCCGAGCACCAGGCGGTGCTGCGCGGCCTGGGCAACGCCGAGTGCATCTTCCGCGACCTGGAGGGCCGGGCCGGCCGCATCGCCATCGACCTCATCTCCGAGGAAATGCGCCGCTGGCTCGACACCAACCCGACCCGGGCCCGGCCCGAGCCAGCCCCGCCGCGACCGTCGCCAGGCATGCCCGGGCCGAACCCGCGCACCACGACGGCACGCCAGAGGCCCCACCGTCCACGGGGGACGGGCCGGGGACCGGGCCGCCGGCGGGCGTGGCCGGACGTGCCCCCGCCCGCTGGTCACGTACGGGGAGAGCAGCCGCTGGGCGGCGGGGTACCGGATGCCCGGCCGCCGGGAGATCCAGCGCGGGGGACGGCTCTCGGGGGTGAGTTACGCCGGTTCAAGCCGCTCCCGGGCGGGCCCCCGCATTGATCAGGAAACCCGAGATGCCATCACCCCAGGTCACCCCGTATGTCGCTGACTTAGCCACCCCCACGAGGTCCGGAGACCCGGAAATGCCGACGTCGCCCCCGAAGCCCCCGCAGTCGCAGCAGTTCCTGAAGTCCCCGCAGTCGCAGCAGGCCCTGCTGCGCGGTCGCCGGGCCCGGCGCTGCGGCCGTGCCGTCGCCCGTCCCGCGTGGCGTGCGCTGCTGCTGGCCGGGGCGGTGGCGGCGATGCTCGGCATGCCCGCCGTGGCGCAGGCGGCCGTGGCCCCAGCCCGCGCCGCGCTCCCGGCCACCGCCGCGCTCCCGGCCACCGCCGTGAGCCCGGCCACCGCCGTGAGCCCGGCCACCAGCGCGCTGCCGGCCGGCGCGCTGAGCCCGGTCAGCACCGCGAGCCGCGCCGCCGCCGCGCTGCCGGTGACCACGGCCGCCGCCGAGGTCCCGGCGCAGCCGGCCGCCTCGTCGGGGATCTGCGCGGTTCCGGGGATCGGGGACATCGGCGGCCTGTTCGGGTTCTGCGCGGCCGGGTCCAGCGGCATCATCGGCGACCTGAACAACATCTGCCAGCCGTCGGTGCCCACCCCCGAGTCCGCCACCGGCGGTATCGACGCCCTGATCCGGCCGCCCGCCGGCTCGGGCAGCACCGGCAAGCCCACGCTGTACGACAGCTACGGCATGGCCGGTCAGTCGTGGAACGCCTTCGGCCTGCAGTGCTCGGACATGGCCTCGCTGGTGGGGAACAACATCGCCGGGGTGGTGTTCGACGCGGCCAAGGCGCTGGACCGGGTCACCATCACGGTGTACCAGTCGGCCGCGGGCGAGGGCATCCTGTCCTGGCTCACCGGCGCGGTGGACAAGCTGGTCACCAGCCTGGGCAACGCCATCTACTTCCCGTACCTGGCGCCGGTGGTGATCCTCGGCGCGATCTGGCTGGCCTGGCAGGGGCTGATCCGCAAGCGGGCCAGCCGCACCATCGAGGGCACCCTGTGGATGGTGGTGGCCTGCGCCGCGGCGATCTGGCTGATCGGGCGGCCGGCGGACTTCACCGGGGCCGGCAAGGCCGTGTCCGACGGCATCAGCCAGGCGCTCAACGTGGCCTTCGCCAAGCTGCCCGCGCCGCACCAGAGCAACTGCGTCCCGGTGGCCAAGTACGACCCGCAGTCGCCGCCGCAGGCCAACTTCAACTTCTCCAACGGCGGCAGCATCGTCGACAGCAACGCCAACGAACTGTGGACCGTGCTGGTCTGCAAGCCCTGGCTGATCGGCGAGTTCGGCACCTATAACTACACCGTCGGCAAGGGCGCCCCGACCGTGGTGAACAAGTACGGCCGGCAACTGCTGTGGGCGCAGGCGATCGCCGCGAACGAGAAACCCACGGCGAACGTCATCCAGGCCAAGGAGGACGCCTACACCGGGCTGGCCGCCTCGCTGCAGAAGAACGACCCCGCCGCGTACGCCCTGTTCCAGGGCAAACAGTGGACCACCCGGCTGGAGATCGCGTTCGCCGCGCTGTTCGCCGCGCTGCTCGCGGGCGCGCTCGTGCTGCTCATCGCGATCACCCTGATCCTGCTGAAACTCGGGTTCCTGCTGCTGCTCGTCGCGGGGCCGTTCTTCCTCATCGTGGGCACCCATCCGGGCTTCGGCCGGGTCATCGCGCTGCGCTGGGGTGAGTTGCTGATCGGCGTGCTGCTCAAACAGGCGGCGATCGCGATCGTGCTGTCCGTGCTGCTGTACGCCTACTCGCTGATCATGGGCACCAGCGACGCGGTGCTGCCCTGGGCGCTGAAGATCCTGATGATCTCGCTGGTCACCGTGGCGGTGTTCATCTACCGCAAGCCGTTCACCCACCTGTTCTCCGCCGTCGGCTACGGCGTCATCGGCTCCCGGGACCAGGCCGACGCCCACCTGGCCCGGGCGGGCAGCACCGCCGCCCGCAACACGCGGGACGCGGCCACCGCCGCGGTGCCCGGGTTCGCCGCCTACCGGGCGGCCCGCTGGGCGCGGCGCAACCCGGCCCAGGCGGCCGGTGTTGCCGCGCAGGTCGCCACGGCCGGGGCGACGGCGGGCACGGCCGGTGCCCTGGCCGGTGCCGCCGCCGCGGGCGGACCGGACGGGCAGGGCGCGGCGGCGGAGGCCGGGGCCGCCGAGGCAGGCCCGGGCGCCGCACCGGACCACACGGTGAGCCCGGGTGCCGGGGCCGCCGCGATGGGACGGGCCAGAGCCGGAGCGAACGCCGCGCCGGGCCGCACGCCGCCGCCGCTGGACCTGCCGTCGCGGTCGGCGGAGGGCACGGCGCGGCCGCTGTCCGGCTGGGCCAGGAGTGGCAGCAACGGCTCCCTCGGCGTGCCCTCCCAGTCCAGGGCGAGCCAGCCCACGGGCGGGGCGCACCAGCAGGCCCGGTCCGGCGCCCCCGGGCTGTTCGGCGGCGGCCACTCCGGCCAGTCCGGCGGCCAGCAGGGAGCCGGGCGGACCCCGCCCGCCATCCCGGCCCGCGCGGCACCCGGGCCGCCACCGCGGAGCGCGCCCCCGCCCCGGGCGGCCCCCAGGCCGGCGCCGCCCGCCCGCACCACGGCCCCGCCCGCCGCACCGCGAGCCGCGCCGCGCACCGCGCCGCAGCGGCCATCGCCGGGCGCGGGTGCCGCGGGCTCTGGCGCGGGATCGGCGGCCGGCAACGGCAGCCGTGGTGACGGGCAGGCCGGCCCGGGCCCGTTCTGGCTGCGCCCGCTGCGGCGCCGGAAGTAGCGCAGCGGCGATGGATCTCACGTCGGCTCAGCGGAAGCTGGTCTTCGCTGCGGTCGTTCTCGTCCTCGCCGCGCTGGGCGCGTTCCTGATCATCCCCGCCACCCTGGACCGGAATCCCAGCACCGGGCATGGCCGCGCCGTGGGGGACACCGCGCCGCTGTCCAGCACGTCACCGTCGCAAGCCCCGGCCAGCCAGCCGGCCACGGCCTCCGGCGGGCTGGGTTCCTCGTCACCGCCGGGAACAGGGCCGGACATCTACGCCTGGCTGCCGTTCAGCCAGGCGGGCCTGGCCGCTGCCGCGGACCTGGTGCGCAGGTTCTCGGCGGCGTACGCCAGCTACACCTACACCCAGAGCACGGCCAGCTACGAACGGCAGCTCGGTGGCATGGTCACCGCGCAACTGGCGGCCGTGCTCGGCCGGGCCTTCGCCACTCCCGGCGTGGCCCAGATCAGGACACAGCAAAAACAGATCGCCACGGGGACCGGGCAGATCACCGCCATCCGCGCCTTCGGCCCGAACAACATCACGTTCGTCGTCGCGATCACCCAGAAGGTGACCGGCACCAGGGGCACCACCCGGACCACCACCGACGACGCCGTCACGGTGACCGGTGCGGGAGCAAACTGGCAGGTGGAAGACCTGGAACTTGCCTCAGCGGGGAACACGTGAGGTGGGAGGCCAGCTGGCGCGTGTCGGGGCGTACCGCAGCGGTCGTCATCATCGGCATGGTCGGCCTGCTCGTCCTCGGCCTCGCGCTCGCCGGCGCGGGCATCACCGGCGGCAGCATCCTGTTCGCCGCCGGCCAGGGCTGCGGCAGCGCCGGCGGCGCGGTGGTGACCGCGGCGGTCCAGCCTGCCCCCAGTAAGGCCGCGGGGACCGCCATTCCCGCCAACTACCTGCAGCTGTTCCAGCAGGCGGGGCACACCTACGGCGTGCCGTGGACGATCCTGGCCGGGATCGGCGAGGTGGAGTCCAACGACGGCCGGTCCAGCCTGCCCGGCGTGCACAGCGGCGAGAACGCCTTCGGCGCGGCCGGGCCGATGCAGATCGGCATCGGCGGCGCGGCCGGGAACACCTGGGGCGGCGCGCCGGTCCACCCGGCCAGCGAGCAGGTCAGCGGCGTGGCCACGGACGGCAACGGGGACGGCATCGCCAGCGTGTACGAGCCGGCCGACGCGATCGACGGCGCCGCGAAGTACCTGCTGGAGCACGGCGTGCTGACCAACCCCAGCGGCGCCATCTTCGCCTACAACCACCTCACCTCCTACGTGCAGGCGGTGCTGCACTGGGCGGGGGTGTACGCCGGCGGCAGCTTCACGGTCACCGCGGCCGCGCCCGGACCGCAGGCCTCCTGCCAGCCGGGCACCACGAGCATCGCGGTGCCGAACCAGGCCGTGGCCGCCGTGATCGCCTACGCGCGCCAGCAGATCGGCAAGCCGTACCTGTGGGGCGGGACCGGGCCGGGCGCGTTCGACTGCTCCGGGCTGGTGATGATGGCCTACCGCGCGGGCGGCATCGACATCCCGCGGACCTCGGAGCTGCAGTGGCTGTGGGGGCCCAGGGTCCAGCCCGGCCATGAGGAACCCGGCGACCTGGTGTTCTTCGCCGGAGTCCGACGGCACGACCACCTCACCCGGCCATGTCGGCCTGGTCATCGGGCACGATCTGATGATCGAGGCGTACGCGACCGGGTTCCCCATCCGCATCTCGCCCTTCGGCACCAGCAAGGCGGCACCCGGCGACACGAACCCGGTCGGCTTCTCCCGCCCCTGGGCGCACTCGGGCGTCACGCTCACCAGCCAGGCGGCCGGGGGCTGATCCTCCAGGTCAGGGCGCGCCCGGCCGGTCCGGCGGGCGCGCGCCGCGCATCGGTGTGAGTTAACGATGGTGGCCGTAGCTGTTATCGAGGATCGCAGGCCACAACGATCACCTGGGTAACAAAAGCCATTCCCGATATCACTGGCCAAGATCAAATTGGATCGTTACTAAACTGTTTAAAAGCCCTCGCCGGCCGGGATGTTAGGCTGCCGACTGTCCATCGTGTAGTCAATTCCGTGAGACTGCATGGGAAAGGAAGACATGAGGGTTCGCGCTACGATCATTGGTGCCATAACGGCGGCTGCCATGGCGACGATCGGTTTTACCGCGCCCGCTATGGCTGCAACGCACCACGCTCCGGTGGCACGCCCGGGAATTTCCAGGGGCTGGCCTTACGGATGCCCCTCGACGGCTACCTGCTCATACGACGAGACCAACTTCGGCGGCACTGCGGGCTGGGTGAAGGGCGACAACCAGGACGAGGCAACGGCCGCGGTACCATCCAGCCAGGTTCAGTGTCTGACCAGCCCGGTTGCCCATTGACGCGGGGCTTACCCTGACCCGATGATCTGATTACTGCCAGTGACCGGATGGAAGGGGAGCCGTCATGCGCCTGCCGGCCTCGCGCCGCCGCCACGCCCGTCCCGGCCCGCGGCGGTCCGCCGCCCGCGCCCTCATCGCGGCGGCCGGGGGATCGCTGCTGGTCATCGCGCTGTCCGGCACAGCGGGAGCAGGCGTCTTCGGCCCACCCGGCGCCGGCGGCCCACCCCAGTACGTGGCGCTCGGGGATTCCTACACGACCGGGCCGTTCATCCCGGACCAGACCGGGTCACCGGCCGGCTGCCTGCGGTCCACGCACAGCTACCCGTTCCTGGTGGCCGCGGGAACCGGCGCCGCCTCGTTCAACGACGTGAGCTGCCGGGGCGCGACCACGGCGGACATGACCCATGCCCAGTCCGTGCCGCTGGGCACCAACCCGCCAGAGGACAGCGCCCTGTCCGCGAGCACCACGCTGGTGACGCTGCAGATCAGCGGCAACGACATCGGCTTCATCGGCATCATCGAGCACTGCACCACGCTGAGCCTGACCGACCCGTTCGGCTCGCCGTGCAAGGACCACTACACCTCCGGCGGGACCGACCGGCTCCGGGCGGCGATCAGCGCGGCGGCCCCGAAGGTCGCCGCGGACCTGCGGGGGATCCACGCCGACGCGCCGAACGCGCGGGTGCTGCTGGTCGGCTACCCGGTGATCCTGCCCAACAGCGGCGGCGGCTGCTGGCCGCTGGTGCCGATCGCCTACGGTGACGTGCCCTACCTGCGCGGCGTGGAGAAGGCGCTGAACTCGATGCTCGCCGCCGAGGCCGCCGCGAACAACGCGACGTTCGTGGACACCTACACCGCCAGCATCGGCCACGACGCCTGCCAGGCCCCGGGGACCAAGTGGGTCGAGGGCCTCATCCCCACCTCGCTCGCGGCGCCGTTCCACCCGAACAGGCTCGGCGAGCAGGAGATGTTGCCCTCGGCTGACCGGGGCAGGGCCTGGCCTCGGCCGCCCGTCGGCGGCGATCGAGCCCCCGGGGCCGGTGCCGTCACGGCGCCCCCTGGCCCGTGGCGGGCCAGGGAACGGCGTTCATCGTGGCCAGCGCCGCCTGTGCCGCGGCGAACGTCTCGTGCAGCAGCAGGACCGCGCCGGGCCCGCTGGCCAGCGCCAGGGCCGCGCGCAGGGCCGCGGCCGGGCCGCTGGCCGCCTCGATCGTGATGCCGGGGCGGCGGGCCGTCAGCGCGGCGCTGATCAGCTCGGTCATCTCACCGGGCCGCCGCCCGCGCAGGTCGGAGTCCTCGTAGACGACCACCCGGCCGAACCAGTCCGCGATGGCGGCCGCCGTCTCGCCGACCAGGTCGTCGCGGCGGTCACCGGGCAGGGTCACCGCGGCGACCGGGGTGCCGCCCCAGGCCTCGTGCAGCAGCCGTCCCATGGCGGCCAGCGCCGCCGCGTTGTGCCCGTAGTCGACCATCACGGGCCGGCCGTAGATCTGGTAGACGTTGCCCCGCCCGGGATTGGCCTGCTCCGCGGTGAACGTGACCAGCGCGCGCCTGATGTCCTTCGCGCTCACCCCCAGGGCACGGCAGGCGGCGCTGGCCGCCAGCGCGTTCGCGATCTGGTGGGCCGCGGAGCCGCCGAACGAGCCGGGCAGCTCGGCCACGGCCAGCAGTTCGTGCTCCTCGCCGCCGCGCGTCTCCACGAGCATGCCGTCCCGCAGCTCGCAGGTCATGCCGCCGCTCATCCGGTGCGCCAGGATGACCGGGTTGCGCCCGTCCAGGCTGAAGTACCTGACCACCGGGTTGCGGGCGCGCACCGCGGGCCGGGCGGCCAGCGCGGCGACCCGGCTGTCGTCGGCGTTGAGCACCAGCGTGCCGCCGGGCTGGATCTCCTCCGCCACCAGCGCCTTGACGTCGGTCAGGTCGTCCAGGTCGTCGATGCCGTCCATGCCGAGGTGGTCGGAGGTGATGTTGGTGAGCACGGCGACGTCGGCCCGGTCGTACCCCAGGCCGCGGCGCAGGATGCCGCCCCGCGCGGTTTCCAGCACGGCCGCCTCGACCGCCGGATCGTCCAGCACCAGTTCCGCCGACCGCGGCCCGGACGCGTCCCCGAAGTCGACCGGCCGGCCACCTGGACGCCGTCCGTGGTGGTCATGCCCACGGCCATGCCGGCCTGGCCGAGGATGTGCGCGATCATCCGGACCACGGTGGTCTTCCCGTTCGTCCCGGTCACCGAGACCACCGGGATCCGGGCCTGGGCGCCGGGCGGGTAGAGCCGGTCCAGGATCGCCCCGGCGACGTCCCGGCCCTGCCCGGCGCTGGGCTCGGTGTGCATCCGCAGGCCCGGCGAGGCGTTCACCTCAAGCACCGCACCGGTCCAGGTGCCGGGCTGCCCGGGCAGGCTGCCGCGCACCGGCGCGGAGATGTCGGCCAGCCGCACATCCACCCCGCACACGTCCAGCCCGGTCACCGCGGCCGCGCGGCAGCACAGCGCGGCCACGTCGGGGTGCACCAGGTCGGTGACATCGGTGCTGCACCCGCCGGTGGACAGGTTGGCGTTCCGGCGCAGCCGCACCGCCTCGCCCGGGCCGGGCACGCAGCCGGGCTCCAGGCCCTGGGCGGCCAGGCAGGCCAGCGCCTCGCCGTCCAGCGGGATCTTCGTCAGCGGCCGGGCGTGGCCCTCGCCACGCCGCGGGTCGGCGTTGGCCGCCTCGACCAGCGCCGCGATGTCGTGGACGCCGTCGCCGGTCACCGCCGGGGCGCGCACCCTGGCCGCGGCGATCATCCGGCCCTCGACCACCAGGACGCGGTAGTCGGTGCCCGGCACGTACTTCTCCACGATCACCGCCGGATCGGCCTTAGCGGCCCGGCGGTAGGCCTCGGCGGCCTTCTCGGCCGTGGTGACCCCGACGGTGACGCCGCCGCCCTGGTTGCCGCTGCGCGGCTTGACCACCACGGGCGGCCCGAGCCGGGAGAACGCCTCGACCGCCGCGGCCGCGTCCCAGACGACCGTGCCGGATGGCACCGGCACGCCCGCGTCGGCGAGCAGTTGCTTGGCCAGCACCTTGTCGCAGGCGATGTCCACGCCGACCGCCGAGGTCTGGTCGGTGAGCGCGGCCCAGACCAGCCTGCGGTGGCTGCCGTAGCCGAGCCGCAGCAGGCTCAGGTCGCCGACCCGCCGGACCGGAATCCCCCGGCGGCGCGCCGCGCCGGCCAGCGCCGCGGTGCTCACGCCGGGCCGGGTCCGCTCGATCTGCGGCCGCGATCGGCGCGATCGCCTCCGCCAGGGCGAGGGAGCGCTCCGCGATCACGTCCGTGACCACGCCGATGGCGAGGCGGAGCAGGTCGCCGGGGATGCGGTGAATCCACGGGCTCGTCCTGCGGGCACTCCATCACCACGTCGTAACGGCCGTCGGCGCCCGCCCGCACCGTCCGGCCGAAGTAGACGTCCCGGCCTGCCAGGGCGGACAGTTCCAGCGCGACGTGCTCGGTGACATGGCCGAAGTAGGTGCCCCGGGCCATCGCCTGGCAGAACCCGCCCGCCTCGCCGGCCGCGCAGTGGTGGTCGGCCAGCCCCGGCAGCAGGGCCAGCAGGCGCGCGGCGAACCCCTCGGCGCCGGTGGTCTCCTGCGCGGTCAGCTCGTCGAGTTCCAGCCGGGCCACGGTGACCGGGCGCGAGGTGTAGATGTTCGGGCCGTACAGGCGGCGCAGGTCGGTAAGCCGCACGTCTGCTCCCTGGCGTGATTGGTGGCCGGGCCCGGTCTGGGCCCGGGTCAGTACCTGGTGTGCCTGGGCCCGATGGCCGGGACCCGGAGGTCGAGGTCGAACTGGCACCCCGCGGGCATGAGGTGCAGGCGCACGTCGAACAGCGTGATCGGGTCGTAGTCGCCGGCCGGGTGGACCACGGTGGACCGGTCGGGATCCACCACGGTGGCCACCCCGGACCCCATCACCTCGAACCGGGACCCCTCGACCAGGACGGCGGTGTTCTCGTCGATGCCCACGCCGACGTGGTCCGGGGCGAGCGCCACCGCCGCGAGCAGCCTGGGCAGCCGCCCCCGCTCGGCGAAATGCATGTCGATGAGCACGCCACCGAGCAGGCCGAGGCCCGGCGCGGTCCGCACCGCGGCCGCCGAGACGTCCGCCCGCTGGCCGCCGAGGATCATCGTGCGGCCGAGCGCGGTCGCGCCGGCGCTGGTCCCGGCGATCACGAGTCCCTCGGCGAGCCGCTCGCTGAGGATCTCGTTCGTCCGGGATCCGACCAGCGCGCGGATCCGGGACTGGTCGCCGCCGCTGAAGAAGACCCCGGTGGCGCCGCGCAGGATGGACTCGGCCAGGTCGCTGTCGGCGTCAGCGCGGCCGCGCAGCCGCAGTTCCGTGGTGTTCTCCACGCCGAGCTTGCGGAACACCTGCTCGTACTCGGCGTGCACCTCGTCGGGGCTGCCCGTGGCGGTGGTCACCAGCGTGATCCGCGCCTGGTCCCCGCCGGAAAGCTCGACGAACCGCTCCAGCACGCCGGCACCGCAGCAGCGATCCTCGCCGCCCCCGATGATGAAGAGCCGCCCTGCCGCCGGGATCCCGTCGCTCACCTGGGGAAAGTTACCCAAAGTGATCCGTGGTGAACCTAGAGCGAAAGGCTGGCCCGGTATTTGAGTGCGCCGAGGCGGGGCGGTGTGACAGCCAGGGAAGACGGGATCCGGGGGCCGCCCGGTTAGCCGGGATCCGGGTCGAGGCGCCGGCCGCGGCGGCGTGCCATCGGGGGCTTCGCCAGCTCCTCGGGGATGCGCAGCAACGGGTTGGTGGCGCTGTCCACGACCTCGGTCGCCATCTCAAGCACCCGCCGCCCCCTGGCCCGCGCCACCGACCGGAGCAGCTCGAACGCCTGCCGCGGCCGGAGCCGGTGCCGTTCCGCGAGCACCCCGATGGCCTGCTCCACCCGGACCCGGGCGGTCAGCGCGTGCTCCAGCTGGGCGACGGTCTGCTCAAGCTTGCGCGGGTCCGGCGGATCGTCGCCGGCCAGCCCCGCTGCGGCGGTGCCGAGGCTCGGCATGGCCTGCGTGGGCAGCTCGGCGGCCAGCAGGTCGGCGAGCACCATGGCGCTGGTCAGGTCGGAGACCTCCTCGTCGCCGACCCGCCACCCGGTGGCGGTGCGCCGGGCGACCGGCTCATGGCCGGTGCCTGCCGGGCTCGCGCCGGTGTCCTGGGCGTGCCTGCCCGGCTTCCCGTCCGGCCATCCGGATGGCTCCGGCGTGCCGGACGGCTCCGGCGTGCCGGGCACCTCGGGCGCGGCTGCGCTGCCGCCCGGCCGGGCGGCATTGGCCCTGGGCTGCCGTGTCCGTGCGTGGCGGCCCGGGCCCCCCGTGTCTGCCGTGTTGCCGTGTCTGCTCATTGTCCTAGTGCAAGGGCGGCGAGACGCTCCCGTACCTGCGCGGCTGACGGGTTGGTCAGCGCCGTCCCGTCGGGGAACACGATGGTCGGGACCGTCTGCATGCCGCCGTTCACGGACATCACATAGTCCGCTGCGGCGGGGTCCCGCTCGATGTCGATCTCGGCGACCTCGATCCCCTCCCGCGCGAGCTGGACCTTGAGCCTACGGCAAAAGCCGCACCACGGCGTGGTGTACATAGTTACGCTCTGTGACACCCGCGTCTCCTTGTCCTTCCCCACAGTATTTCCGCTGATGCAACACCGCGTCCGGCGTTCCGCTTCCCGCGCATGTCGGATGGATACGCGAGGATGACAGCGGTGAAGGAGGTGCGCGGTGGACGAGGGCCCCGAGGCGGTGCTCGCCGCGCTCGACCCTGAGCAGCGCGAGGTGGCACTCGCCACCCGCGGCCCGGTGTGCGTGATCGCCGGGGCCGGGACCGGCAAGACCCGCGCGATAGCCCACCGGGTCGCCTACGCCGTCCGCACCGGCGTGGTGAACCCGGGCCATGTGCTCGCGGTCACCTTCACCACCCGGGCCGCCGGTGAGCTGCGCGGGCGGCTGCGCCAGCTCGACGAGCCGGGCGCCGGGCTGGGCCAGGTCCGGGCGCGCACGTTCCACTCGGCCGCGTTGCGGCAGCTTGTCCACTTCTGGCCGGTGACGGTGGGCGGCCAGCCGCCGGCCATGCTCGACTCGAAGATCAGCCTGCTGGCCGAGGCGGCCCGCGCGGCGCGGGTGCCCGCGACCGGCCCGGAACTGCGGGACCTGGCCACCGAGGTCGAATGGGCCAAGGTGCTGCAGGTGCGCCCGGAGGACTACGCCGTCGCGGCGGCCGGGCACGGCCGGACCCCGCCGGTGGACCACGAGGCGGCGGGCCGGGTGTTCGCCTGCTACGAGAACTTGCGCCGGGACCGTCACCTGGTCGATTTCGAGTCCGTGCTGGAACTCACCGCGGCGATCCTGGCCGGGCATCCGGCGGCGGCCGCCGAGGTGCGCGACCGTTACCGCTACTTCGTGGTCGACGAGTTCCAGGACGTCAACCCGCTGCAGAAGCTGCTGCTGGACGTGTGGGCCGGGGACCGGGACGACGTCTGCGTGGTCGGTGACCCGCGGCAGACGATCTACTCGTTCACCGGGGCCACGTCCGCCTACCTGACGGGGTTCCCGGCGGAGTACCCGCACGCCACCGTGGTGCGGCTGGTGCGGAACTACCGGTCCACGCCGGAGGTGGTCGACTGTGCCAACCGCCTGGCGCAGGGGCGGGCCGGGCAGCCCGGCGCCGGCCTGGGGATTGACGGCGGCCCGGCCCTGGTCGCGCAGCGGGCCAGCGGGCCACCGGCCGAGTTCACCGAGTACGACGACGAGGCCGCGGAGGCGGCGGCGATCGCCGCGCGGGCCCGGCAGTGGCTGGACGCCGGGGTGCCGGCCAGGGACATGGCCGTGCTGGTCCGGGTCAACGCCCAGACCGAGCGGTTCGAGCGGGCGTTCGCCGACGCCGGGGTGCCCTGCCAGGTGCGCGGCACGGAGCGGTTCTTCGACCGGGCCGAGGTGCGCCAGGCGACCGGGCTGCTGCGGGCCGCCGCCAAGAGCGCCCGCGCCCCGGACGAATCGGGAGGATCGGGGTCAGCGGGCCCAGCGGAGTCTGTGGTCGCGGAGGTGCGGCACATCCTCGCCGGGATCGGGCTGACCCGCGAGCCCCCGGCCGGCCGCGGCGCCGCCAGGGACCGCTGGGAGTCGCTGGCCGCGCTGGCCCAGCTTGCCGAGGACCACTGCGCGGCCAGCCCCGGCGCGGGCCTCGCCGACGTGGTCGCCGAACTGGCCCGCGCGGCCGCGGCCGAGCACGCCCCGCAGGCTGGAGGGGGTGACCGTGGCGTCGCTGCACGCGGCCAAGGGGCTGGAATGGGACCTGGTCTTCCTGCCCGGGCTGACCGAGGGCAACGTGCCCATCGTGCACGCGGGCACCGACGCGGCGGTCGCCGAGGAACGCCGGCTGCTGTATGTCGGGGTGACCCGGGCCCGGCAGCAGGTGCTGCTGTCCTGGCCGCTGGCCCGGCTGCCGGGCGGCCGCCGCAACCGCACCCCGTCCCGGTTCCTCACCGGGCTCCGGCCCGGATGGCGGGAGGCCAGGGCCGCCCGGGCGAAGCCGGCCGCCGGCCATTTCCAGTTCGCCGACGCCAATCCCGCCCTGGTCGAGGCGCTCCGGGAGTGGCGCCGCGGGGTCGCCCGCGACGCCGGGGTGCCCGCGTACGTGGTGTTCGGTGACGAGACGCTCCGGCATATCGCGGCACAGCGGCCCGCCAGCATCGAGGGACTCGCCCGCATCCCCGGTCTCGGGCCTGGCAGGCTGGACCGGTACGGTGCCGCGGTATTGGCGTTGTGCGCGACAGCGCCCGCGCCCGCCGGCGCGGACGAGAAGAAAGCGGGATCCCGGGCATGAGGACTGGGTCGGGCAAGCCGTGACGGACACCCTGGGCAAGCTGCTGGACCTGCTCGACCTGGAGCAGATCGAACTGGACATCTTCCGCGGCCGCAGCCCCAGCGACCGGCGGCAGCGGGTGTTCGGCGGGCAGGTGGCCGGCCAGGCGCTGGTCGCCGCGGGCCGGACCGTGCCGGCCGACCGGCCGGTGCACTCGCTGCACGCGTACTTCATCCGCCCCGGCGACCCGTCGGTGCCGCTGGTCTACATCGTGGACCGGGTACAGGGACGGGCGGTCGTTCACCACCCGGCGGGTGTCGGCGATCCAGCACGGCAAGGTCATCTTCACCCTGTCCGCGTCGTTTCATCACGACGAGCCCGGGCCGGATCACTCCGCCGCCATGCCGCAGGCGCCGCCGCCGGAGTCCGTGCCCACGCACCCGGAACGGCTGGAGAAGGCGTTCGGCCCGGACGCGGCGAAGTACTTCCGGGAGAACCCGATCGACCTTCGCGTCGTCGGGCCGCTGTCCGTCGAGGCGCAGCGGGATCCGTCCCTGCGCACCGACCGCAACCTGGTCTGGCTGCGTGCCGACGGCGAACTGCCCGACGACCCGCTGCTGCACGTCTGCCTGATGACGTACGCCTCGGACATGACGCTGCTGGACTCGGTGCTGCTGCGGCACGGCCTGTCGTGGGCGGACGGCAGCACGACCGGGGCGAGCCTGGACCACGCGATGTGGTTCCACCGCCCGTTCCGCGCCGACCGGTGGCTGCTCTACTCGCAGGAGTCACCGTCCGCGGCCGGCGCCCGGGGCCTGGCCCGGGGCGAGGTGTTCCAGGACGGCCGCCTGGTGGTGTCGGTGATGCAGGAAGGCCTCATCCGCAGCCGCCGCCCCGACCCCACCCCCTGACCCGCCGCTGGCCGACCCGCCGCTGGCGACCTTGATCACGGACGATAGCCCCCCGTTTTTCGCGGGGAATCGTCCGTGATCAAGGAATCCAGGCGCTCAGGGGGCGGCGTCGGCCAGTGCTGGCCGGCGTCGCCGGTGGCCAGCACCAGGTGTGCCGCGCTGGCCGCGGCGATCAGGTCCGGATGGTGCCTGGTCCCCGCCCACGCCAGCGGGGTGGTAAGGCGGGAGATTCCCGCCGCGACAAAAACGTGTCGAAAAACCAGTTGCCCCGCTGGCCTGCGACTTCATAGGCTGCATCCATGTCCAATGAGTGGGCCCGCAACGCTGCGTGGAAGGAGGTGCCCACGGTGACCAACATCACACCTGGTGGCTTCGCCGTCGCGAGTTCCGCTGCGCGCACTGCCATCGCCGGCGCGGGCACCTGTCCGCGGCGCGGGGTGTCGGCTCAGCTTGTCCAGGACGGCAGCGGTTTCGTGGCTGCGGGCACCGCCATGCGTGGCGATGTCGTGCTGGCGCGGCCGCGGATGCAGCTCCAGAAGTACCCGTTCATGACCCACGGTGCCGCCATCAACGGCGCCAAGTTGGGTCCGCATAGGGCTTGGGATCCGGTCTAGAAAGACCGGCCTCGATCCCCCAAGGCCGCGGACCCGACAACCGGGTCCGCGGCCTTAGTTATGCCCGGGCCGCCGTATCAGCCGAGTGGAACACACGACGAGCAGATCGACGAGGACGAGAGGGGACGGACATGTACTGGCCCGGCACCATCGCCGCGGGGGGCGCGGCGGGGTTCGAGGCAGCACTCGCATTGCGGGTGACGAGGCAAGAGACGGAAGCGGTCGCGTCGCCGCCGGTGACGTCCAGGCCGGTAGGGCAGGTTCTCCCAGGCACCCGGATGCCCGATGACCCGGGAGCTGCCCTGCATGGCGGACCCGGACCTGTTTTTCGCCGAGTCCCCAGCGGATGTGGAGACGGCCAAGGCCCTGTGCCGAGGGTGCGCCATCAGGATCGCGTGCTTCTCCGGCGCCATGCAGCGCCGCGAGCCGTGGGGAGTCTGGGGCGGAGAACTCTTCCTGCGCGGCGAGGTCATCCCGCGCAAACGGCCCCGGGGGCGCCCGCGGAAGACCGAAGTAGCGGCCTGAGAGGCCGTGGCCGGCCCCGGCCGGCCACGGCCGCACCGGCTCCCAGCAGAACAAGCAGGCAGACACCGACACGAGCAGAACTGGCACGCACTGAACCGGCTACGAGCCCACGAAGGGAGGTAAAGCTATGTACGCCCATACCCGGCAGGCGTCGGAACAGCACCGTGCCCTCCTGGCACGGGCACACGAACAGCGGCAGGGGAATCGCGTCCTCGCGCTCCGGAAGGCGGCCCGCCGGGTCGCGCGCGCGGAACGGCGCCTGCACGCCGCCCAGAACGGCGTCCTGCGCGCACGCAGCGACGTCGTGTCCTGACCGCGGCTCACGACTTCGATGAAGGGCCGGCCCGGTGAAACCGGGGCCGGCTCTCGCTATTGCGGGGAACCGCTGGCTACCGGCCGGCTGGGCCGGTGAGGCAGGGCCGGCCTTGCCGGTCACGGGCTGGTGATCGACTGCTTCGGGCTCAGCGGGAACGTGGCGCCGACCGTGAGTGGGTCGTTGTTGTCGAACAGGCCGAGGCAGCCCTTGACGTCGTAGAAGTGCAGGCTGCCGCCGGTCGTGAGGGTCGCGAGGCGGCCGGTGCCGTCGGCGTAGCTGAAGTTCAGGCGGCCGTCGCTCGCAGTGGCGCTGGTGCCGTCGATCACGGCGCTGGCAGGAGGGGCCGCTCAAGTCGGACCGCATGTGGCTGATGCTCCCGGTCACGACCCCGCCACTGTCGCTGGAGAGGTTCAGGTGCCAGGGCAGGTCCTCGGGCGTGCAGGGTGAACGTCACGCCCGAGCGGGCTGGTGCAATGGGTGAATGTGACGGCGGAGACCGAGCCGGCGCCGCCGGGCCTGATGGTCCAGGTGGTCGCGGCTAAGGCGGCCGTGGCGCCCAGCGTGGCCACGAGCACCGCGGCGGAACCAGCGATCAGCGGGCGTGCGTACCGCGTGCTCATCCGTGTGCTCCTCGCTCGTGGACCGCTACGCAGTACAGCTAGCGGCGCGGGGCGACGGCGCCGGGGAGGCGCTCGCCGTGGCCCGGGCCGTCCGGGTCGCTGTCGGGGCCCGCCGGGTCGGTGTCCCCGTATCCCGGCAGCCACCTGATCATCTCGGCCCGGAACGGCCCCTCGGCCTCCAGCTGGCAGAGCACGCCCGTGCCCGCCGTGGACACCCGGTGGATCAGCACGTAGGAGGGCGGCAGGTTGAGCCGCCGGCTCAGGTTGGCCGAGCGCGGGTCGGTGACCCTGGCCGCCTCGCCGCGCAGCCAGTCGCGGTTGAACTTGAACCGGTCCTGGCGGGACGGTTCGGCCATCGGGGCCAGGAACCCGCGCAGCGCCTCCATGTCCACCTGCATGCCGTCGCGGACGAAGCCCTGCCTGCGCAGTTCCTCCTCGGCGGGCGCCAGGTCCGCACCATCGTGGACCATGCGCACCAGGCGCCCGATGAACGGGGGCATGCCGCCGGGCAGCCGGTCCACCGCGCCGAAGTCCAGGACGCCCAGCCGCCCGTCGGGCAGCATGCGGAAGTTGCCCGGATGCGGGTCGGCGTGCAGCATCCCGGCCCGGGCGGGGCCGGAGAACAGGAACCGGACGAACAGCAGTCCCATCCGGTCCCGTTCTTCCTGGGTGCCGTCGCTGATGATCTTCGACAGCGGGGTCCCGTCCATCCATTCCGAGACCAGCACGTGGCCGGTCCGCACCACGACGCCGGGCACGGCGATGTCGGGGTCTCCGCGTAGGCGTCGGCGAAGGCCTGCTGCGCTTGCGCCTCGAGCTTGTAGTCGAGTTCCTCCGCCATCCGGGAGCGCAACTCGTCAAGCAGCGGCCGCACCTCCAGGCCGGGCATCAGCACGGAGAACAGCCGCGCCACCCGGCTGAGCTGGGTGAAGTCGCTGAGCAGTGCATTGCCGGCGCCCGGGTACTGGATCTTCACGGCGACCCGGCGGCCGTCCTGCCATACGGCCTGGTGGACCTGGCCGATCGACGCGGCGGCGGCCGGCTTGTCGTCGAAGTCGGCGAACTGGTCGCGCCAGTCCGGGCCCATGTCCTGCTCCAGCACCCGCTGCACGGTGCGCGTGGGCAGCGGCGGCGCGGATTCCTGGAGCTTGGTGAGCGTCGCCCGGTACGGCCCGGCGATTTCCGGCGGCAGCGCGGCCTCGAAGATGGACAGCGCCTGCCCGAACTTCATCGCCCCGCCCTTGAGCTCTCCCAGGACCCGGAAGATCTGCTCGGCCGTCCGCTGCTGGATCTCGGCGGCGACCAGTTCGGCGGGCCGGCCGCCGATGCGCTTGCCGAGCCCCAGCGCGGTCCGGCCGGCCAGTCCGACGGGGAGGGTGGCCAGCTTGGCGGTGCGCGTGAAGGCGCGTCGAGGGAGATCGCTCACAGACTCATTGTCGGTCAGCGCGCAAGTGGGCCACCACCCGCCATGGGTGACCCGGCCCCAGCGATCGAATCGTTAGCTCGCCGGCCCCGCCGGGACACAATCGGAACCATGACCGAAATGGCTTCGCTGGTCCTGTATGCGGCCGATCCCGGAGCGACGGCGGCGTTCTATCGCGCCGGGGGGCCGGGCCGGGGAACGCGATTCCCGGCCCGGGCACTGCCCCGGCTGACGGGCCTAGTCCGGGTGGCGGCAGCCACAGCGCGGGTGCGGCTGCCAGGTGCGGCGGCGCCACTGCCAGCCGGGCAGCACCAGTTCCAGGGTGCCGTTGGTCACGGCCGCCGGCGGCGCCCTGGTCGACGAACGCCAGGGCCTGCGCGGCGGCCTGGGCGGCCACCATGGTCGCCAGCACGGTGTCGCAGGCCAGCGGGTCCGCGGCCGTCTGGCTGGCCAGCTGGGCGAGGATCAGCGGCCAGGCGGGATCGTGCTCGGCCCGGGTCAGGTCCAGGCAGCGCAGGCAGGCGGAGCGGCCGGGCAGGACGAGCGGGCCCACCACGCCGATCGCCTCGCTCGCGGCGGCGGCCAGGTGCGGCACCGCCCGCCTGACCAGCGCGGCCGGGAGTTCGCGCCGCGGGGTGTCGGCCAGGATGACCAGGTCGGGGCGCCGTCGCGGCCGGGATCGCGGGCCCGGCGGCGGTGCCCGTCCGCACCGGGACCAGCCCCGGGCCAGCCGCCGCGGCCGGCCACCCCGGTGGCCACCACCAGGCCGATGCCCGCGGCGGTGAGCATCCCCGCGATCCATAAGCCGGCCCGGCTCGCGCCGTGCACCCGCACGCAGGCCGCCTGGCGCCGGGCCAGCGTGCGGGCGCCGCCGTCGGCGTCCCCGTGCGCCAGCGATGCGGTGGCCAGTTCGGGCGCCAGCCGGGCCCGGGCGCCACGCGGGAACCGCCCCGTAGCCGCCGGCCGGGAGGTCGTCGAGTGCCCCGGCCGCGGCCAGCAGCGTGAGCACCCGGTCCGCGGTGGCGGCGTCCATGCCGAGATCACCGGCCGCGGCGAGCACCTGGCGCCGGTCCCGGCTGCCGTCGAGCAGGCGCAGCAGGTCCCCGGCACCCCGCATCCCGGTCAGCGCGATGGCACGCCGCGGGTCGATCCCGATCTGCACGGTGTCCCGGTTACGCCATACGGTCGCGAGTCCCGGTTTCAGCGCTGGCCTCATAAGGAGAATGCTCGCGCGACGGTAGGACAGTGGCACGGGGAGCGTAATGCACTAAAACCGGGCAGCCATTCCGGGGCCGCCCGGTGGTTGTGACCAGAGTGCCGGCCGCCTGCCCATATGCCGAGTCCCCGGGCGGGAACCGGGCGCTCCACTGCCGGCGGTTCCCTGCGGGCGGTAGTCCCCCTTCCCCGGTGTGACTACGGCCCGCGCCCGGGGACTCATCCCGGCCGAGACTAGGCAGGACGTGCCGCGAGGTCAACCGGGCCGGTGGACAGCGTTGTGGACAACATGGGGAGCGGCCGGGGGATTGTTGTGGACACCCGTGGGAAACACCTGTGAATTCCGGGATTGCCGGCCCGGCAACGGCCCGCTGGGCTGCCCGGCCGTTACCCACCGCCTGTGGACAACGCTTATTCCGCGTCGTTTTGCGGTGTGCCTTCGTCGCCCGGGGTGCCGTCCTGCGCCCGGTGCCTCGCGCCGGCGCTCCGCGGGCCCGGCCTCCAGCTCCGACATGTCCAGTTCGTTCTTGCCCGCGACGAAACCGGCCGGGTCGTCGAAGTCCGCCGCGGTCGGCAGCAGGTCGGGGTGGGCCCAGACCGCGTCGCGCCCCTCCGTGCCCCGCGCCTCGGTGAGGCCACGCCAGATCGCGGCGGCCTCCCTCGACCGGCGCGGCCGCAGTTCCAGGCCGACCAGCGTGGCGAACGTGTGCTCGGCGGGCCCGCCGGTGGCCCGGCGGCGCCTGACCGCCTCGGCCAGCGCCCCGGCCTGCGGCAGCCGGTCCCGCGCGGCGGCGTCGACCACCGTGTCCACCCAGCCCTCGACCAGCGCCAGCGCGGTCTCCAGCCGGGTCAGCGCCGCCTTCTGCTGCGGGGTGTCCTCCGGCCGGAACAGCGCCGCGCCGGACAGCGCCTCCTGGATGGCCTCCGGGTTCGCCGGGTCGATCTGCGGCATCGCGTCGCGCAGTTGCGACGCGTCCATCGTGATGCCCCTGGCGTAGTCCTCCACGGCGCTGAGCAGGTGCGCCCGCAGCCACGGCACGTGCGCGAACAGGCGGTGGTGCGCCGCCTCCCGCAGCGCCAGATACAGCCTGACCTGGTCCGGGTCCACCGACAGGCCGTCACCGAACGCGGCCACGCCGGCCGGCAGCAGGGCGGCGGTCCCCTCCGGGCCGAGCGGCAGCCCGATATCGGTGGAGCTGACCACCTCGCGGGCGAGCGCGCCCACCGCCGCACCGGTCTGGCTGCCCACCATCATCCCGCCGATGCGGCGCATCATCCCGCCGAGGCCGGACAGGCCGCCGCTGATCGCCTTGAAGGCCTCGCCCAGTTCCGGCGGCAGGCCGGACCCCAGTTCCCCGGGACCCTCGGCGAGGATGCCGCCCATCGCGTCCACCGCGCGGTCGGCGATCGGGTCGCACAGTTTCGACCAGACCGGCAGCGTGGCCTCGACCCACTCCGACCGGCTCCAGGCCTGCGCGATGCGGATGCCGGTGGAGAAACTGGTGGCCTCATCCAGCCACAGGTCCGCGAGCCGGAGCGCGTCCACGACTTTCTGCCGGTCGACGTCCAGGACGCTCGGGTCGCCCTCGGCGGCCACCGCGTGCCGTGCCACGTTCTTGGCCAGGTCCCAGTTCACCGGGCCGCCCTGCCAGGTCATCAGGTCGGCGAACTGGCGCAATGCGTCCGCGAACTGCTGCGGGTCGCCGAGCGGGCCGAGCGGCCCCGCCCCGCCGGTTTCATCCGGGGGGCCGCCGGACGAGCCGGATCCGGAACCGGATCCGGGGGGGCCGGAACCGGGCGGCCCGCCGCCGGGCGGGCCAAAGCCGAAGGGACGATCAGCCATCGCCGTGACCTCTCAGGCAGGATGGAAGGATCACACCAGCCACGTTATCTCGGGAGCGGCACACCTTGAGCACCGCACAGGCGCCGGTTCGCCAGGGGCGGACTTCGCCCGCAGTGGCCGTCACCGGCGCCGCGCACGGGCTGGGGCATGCGCTCACGGCCTGTCTCGCAGGCTCGGAGCGGGTGCGCAAGGTCATCGCGATCGACGAGCACCGGGGCGACGTCGCGGGCGTGATCTGGCGCCTGGCCGACGTGCGCGACCCGGCGCTCGCGGGCCGCCTCGCCGATGTGGACGTCCTGGTCCATACCGACATCGACACCTCGGCCGCCACCGACCACCGGGCCCGGCGCGCCGCCAACGTGCGCGGTGCGCAGACCGTGCTGACCGCCGCGGCGGCCGGCCGGGTGGGCCGGGTCATCCTGGTCACCAGCGCCATGGTCTACGGCGCCCGGGCGGACAACCCGGTCCCGCTGCCGGAGTCCGCGCCGCTGCGCGCCGACCCGGACGGCAGCGTCGCGGGGGACCTGCTGGAGATCGAGCACCTGGCCCGCCGCACGCCGCGGGTCCACCCCGGCCTGTCGGTGACCGTGGTGCGCCCGGCAGCGCTGGTGGACGGCTCCGCCGACTCGCTGGCCGCCCGGCACTTCGACTCGGCGCGGCTGCTCACGGTGAAGGGCGCCGCGCCGCGCTGGCAGTTCTGCCATCTCGATGACCTCGTCAGCGCCCTGGAACTGGCCATCGCCGGTGAGGTGGCGGGCACCTTCGCGGTGGGCTGCGACGGGTGGCTGGAGCAGGACGAGGTGGAACGGATCAGCGGGCTGCGCCGGATCGAGTTGCCGGCCGGCCTGACGTTCGGCACCGCCCAGCGGCTGCACCGGGTCGGCATCACCCCGGCGCCGGTGCACGACCTGCAGTACCTGGTCTACCCCTGGGTGGTGGACTGCCAGGCGCTGCGCGCCGCCGGCTGGCACCCTGCCTGGGACAACACCGCGGTGCTGCAGGCGCTGATGGAGGCCAGGGCCAGCCATCGCGCGGCCGGCCGCCGCCTGCCCAGCAAGGAAGTGACCATCACCGCCGCCGCGGGTACGGTCGCGGTGATCGGCACCGCGGCGGTGGTGCGCGCGGCCCGCCGCCGCAAGCGTGGGTCGTGAGCCAGGTACGGTTGCTGGCGTGGAAGTGATCCGCCTCGCCGAACTGCGCGAGGACCCGCTGTCGGTGGACGAGTTGCGTGCCGTGGTCAGCGACCCCGGCGCGGGCGGCATCGCCCTGTTCGCCGGTGCGGTCCGGGACTCAGACCACGGCCGCGGGGTAGCCCGGCTGTCCTACAGCGCGCACCCCTCCGCGGCCGCCGAACTGCGCCGGGTCGCCGAGAAGATCGCCGCCGACTACGACGTCATCGCGCTGGCCGCGGTGCACCGCGTCGGCGACCTGGAGATCGGGGACCTCGCCGTGGTGGTCGCCGCGTCCTGCGCGCACCGCGCCGAGGCGTTCGAGGCGTGCCACGCGCTGATCGACCGGCTCAAGCACGAGGTGCCCATCTGGAAGCGGCAGTGGTTCGGGGACGGGTCCAGCGAGTGGGTCGGCGGTGCTTAGGCAGGCTCCCGCGACCCGCCGCCAGCTCACGCTGCTGATCGCGGCGGCCGGGATCGCGGCCGCCGTGGTGGTGGCCGCCCTGCTCCCGGTGCCCTACGTCATCCTGAGCCCGGGCCCGACGCTCAACACGCTCGGCGCCCGGAGCGGCAAGGACCTGATCCAGATCTCCGGGCACCGCACCTACCCGACGAACGGGCACCTCAACATGGTCACGGTGTCCTACCAGGGCGGCCCCTCGGACGGCTTCAACGTGTTCACCGCCCTGCAGGCCTGGCTGTCCCCGCACGATGCGGTGGTCCCCGAGCAGGAACTGTTCGGCACCGGCCAGACCCAGCAGCAGGTGACCCGCCAGGACACCGCAGCAGATGGTCAGCTCGCAGCAGCTCGCCCAGGCGGCCGCGCTGTGCCAGCTCCGCATCCCCTACCGCGTGCTGGACACGGTCACCTTCGTCTATCCGAAGACACCCGCGGCCGGGGTGCTGAAGAAGGGCGACATCATCACCGCGGTGGACGGCAAGGCGCTGACCTGCCGGGCCAACGCCAGCACGCTGATCCGCGCCCGCAAGCCCGGCGCCCCGGTCCGGCTGACCATCGACCGGCACGGCACCACCCGGCAGTTCCGGCTGAAGACCGCGGACATCAAGGGGAACGCCGTGGTCGGGGTCGGCGTGTTCGAGGACTACCAGTTCCCGTTCCAGGTCAGGATCAGCGTGGGCAACATCGGCGGCCCGAGCGCGGGCCTGATGTTCGCCCTCGGCATCATGGACAAGCTGACCCCAGGCGGCCTGACCGGCGGCCGGTTCATCGCCGGTACCGGGGAGATCTCCGCCAGCGGGCAGGTCAGCCCGATCGGCGGCATTCAGCAGAAAATGGCCGGCGCGCGCGCGGCCGGCGCGACCGTCTTCCTGACGCCGGCGGCCAACTGCCCCGACACCCACGGAGCCGTTCCGCAGGGGCTGCGCCTGATCAAGGTGTTCAACCTGGCGGGCGCGGTGCGCGACCTCCACGCGCTCCGGACCGGCGGCAGCGTGCCGTCCTGTTAGCACGCGCCCGCAGGTCCCGTCCGGCCCGGCCGGGGATGGCTTTCTGCGTAACGTCCAGCAAGCCTTCAGAAACGGATTCCGATGATCGCGGTAGATTGGCGGCTCATGGACGCCCTTCCGCGCCACAGGCACACCTGATATGAGGGAGACCGGATGAGCTTCCGGCCGTCCCCGGCCGACCGGCCACCGCCGGGCCGGCCGGCGCTGCGGCTGCCCCGCTGGCCCCGCTACCTGGTTCCGGTCGTGGCCGGCCTGGTCGCCCTCGGCGTGCTGCTCACCATCATCGCCGGGGTGTGGACCGACTGGCTCTGGTACCGCTCGGTGGGCTACTCGTCGGTCTTCGACGTCACCTACGGGACCAGGTGGGCCCTGTTCTTCGTGGTCGGCATCTTCATGGTGGCGGTGACCGGCGTCAACGCCGTGCTCGCCTTCCGGCTGCGCCCGGTGTACCGGCCGGCCGCGGCCACCGAGCGGCCCGGGGTCGACGCCTTCCGCATGGCGGTCGACCCGCACCGGCGGCTGCTGCTGGGGATCGTGCTCGGCCTCATCGGGCTGATCTCCGGTATCACCGCGTCCAGCGCCTGGCGCACCTGGCTGCTGTTCATCAACCAGGTCCCGTTCGGCCGCAAAGACCCGCAGTTCAACCTGGACATCTCGTTCTTCGTCTTCACCTACCCGTTCCTGCGGCTGATCCTGAGCTACCTGTTCGCGGCGGTCTTCCTGGCGCTGCTGGCCGCCGTGGCGGTGCATGTGCTGTACGGCGGGCTGGGCTGGCAGGCCAGGCGGCCGAAGGCCACGATGGCCGCGCAGGCCCAGCTCTTCATCCTGGTCGGGGTGTTCGTCCTGCTGAAGGGCGCGGCCTACTGGGTGGACCGGTGGGGCATCGACTTCTCCCAGCGCGGCGCGGTGACCACCGGCGCGTCCTACACCGACGTCAACGCCGTGCTGCCGGCCAAGACCGTGCTCGCGGTCATCGCCGTGCTGTGCGCCCTGCTCTTCTTCGCCGGGGCGCTGCGGCGCAGCGCGCTGTTTCCCGCGGTCGGGCTGGGCCTGCTGGTGCTGTCGGCGATCCTGATCGGCGGCCTCTACCCGGCGATCATCCAGCAGTTCGTGGTGAAGCCGAACGAGCTTGCCAAGGAGTACCCGTACATCCACCGGGAGATCACGCAGACCCGGCTGGCCTACGGGGTCAGCCGGGTCCAGCCGCAGCCCTACAACGGGATCAGCGACCAGCCCTCGGTCACGGTGCACAGCGAGGCGGCGAACCTGCCCGGGTTCCGGCTGATGGACCCGGCCGTGGTCTCCCGTGCCTTCCAGCAGCTCCAGCAGGTCAAGGGGTTCTACCAGTTCCCCGGCACGCTGTCGGTGGACCGGTACGTGCTGCCCGGCGACGGGCCCGTGCCGCAGGACCTGGCGGTGGCGGTCCGCGGGCTGTCCGGCCCGCCGGCCGGCCAGGGCAACTGGATCAACACCCACCTGGTGTACACGCACGGCTTCGGGTTCGTGGCCGCCAGGGAGAACTCCGTGGCCGGCGGCGGCACCCCCGACTACGTGGAGAGCGACCTGCCGCCGCGGGGTGAGCTGGGCAGCTTCCAGCCGCGGGTGTACTTCGGCGAGGGGGAGAACAACTACGTCATCGTCGGCGGGCCGAAGGGCAGGAAGGGCGGCGAGGAACTCGACTACCCCTTCCCGAACGCCAGCGGGCAGAAGAACTTCACCTACACCGGCGGCGGCGGCGTGCCGGTGGGCTCCCCGCTCGACCGGGTCCTCTACGCGATCAAGTTCCGCGAGCTCAACATCCTGCTGTCCGGCGCCATCAACGGCAATTCGAAGATCCTCTACGATCGCGAGCCGCTGGCCCGGGTCGCCAAGGTCGCGCCGTTCCTCACCCTGGACGGCAGCCCCTACCCGGTCGTGGCCCACGGCAGCATCTGGTGGGTGGTGGACGGCTACACCACCACGGACCTGTATCCGTACTCACAGCGGCTGAGCATGCCCGCGGCCACCACCACCAGCCAGACGCCGAACGGGAGCGTGGCAGGCCAGCCGACCGGCCCGATCAACTACATCCGCAACTCGGTCAAGGCCGTGGTGAACGCCTACACCGGTGCCGTCAAGCTGTACCAGTGGGGCCCGCCGGATCCGCTGCTCCAAGCGTGGCGGAACGCCTTCCCCGGCGTCATCCAGCCGACCAGCCAGATCCCGTCCTACCTGCTGCCGCACATGCGCTACCCGCCGGACCTGTTCGAGGTCCAGCGGGAGGTGCTGTCGGAGTACCACGTGCTGAACCCGCAGGCGTTCTACGGCGGGCAGAACTTCTGGACAGTTCCCAACGATCCGACCGGGGTGGTCGCCAACAGGTTCAGCCAGCCGCCGTACTACCTGACCGAGACGATCCCCGGGTACCGGCAGCCGGAGTTCTCGCTGACCACCACGTTCGTACCGCGCAACCGGGCCAACCTGGCCGGGGACATGGTGGTGGACAGCAACCCGACGCAGCCCGGCTTCGGCACGATCCGCATCCTCGCGTTGCCACAGAACGCGGTGACCGAGGGACCGTCGCAGGTGCAGGGCGCGTTTGAAAGCAACGCGGCCGCCTCGGCGGAACTCACGCTGCTGCGCCGGGGCGGATCGATCGTCACGCTCGGCAATATGATCACGATCCCGGTGGGCGGCGGCCTGCTCTACATCGAGCCCGTGTACGTCACCGCCGCCGCGGCCGGATCCACCGGGTCCTATCCCTCGCTGCAGCGGGTGTTCGCCTACTACCAGGGGCATCCGGTGGGCTTCGAGCCCACCCTGGACGCGGCACTCGCGGAGGTCTTCGGCGGCAGCACACCAGGGCAGAGCACGCGCCCGGGGGCAAGCCGGGCGGTTCGGTCAACGCACTGGTGATCGCCGACCTGAAACAGGCGCAGCAGTTCTACACACAGGCACAGGCCGCCCTGCGCAACGGTGACCTTGCCGCCTACGCTCAGGACATCACCAAGATGGAACAGCAGATCACCAACGCGCAGGCGGACGCGCAGGCTGGCAAGGGAGCGGCGACCTCGCCGAAGCCCGGGCCGGCACCCACCCCGAGCCCCACCGCCTCGCGATAGCGCGCGGCATGCTCACGGGGACCCAGGCGGAGGGCGTACGCTCGATGGTGGCGGGAGATCCAGGACGAGGGCCGGGCCTAGTGAGCGTTCACATCAGGGCCGGCGCCCCGGATCGAGAGGAGCGAGACTGGTCGTGGCGCCTCGGGTACTAGTTGACGCGACCGCGGTCCCCGCGGATCGCGGGGCGCTGGGACGTTACGTCGATGGGCTCGTGATCGCGCTGTGCCAGGCCGGAGCGGACATCGTGGTCGCCTGCCAGCGCGCCGATGAGGAGCGCTACGGCCGGATGGTGCCCAGCGCGCGCATCGTCGCCGGCCCCACCGCCATCGCGCACCGGCCGGCCCGGCTGGCCTGGGAGCAGACCGGGCTCCCGCTGGTCGCGCAGCAGACCAGCTCGGATGTGATGCACATCCCGCAGTCCACGATGCCGCTGCGCCCCGGCGTGCCGGTCGTGGTGACCATCCACGACCTGACGTTCTTCACCGAGCCCGACGCGCACAGCCCGATCAGCGCCACGTTCTTCAAGTCCGCCATCCGTACCGCGGCGCGCCGCGCCACCCGGCTGCTGGTCCCGTCCAAGGCCACCCGGGACGAACTGGTGCGGGTGCTTGGCGCCGACCCCACCCGGATCGACGTCGCCTATCACGGCGTGGACCTCGACCTGTTCCACCGGCCAGAGCCCGCGGCGATACAGCAGGTGTCCGACCGGCTCGGCCTGCACGGCAAGCCATACATCGCCTACCTGGGCAGCCTGGAGCCGCGCAAGAACGTGCCCGACCTGATCACCGGGTGGGTGGGTGCCGTGACCGACATGGAGGACCCGCCGGCGCTGGTGCTGGCCGGTGGCAGCGGCTGGAGCGAGGAGGTCGACGAGGCCATCGCCGCCGTGCCCGCCCGGCTGCGCCTGGTCCGCCCCGGGTACCTCCGGTTCCGCGACCTGCCCGGCTACCTCGGCGGGGCGCTCGTGGTCGCGTTCCCGAGCCGCGGCGAGGGATTCGGCCTGCCCGTGCTGGAGGCCATGGCCTGCGGCGCCCCGGTGCTCACCACGCACCGCACCTCACTGCCCGAGGTGGGCGGTGACGCGGTCGCCTACACCGAGCCCGACCCGGATGCCATCCGCAGCGGGCTCCGGGCGCTGCTCGACGACCCGGCCAGGCGCGCCGCGCTCGGCGAGCTGGAACAGGCCAGGGCACGCGAGTTCACCTGGGCCGCCTCGGCCGAAGCGCACATGGCCTCGTACCAGCGTGCGGCCGCGCAGCAGGCAGAGTAGCCTCCGTCTCTATGCCACAAGACCAGCCCGGCGGCCCCGGGCTCGAAGCCATTCTGCTCGTTGGCGGGCAGGGCACCCGGCTGCGCCCGTTGACCATCGGCGTCCCCAAGCCGCTGCTGCCGACGGCCGGTGTCCCGTTCCTCGCCCATCAGCTCAGCCGGGTGGCCGAGGCCGGCGTCAGCCGGGTGGTTCTCGCCACCGCCTACCGGGCCCAGATGTTCGCCGACAGCCTCGGCGACGGATCGGCGTTCGGGCTGGAGATCTGTTACATCCAGGAGGACACCCCGCTGGGCACCGGCGGGGCCATCCGCAACGCGGCGGCCGGGCTGCGCGGCGGCCCCGGCGACGCGGTGATCGTGCTGAACGGGGACGTCCTGTCCGGGCATGACCTCACCGCCCAGGTGAAGGCGCACCACGAGGCGCGTGCCGCGGTCACCCTGCACCTGGTCGACGTCGCGGACCCGTCCCGGTTCGGCTGCGTGCCCACCGACGCCGAGGGACGGGTCACCGCGTTCCTGGAGAAGACCCCGGACCCGGTCACCAACCGGATCAACGCGGGCTGCTACGTCTTCCGGCGCGAGATCATCGACGTGATACCGCCCGGGGTGGTCAGCTCGGTCGAACGCAAGATCTTCCCCGAGCTGATCAGCGCGGGCGAAGTCGTCTTCGGTTATGTGGATGCCTCCTACTGGCTGGACGTCGGGACCCCCGAGGCGTTCGTCACGGGGTCGTGTGACCTTGTCCTCGGCCGGATGACCTCGCCCGCGCTGCGTGCCGCCGATGGCCTGCCGGGGGAGCGGCTGCTGCTCGCCGGCGCGGTCGTGGCGCCGGGAGCGTCGGTGGCGGGCGGTACCGTGGCCGGCGCGGGCTCGGTGATCGAGACGGGAGCGCAGGTGACGCGGAGCGTGCTGTTCGACGGTGCGCGGATCGGCGCGGGCGCGCAGGTCATCGGCAGCGTGCTGGGCCGCGGTGCGCAGGTCGGCGCGGGCGTGGCGCTGGACGGCGTCGTGATCGGCGACGGCGCGATCATCGCCGAGGGGAACGAGCTTCGGGCGGGCGCGCGGGTGTGGCCAGACGTCATTCTCGGCCCCACCTCGGTGCGCTTCTCCACGGACGTGTAGGCCCATGCCCCGCCGGTCGGTGTCCCGTGTGCTGGCCGGGATCCCCGGGGCGCCCCCGGTGGTGCCCTACGCCGCGCACGGCCCCCGGGCCGGGCATGCCGGGCCACCCGCCGGGGCCGCCGTCCCGCCGTTAGCGGGCGCGCTGCAGGAGGCAATGGCAGCCGCCGTTCCCCCTCGACTGGTCCCGGACGCTGGCGGTGCACCGGCGCGGCGGAGGCGATCCCGCCTACCACGTCGACGCGTACGGGGCGGCGTGGCGCACCTCGCTCACCCCGGACGGCCCTGCCACGATGCGGGTCCACGCCACGCCCGGGGTGGGCGGGCGGCCCACCGTGCACGGCTCCGCCTGGGGCCCGGGTGCGTCGTGGCTGCTGGGCAGCCTCCCCGGGCTGCTGGGCGCCGCCGACGACCCGGCCGGTTTCGCGCCGGTGCACCCGCTGCTCCAGGAAATGTCCCGGCGGCACCATGCGCTGCGGATCGGCCGCTCGGACCGGGTGTTCGAGGCGCTCATCCCCGCGGTGCTGGAGCAGAAGGTGGTCGGGGCCGAGGCGAAACGCGCCTGGCGGCTGCTGCTGCTCCGGTTCGGCGACCCGGCGCCGGGGCCCGCGCCGCCCGGGATGCGGGTGTGCCCGCCGCCGCGCACCTGGATCCGCATCCCCTCCTGGGAGTGGCACCGGGCCGGGGTGGAACTGGTGCGCGCCCGCACGATCATCGGGGCCGCGCGGGTCGCCGAGCGGCTGGAGGAGACCGCCGCGATGACCCCGGCCGAGGCGGACCGCCTGCTGCAGACGCTGTCCGGGATCGGGCCGTGGACCTCCGCCGAGATCCGCCAGCGCGCCATCGGCGACGCGGACGCCCTGTCGGTCGGCGACTACCACCTGCCCTCGATCGTGGGCTGGGCGCTGATCAGGCAGAAGGTGGACGACGCGGGCATGTGTGAGCTGCTCGCCCCCTACGCCGGGCACCGGTACCGGGCCGCCTGGCTGCTGGAGCTGAGCGGCCAGGGCCCGCCGCGGCACGGCCCGCGCAACGCCCCCCGCGACTACCGGCACATCTAGGCCGGAGCCCGAACCACTCGCACCTGCCTAGACCTCCCTCGTGTTCTGGCACGCCAGGATCACGTTCCGGGGAGGGCAGAGATCTGGGCCAGGTGAGGCCGGGCGGTCAGCGGCGCCAGGGGAACGGGGCCACGTCGGGTTCCACCCAGCCGGTCCTCGCGGCCGGGGAGGCCAGGGCGCGCGCGGTGTAGTGCCTGGTCAGCAGCCGCTTGTCGAGCAGCGCGGGATGCCTCTCGGCGAAGCTGGCGAAGTCTGCGGCTTGCGGCGCGGCGGCCATGTGGTGGGCGACGATCTCCGTCCAGGCCCTGGTGACCGTCGCGTTGAACTTCTGCGGCGCGCGCTGGTAGGCCACCAGGTGCCGGATCCAGCCGGACACCTTCTCCGCGGCCCGGTCCGCCCCGTGCCGCCGCACCGCGAGGTAGGCGAGGTGGATGTGCTCCCGGTGCCGGAACGCCCCGCCCGGCGGCACGATCTCCGCCAGGACCGCGGCCAGTTCCGCGGGCAGTTCAGCCGGCTGGGCGGCGTGGTGCGGGCCGTGCGGTGCGGCCGGGCCGGCCGGTGTGCCGGCGTGCGGGCCGTGGCCGGGTGCGGGCCGTGGTGCCGGCCGGGCCGTGCGGCGTGCGGGCCGTGGCCGGCGTGCGGGCCGTGGGCGGTCATCGGGATACCTCCGTCAGCGCGTCGATGAGGGCGTGGAACCCGGCGCGCTGTGCCGGGGTCACCGTGGCCAGCGCCTGCCGTTCCAGCGCGGCGATCGCTTCGGCGGCGCGCTGCGCGGCGGCCAGGCCGTCCGGGGTCAGCACGACCACGAACGAGCGGCGGTCGGCGGGGTCGCTTTGGCGCACGATGTAGCCGCGCCTGGTCAGCCGGTCGAGCAGGCTGGTCAGCGTGCTGGGCCTGGTGGCGGTGGCCGTGGCCAGCGCGCCGACGGTCCGGCCCACGCCGTCGGCCATGTTGGCCAGCACGTTGATGTCGGCCGCGGGCAGGTCAAGGTCGGCCAGCCGGGTGGTGAGCGCGTGCAGGGTCGCATGGGTGGCCCGGTGCAGGGCGAGGATCGCGCTGCCCGGGTCCTGGCAGTAGCTATCACGATATCGTATTATACGATATCGCATAACTGCAGGGCTTGCTGGCAGCTACCGCGGCGAACCTGGGTTAGATGGAGGCCCCGGCTCGTCCCGGGCCGGGCCGCGCTGGCCAGCCGGGCCATGACGGGCCTGACCGGCCACCGCGAACTTCGCCGCCATCACCACCGTGGAGAGTCACATGAGCTTCGATACACGTGCAGGCACCCGTGGTGCCCGTCAGCCGGCCGGCCCGATGGTCCGATGGGTGAACAAGCTGGCCGCCGGCCGGATCCGCCGCAAGGGCGGCAAGTTCATGGGTTTCAGCGCCTTGATCCTGACGACCGTCGGCCGCAAGAGCGGCGCCGAGCGGACGAACCCGGTCGGCTGGTTTCCCGGCAAGGACGGCAGCTGGCTGATCGTGGCGTCGGCGGCCGGGGCGGCAGGCAACCCGGCGTGGTACTACAACATCGCCGCTCATCCCGACCAGGTCCAGATCGAGGTCGAGGGCCGCAAGGTGGCGGTGGTCGCCGAGCAGCTTCATGGGGCGGAACGCACCGAGGCCTGGGACCAGATCGTCGCCACGGCGCCCCGGTTCGGTAAGTATCAGCAGAAGACCGACCGGGAGCTGCCGGTCATCCGCCTGGTGGCCCGGTCCGGCTGAGCGGGCCGTGGTCAGGCACACCTGCGCGATGGCGGGAGCGCCGCGGGCCGCACGGCGGGCACGCCGAAGGCGCACCGTAGGGTGACGGAATGAGCGTTGACGCGCGTGGCCCCGGCGCGCACCCCCCAGAACCGCCTGCCGAAGACACACCGCCCAGCACCGCGCTGCGGCGGGCCCTGGCCCGTGCCAGGGACGGCAAGCCACTGGACCAGGGCGAGGCGGCCACGCTGCTGCACGCCCGCGGCGGCGACCTGGACCGGCTGCTCGGCTATGCGGGCCGCACCAGGAACGCCGGGCTCGCCGCGGCGGGCCGCCCAGGCGTCATCACCTACTCCCGCAAGGTGTTCATCCCGCTGACCCGGCTGTGCCGGGACCGGTGCGGGTACTGCACGTTCGCCACGGTCCCCGGGCGGCTGGACAGCCCGTACCTGTCCCCGGACGAGGTGCTCGCCATCGCCCGCCAGGGTGCCGCCCTCGGCTGCAAGGAAGCCCTGTTCACCCTCGGCGACCGCCCCGAGGACAGGTGGCCCGCGGCCCGCGACTGGCTCGACGCGAACGGCTACGACGACACGCTCTCCTACGTCCGGGCGATGGCCATCCGGGTGCTGGAGGAGACCGGCCTGCTGCCGCACCTGAACCCCGGCGTGCTGGCCTGGCGCGACTTCCAGCGGCTCAAGCCGGTCGCGCCGTCCATGGGCATGATGCTTGAGACGACGGCGACGCGGCTGTTCACCGAGCGCGGCGCCCCGCACTACGGCAGCCCGGACAAGGACCCGGCGGTCCGGCTGCGGGTGCTGGAGGACGCCGGCCGCTGCTCGGTCCCGTTCACCACGGGCATTCTCATCGGCATCGGGGAGACCCGCGCCGAGCGCGCCGAGTCGCTGTTCGCGATCCGCCAGATCGGCCGGGAGTACGGCGGCATCCAGGAAGTCATCGTGCAGAACTTCCGCGCCAAGCCGGACACCAAGATGCGCGGCGTCCCGGACGCGGAACTGGCCGACCTGGCCGCGACGATCGCCGTGGCCCGGCTGGTGCTCGGCCCGTCGGCCAGGATCCAGGCGCCGCCGAACCTCATCGGTGACCAGTTCGGGCTGATCCTGTCGGCCGGGATCGACGACTGGGGCGGTGTGTCACCGCTCACCCCGGACCACGTCAACCCGGAGCGGCCGTGGCCGCAGATCGAGGAACTGGCCCGCCGGACCGAGGCGGCCGGGATGCGGCTCGCGGAGCGGCTCACGATCTACCCCGGCTACCTGCGCGAGCCGTGGCTCGACCCGCGGCTGGCCGCGCACGTGGCCGCGCTCGCCGACCCGGCGACCGGGCTCGCCCGCGAGGACGCCATGCCGCGCGGCCTGCCGTGGCAGGAACCCGACGGCGGCTGGGGCGAGTCGTCCGGCCGCACCGACCTGCACGTCACGATCGACACGGCCGGGCGGACCAGCGACCGGCGCGACGACTTCGCCGAGGTGTACGGCGACTGGGACGAGGTGGCCACCCGGATCGACCCGGCGGCCCGGCGGGGGAGCGCCGCCCCGCGGCGGCTGCGGCCCGAGGTGGCCGCGGCCCTGCGCGCGGCCGACCGCGATCCCGCGGGCATCTCCGACGCGCAGGCGCTGGCCCTGCTCGACGCCGACGGCGCGGAACTCGAGGCCCTCGCCGCACTGGCCGACGGCCTGCGCCGGGACGTGAACGGCGACGACGTCACCTACGTGGTCACCAGGAACATCAACTTCACCAACGTCTGCTACACCGGCTGCCGGTTCTGCGCGTTCGCGCAGCGGCGCACCGACGCCGACGCCTACACGCTGTCCCTGTCCCAGGTGGGGGACCGCGCGGAGGAGGCCTGGGAGGCCGGCGCCACCGAGGTGTGCATGCAGGGCGGCATCCATCCCGACCTGCCCGGGACCGCGTACTTCGACCTGGCCGCCGAGGTCCGGCGCCGCTGCCCGGAGATCCACGTGCACGCGTTCTCGCCGATGGAGGTGAGCAACGGCGCCGCGCGCACCGGGCTGTCCGTGCGGGACTGGCTCACCCGGGCCCGCGAGGCCGGGGTGGGCTCGCTGCCAGGCACCGCGGCCGAGATCCTCGACGACGACGTGCGCTGGGTGCTCACCAAGGGCAAGCTGCCCGCCGCGGCCTGGATCGACGTGATCACGACCGCGCACGAACTGGGCATCCCGACGACCGCCACGATGATGTACGGGCATGTGGACACGCCCGCGCACTGGGTCGGGCACCTGCGGGTGATCCGCGGCATCCAGGAGCGGACCGGCGGCTTCACCGAGTTCGTGCTGCTCCCGTTCGTGCACGCGAACGCGCCGATCTACCTGGCCGGCCTGGCCCGGCCTGGCCCCACCCGGCGGGAGAACCGGGCGGTGCACGCCGTCTCCCGGCTGATGCTGCACGGCGCGATCTCCTCGATCCAGTGCTCCTGGGTCAAGCTCGGCGACGACGGCTGCCGTGCGGTGCTGGCCGGCGGGGTCAACGACATCGGCGGGACCCTGATGGAGGAGACGATCAGCCGGATGGCCGGGTCGCAGAACGGCTCGTACAAGACGATCAGCCAGATGGCCGCCATGGCCGGCCCGCTCGGCAGGCCGCTCCGGCAGCGCACCACCCTGTATGAAAAGCCCTCTGCAGAACGAAAGGCCGCGGCTGCCCTGAGCGACGGGGTGTGCGCCTCCGTCCGGGGCGGGCCCACCCGGCTGCCCTTGGTGTCCCGCTAGCCCGCTCCGCGGCGTGCCGGGCCCGCGGGGAGCGCGCTCCGGGCCGGCCCGGTCCGTCGCGCCAGCCTGATTCCGGGGGACCGCCTCGTTCGTCCTGGCCGACACAACCACGACAACATTCTTTATGTCCTGGTTGCCACAAGCAGGCCAAAACAAGAGGCTTGTGTAGCGTTCGTCGGTCAAAAGCAGGGTGAACGAACCATAGGAGGGCCTGGATGACAATACGCCGTCGATCTGTGGTGCTCACGGGCATGGCTGCCTTGGTGCCAGCGCTGGCAGGACTGGCGCTTACCAGTACGCCGGCCGCGGCCGCGCACCCGCTCAGTACGTCCCCGAGCGGTCAGCGCGTCCGCGCATACACCGCTGCAAGCCGATCCGCCGCTGGGCCTTCCGAAGCCGTCGGGGCTGAAGCCGTTTCACGGCCCCCCGGGCACGGAGTCACCCTGGACGCCGCTGAAGAACCCGCCGCCGTTCAACACGCCCGGCACGATGCTGCTGGAGAGCGACGGGTACGGTGCTGGTTCACGATGAGCCGGACAACAACAAGATTGCCGCCACGAGCGCGTGGTACAAGCTCACGCCGGATTCGAAGGGCAGCTACATCGACGGGACGTGGAGCAAGATCGCGTCGATGCCGGCCGGACTATGCGCCGCTGTATTTCGCGTCGGCGATCCTGCCCGACGGGCGCATGATCGTCGAGGGCGGCGAATACAACAGGGTCACAAGCGGCGTGGACGAACAAGGGCGCGATCTACAGCCCGCTGACCAACACCTGGGCTTCCGTCGCACCGCCACCGGGCTGGGCGAACATCGGGGACGCCGCGAGCGAGGTCCTGCCCAACGGCACCTTCATGCTCGAGCAGGCCTGCCAGAACTGCCTGACGGATCCCGAAGCGTCCATCGATGATGCGCTGCTCAACGCGAAGACCATGACGTGGACGGTGATCCCGGCGGTAGGGAAGGAGGATCCCAACGACGAAGAAGGCTGGACCCTGGAGCCGAGCGGCCAGCTGCTGACAGTCGAAGTCTGGGCGCTGCCTCAGGCCCAGCTGTTCCACCCGAGCACCGAAGTCCTGGTCATTCGCGGGAGCCATGGCCCCGAAGGGCAACCCGGTCGACCCGTTCCCGGTCGTGGAGCTCGGGCCGCAGGCCGAGATGCCGGGCGGCAACACGTTCGTGGTCGGGGGCGGCGCGAGCACCCAAGAGCTCGCCCACGAAGTGCACCACGGACGCGAGCACGCAGACCGCGCTGTATCACTTCAAGGCCGGGACGCAGGGCACGTGGACCGCCGGGCCGATGATCAAGCCGATCGGCGGGCAGGAGTTCGACGCCACCGACGGGCCGGGGGCGACCCTGCCGGATGGAAACGTGCTGTTCGACGCGAGCGCGTGCGTGTACAACACGCCGACTCACTTCTTCCTCTACCACGCGAACTCGAACACGATTACCCAGATCCCGGACGTGCCCAACGCTCCGAAGGACACCTCGTTCGCCACGCGGATGCTGGACCTGCCGAACGGGCAGGTGCTGTTCGACGACGGCCACCACGTGCTGCAGGTCTACACGGCCGGCGGGACGCCGCAGGCGTCGTGGCGGCCTTCGATCACGTCGCTGAGTTCGACGACGCTGGCCCCGGGGAGCACCTACACCCTGTCCGGCAAGCAGCTCGCCGGGCTGGACCAGGGAGCCGCCTACGGTGATGACGTCCAGGACGCCACCAACTTCCCCGTGGTGCGGATCACCAACTCCGCCACCGGCGTGGTGACCTACGCCCGGACCAGCGACTGGACCTCGGTGTCGGTCAGTCCCGGCAGGCAGTTCCTCGACCAAGTTCACCCTGCCGCCGGGCACACCGGCGGGTAAGAGCACGCTGGTCGTGATCGCCAACGGAATCGCCTCAGCGCCTTCGGCGGTGAAGGTCTCCTAGCCCCAACAGAGCGGTCGTTCCGCGCGAACAACGCGGCGCTTTCCAGGCCCGTCCCGAGCATCGGGGCGGGCCTGGAAATTGGATAAGCCGTGGACGGCCATGGCGACCGGCAGGCTACGCGCACCGAATCCGCTAGCGGGTGACCATGAAGGCGGACGGGTCCCGGGGCGGGCGGTCCGGGGCGGGCGCGGCCGGGTGGCCGACGCCGACGGCGCCCATGGGCTCCCATCCGGGCGGCAGGCCGAGCGCCTGGGTGACGACCGGGCGGCAGAACATGGTGCTGGACACCCAGCACGAGCCGAGCCCCTCGACAGCGAGGGCGACCAGCAGGTTCTGCACCGCCGCGCCCATGGCGACGACGAACATCTCCCGTTCGGCGGCGTTGCGCCGGTCATCGGGATACCGGTGCGCGGCCTCCGCGTGCAGGCAGGGCACGATCAGCAGCGGCGCCCGGCGCAGCGGCTCGCCGCGCCGCACCCGGCGGGCGATCTGGTCCTGCGTGAACCCGTCACCGCGCAGGTCGGAGATCCATGCCGCGAGCATGTCATCGAGCAGCGCGGTCCTGGCCGCGGCCGACTCCAGCACCACGAAACGCCACGGCGTGGAGTGATGCGGCGCGGGCGCGGTGACCGCGGCCGCGACGGCGCGGGTGACCGCCGCCGGGTCCACCGGGTCGCCGGTGAAGTCACGCACGGTGCGGCGGGCCGCGAGCACGTCGGCGGAACCGAACCGGAACATGTCCTCGGCCGGGGGCCGGACCAGCGCCTGGGCACCGGGCCCGTCCGCCTCGGTGACCAGGTCCGGCGAGGCCACGGATCACGGCGACGGGGATCCCGGCCGCCTTGCCCTTGACCAGGTCGGCCGCACCGGCGAGTTCGTCGGCCACCGCCGCGACCGAGACCTCCAGGGCCATGCCGAACGTGTCCGCCGTGCCGCGGTAGTCCCGTAGCGGCGCCACGCCCGCCGCGCCGATCGCGGCGTCCGTCTGCCCGTTGCGCCAGGGGCGGCCCAGGGTGTCGGTGACCAGCACCCCGAGGCGGACGCCCAGGCGGTCCATGAGCGCCTTCCGCAGCCTGCGCGCGGAGCCGTCGGGATCCTCGGGCAGCAGCACCACCGTGCCCGGCGGCGTGTTGGAGGCGTCCACGCCCGCCGCCGCGAGCACCAGGCCGTGCCGGGTCTCCACGATCCTGGTCGGGCCGCGGCGGGCGACCACGCGGACCGATTCGGCGTCGATGGCCTGCTCCCGGTCCGCCCGGGCCACCCGGCCCTCCGCCTTGCTGACGATCTTGGAGGTGACCACCAGGATGTCCCCGTCGGCCAGGCCGGGACCGGCGTCCGCGATCAGCCCGGCCAGGTCCGCCCCGGCAGTGATCTCCGGCAGTCCCTCGACCGGGAAAACGGTGAGAGGCCCATGCTCGCTGCCTTCCTCGCGGACGGGTGATGCCCGCGGCCTGCGGCCGGTCGAAGTGACGGTACCGGATTGTTCATCCGCGTAGTTCCAGGGCCAGGTCCAGGGCGGCGCGGGCGATGGCGGCGGTCGCCGCCGGGCTGCTCATGTACAGCGGGAGCGCGCGGACCGTGATGCCGGCCAGTTCCGGTGCGTCGGCCGCGGCCTTGTCCTGCTCGTCCACCAGCCAGCCGTCCAGGAACCCCGCCCCGTAGTGCGCCGCCACCCCGGCGGCGGTGGCTTCCAGGCCGAGCGCGGCCAGGCACTTGTCGGCCATGCCGCGCACCGGTGCGCCGCCGATGATCGGTGATACCCCGACCACCGTCGCTGGCGCGCATCGCCTCGGCGATCCCGGGCACGGCGAGGATCGTGCCGATGCTCACCACGGGGTTGGACGGGGGCAGGATGATCACGTCGGCCCCGGCGATGGCCTCCAGCACCCCTGGCGCCGGGGACGCCTCCGCCGCCCCGGCGAACACGAAGCCCGCCGCGGGGACCTGCGCGCCCATCCGCACCCACCATTCCTGGAAGTGCACCGTCTGCCCGCCCTCGTCGCCGGCCAGCACGACATGGGTCTCCACCCGGTCGTCCGACATCGGCAGCAGTCGCACCCCCGGCCGCCAGCGCTGGCAGAGCACCGCGGTGAGCCGCCGAGAGCGGCAGCCCGGCCGCCAGCATGCTGGTCCGGTGCAGGTGGGTCGCGATGTCGAGGTCACCCAGGCCGAACCAGCCCGGCCCGGCACCGTAGGCGGCAAGCTCGGACAGGACCGCACGGGAGTCACCGGCCCGGCCCCAGCCCTGCTCCTCGTCGATGCCGCCGCCGAGGGTGTACATGACGGTGTCCAGGTCGGGGGACACGTGCAGGCCGAACAGCGTGATGTCGTCGCCGGTGTTGCCGATGACGGTAATCTCGGCGTCCGGTACTTCCGCTTTCAGCCCGCGCAGGAACCGGGCGGCCCCGACTCCGCCCGCGGGCACGGTGATGCGCATGCCGGTAAGTCTGGCAACCGGCCGGGCCCCGTCCCCCCGCACCCCCGGAAAACGGCCCACAGCACGCCTCCCCGGCCGGTGAAATCCCAGGTTTTCTGGCCCGGATTTACCCGTCATCCGGGGCAAGCCGGAGTCAATATCACGGATCCCGCTTGACGTAATGCAAGACACGCGCGTGTAATTTCACTTGTGTAGTTCGCGTCTGCCCCGGGAGGGCGCGCACGGAACGGGGTTCCCGGGAGGGAAGGGAGGTGCGCCGTGACTGAGGTCGTCCCGCTCGGGCTCGACATCTTTGGTATCGGCGACGAGGACGACGCAGGGGGGATGTCCTGGCAGGACATCGCGCTGTGCGCCCAGACCGATCCGGAAGCGTTCTTTCCGGAGAAGGGCGGCTCCACCAGAGAGGCCAAGAAGGTCTGCCGCTCCTGCGAGGTGCGTACCGAGTGCCTTGAGTACGCCCTGGAACACGACGAACGGTTCGGCATCTGGGGCGGCCTGTCCGAGCGCGAGCGCCGCCGCATCAAGCGCGGCGCCTAGACCGGAGGGCCCGGCCTGCTCGTTGGCCTGCGGCAGATTCGCCATGGCCGGGCCCGCATACCAGCCCGGGGGCCCGAGCCCCCGGACCCCCACGTCCCCGGCTCGCCTACCCCTCCGGCTCACGCCACTCCGGTCAGCACCCATCCAGCGACTCCTAGCCGGGGCTAACAGTTCCATCGGAGTCCGAGATCCCCGAACCCCCTCCCGCTTCCCCTTTCAAGCCGGGGTGGCGGCCCCAGCCCTGCCTGCATCCGGGCCACCGCCAGGATCGGCAGGGGGTGACCCCGGCGCGGAGTTCTGTCCGCGGCGGGGTCATCCCCTGGTGATCCCCCACCAGCGTCGAGACCCCTGCCTGACCAGCCAATCAACCAGTTTCCGCAGGCAACAACCCCCACCTAGCCCCGGGCTATCTTCAGCCGTCTGCCCCTCCGCCAACCCGGCGTTCGCGTATTGTTCACGGCGTGCCCCAGCCTCGCCGGGACGCCAAGGGGGGCGCCCCCGCGTGCCTCGGCAGGACCACTGCGAGCAGCTAGCGGGACCTTGTCACCAGACAGCACGCACAGCCCAGACATCGTTACCGCGGTGATTGTCGCCCACGACGGAGCCGCGTGGCTGCCGCGTGTCATGGACGCCCTGGCGAAGCAGACCAGGCCCGTGCAGCGGGTGGTGGCTGTGGACACCGGCAGCACCGACCGCAGCGGCGCGATGCTCGCCCAGGCGTTCGGCCGGGCCGCCGTGTTCGGCATGGAGCGCGGCACGGGATACGGCGTCGCCATTGCCAAGGCGCTGCGCCACCGGTCCGCGAACGCCCACGTCCCGCTGACGGGCACGTCCCGGGAGGATCGCACCGAGTGGGTCTGGCTGCTGCACGACGACAGCGAGCCGGCCACCGATGCGCTGGAGAAGCTGCTGGCCGGGGTGCGAGAGGCACCCAGCGCGGCGGTGTTCGGCCCCAAGATCATGGACTGGTCCGACCGGGACATCCTGCTGGAGGCAGGCACCACCATCGACCGGGCGGGCCGCCGGATCACCGGCATCGAGCCGCGCGAGGCCGATCAGGGCCAGCACGACGGCAACCGCGACGTGCTCGCGGTGAGCAGCGCCGGGATGCTGGCCCGCCGCGACGTGTGGGAGCAGGTCGGCGGCTTCGACCCCGGGATGCGGCTGTTCCGGGAGGACACCGATTTTTGCTGGCGGGTGCAGTCGGCTGGTTACCGGGTCCGGGTGGTGACCGACGCCGTTGTCTACCACCTCGAGGCCACGGCCAGGAACCGCCGCGACGCCTCGGCGGCCCAGCATCGCCGCCGCCAGGACCGGCGCAACGCGCTGCTCGTGCTGACCGGCAACCTGCCGACCCGGCCGATGCTCGCCGCGCTCGCCGGCAACCTGGTGCTGTCCACCGTGCGGATGATCTTCTTCATGCTGGCCAAGCGCCCCACGGCCGCGCTGGACGAGCTGGCCGCCTACACCTCGGTGGCCGCCCACCCGGTGCGGCTGCTGCGCGCCCGGCGGATCCGGGCCCGCGGCCGCCAGCAGGCGTTCAGCCGCCTGGGCGCAGAGCTACCGCCCGGCCACTCGTTCCGCAAGCTCGCGGAGTACGCCACGAGCACCCTGTCCAAGACGCTGCCCGCCGAGGCCGTGGGCAGCCATCACGCTGCCACCGACGACCCCTCCGACGACGACTCGCTGCTGGTCGACACCGGGCTGGCGCAGCGCCTGCTGACCAACCCCGGGGTGCTGCTGTTCCTGACGCTCACCGCGGTCGCCCTGGTCGCGGAGCGGTCGCTGCTCGGCTCCACCCCGCTGGGCGGCGGAGCGCTCGTCCCCGCCTGGGGCGGCGTGTCTGGCCTGTGGCAGGAGTACTTCCAGGGCTTCCACCCGGTGAGCATCGGGACCACCGCGAACGCCCCGCCCTATGTCGCGCTGCTCGCCGTGCTGGCGACCGTCCTGGGCGGGAAGCCGTGGCTGGCGGTGGACGTGATCCTGCTCGGCTGCGTGCCGCTCGCGGGGGTAACGGCCTTTCTCGCCACGCGCCGGGTGACCCGGTTCGTGCCGGTGCGCGTCATCGTGGCGCTCGCGTATGCGCTGCTGCCGGTCGGGATGGGCGCCGTGGCGGCAGGCCGGCTCGGCACCGCCGTCATGCTCGTGCTGTTGCCGCCGGCTGCCGTGCTCGTCGGCCGGGTCTTCACCGCGCCCCGGCGCCGGGCCCGGCGGGCCGCCTGGGCGGCCGGGCTGCTCACCGCGGTCGTGGCGGCGTTCGTTCCGCTGTTCTGGCTGATCACAGCCGTCGTCATGGGCATCGGCCTGATCGCGCTGCGCCGCCGTGCCCGGGTACTGGACGCGCTGATCGTCGTGGTCGTCCCGCCGCTGCTGCTGTTCCCGTGGACCCTGGACATCGCCGGGCATCCGGCACGGATCTTCCTCGAAGCCGGGCTGGCCCGGCCGGGGCTGGCCAGTTCCGGGCTGGCGGCGCGCTCCCTGCTGCTGCTGTCCCCGGGCGGCCCGGGGCTGCCGCCGTTCTGGGTGACCGCGGGCCTGGTCCTGGCGGCGACCGTGGCCGTCGTGGTCAGCGGCCGCCGTCGCCTGGTGCTGGCCGGCTGGGCGGTCGGCGTGACCGGGCTGCTCACCGCCGCGGCGGTGAGCCGGATAGCGATCAGCCAGGCGGGCGCTACCGCCCCTGTCCGCGCCTGGCCGGGCCCGGCGCTCGCCATCGCGGGTGCGGGCCTGCTGCTCGCCGTGGCGGCCGCCGGTGACGAGGTGCCTGGCCTGCTTCGGGCGGGGCGGTGGCGGGGCCCGGCCGGGCTGGCCGTGATCGGGCTCGGCGCCGTGGCCTGCACCGCTCCCGCGCTCGCCGCCGCTCACTGGGTCTCCGCCGGGGTGACCGGCCCGGTGCGTCCCGCCTCCGGGTCGCTGCTGCCCGAGTTCGTCGCGGTGTCCTCCGACACCGGGCAGCGGCCGCGGACGCTGGTGCTCCAGCCGGGACCGCACGGCGGCGTGACCTACCTCGTGCTCCGCGACAGCGACCCGCTGATCGGCTCCCAGGAACTGGCCCTGCCCCCGGCGGCCGAGCAGGCGCTCAGCCGCTCCGTGGCCACCCTCACCGCGCCGTCGGGCAGCGCCATCACCGACCAGGGCCGCGCCCTGGCCGGGTTCGGCATCGGTTACGTGCTGCTGCCTGCCCCGGCGGTCAACGCCGGCCTGGCCCGCCTGCTCGACGACGTGCCCGGCCTGCGGCCGGTGAGCGCCACCTCGGCCTTCCAGCTCTGGCGGGTCGTGGACACCGCGGCACAGGTCACGGTGACCGAGCCGGGCGGCAAGGTCGTCCCGGTGTCCTCGGGGCCGGTCGGCGTCGCCGCCGCGCATGTCCCGCCCGCCGGTGGCACGCTCGTGCTCGCCGAGCCGGCCGGTGGCTGGGCCGCGACCCTGAACGGCCAGCCGCTCACGCCCCTCGCGGCGCCGGTGAACGGCTGGGCGCAAGGGTTCCGGCTGCCGCCCGGCGGGGGGACCCTGTCGGTGAGCCACAGTGACATCGGCCATGTGGCCGTGGTGGCCGTGGAGGGCCTGGCCGTGCTCGTGGTGATCGGCCTCGGCCTGCCCGGCTCCCGGACTGCCGCCGAAGCCGAGCAGGAGGAACCGGCCGGGGACGAGGAGCTTGCCGGGCAGGAGGCGGGCCGCCGCCGGGCCGGCCACGGCAAGGAGCCCGGCGAGAAGACCCGGCGGCGGCGCACCCCGCGCCGCGGCCAGGACGAGCCGCAGTTGCCCCCTGGCACCGAGGTGCCCCGCCAGGCCATCCCGGCCCGGGCCTTCGCCCAGCGCGCTGCTGCCGTGCCGGCAGGCGTCCGGGCAGGCTGGCCGCGCCGGGGCGGGCCGTCCGGCACGGCGGAGCCCTACCCCGGCGACGAGGCCGGTTCCGGCGGGGATGCCTATCCCGGCGGCCCGGCCTATCCAGGTTCGCCGGTGCCGGAGCAGCCTGCTCCCGTGGGCAGGGGCCGCCGGGCGGCAGCCGACCTGACCAGCGAAACCATCGCCTACCGGGCACCCGCCTCAGATGCGCACGGGGCGGCACAGCCACCGCGCCGGGCCGGATGAGACCGGGCGTGGTGCCGCCACGGACCCGGGCAGGCCACGCCAGGACTACGGCCCGCCCGCAGGGCCAGGGGGCGATCCCGCCGGCCCGGGCCGCGATGCGACCGGGCCGGGCTACCCCGGCGGGCCGGGATACGACACCGGGCTGCCTCGCCAGGATGCCCCGCGGAGCCGCGGCTTCGGGCCCCGTCGCGCCCGGCGGGACGCCGGCTCTCCCGGTGGCCCCGGCACCTATCCCGGCGGGCGCCGGCCCTTCGGCGGCCGGGCCGCCCCGGAGGCCCCCGGAGGCCGGGCCGGGTGGCGGGCCGGCGACGAGCCGCAGGCCGACAGCGAGGCGCGGGAGCGTTTCGCCCTGCCCAGCCGGCGCGGCGCTGCCGGTCCGGAGCGGGCGGGCCGGTTCGGCCGCGGCCGTGGTGCGGCGCCGGCGGCTCCGGCCAGCCGGGGCGAGCCCGCGCGGCCGGGTGCCCGTGGCGGCGGCCGGTACGACAGCGGTGGCTCCCCGGCCGGCAGCCGTGACGGCGGCCCTTACCCGGCCGGGTCCTACCAGGGCGGGCCGGGCGGCCCGGGCGGCGGTCATTCCAGTGGCCCTTACCCCAGTGGCTCCTATCCGGGGCAGGGCGCTCCTGGCAGCGGTTATGACACCGGTGACCAGCCGAGCGGTTCCTATCAGGGCGGCAGCCGGTCTGCGGGCGGTCCCGGCGGCGGCTACGACCCCAGCGGTCATCCGAGCGGCCCCCTCCCGGGCGGCACATACCAGGGCGGCCGGCCGGCGGGCGGCGGCTACGACCCCAGCGGTCACCCGAGCGGCCCCCTCCCGGGCGGTGCATACCAGGGCGGCCGGTCCTCAGGCGCCCCGCCGGCCGACGGCGGTGCTGGCGGTGGTCAGTCCAGCGGCCCCTACCCGGCCGGTTCCTACCGGGGCGGGCCGGGCGCTCCGGGCGAGGGTTCCGGCGGCGGTCAGTCCGAGCGGCCCCTACTCCAGCGGTGCGTACCAGAGCGGGCAGGGCACGCCCGATGGTGCTGGCGGCGGCCAGTCCAGCGGTCCGTATCCGGCCGGTTCCTACCAGGGCGGGCCGGGCGCCCCGGTGGTGCTGGCGGTGGCCAGTCCAGCGGCCCGTATCCGGCTGGTTCCTACCAGAGCGGGCCGGGCGCTCCGGCGAGGGTTATCCGAGCGGTCCCTACTCCAGCGATCCCTACCAGGGCGGCCCGCCTCAGGGCGGCTACGACAGCGGCGGTTACAGCAGCGGCGGCTACGGCGGGAACCCGGGCAGCGAGGGCGGGGCCGGCGAGGCACCCGCGCCCGGCAGGGGGCGCCGGGGCCGGTCACCGGGCCACGCACGGGTCTCCAGGCCGGGCGCGGCCGGGCCCGGCCAGCCCGGGCCCGGCCAGCCCGGGACCGGCGGCGCCCCGGCCGACGACGACGGGGCGCTGTCGCCGCTGCCACCGTTGCCGCCCCGCGCCTCCCGGCACGGCCAATGGGACGACCCGGCCCAGGACAGCGCGCCGCGCGACGACCAGGGAGATGCTGACTGGTGAGGAGCGTGATCGCGAACCGGGCCATCTCGCTCGCGGTGCTGGTCGTGGCCGTCGCCGCGGCCGCGGGGCTGGCCGTGTGGAAGCACACCCTGACGTTCGCCGCGGCCGCACCGCAGCCGCAGCCGCACAGCGCGCCGGTCAACACCGTGGTCCGCGGCTGCGCGGCCCCGGGCCTGGCCGGGGCGCCGGACTCCCAGGTCGCCCTCATCGCGGGCCCGGGAACGGGAACGGGCCACGCGGTCGTCAGCCTGATCGGCACCAACACCGGTGCCCCGCTGGCCAGCGTTACCCAGCCCGGGGCCCTGACGGTGACCAAGGTGCCCGCCACCACGGGGGTCCTGCACGGCAAGACCCCGTCCCCCACGGCGTCCAGCCAGCCCGTGGTCACCGTTCCCGCGTCCGGGGGCGTGGTGGTCCAGGCGAGCGGGGCGATGGCCCGGGGCCTGGCGGCCGAGCAGGTCCTGCCCGGCGGCAAGATCTCCGCGCACTGCGACAGCCCGGGTACCGATTTCTGGTTCGTCGCCCCGGGAGCCTTCACCGTCGCGCACATCCAGCTTTACCTGATGAACGTGGGCAGCCAGGCCGCCGACGTCGACGTCGAGGCCTACACCGATGCCGGGCCGCTCCAGGGCAGCACCGACACGGGCGTGGCCGTGGCACCGCACACCATGGTCACGCAGTCCCTGGAGAAGATGCTGCACGGTACGCGGATGGTCGCGCTGAACGTCCGGACCAGCGTCGGGCAGGTCGTGGCGGCGGTCGAGGACACCACCGGCTCCGCGCGCAGCGGGGCCTGGCTGCCCGCGGCGGCCGCGCCGGGCACCCGGATGGTCATTCCCGGCATGCCGCCCACCGCGGGGACCCGGCAACTGTTCGTCGCCGTGCCCGGCACCCAGGACGCGCACATCACCCTGAGCGCCGTGACCGAGCAAGGGGACCTACCACCCCACGGGCGGCGGCGGCCTGGACATCCCCGGCGGCTCGGTGGCCGCAGCTCTCGCTGTCTTCGCTGTCGGCCATCTACGGCGCGCTCCAGATCTCGTCCAACGTCCCGATCACCGCGTCGCTGCTGACGCCCGGCGGCCCGAAGGGGACACCCGGCGCCTTCACCGCCGCGATGCCCGCGGTGCAGGAGCAGGGCGTGGTCGCCACGAACGTCAGCGGGGGAGGGGCCGTGTCCTCCCTGGTGCTGTCGGCACCATGGCGGGCCGCCCGGGTCCGGGTGACCGAGATCGGCCCGGGTGGCGGGCAGGCGCCGGCCGCACCGGGCACCGTCGTCGCGGTGCCCGCCCAGCACAGCGTCCTGCAGCAGCTCAAGACGCCCGCCGGGGCGCACCGCGGATCGGCCTTCGCGGTGATCATCACGCCACTGCCGGGGTCCGGGCCGTTGTACGCCGGGCGCGTGGTCATGAGCAGCGGCAAGGGCGCGGTGCTGCAGTCGGTCCTGCCGGTGTCCAGCGCACTGACCGTGGTGCCGCTCCCGGGCGTGCAGGGCGGGATGGTCACCCCCGGGCGGTAGGCCGCGCCCAGCCGCGCGGCGCGTCAGTCGCCGGCCGCGTAGCCGGGATCGACGTCCGCGGGGTCGATGCCCAGCATCCGCGCGAACTCCTCCACCACCACGTCAAAGACCAGATCGGCGAGTTCGTCCTCACCGTCGGCGCGCGCCATGAGCGGCCGCCGGTACACCACGATGCGCGGCGGGTCCGGCCCGGGATCTTCGGCCTCCGCGCCCGGCGTGATCAGCGCGTCCGGCGGTGGGCCAGGGTCGCCGGGTGCGGCCGCGCGGGCCGGGGGCGTGCCCGGATCCAGGCGGGACAGCGGCACCGGCCCCCGCGGCCCGGTGGCCGGGGCGTCAGCCGGCGGGATCTCCTCCACCGCGAACTCGATGCCCGACAGGTGCGCTTCCCACAGGGGCTCCAGCCGGGCCACGGCCTGCAGCACGAGGTCGTCGAACCGCTCCGCACGGGTCCGGTAGATCGGCACATCCGGCGGTATCAGGATCCCGCGCAGGCCACGCCCGTGCCGGTCCCGCCGCTTGATGCGGGCGGGGCGCTGCGGGCTGCCCCCGTCGGCGGTCTGCACAGTTCCCGAGGGTATCCGGCCGGGAACGGGCAGCGTAGTGCAGCCTGCCAGTGAACTTTCGAATGCACCGCCGCTACCGGCGCCTTTCCACGGGAGTGCAAGACACGATCACACCGAGTGGCGCTGGTGGTGGCTTTGGCTGTCGCATATCGGTACGGTCTGCCCTTGTGAGTATGTGCGCGGTCCAGCCCTCAGCCGGGTCCGCGCTGCCGGGTTCCGCGAGTGAGGCTGGCTGATGGCGCGTCGGTGTTCCAGGCCGGGATGCAAGCAGGACGCGGTCTACACGCTGACGTACGTTTACCGCGATTCCACCGCGGTGGTCGGGCCGCTGGCCGCCTACACCGAGCCCCATTGCTATGACCTGTGCGACGGCCATGCGGGCCGGCTGACCGCCCCGCTGGGCTGGGACGTGGTCCGGCTGCCTGTGCATGCGGACGAGCCGCTGCCGACCCAGGCCGACGACCTGGAGGCGCTCGCCAACGCGGTCAGGGAGGCGGCGCCGGGTGGCTCGGCGGCGGAACCGGTGGGGCAGGGCATCGAGGTGGGCCGCCGGGGCCACCTGCGGGTCCTTCGCTCGTCCCCGAACGAGCCTGGCGGGCGCTGAGCCGGCGAACCGGGCCGGGCGGCAGGCCCGACCGGTAGGCTCGGTTCTCGTGCATTACGGGCACCTGCTGTGGTGCCGGCGCAATGATGTGCCCTCGGGCTAACACGGGAGGCAAGGGCCAGCGTGGGCCAGTATTCGAAGATCTTCAAGTCTTATGACATCAGGGGAATCGTTCCCGATCAGCTGGACGAGACCGTCGCCGAGGCGGTCGGTGCCGCGTTCGCCCGGCTGACCGGGGCGCCGTCCGTCGCGATCATGCACGACATGCGCACCTCCTCGCCGTTGCTGGCGGAGGCGTTCGGCCGCGGGGCCGCCGCGCAGGGGGCGGACGTGGTCGCGGGCGGGCTCGGCTCCACCGACATGCTCTACTACGCCAGCGGCAGCCTGGGCATCCCGGGCGCGATGATCACGGCAAGCCATAACCCGCCCAAGTACAACGGGATCAAGCTGTGCCGCAGCGGGGCGAAACCGGTCGGGGAGGACACCGGCCTCGCCGAACTGCGGGACATGTCCGAGCGCGGGGTGCCCGCCCATCAGGGGCGCACCGGGACCGTCGCCAGCCGCGACCTGCTGCCGGGGTATGCGAGCTTCCTGAAGTCGCTGGTCGACGTGTCGGGCATCAGGCCGCTGAAGGTCGCCGTCGACGCGGGCAACGGCATGGCCGGCCACACCGTTCCCCCGGTCTTCGAAGGGCTGCCGGTCACGCTGGTGCCGCTCTACTTCGAGCTGGACGGCACGTTCCCCAACCACGAGGCCAACCCGATCGACCCGGCGAACCTCGCCGACCTGCAGCGGGCCGTGCTGGAACACGGCGCGGACGTGGGCCTGGCCTTCGACGGTGACGCGGACCGGTGCTTCGTCGTGGACGAGCGGGCCCAGATCGTCTCCCCGTCCGTCCTCACCGCGCTGATCGCAAGCAGGGAACTGGCCCGGGAGCCCGGCGCGACGATCATCCACAACCTGATCACCTCCCGGGCGGTGCCGGAGATCATTACCGAGCACGGCGGGAAGCCGGTGCGCACCCGGGTGGGCCACTCGTTCATCAAGGCGCGGATGGCCGAGACCGGCGCGGTGTTCGGCGGCGAGCACTCCGGGCACTTCTACTTCCGGGACTTCTGGTTCGCCGACTCGGGCATGCTCGCCGCGCTGCACGTGCTCGCCGCGCTGGGCGAGCAGGACGCGCCGCTGTCGGAGGTGCTGGCCAGCTACGGCCGTTATGTCGCGTCCGGTGAGATCAACAGCGAAGTGGCCGACCAGCGGGCGGCGACCGAGGCGGTCCGGCAGGCCTTCGCCGCCCGCCCCGGCGTCACCACGGACGACCTGGACGGGCTCACCGTGGCCGGCCAGGACTGGTGGTTCAACGTCCGCCCGTCGAACACCGAGCCGCTGCTGCGGCTCAACGTGGAAGCATCCGACGAACCGACCCTCGCCGCGCTGCGCGACGAGGTCCTGCGCATCGTGCGTGGCTGACCGCGCCGCGCATCCGGAGGAGACGCCGTGAAGATAGACGACTGGCTGCTTGAGATCCTGGCCTGCCCGGCCTGTCACGCACCGCTCCGCGAGGACGATGCGGCCAGCGAACTGGTGTGCACGAACTCCGAGTGCGCGCTCGCCTACCCGGTGCGCGACGACATCCCCGTGCTGCTGGTGGACGAGGCACGCCGCCCCGGCCGGCCGGAGACCGGCGAGGGCGCGGAGTGACCCTGGCGGCAGCCGAGCGCCTCGACGACGTGGCGCTCCTCGAAACGGCCGACCCGTCCAGCATGCTCAGGCAGGTCGCCTCGTCCGCGGCCCAGGTGCGCGAGGCCGCGCGGGCGGCGGCGGATGCCAGCCTCGACGAGCTTGCCGCGGGCGGGCGCCCGCGCGCGATCGTGGTCACCGGGATGGGCGGCTCCGGGATCGCCGGGGAGGTGCTCGCGGCCGTGGCCGGCCCGGGCTGCCCGGTGCAGGTGACCACCGTGCACGACTACCGGCTGCCCGGCTGGGTGGGTGCCGCCGACCTGGTGATCGCGGTTTCCTGCTCGGGGGCCACCGAGGAGACGCTGTCGGCCGCGGCGGAGGCCGTGCGCCGTGGCTGCCGCATGCTCGGCGTGGGCAGCCAGGGTTCCCCGCTCGCCGCGCTGGCCGAGCAGGCCAGCGCCCCGTTCATCGCCGTGCACCCGTCGGGCATGCCGCGGTCCATGCTGTGGGGCCTGTCGGTGCCGCTGGTCGTGGCCGCCGCCCGGCTCGGCGTCCTGGACATGCCCGAGGATGCGTACGAGGCTGCCGCCGTCGAGCTGGAACGGGTCGCGTACCTGTGCCGGCCGGACAGCGAGGCCTTCGTCAACCCGGCGAAAACGCTCGCGCTGGAACTGTCCGGCACGCTGCCCATGGTCTGGGGCACCTCCCCGCTGACCGGCGTGGCCGCCGCCCGGTTCGCCTGCCAGCTGCACGAGAACGGCAAGTACCCGGCGATCGCCGGCGTGCTGCCCGAGGCCAACCACAACCAGGTGGTCGTCTTCGACGGGCCGTTCGCGGCCGGGCCCGAGGGCATGGAGCCGGGGCAGCGCAGGCTGGACGAGGCGCCGCCGGTGCCGCTGCGGCTGGTGCTGCTCCGGGACACGCACGAGCATCCGCAGGTGGCGCGGCGCCGGGAGGAGTCCGCGCGGATCGCGGCCGAGCGCGGCATCGAGGTGACCGAACTGGCCGCCGCCGGTGATCTCCCGCTGGAGCGGCTGGCCAGCCTCGTCACGCTGATCGACTACGCCTCCGTCTATCTCGCGATCGCGAACGGCATCGATCCGGCGCCGATCGCGGCGATCCAGGAACTGAAGGCCCGGATCGCGTAGGAGGGAACCGGACATTACCGCCGCCGCCGGGCAGGGGCCGCCCGATCAGTCCGGGGAGCGGGCCTCGGCGCCCGCGCAGCCGGCGTCCGCAGGCCCGGAGGGGGCCCGGCAGGCGCCGGATCCGGCGACGCCCGGGCCTGAGCTGCCAGAGCCAGGGCCGGACGGCGCCGGGCGCCGGCGGCGCCGGGGCCCGAACCGCCGGGGCCGGAAGCCCCCGGGCAGCGCGGCGGCCAGCCCCCGGTGCCCGGGCATTCGGCGGGCCTGACCGCCGTCGTCGCGGCGCTCGCCGCCAACCTGGGCATCGCGGCCACGAAGTTCGTGGCGTTCTTCATCACCGGCTCCGCGTCGATGCTCGCCGAGGGCGTGCACTCGGTCGCCGACTGCGGCAACCAGCTGCTGCTGCTGCTCGGCCGGAACCGGGCCCAGCAGGACCGGACCGAGGAGCACCCGTTCGGGTTCGGCAGGGAACGGTACTTCTACGCGTTCGTGGTGGCGGTCGTGCTGTTCACCGTGGGCGCCCTGTTCTCCATCTACGAGGGCATTCACAAGATCAGCCACCCCGAGCCGGTGCACTCCCCGGTCGTCGCGTTCGCCGTCCTCGCGATCGCCGTCGTGCTGGAGAGCTTCTCGCTGCGCACGGCGGTGCGGGAATCGAGCGAGGAGCGCGACGGCGAGAACTGGCTCGCGTTCATCCGGCACGCCAAGGCCCCCGAACTCCCGGCGATCCTGCTCGAGGACATGGCCGCGCTGGCCGGGCTGTTGCTGGCGGCCACGGGCGTGGCCCTCACGGTGATCACCGGCAACGAGGCCTGGGACGGGGCCGGGTCGCTGGCGATCGGCGCGCTGCTGGCCAGCGTCGCGGTCATCCTGGCCGTGGAGATGAAAAGCCTGCTCATCGGGGAGTCGGCGGGCCCCAAGGTCGAGCGGGCCATCGTCACGGCGCTGGAGGCGGGGCCCGAGGTGGAGCGCGTCATCCACCTGCGGACCATGCACCTGGGCCCCGAGACGCTGCTCGTGACCGCGAAGATAGCGGTGCGGCCCTGCGACCGGGCCGAGCAGGTCACGGCCGGGATCGACGCCGCCGAACGGCGGGTCAGGGCCGCTGTCCCCATCGCCAAGGTGATCTACCTGGAGCCTGACCTGTACCGCGAGTCCCGCGCGGACGCGACCGACCCGGCGATCCGCGCGGTCCGCCGCCGCCCGCGCCGGTGATGGCGCCGCCTGCCGGGCCGGGGGAAGGCCTGTTCCGGCCGGAGTACCCGATCCGCACCGAGCGGCTGCTGCTGCGGCCGTATGCCCACGCCGATGTCGAAGCCCTGTACGCCTACCAGCGGCTCCCGGAGGTCCACCGCTACCTGTACACCGAGCCGCGGACCCGGTCCGAGGTCGAGGCCCTGGTGGCGGAACGGGCAGGCCGGGGCGCGATCACCGAGGTGGGCGCCCCGATCACCCTGGTCGCCGACCTGGCGCAGACCGGTGAACTGGTGGGGGACTGCATGCTGTTCTGGCGCAGCGAGGAGCACAAGCAGGGCGAGGTCGGGTACGTCTTCAATCCCGCCTACCACGGCCGCGGCCTGGCCACCGAGGCGGTCGGCGGGCTGCTGCGGCTGGGCTTCGAGGACCATGGGCCTGCACCGGATCGCCGGGCATCTCGACGCGCGCAACACCGCGTCGGCGCGGGTCCTGGAGCGGGCCGGCCTGCGCCGCGAAGCGCACCTGGTGGAGAACGAGTTCGTCAAGGGCGAGTGGACCGACGAGCTGATCTACGGGATCCTGCGCAGCGAGTGGGAGGCCAGGCAGGCCTCCGGCTGAGGCTTAGTCCCGCCGCGCACGGCCGCCGGGTGCGTGGCCCGCCGGCATGCGCAGCAGCCGCAGCGCCCGCTGCTGCTCGAAGTCCAGTGCCCGGGCAGGCGGTGGGGCAATCCGGCCGATACGCCGGCCAAGCTCGGCCACTTCCGCGCGCGCACCCGGTTCCGTCAGCACCTTCAAGCCAAACGCCAGCGCGGCGGGACTGATGTCGTAACGCTGCTCGATCCGCAGCGCGTGCGCGACCGCGGCCAGGTCGTCATCGGCGAACCGGCGGTGGGCCCGGCGCTGGCCGCCAGGGGCCCGGCCCCGGGCCGGGGCCGTTCCGCGCACCGGCGGCAGCAGGCCGAGCATGTCCCGGTACCGGAGCATCCGGGGCGAGGTGCCGAGCCGCTGAGCCGCCTCCGTGATGCGCATGAAGCCAAATCTAACATTTTTGTGTCAAGAACTCACGCCAGCGCGTGCGAGACGGGCCCATATCGCCTACGGTCGGGACTGCGGCCCACCAATCGTGCCGGCCAGGACTTCGTGATCATGACTTTGAGGTGCCTATAGCAGCACCTAAGTCATGATCACGAAGCGGTGAGCGCCGCCTCACGGCCCAACCAGGACAGGAGCGGACATGCCCGCGGAAACACTGCCGTTCAAGGTCGCCGATCTCTCGCTCGCGGAGTTCGGGCGCAAGGAGATCACCCTCGCCGAGCACGAGATGCCCGGCCTGATGGCGGTCCGCGCCGAGTACGCCCGGACGCAGCCGCTGCGGGGTGCCCGCATCACCGGCTCACTGCACATGACGGTGCAGACCGCGGTCCTGATCGAGACGCTCGTCGCGCTCGGCGCGCAGGTCCGCTGGGCAAGCTGCAACATCTTCTCCACCCAGGACCATGCGGCCGCCGCGGTGGCGGTCGGCCCGGACGGGACCCCCGACGACCCGCGGGGCGTGCCGGTCTTCGCCTGGAAGGGCGAGACGCTCACCGAGTACTGGTGGTGCGCCGACCAGGCGCTCAGCTGGCCCGGCGAGGACGGGCCCAACATGCTGCTCGACGACGGCGGCGACGCGACCCTGCTGGTGCACCAGGGGGCCGAATACGAGAAGGCCGGGGCGGTGCCGATCGCTACCGACGAGGACCCCGAGGAACTCGCCGTCATCCTGGATCTGCTGCGGGCCAGCGTGGCAGCCAGCCCGGAGCGGTTCACCAGGATGGGCGCCGGAATCATCGGCGTCACCGAGGAGACCACCACCGGGGTGCACCGCCTGTACGAGCGCGCCACCGACGGCACTCTGCTGTTCCCGGCCATCAACGTCAACGACTCGGTCACCAAGTCCAAGTTCGACAACAAGTACGGCTGCCGCCACTCGCTCATCGACGGCATCAAGCGGGCCACCGACGTGCTGATCGGCGGGAAGGTCACGGTGGTCTGCGGGTACGGGGACGTGGGCAAGGGCTGCGCCGAGTCGCTGCGCGGCCAGGGGGCGCGGGTGATCGTCACCGAGATCGACCCGATCAACGCGCTCCAGGCGGCGATGGACGGCTACCAGGTCGCCACCCTCGAGGACGTGGTGGCCACGGCCGACATCTTCGTCAGCGCCACGGGAAACAAGGACGTCATCACCGCCGATCACATGAGCCAGATGAAGCACCAGGCGATCGTGGGGAACATCGGCCACTTCGACAACGAGATCGACATGGCGGGCCTGGCCCGGGTGCCCGGCATCCGCAGGGAGAACATCAAGCCCCAGGTCGACGAGTGGGTGTTCCCCGACGGGCACGGGGTGATCGTCCTGTCCGAGGGGCGCCTGCTCAACCTGGGGAACGCGACCGGCCACCCGAGCTTCGTCATGTCCAACTCCTTCACCAACCAGGTGATCGCGCAGGTGGAGCTGTTCACCCGGCCGCAGGACTACCGGGCCGGCGTGCATACCCTGCCCAAGTACCTGGACGAGAAGGTGGCCCGGCTGCACCTGGACGCCCTCGGCGTCCGGCTCACCGAGCTGACCAAGGCGCAGGCCAGCTACCTCGGCGTCCCGGTGGAAGGGCCGTACAAGCCGGACCACTACCGCTACTGACCCCGATGCCCGCAGCCGCCGAGCACGGCCCGCCCTCCGACATCGCGGACGCGGGCCTGGCCGAGGCCGGCCGGGCCCGGATCGGCTGGGCCCAGCGAGGCATGCCCGTGCTGCGGCTGCTCACCGAGCGCTTTGCCGGTGAGCGGCCGTTCGCCGGGCTGACCGTCGCGGCCTGCCTGCATGTCACACCGGAGACCGCGGGCCTGGTCGGCGCGCTGCGGGCGGGCGGTGCCCGGGTCTTCCTGGCGGCCTCGAACCCGCTGTCCACCCAGGACGACGTGGCGGCCGCCCTGGCGGACGCGGGCACGTAGCGTGTTCGCCCGGGCGGGCGTGGATGCCGTCACCTACGGCGAGCACATCCACCGGGCCCTCGACTCGTGCCCGGACCTGGTCATCGACGACGGCGGGGACCTGGTCGACACGCTGTCCGGGCAGCGGCCGGAACTGGTCCCGGCCGTCCGCGGCGGATGTGAGTCCACGTCCACCGGGGTGCTGCGGCTGCGCCGGATGGCGGCGGCCGGCGCGCTGGCGTTTCCCATGGTGGCGACCGACGCGACCACCACCAAGCGGATGTTCGACAACACGGCGGGCACCGGGCAGTCGGTCCTCGACGCGGTGCTGCGCGCCACCAACATCCTGCTCGCGGGCCGGACCGTGGTGGTGGCCGGGTTCGGGCCGTGCGGGCGGGGCATTGCGGCGCGGGCCAGCGGGCTCGGGGCCCAGGTCATCGTCACCGAGGTAGACCCGGTCCGGGCGCTGGAGGCGGTGCTGTCCGGGTACCGGGTGCTGCCGATGTGCGAGGCCGCGGTGGCGGGCGATGTGATCATCACGGTCACCGGTTCGCGGGACGTGATCGCGGCCGGCCACCTGGCGGTCCTGCGGGACGGCGCGATCCTGGCCAACGCGGGGCACTTCGACGCCGAGATCGACGTGGGCGCGCTGGCCGGGGCGGCGGTGCAGGTGACCCGTGACGTCCGCCCGCACGCCGACGAGTACACCCTGCACGATGGCCGCCGGGTGGTGCTGCTCGCCGAGGGCCGTGTGGTCAACCTGGTCGCGGCCGAGGGGAACCCGCCCCAGGTCATGGATGTGTCCTTCGCCGGCCAGGCGCTTGTGCTGCGCTGGCTGGCCCGCGACCACGCCACGCTGCCGGCCGGCGTGCACGGCGTCCCGCCGGACATCGACGAGCAGATCGCCCGGCTGACCCTGGAGTCCTCGGGAGCGCGCATCGACACGCTCACCGGCGCGCAGCGCGACTACCTGAACTCCTGGCGCATGGCTCCTGACGGCGGCAGTGAACCTGGATGAGGCCGCCGGTGACACGCCCGGGGCACCGGCCCGCGGCGGCGCCCGGAGGGTGCGCCGATCGAGCACGCGGTCCCGGGCGGCGAGCCTAGCTGGGCCGGTATGAGTCCGCTGCCGGGGTGTCTGTGCCGGCCGGTGGTTCGGCGTTGATGCGCGCGAAGGCGCGGGCCCGGCCGCCCCGCAACCGGAGGAAGATCAGCGTGACCCCGCCGCCCAGCAGGATCATCCAGAAGTTGACCAGCCGGTAGGCGAGCACCGCGGCCAGCGCCCTGGCCGGCGCCATGCCCGTCGCCGCCAGCGCCGCCGTCAGGGCGGCTTCCACGATGAGGAACCCGCCCGGGGTCACTCCGGTGCTGCCCGCCACGGCGCCGGCCCCGTAGGCCAGCAGCAGCCCGGCCAACGGCACTGGCTCGCCGGTGGCCTTGATGGCGCAGGCCAGGCAGGCGCAGTCGGCCAGCCAGTTCACCACCGCCAGGGCGAACACCTCCCCGTACTGGGGCCACCGGAGGCGGATGCTGGCCAGTTGCTGGAGGAACTCGTCCAGGGCGTCCGGGTCGATCCCGGGCTTGCGGATGATCCGCCGGACCAGGCCGAGCACCCAGGCGATCACGCGGTTCGCGATGGCCCTGGCGCGCGGGTAGCGCAGCGCGAGGATCACCGTGATCGCGGGCAGCGCGAACACGGCGGCGCCCAGGAAGCCCACCGCGTTCGCCACCGGCGCGCCGCCCACGAGCGCGCCGACAACCAGGACTATCGCGAGCGCCGAGGACGATGCGATGGCAGAGACGCCCAGCGCCCACCCGGTGACCGCGGGATCCAGCCCGCGGCGGCGGAACTGCTGGTAGGAGAAGACCACGGCCAGCTGAGCCCCGGCGAACGGTATCGACATCGACAGCGCGTTCCCCGCGTAGGTGATCGCCATCACCGAGCTGAACCTGGCCTGATCACCGCCCGCCCGCAGCAGCCGGCGGCGGCTCAGCCCGAACGCCACCAGCGAGACGAGCTCGCAGGCGATTGCCAGCAGGAACCAGCGCAGGTCCAGGCTGCCCAGCGCGGACACCGACTGCCCGAGCGCGTGCCGGTCCAGGATGACTACGGTGACGATCACCCCGGCGGCCAGCAGCACCAGCACGGTGCGGACCCACCGGTGCCGCCGCACCCGGGGCCGCCCGGGGCCACTCCCGGGCCCGGGCAGGGCCTGGCCGGGCCCGGCCCCGCCGTCCGGGGGTGTAGCTGCGCTCATAGACATCCTCGACGATGTGCCCGGACCGGCCCGATGGTCAGGCCGGGGGAACGAACCCGCCCGTGGCGGGTGGTTCGTTCCCGGTGGCTTCCCCTTCCCTTGCTACTGCGGCTGGCTGCTGGATAGCTGCCCCCGCTGGTGGCCTCCATTCCGCGCCCGTGCCGGGCGGGGCCGCGGTCAGCCGGGCGTGCTCCCGGTTGCGCCGCTCGGTGAGGACCGCGCTCAGGTACGCGACCACCGGCGTGCCCGGCGGCGGCAGCGGGCTGACCTGGGCCCGGACCGAGCCGGCGATGCGCTCGCCCAGTTCGGCCTGCGCGGCCGGGGTGAGCTGAGGCAGCCGGGCCAGGTACCGCCGGGCTGTCTCGGCCGTCTGATCGGTCAGCCCGGACAGCTCCAGCCGGGCCCCCCAGGATGCCAGCTCCGGGCTCACCGCGGGCAGCCCGGCACCGCCCCGCGCGGCGGGCAGCCGCTGCTGGATCACGAAGGTGCCGGCGAACAGGTCGCCCAGCCGCTTGCCCCGTGCCGACAGCAGGGAGCAGATCAGCGCCGGGCAGCCGAGCAGGAGCCAGATCTCCACCACCTCGGCGAGCCCGCGCACCAGCGCCTGCCGGAAGCGCTCCGGCCCGCCGTCGTCGCTGACCACGCGCAGGCCCAGGGCGAACTTGCCGGGCGAACGGCCCCTGGTCAGCGTCTCCCAGATCACCGGGTAGCCGACGATGACCAGGACTATCGCGGTGAGCGACAAGGCCCCCTCGGTGGCCGTGCTCGACCGGTGCGCTGGCCGTCAGCCCGACGGCCAGCAGCAGGGCGAACATCAGGACGAGCTGGATGGTCATGTCGAGGATGAGGGCGAGCAGGCGGCTGGGGAACCGGGCGCACGGCACCTCGAGGACGACAGCCTCGCCGGTGACGACGTCAGCCACGGCAGCTCCCCACTTCCTCATGTCCGGGCCATGAACCGGTCCCGCCCGCCCCAAGGCTAATAGGGAGCTGGCCGTCGTGGTCTCACGCGCGGTCCCGAAACGGGCATCCTCTAGCCTGGGCGGTGTGGATCTCGCGGTCTACGCCGCCGCCCACGAGGCGGAGTGGCGGCGGCTGGATGACCTCGTCAAGCGGCGCCGGCGGCTTTCCGGTGCGGAGATCGACGAACTGGTGGCCCTCTACCAGCAGACCACCACGCACCTGTCCACCGTCGCAGTCGGCGGGACAAGATCCCATCCTGGTGGCCGCGCTGTCCAGCCGCGTGGCCCGCGCCCGGGCCGCCGTGGTCGGGGCCAGCACGCCCGGGTGGGGCATGGTCGGCCGGTTCGCCCTGGTCTCCTTCCCCGCCATGGCCTACCGGGCGCGCTGGTGGTGGCTGGGCACCGCGGCCGGCTCGCTGGCGCTGGCCTTCGTCATCGGCTGGTGGGTCGCCCGGTCCGCCCAGGTGCAGGCCGCGCTCCTGCCGCCGGCGCAGATCTCCAGCCTGGTGCACCACCAGTTCCAGCACTACTACTCCCAGTACGCGGCCACGTCGTTCGCGGCCGAGGTCTGGACCCACAACGTGTGGGTCGCGGCGGAGTCGCTGATCTTCGGGATCGTGCTCGGACTGCCGACCCTGTATGTGCTGTTCTCCAACGCGGCGAACGTGGGGGTCGTCGGCGGGCTGATGATCGCCCACGGCAAGGGGGTCCTGTTCTTCGCGCTGATCCTCCCGCACGGCATGCTGGAACTGTCCGCGGTGTTCCTGGCGGCGGCCACCGGCCTGCGGCTGGGCTGGACCGTCATCGACCCCGGGCCCCGGCCGCGGGCCAGGGCGCTCGCCGAGGAGGGGCGCGCCTCCATCACGATCGCGCTCGGTGTCATCGTGGTGCTCCTCACCTCCGGCCTCATCGAGGCCTTCGTGACCCCATCGCCGCTGGCCACCTGGGCCCGCATCCTCGTCGGGACGGTCGCCGAGGCCGCATTCCTCACGTACGTGATCGTGGCCGGGCGCCGCGCGCAGGCGGCCGGGCTGACCGCGGACATGGCCGAGGCGCCCGACGTGGCGCCCGTGGCCGGCTGACGGCGCGGCGGCGGCGCCGGCAGCGGCTCGAGCGCGGTGGACTGCTGCCCGCGGTCAGAGCCGGCCGGCGGCCTTGAGCCCCAGGTAGGCGTCGGCGAGCGCGGCGGGCAGCCGCTCGGGCGGGGCGTCCACCACATGGGCGCCGCGCCGCCGCAGCAGCGCGGAAACCCGCCGCCGCGCGGCCAGGGCCTGCTCGGCCGCCGCCGCGTGGTACACCGCGGCGGCATCGCTACGGTCCGCAGACATCTCGTCGAGGGCGGGATCCGCCACCGCGGCGACCACCACCTCGTGCCGGGCCGCCAGCAGCGGCAGCCGGGGGAGCAGGCCCTCGGTGACCGCGGCCGGGTTGAGGTCGGTGAGCAGCACGATCAGGCAGCGGTGCCGCGCGGTGGTGAGCGCGGCGCTGCCCAGCGCCGCGGCGTCGGTTTCCACGAGTTCGGCCTGCAGCACGGCCATCGCCTGGGCCACCGCGGACAGCACCGCCGAGCGTGGCACCCCCACGACCCGGGCCCTGACTCTCCGGTCGAACGCCATCATGTCCACCCGGTCGCCGGCCCGGGAGGCGAGCGCCGTCAGCAGGAGGGCGGCATCCATGGCGGCGTCCAGGCGGGGGACGCCGCCGACCCGGCCGGCGGAGGTGCGCCCGGTGTCCAGCATGATCAGGAGCTGCCGGTCACGCTCCGGCCGCCAGGTGCGGACCATGACGTCCCGGAGCCGCGCGGTGGCGCGCCAGTCGATGGACCGCACGTCGTCGCCGATCACGTACTCGCGCAGCGAGTCGAACTCGCTGCCCTGGCCGCGGAGCAGCGCACGGTGCTGGCCGTCGAGCTGGCGCAGCCGGGACAGCTTCTCCGGCAGGTGCCTGCGGCTGTGGAACGGGGGCAGTACCCGGACCGTCCACGGGGCCGGCTGCCTGCCCTGGCGAGCGGCGATCCCGAGCGGCCCGAGCGAGCGGATCGTGACCGCCGCCGCGGTCTTGTCCCCGCGGCGGTCCGGGCACAGGTCCGTGGCCAGCCAGGCCTGGCCGCCGGCCGCGACCGTGACCCGCGCGCGCGGGGGAGTGGCGCCCGCGCTCGGCTGCCAGGCGTCCCTGACCACGGCGCGCAGCGTCCGCCGGGCCGGGTTCGCCAGCCCGAGCAGCACCGACGCGTGCTCGCCCAGCAGTACCCGGGTGTCGCCGGAGCGGCTGAGCCGGACCTTGCGCACCGGCGCCGCGAGTGCCACGTCAGCGGCGATCGCCGCCACCAGCGCCAGGTTCACCAGGATGATCACGGCCGCGTTCCGGAACGCCAGGATCAGCAGCGCGCCCGCCGCCGCGGCCAGCGCGGCGCGCCCGGTCAGCGCCATCGCGCGCCCCGGATGGCACCGGCCCAGGCCACCGGGGAACCGGCCGCGCCCGCCGGGCCCTGGGTCACCGGGGAACCAGTCATGCCGCCAGCCCCCGGGTCACCGGGGGACCGGGACCGAGCCGAGCACCGCGTCGATCACGCCATCGGCCGTGGCGCCTTCCAGTTCGGCCTCGGGCCGCAGTTGCACCCGGTGCCGCAGGGTCGGCCGGGCCAGGGCCTTCACGTCGTCCGGGATGACGAAGTCCCGGCCCGCGAGCCAGGCCCATGCCCGCGCGGTGGCCTGCAGCGCGGTCGCGCCCCGGGGGGAGACCCCGAGCCGCAGGGAGGGCGACTGCCGGGTGGCCCGGCACAGGTCCACGATGTAGCCGGTCACCTCGGGCGCCACCTGGACGCCGCGCACCGCGGCACGGGCCACCGCCAGGTCGGCCGCGCTCGCCGCGGGCCGGATCCCGGCAGCGGCGAGGTCACCGGGATCGAAACCGGCGGCGTGCCGGGCCAGGATGCTGATCTCGTCCTCCCGGCCGGGGACCGGCACGGTCAGCTTCACCAGGAACCTGTCGAGCTGCGCCTCCGGCAGCGGATACGTCCCCTCGTACTCGATGGGGTTCTGGGTCGCCGCGACGAGGAACGGCTCGGGCAGCGGCCGCGGGGTTCCCTCGACCGAGACCTGGTGCTCCCCCATCGCTTCCAGCAGCGCCGCCTGGGTCTTCGGCGGGGTCCGGTTGATCTCATCCGCCAGCAGCAGGTTCGTGAACACCGGGCCCTCGCGGAACTGGAACAGGGCCGTCTTCGCGTCGTAGATCAGCGAGCCGGTCAGGTCCGCCGGCATCAGGTCGGCGGTGAACTGCACCCGGGTGCTGCGCAGCGACAGGGTGCCCGCCAGGGCGCGCACGAGCAGGGTCTTCGCCACCCCGGGCACGCCCTCGAGCAGGGCGTGGCCGCGGCACAGCAGGCAGATCACCAGGCCGGTGACGACGGAGTCCTGGCCGACCACGGCCTTGGCGACGCCCGCGCGCACCGCTTCCAGCGCGGCGCGCGGGTCCGGCGCGCCCCGGCACCACGCCCGCGCCCGGCACCCCGCCCGCGCCCGGCACTCCGGCCGGATCGTCGTCGAGCCCTGCCAGCGGCGGGTTATCTGCTGTCACAGGGTCAGCACCTGTCCCTCCAGAGCGTCCAGGTCAGCGGCCAGCCGCACCAGCGCCGCCTCGTCGGCCGGGACCGGCCCGAACAGGACGGCCCGGATCTCGCCGGAATCGCGCCCGGTCCGGCTGGCCAGTTCCTGGCAGGCGGCGTCGGCCGTCACGTCGCGCGGGAGCCCGAGGCGGGTCACGATCCGCTCCAGCGCCGCGCCGCGGAGGGCGGCGGCGGCCCGGTCACGCGCCCGCCGGGACCGGTACAGCCTGCCATGGCCTTCCACAGTCTCGCAGGCGCGGACCACCACCGGCAGCGGCTCGGTCACCAGCGGCCCGAGACGGCGCATCCGCCACAGCGCCAGCAGCACCACGACGATGGCAAGCTGGACCGCCACGGCGTACACCTGGCCGGGGATGAGGCTGCCCAGGGAGCGCCGCCCCGGGTGCGCCGCGGCCGGGACGGGCAGCGGGCCGGGCACGAGCCAGACGATCCGCGGGCTGCCCGCGAGCAGGTTCAGCGCGAGCGCCGCGTTGCCGGTGGCACCCAGGTTCGCGTTGGCCAGCGGGGCACCCGTGCCCAGCACCGTGACGACATGGCCGGGAGCGTCGTAGCGCACCAAAAAGGGTGCGGCGGACGGGCCGGGGTAGCAGCGCCAGGCGCCGGGCGCCGCGGAGCGCAGCGGCAGCCCGCCCATGTCCGCGGTGCCGGCCGCGACCGCGCCGGGCAGGCCGCAGCGCGGCGGCAGGTCACCGACCGGCCCGGCCGGCCCGGCCGGCGTCACCGCCGGGGCCAGCGCGGCCAGGGCAGCGCGGCCCGGCGCCACCAGCACGAGCCCGGCCGGGAGGCGGGCGAGTTCGGTCAGTTCCCCGCCGGACAGCTGCTGCGGGCTGGTGATGACCAGGGTGGTCCCGCGGGCCCTGGCCTGCGCGGTGGCCGCGGCCGCCGATCCGGCCCTGATCACGGTCTGGCCGCGGTTCTGGAGCAGCGCCACCAGCGCGTGCGCGCCGGCCGGGCCGGTGTCGTCCGGATCCAGCGGGCCGGTCACCGGCGGGCCCACCTGGAGCAGCGCGACGATCAGCCCGCCGAGCAGGACCAGCAGCACCACCGCCACCGGGGCGCGCCACTGGCGCCAGCCCGCCGGCGCCAGACCCGCCCGGGCCAGCCGGGATGGCGGCGGCCGGTGCGCGCTCGACGGTGCTGGTCATGGCGTGCCCGCGACGGTTGTGTGTGCCGCGGCGGCGCGGCGCCCGGCACCGATGCGGGTGTCGAGTGCGGTGACCCGGTCGTAGCCCGGCCGGGTGCCCGGCCGCCGCCCGTACCGGACCTCGTCGAACAGCCGGGCCGCGCCGAGCAGTTCGGCCGCGTGCGGCGGCAGGGCACGGGCGGCCTCGGCGGCGAACTCATCCGCGGTCCGCCCGATGCGCGGCATCAGGACACCGCGCTCGTCGAGTTCCGCGGCGATGGCCCGGACCCGCTCGCAGATCGCCGCCGCGTAGTCACCCGACGCGGCCAGCCGGGCCGCCGCCTCGCGGTGGTCGCGCGCGGTGCGGGCCGCGGCCGCGGCACCAGGTCCCACCCGGCGGCGCCGCGCCCTGGCGACCGGGCCGGTCCGGGCCAGGACCACCATGACCAGGAGCACCAGCACCGCGGTCAGGGCGACGAATCCCCACCAGCCGCCCGGCAGCCCCTGGCCCGCCCGGAACAGCCTGGCCAGCCACCCCAGGACGAAATGCACGGCCCGCTCGGTGAGCGACGGCTGCGGATGGTAGATCGCCTTGGACAGCTCCGTGCGGGCGAGCCGCTGCCCGGCCCGCCTGCCGACCACCGGCAGGCCGCCCGCGGGGGCCGCCGCACGGAGTGCGGGGAGACTGGCTGCGCTGATCACCACGCCGGCGGGTCGGCGGGCGGCGCGCCCGGGCCCGGCGGGAAACCCTGCGCCCTGCGCCCTGGCCGGCCTGCGGTGCCGTGCCCGCCCGCGCGCCGGGCCGCCACAGGGAGGCGAACTCGTCCCCGCTCATCGTGCTCCCTTCGGCCGCCGCCGTCTGCAGGACCAGGTCGAGGCCCTCCCGGCGCATCCGCAGGTCGACGTAGAGCAGGACGGCCACCCCGGCGGAGATCGGGCGCGCCACGGCACCGGCCACGACACCGCCCACGGCGCTGATGAGAATGCCCGCCACGTTCCCGCCGGTGCTGGGCAGCAGCGAGTTGCCACCGCCGGCCATCGCCGCGAACAGGCTGAACGGGATCTGCAGCACCCCGGCAGTGATCACCACGATCAGCCCGGCCAGCAACGTGATGCCGAACACCCGCCAGAAGCTGCCGCGGACCAGCCGCCAGGACCGCGAGAGCGCCCGGCCCGGGCCCTCCCGTTCCAGCACCACGGCCTGCCCCGCCATCCGGAACATGATCACGAACCAGATGGTCAGCACGATCGCGGCGATCGCTCCCAGCGCGGCCAGCGCGCCGATCAGCGCTCCCGGGGCGTGCGCCACCGCCAGGAGGACCAGCACGATCGCGTAGACCGCCCAGATCCCGATCAGGATCAGCGGGATGAGCAGCGTGACGCCGATCAGGGCGGCCATGCGCGGCCGCGCGATCCGCCAGGCCTCGCCCGCGGTGATCTTGTGCCCGAGCACGCTCCGCCCGATGACCACGGTGAGCAGGCCGGTCAGCACCGTGTCCACGATGAACGCGAGCACGAGGGACACCGCGGCGGTCGGCGCGAGCACCTCCCCCATCCTGGTCAGCAACCGGGTGGCCTGCGCGGTGGTGAGCTGCTCGCCGGGCGTGGGCAGGGTCACCGACCCCACGTAGTGGACCAGGATCAGCGAGAGCGTGGTGGTGATCACCGCGGACGCGGTCAGCAGCAGCGCGGCGATGCCGAGCGTGGCCCTGGGGTTGCGCCTGATGGAGGTGAACGCCCCGTCCAGCATCTCGCCGACGCCCAGCGGCCGCAGCGGGATGACGCCCGGCTTCGGTGCCTGGGGCCGGCTCTGCCAGGGATAGGCCGGCGGCTGCCCCGGCCCGTACCCCGGCTGCCCGTGCGCCTGCGGCGGGTACCCGCCGGGCTGGGCATACCCCGGCTGGCCCGGACCGCCGGCGGGCTGGCCGAAGCCCCCGGATGGCTGGGCCTGGCCGGGCTCGAACGGCGGCGGCTGCCCGTATCCGCCCGGCTCCCCGGCAGGCGGGAACCAGGGCTGGGGCTGGGCCCCGTCCCCGCCCTCCCCGGTGCCGCTGGCCCCCGGGGGCACGTTGTCAGTCATGTTTCTCCTTACCGGCACGGCGCATGCCGGTGCCGGGCCCGGCCCGCGCTGGCGCCCATACTCGCACGAAGCCGCCGGCCGGGAAACGGCGCTCAGCCATTCCGGATATCCCTCTTTCCTGCCCCGCCCCGGTGGCCGCATTCGACCTGGTGGCCGCGATGACGCACACTCGGGCTGTGGACATCCGCGCACTGCGCTGGCTCGGCCCGCCGGACGGGCCGGCCGTCGTGCTGCTGGACCAGACCAGGCTGCCGGCCGAGGAGGCCTATCTCACCTGCCGCGACGTCGCGACTTTGGTTGCTGCGATACGCGGCCTCGTGGTCCGCGGGGCCCCGATGCTGGGCCTGGCCGGGGCGTACGGCGTCGCACTGGCCGCCTGCCGCGGCGACGACGTGGCAGCGGCGGCGGACCTGCTGGGCCGGTCCCGGCCGACCGCGGTGAACCTGAGCTGGGGCGCCGCCCGTGCCCTGGACGCCTATCAGGCAGCCCGCCGCGCGGCGGCGGGCACGGACGCCGCGGCGGCGCGGCGGCTGGGGGCGGATGCGGCCCTGGCCCAGGCCCGGGCGATCGAGGCCGACGATGCCGCGGCGAGCGCGGCCATCGCCAGGCACGGGCTGGGCCTCGTCGGGGACCGCGCCCGCATCCTGACCCACTGCAACACCGGGGCCCTGGTCTCGGCGGGCGAGGGAACCGCCTTCGCGATCATCCTCGCGGCGCACCGGGCGGGGCGCGTCGCCCAGTTGTGGGTGGACGAGACCCGCCCGCTGCTCCAGGGCTCCCGGCTGACCGCGTACGAGGCCGGGCGGGCCGGCATCCCGCACGCGGTCCTCGCGGACTCGGCGGCGGCCTCGCTGATGGCGGCGGGGGAGGTCGACCTGGTCATCACCGGGGCGGACCGGATCGCGGCCGACGGCAGCGTCGCCAACAAGGTGGGCACCTACGGGCTCGCCGTGCTCGCGCACCATCACGGCGTGCCGTTCGTGGTCGCCGCGCCGGTGTCCACGATCGACTTCGCGGCCGCGGGTGCGGCCGACATCAAGGTCGAGCAGCGGCCCGGTGAGGAGGTGACCATGCTTCGCCGGGACCCAGGTCGCCCCGGCGGGGAGCGCCGCCCACAACCCCGCCTTCGACGTCACCGGCGCCGCGCTGGTGACCGCCCTGGTGACCGAGCACGGGGTCGCGCGGCCCGTCAATGCAGGTACGCTGCAAAGCCTAGGCGCCGGCCGGGGAACGCGAGAAGGTGCCCCAACCGATGTTTCCGTGGAACTATGAGGTCCATGAAAGGCCGTGTGCTTGTCGTCGATGACGACGCCGCCCTCTCCGAGATGATTGGCATCATGCTCAAGGGGGAGGGGTTCGAACCGATGTTCGTCGCCGACGGCGATCACGCCGTGCAGGCGTTCCGGGACACCCGCCCCGACCTGGTGCTGCTCGACCTGATGCTGCCGGGTCTTGACGGCATCGACGTGTGCCGCCAGATCCGTACCGAGTCGGGCGTGCCGATCGTCATGCTGACGGCCAAGAGCGACACGGTCGATGTCGTGCTCGGCCTGGAGTCCGGCGCCGACGACTACATCGTGAAGCCGTTCAAGTCGAAGGAACTGATCGCGCGGGTCAGGGCGCGGCTGCGCCGGACCGAGGACCCGGTCCCGGAGATCCTCCAGATCGGGGACGTGACCATCGACGTGGCCGGGCATTCGGTGAAGCGCGACGGGCAGCCGATCAACCTCACCCCGCTGGAGTTCGACCTGCTCGTGGCGCTGGCCCGCAAGCCACGCCAGGTGTTCACCAGGGAAGTCCTGCTGGAGCAGGTCTGGGGTTACCGGCACGCCGCGGACACCCGGCTGGTCAACGTGCACGTGCAGCGGCTGCGCGCCAAGATCGAGAAGGACCCGGAGCGCCCGGAGATCGTGGTGACGGTCCGCGGCGTGGGTTACAAGGCGGGGCCGGCCTGACGGACAGCCAGACGACGGGCAGGGCAGCGCCGGTGGCCGCGGAACGAACCGGGCCGGCGGCGTGGCCAGGCCCGGCCACGGCGGATCGCGCACCGGCTGCCGCCCTCGTTCCGCGCGGTGCTCAGGGTCGCCCGGCGGCAGGGCGGCTCGCTGGCCGGGTTGCTGGCCCGCCGCTGGCAGCGGTCGCTGCAACTGCGCGTGATCGGCACCACCCTGGTCGTCTCGGTGGTGGTGGTGGCGGTGCTCGGCATCTTCCTGGTGCAGCAGATCGCCAGCGGGCTGTTCAACAACGCGCGCAAGGCGGCCCTCAGCCAGACCTCCGACGGGCTCACGTTCGCCCAGGGGGACCCCTACGTGCAGGGCCCGAACGGGAGCAACCCGTCCGCGCTGATCACGCTCGTCACCGAGCTCCAGTCCGGCAGCGGGCAGGGGAACGTCTACGACGTCGTGGTGCTGCAGCGGGGCAACTCGTCCGGGCTGGCCGGTGTCACCGGCAACCAGGAGCTCGCGCCGAGCGTCCCGGCCGCGCTGCAGGAGCGAGGTGGCCGAGGAGCAGCTCGACGGCCATGAGGGCACCTTCTACACCGCAGCGACCACGCTGATGGGCATTGGCCACCGGCCGCTGGGGCCGGCGCTCGCCGTGGGCGTCCCGATCTCCCGGGACGACCAGCTGTACTACCTGTTCCCGCTCTCCCAGCAGGCCCAGGTGATGCGCCTGGTCCAGAACACCCTGATCGTGGCCGGCATCGGCCTGGTGATGCTGCTGGCGGTGATCGTCTCGCTGGTGACCCGCTGGGTGGTGGTCCCGATCCGCCAGGGGGCCCAGGCGGCCAGCCGGGTCTCGGCCGGGAACCTGGACGAGCGGATGGCGGCCCGCGGTACCGACGACCTCGCCGCGCTGGCCCACTCCTTCAACGAGATGGCCGCCAGCCTGCAGGAGAAACTGCGGGAGCTGGAGGAGCTGTCCAGCGTGCAGCGGCAGTTCGTCTCGGACGTCTCGCACGAACTGCGCACCCCGCTGACCACGATCAGGATCGCGGCCGACGTCCTGTTCGGCGCCAAGGACGCCCTGGAGCCCGCCGCCAAGAGATCCGCGGAGCTGCTGCAGAGCCAGCTGGAGCGGTTCGAGGCGCTGCTTTCCGACCTGCTGGAGATCAGCAGGCACGACGCCAACGTGGCGACCCTGGACGCGGAGTCCGCCGACGTGTGTGACCTGGTCCTGCGCGCGGCGGCGGACGCGGAGCAGCTTGCCGCCCAGCGGGGCACCAGGATCGAGTTCCGGCTGCCCCCGCAGCAGTGCATCGCCGAGGTGGACCGGCGCCGGGTCGAGCGGGTGCTGCGCAACCTGCTCGACAACGCGGTCGAGCACGGTGAGGGCCGTGACGTGGTGGTGACCGTCGCGGCCGACCGGGACGCCGTCGCGGTCGCGGTCCGCGATCACGGGGTGGGCCTCGGCCCGGGTGAGCACCAGTTCGTCTTCGACCGGTTCTGGCGTGCCGACCCGGCCCGGGCCCGGACCACCGGCGGGACCGGGCTGGGACTGGCCATCGCGCTGGAGGACACCCGGCTGCACTCCGGATGGCTGCAGGCCTGGGGAGAGCCGGGGCTCGGCTCGGTCTTCCGGCTCACGCTGCCGCGCACCGTCGGCGGCCTGCTCGCGGGATCGCCGTTGCCGCTGTCCCCCGACGAGGCGGACCTGGCCGCCGCCGGGGAGGTCGTCAGCGTGGACTCGGTGACCTACCCCGCAGGCGTCGCCGAGCCGGGGGGCGCCGCGCCGGGGAGTGCCGATGCCTGATCCCCGCGCTGCCCGGTCCCGGCGTCCCGGTGGCCTGACCGCACTGGTCACCGGGCTGGTGGCGGCGGCCGTGGTGGCGAGCGGATGCTCGGTCATACCGGCCGGCAACAGCCCGCAGCCTGCCTCCGCCCCCGCCCCGCCGGCCGGCGCGGGACCGTGCTGCGGGCTGCTGGTGCGCGGGCCGCAAGTGGGCTGGGATGCCCAGCAGGTGGTTACGTACTTCCTGCTCGCCAGCGCCATTGGCGCCAACCACTACGCCGCGGCCAGGCAGTACCTGACCAAGGGGGCCAGCGACGCCTGGCATCCGGGGTCAGCGGTGACGATCCTGACGCAGGAACCGAAGCTGTCCGTGCCGCCGGGACGGGTGAACGGGCCGGTGACCAAGAGCTACGTGGTGGTTTCCGGCCACGGAGCAAGCCAGGCTGAACAGCGCCGGGCAGTACATCGCGGCCTCGGGCGGCGTGACGGCGCCGAACGAGGAGTTCGCCCTGGAATACAGCAAGGGCCTCTGGAAGATCTCCCAGCTCTGGACCGGCGCGGGCAAGATCTCCCACGAGCTGCTGCTCACCAGCTACCTGTTCCACCTGGAGTACACGCCGCGGAACCTCTACTACTACGGGGGGCGGAACGGGAAGCTGGTGCCGTACCCGGTCTTCGTGCCCATCCAGGGCACCAACCCAGCGGTGACCCTGATCAACGACCTCATCTCCGGCCCCGGCCCCTGGCTGGCGGGCGGGGCCCAGTCCGCCTTCCCGCCGGGGTCTCACCCGGTGCTGCCCATCCAGGTGTTCCCCGGCCCGTCCGGTGGCCGCACCGCGGTGGTGAACATCCACGTGCCACCCCAGCCCCCCGGCTTCAATGTGCAGGCCATGGCGGCCCAGTTGGTGGCCACGCTGACCAGCCCGGTGTACAGCACGCCACTGTTCCGTGCCGTCAAGCTCAAGATCAACGGGCGGCCCTGGTCGCCGCGGCATACCGGAGACACGCTGAGCCTGAGTACCTATCAGCGGGACATCCCGCAATGGGCGGCCGGCGAGAAGGCCTACTACCTCTCCCAGGGCGGCAGCCTCCGCAGCCTCGCCCCGTCGGGCAATGGCGCCGCGGTGCTCAAGGGCGCCGGCACCGCGCCGGTGACGCTGAGCCAGATCGCCGTGTCGCCGGGCGGCAACCACCTGGCCGGCCTTACCGCGCAGGCGAACGACGTCTACACCGGGAACCTGGTCAGCCCGCCCGGCGGGCGGCAGTCGCTGACGCAACTGCATCCCCAGTTCCCCGGCATCAAGTTCACCTCGCTGAGCTGGGACAGGCTCGGTGACCTCTGGGTCACCGGGGTGACCAAGGCCGGGGGGCCGGGGGTCTGGGTGCTCATCGGCGGGCAAACGCCCGCCATCCAGGTAACCCTGTCTTCTTACTCCGGCCGGATCACCGATCTGCGGGTAGCACCGGACGGCAACCGGGTTGCGATGATCGCTGGCACCGGGACGCATGCCCACCTGGTGCTCGCCGCGATCATGCGCGACCACGCCGGCTTCTTGCTGGGCACCCCGGCCCCGCTCCGGCCGATCCTGCCGCCGGTGTCGGCCCTGACCTGGTACGACGAGGATCATCTCCTGGTGGTCACCGGAACGGGAGACGCGAGCCAGTTGTGGGAGGTGCCGCTGGACGGGGACAATCCCGTCTCGCTGACCAAGCAGCCGGGGATTCTCACGGTCACCGCCGCCGGCCAGGGCAACCCGCTGTATCTCGGTTTCGCCGGTGACCGGCTGCAGAAGGCGGCCGGTCCTAATCAGCCCCTAACCGACATACCGGCTGGCCAGGCCATCACCTATCCCGGATAACCGGCCTCAGCGTCCTGACATCCAGCCTTCCTCAAGCTACGTTCGAGGTATGGCACCCGCCCGGGTCCGTGGTTGCGCCAGGCCGGGTCACCCGCGAGGAGTGGGTGGTCCGTCCCGGCAAGCCGATGCCAGCCGCAGGCGAAACGGCCCACGTAAGGCGACTTCTCGTCGACCGATCACGGTGCGGCTTAGAGGTAAGTCCTGCCCCGCCGGGAGATCCGATATCTCCCGGGCCGGGAGAAGGGCAGTAGTGGCGACAGGCCGCGAACCCCTCGGCAGGCGGATGTGGGGTCGAAGACCAGGTCGGCCGGGCGGGTGCCGAGACCTGGGACCTTACTCGGGATGAAGGGGGTTTCCGGTATGGACATCATCTTCAAGGGCCGGCACACCGATGTGCAGGAGCGGTTCCGCAGCTATGCGTCGGCGAAGATCACCAGGATCACGAAGCTCACCCACAAGGTGATCAGGGTGGATGTGGAGGTCTCCGCCGAGCGCAACCCCCGGCAGTCGGGGCGCCGGGAACGCGTGGAACTGACGATCCTGTCCCGTGGCCCGACCATCCGCGCCGAGGCGGCGGCCGACGACCGGTTCGCCGCGCTGGACCGGGCACTGGCCAAGCTTGAGGAACGACTGCGCCGCTCCGGGGACCGGCGCAAGGAGGCCAGGCACGGCGGCATGCCGGCGGGCCGGATACCGGCCCCACGGTCGGCGGGCACCGGCCCTCCTGGCCTGGCGACCTCGGCTGAGGCCGCCGCGTACGCCGACGCCAGCCCGTGGGACCTGGGCGCGCCCGGGCCTTCGGGCAACGGCACGGACCCGGGCCGGCCGGCCCGAGTCGGCCGGGGCGCCCGCCGCCGATGACGGCCTGGCTGCGGACGACGGCTTCGTCCCCATCCAGATGGAGGGTGACGGCCCGGTCGTGGTCAGGGAGAAGTTCCACGCCGCCGCGCCGGTCAGCGTGGACCAGGCGCTCTTCCAGATGGAACTGGTCGGGCACGACTTCTACCTGTTCCGGGACGAGCAGTGCGGCCTGCCGAGCGTCGTCTACCGGCGGCACGGCTATCAGTACGGGCTGATCCGCCTGGTGGAGCAGACGCAGCCAGACGTGGCGGCCAATGGGGACCTCAAGGTCTGACGAGAGGCAAGGGGCCGGGGGGACGGCCCGGGGGCTGTTCTTCGCACCGCGACATGGTCGGAGTTTGCGCACCTGCGGTACGTCGGCCAGAGTGTGTTCGCAAGGCACTGGCTCGGGCCTGCGGCTTGGCTGGCGGCGTGCTGTCCGATGCGCCGCCGTGGCAGCGGATCCCTCGCCAGTGCCTGGTACCGCCCGGACTCCAGCGGGCGGACGGAGCGGGCAGGGTCAGGGAGGGACGCGATGGCCGCAGATCCCAGAGCCGCGGGCGTGGCACAGGACGCCGCGCGGCAGCCCGAGCCGATCCGTGTGCTGATCGTCGACGATCACGCGCTGTTCCGGCGCGGCCTGGAGATGGTGCTTGCCGAAGAGGCCGACATCGAGGTGGTGGGCGAGGCCAGCGACGGTGCGGAGGCGGTCGACAAGGCCGGCCAGGCGCTGCCGGATGTCGTGCTGATGGACATCCGGATGCCGCGCAGCAGCGGGATCGAGGCCTGCCGGGCGATGAAGGAACTGACCCCCAGCGCCAAGATCGTCATGCTGACGATCAGCGACGAGGAGGAGGACCTCTTCGAGGCGATCCGCGCCGGGGCCAGCGGGTACCTGCTCAAGGACATCCCCTACGACGAGGTCGCCGACGTGGTCCGGGCGGTGTACGGCGGGCAGTCCCTGATCAACCCCTCGATGGCGGCGAAGCTCCTGGCCGAGTTCGCGGCGATGGCCGGCCGCGACGGGACGGAACCGGCGGAGCAGGTCCCGGCCCCGCGGCTCACCGAGCGCGAGATCGAGGTGCTCAAGCTGGTCGCCCGTGGCATGAACAACCGGGACATCGCCAAGGAGCTGTTCATCTCCGAGAACACGGTGAAGAACCACGTCCGGAACATCCTGGAGAAGCTGCAGATCCACTCCCGGATGGAGGCCGTCATGATCGCCGTGCGGGAGAACCTGATCGAGTTCGGCTAGCCCCGGTCCCGGGCTGCTCAGTCGTCGATGGCCTGGTAGGCGCTGGTCCAGAAGTCCCGGAACACGTTCGGCGGCCCCGGGGAGGTCATCTCCCGCTGGGTCAGCAGGATCCCGATCAGCTCCTCGGCCGGGTCGGTGTAGACGGAGGTCCCGGTGCCGCCGGTCCAGCCGAACCGGCCCGGGGTCGAGGCGAGGGTCTTCCGCCGGAGGAAGACCTGGAAGCCGAGGCCCCAGCCGCTGTTGCCGCCGAAGAAGATCCCGTTCTCCGCCTTCTGCTGCTCGGTGAGCAGGTCGGTGGTCATCAGCTCGACCGTCGGCCGGGCCAGCAGGCGGCCGCCGCCGTGCCGGCCCTTGTTCAGCATCATCGTGCAGAACGCCAGCAGGTCGTCGGCGGTCGAGACCAGCCCGCCGCCCGCGGACGGGAACGCGGGCGGGCGCCCCCAGGCGCTGCTGCGCGGGTCGTCGGTGAGCATCAGCGCCCCGGTCTCCGCGTCGGGCCGGTAGGCGGCGGCCAGCCGGTGCAGGCTGGCCTCGGGCACGTGGAACCCGGTGTCGGCCATGCCGAGCGGCCGCAGGACGCGCTCGGCCAGCACGTCTGCCAGCGGCTGCCCGGTGGCCCGGGCCATCAGCACCCCCAGCACGTCGGAGCCGGTGTGGTACAGGAATTTCTCTCCCGGCTGGTAGACCAGCGGCAGGCTGCCGAGCCGCTTCATCCACTCGTCCGGCTCGACCGGCGGGCTCTCGAGTCCAGGCTCCAGGCCGGCCTCCTCCATCGCCCGCTGGATCGGGTACTGCCCCGGCGGTGCCATGATCGCGCCGATGCCCAGCAGGAACGTGAGCAGGTCGCGCACGGTGATCGGCCGCTGCGCCGGGACCGTGTCGCTCAGCGGCCCGTCGAGCCGCGCCAGGACCCGGCGGCCGGCCAGCTCCGGCAGCAGGCCGTCCACCGGGTCATCCAGCCGCAGCCGGCATTCCTCCACCAGGGTCATCGCCGCCGCGGCCGCGATCTGCTTGGTGACCGACGCGATCCGGAAGATCGTGTCGCGGCGCATCGGCTCGCTGCCGCCGGCCTCCAGGGTGCCGATCGCCTCGACGTGCACCTCGCCGCGCCTGGCCACCAGGGCGACCAGGCCCGGCATGTCGCCGGACTCGACGTGGCGGGTCAGCACCTCGCGCAACCGCCGCAGCCGTACCGGCGAAAGACCTGATGCGCTCATCGGGTGCTCCTTCTCGTGGTGGCCGAATGTCCCCGCCCAGGGATGAGACGCCGCGGCGGCACCTGATTCATCGGGCCTGACGCCAGGCGTGCCGCGCGGCGAGCAGGGGGATGGCGGCGATCTTCTCCTCGGTCAGTTCCGGCCAGCGGATGGCGGCCTCCGGCCGCGGGCCGCGCCGGTCCCGGCAGTCGATGACCCGGTCCGGCGTGATCACCAGGTCCACCGGGACGTCGTGCTCGGCCAGCGGTATCGTCCCGGCCGGCTGGAGCTGAATCTCGTGCACGGTGGTCACGGTCACGGTGCCCGGGCCGATCAGGCCCGCCGCGCCGGCCAGCGCGAACTCCAGGTCCGCGAAACCGCCGCCCTTGCCGAGCCGGGCCCCGTCCTCGCCCACCGCGACGGAGCCCATCACCACCAGGTCCACCGGGGCCAGCTCGGCCAGCGTGACCCGGCGGGCCGACCTGGTGGCGCCGCTGATGGAGGCGGCCTTACGCGGGGAGTCGCTGAGGTGGCCGGGGTCCAGGGCGAAGAACGGCTCCGGCCCGGCCAGCCGTGGCACGGCCATGTACACGGTCTTGCCGTCCTCCAGGGCGCGCTGGCGCACCGGCAGCTGGGGCAGAGTCCGGGTTGGCCTTCAGCGTCGGCGGCCCGCTGCCACTCCGGCAGGTCCCGCAGCCGCTGCGCGGCCGCCTCGGCGCCGGTGAAGTTGGGGATCCGCCCGGCCGCGCCGGGAAACCTGGCCACCCGGGCCGCGCTCATCGCGGCCCACACCTGCTCCCGGAGGGCGGCCTTGGCGGCCAGCAGCTCGGCTGGCCCGCCGGCGTCGTGATCGTGGCGCGGCGCATGACGGGGCACGCCCCCATCCTGCCCGACCGCCGCCGCCGGCCTGCCACGGGCTGCGAGCGTCTGTCCGTGGCGGTCCGCGGAACAGGTGAGGTGGCGGTGAGCGGAGCAGGGGACCAGGCAGAGCCCGGCCAGCACGGCTGGCTGCCGGAGATCGAGGAGATCCGCAGGCGCCGGGAGGCGGCGCGGGCCATGGGCGGCCCACAGAAGGTGGCCCGGCAGCGGGCCGCGGGCCGGCTCACCGTCCGGGAGCGCATCGAGCGGCTCGCCGACCCCGGCAGCTTTGCCGAGATCGGCGCCCTGACCGGGTTCGCCGACTACGACGGCGAGGGCCGCCTCGTCTCGGTCCTGCCCGCCAACTTCGTGGCGGGAACCGCGCGCATCGACGGGCGCCCGGTACTGATCGGCGCCGACGACTTCACCGTCCGGGGCGGTTCCGGCGACGCGGCGATCCACGCCAAGCAGGTCTTCTCCGAGCAGTACGCGAACCAGATGCGGCTGCCCGTGGTGCGGCTGCTGGACGGCGCCAGCGGCGGCGGCAGCGTCAAGATGGCCCAGGACGCCGGGTACACCTATGTGCCGGTCAACCCAGCGTGGGACGTCGTGGTGGACAACTTGTCCGTCATCCCGGTGGTCGCCTTGTGCCTGGGTCCCACGGTGGGCCTCGGCGCCGGGCGACTGGTTATGTCGCATCTGGCCGTCCTGGTCAAAGATCTCGGCCAGCTGTTCACGGCGGGGCCACCGGTGGTGCGTGGTGGCACCGGTGAGGACCTGACCAAGCAGGAGCTTGGCGGCGCGGACGTGCACCGCCGCAACGGCACGGTCGAGCGGATCGCCGGCTCCGAGGACGCGGCGTTCGCGCTGGCCCGCCGCTTCCTGTCCTACCTGCCGGGCAGCGTGCACGAGCTGCCGCCGGTGCTGGCCTGCGACGACCCGGCGGACCGCCGGGAGGAGGCGCTCGCCGCGGCGATCCCGCGCAGCCCGCGCACGCCCTACCGGCTGGAGCCGATCCTGGACGCGGTCTTCGACCGCGGGTCGGTGCTGCGGTACGCCGAGTACGGCGGCGCGACGGTGACCGCGCTGGCCCGCCTGGACGGCCACCCGGTCGGGGTCATCGCCACCGACCCGTTCCGCGGCGCCACCATGTCGGTCGAGGGAGCCCTGGCGGTCACCCGGCTGGCCGACCTGTGCGAGACGTTCCACCTGCCGATCGTCAGCCTCACCGACCAGGGTGGCCTGGCCATCGGCCGGGTCGCCGAGGAGCGCGGCACGATCCGGCATGGCGCCCGGGCCATCGCCGCGGTGTACCAGGCCCGGGTCCCGCAGGCCGAGCTGATCGTCCGGCGGGTCTACGGGGTGGGCGGTGCGGGCATCGTCAACCGGCACCGGGCCGGGCCGCAGCTGGGCGTGGCCATCCGGGGACTGGGGCTCGCTGCCGGTGCAGGGCGGCGTCGAGGCGGCGTTCCGCGCGCAGCTCGACCAGGCCGCGGACCGGGAGGCGGAGATCGAGCGGATCCGCCGGGAGCTGGCCGCGGTCAGCTCGCCGTTCCGTACCGCGGAGCGTTTCGGCGTGCAGGACCTGATCGATCCCCGGGACTCCAGGCCGCTGCTGTGTGCCTGGGCCCGGGACGCCTACCGGGTCCTGCCCGAACTGACCGGCCGCCCCTCCTTCGGCACCCGCCCCTAACCACCCCCACCCCCCGCCCCCCGCAGGCGAGGGTGGCCATGATCATGGGGATTTGGCTGCTGGGGCGACCAAAACGCCATGATCACGCGCCGGAAGGGCATGAGCGGGGGAAGTGGCGGGCGGGCGAGGGGGAAGTCAGGCGGGGGCGGCGGGCTGGGGTCCGGTCAGGCGAGGGCGGCGGCCAGGCGGGGGACGAGGTGGGGCGGGCTGACCTGGCCCAGCTCCACCGAGGTGCAGCCGACCCACTCGGCGGCCTCGCGCAGCGCCCGGCCCATCGGCTCGCAGGCGGCGGCGGTGTCCACGGAAAGCTGGCGGGCCACCAGGGTCTTGCCGCGGCGCACCGGGTCCACCCGGCCGACCAGCCGCCCCCCGGCCAGCAGCGGCATGGCGAAGTAGCCGTGCACCCGCTTGGGCCTGGGCACGTACGCCTCCAGGGAATGCTCGAAGCCGAACATCCGCAGCGTGCGCTTGCGGTCCCAGACGAGCGAGTCGAAGGGGGACAGCAGCACGGCCCGGTGCCTGCCCCGCGGGGCGGCCTGGGCCAGGGCGAGGGCCTCGGGGTCGGCCCAGGCGGGCGCCGCCGTCCCGCGCCGGGCCGCCGATCGCCACCGGGGTCAGCCCGGCCGCCAGCGCCGACTCCTCGACCCGCTGGGCGGGCCGCGGCGTCACCGTGTCGGTGAGGTGGTTCAGCCGCTGGTAGTCCACGAGGTCCGCGCGGGTGGCCACGCCGAGCGCCCGGGCGGCCACCGCGGCGAGGTGGGCCAGGCATTCGGAATCGGGTGGATCCTGGCCGAGGAGTTCGCCGGGAAGGACCCGCTCGGGCAGGTCGTAGACCCGCCGCCAGCCGTCCCTGCGCACGCAGATGACGTCGCCGACGTCCAGCATCCACTCCACGGCGATCTTCGTCTCCGACCAGTCCCACCAGGGGCCGCCGCCCTTGGCGCCGCCGAGCTGCGTGGCGGTCAGCGGGCCCTCGGCCCGCAGCCGGGCCAGTACCTCGGCGCAGGTCCGGTCGTCCACGGTGTGCCAGCGCACGCCCCGCGCCCGCAGCGCGCGCCGCCGGAACGCGTAATACGGCCACTCCTCGATGGGCAGCACGCAGGCCGCGTGGGACCAGTATTCGAACGCTACGGGCGTGCGCGGGTGCCAGTAGGCGCGCTCGATGCGCTCCCGGGGAATGGGCCCGAGCCTGGCATAGGCGACCAGCTCATGGGAGCGGGCCAGGACGCTGATCGTGTCCAGCTGGACCGCCCCGATCCGGCGCAGCATGCCGGGCACGCCGCCCCGCCGGCCCTCGGCCCCCAGCAGGCCCTGGGCGCGCAGCGTCATACGGCGCGCGTCATCGGGGGAGAGAACGACCTCGGGCGCTACCACCGCGGGACTGACCACAAACCCAGGAGCTTAACCCCGCCCCCCGACATTCCCGCTGCCCCGTGCATGCCGCCCGGGCCGGTGCGGTCCGGAGGAGGTTTAGTACCAGTCCTCGAAGATGTGGGTGGCCAGGGCCAGCAGGCCGCCGACGGCGCACATCGCCGCGCCCGCCCAGAACAGCCACCACGTCGGGCCCAGGACCAGGCCGAACCCGCCGATCAGGAACGCGGCCATCATGATGGACACCGCCACCCAGGACACCGGGCGGCCGTGGTGCGGCGGCTGCGGCCCGGGCGTCCTGCTCGGCGGCGGCGCCGCTGCGCCCACCGCGCTGAGCTGGCCACCCTCAGCGGAAGTCCCAGCCACCATGCCGGAACCCATCTGGTCCGCCATGCGCGCTGCTCCTCTCGCGGTGCGCGGCGGCGATCCGCCACGGCACGTAACCTCCGGCCCCGAGTGCCCGTGGCCGTCACCTTATTGTGGCGAAGCCAGCTTAGTGCCGTGCACCCGGCCCCGATGGCTCGGCATCACCGGCCGGCTCGCCTACCATGACTGGGAGACGCATACGCCGGGCACTATTACATCCCGGCGCCCGTTGCCTGGGTGGCGGGCGAAGGCCCGGCGGGCCGCGATCCATCACCGCCGAACGATCCGCGAGGAGCGCGACGAGAAGTGCCAGTCATTATCGATAGGGTCCTGCGCACGGGCGAGGGCAAGATCCTGCGCCAGTTGAGGCGGATCGCTGACCAGGTCAATTCGATCGAGGAACATTTCGCCCCGCTGAGCGACGCGGAACTGCGGGCCATGACCGGCCAGTTCCGCGAGCGCCTGGAGAACGGCGAGACGCTCGACGACCTGCTCCCCGAGGCCTTCGCGGCCGTCCGCGAGGCGGCCAAGCGGACGCTGGGCCAGCGGCACTTCGACGTCCAGATCATGGGCGGTGCCGCGCTGCACGGCGGGAACATCGCCGAGATGCGCACCGGTGAGGGCAAGACCCTGGTCGCCACCCTCCCCTCCTACCTCAACGCGCTGACCGGCAAGGGCGTGCACGTCGTCACGGTCAACGACTACCTGGCCAAGCGCGACTCCGAGTGGATGGGCCGGGTGCACCGCTTCCTCGGCCTGGAGGTCGGCGTCATCCTCGCCCAGATGACCCCCGAGGAGCGCCGCAAGCAGTACGCCGCCGACATCACCTACGGCACCAACAACGAGTTCGGCTTCGACTACCTGCGCGACAACATGGCCTGGGGGCTGGAGGAGTGCGTCCAGCGCGGCCACCCCTACGCCATCGTGGACGAGGTCGACTCGATCCTCATCGACGAGGCGCGGACCCCGCTGATCATCAGCGGCCCGGCCGAGCAGAGCGCCCGCTGGTACACCGAGTTCGCCAAGATCGCCCCGCGGCTGCGGAAGTCCGAGGAAGAGGACGACGGCGGCGACTACGAGGTCGACGAGAAGAAGCGCACCGTGGGCGTGCTGGAGTCCGGGGTGGAGAAGGTCGAGGACTGGCTCGGCATCGACAACCTGTACGAGTCGGTCAACACGCCGCTGGTCAGCTTCCTCAACAACGCCATCAAGGCGAAGGAACTGTACAAGCGGGACAAGGACTACGTCATCATGAACGGCGAGGTCCTCATCGTGGACGAGTTCACCGGCCGCATCCTGCACGGCCGCCGTTACAACGAGGGCATGCACCAGGCCATCGAGGCCAAAGAGGGCGTGGTCATCCAGAACGAGAACCAGACGCTGGCCACGATCACGCTGCAGAACTACTTCCGCCTCTACGAGAAGCTCGCCGGGATGACCGGTACCGCGCAGACCGAGGCGAACGAGTTCCACCAGATCTACAAGCTCGGCGTGGTGCCGATCCCCACCAACAAGCCGATGATCCGGGCCGACCACTCCGACATGGTGTACCAGACGGCCCAGGCCAAGTTCGACGCGGTGGTGGACGACCTGGCGGAGCGCTACGAGGCGGGCCAGCCGGTACTGGTCGGCACCACCAGCGTGGAGAAGTCCGAGGTGCTGGCCCGGCTGCTCAAGCGCCGCGGCATCCCGCACGAGGTGCTGAACGCGAAGAACCACGAGCGTGAGGCCGCCATCATTGCCCAGGCCGGGCGCAAGGGCGCGGTCACCGTGGCGACCAACATGGCCGGCCGCGGCACCGACATCATGCTCGGCGGTAACCCGGAGTTCGTCGCCGACCTGGAACTGCACCAGCGCGGGCTGTCCCCGGTGGAGACGCCCGAGGACTACGAGAAGGCCTGGCCCGAGGCCGTGGAGAAGGCCAAGCGCGCGGTGGCCGAGGAGCACGAGGAGGTCGTCGCGCTCGGCGGCCTGTACGTGCTCGGCACCGAACGGCACGAGTCCCGGCGGATCGACAACCAGCTCCGCGGCCGGTCCGGCCGCCAGGGCGACCCCGGCGAGTCCCGGTTCTACCTGTCCCTCGAAGACGACCTGATGCGGATGTTCAACTCCGACAAGGTCGCGCACTTCATGGAGTGGCTCAAGACGCCGCCGGAGGTGCCGATCGAGTCCAAGGCGGTCTCCCGCTCGATCCGGTCCGCGCAGACCCAGGTGGAGCAGCAGAACTTCGAGATCCGCAAGGACGTGCTCAAGTACGACGACGTGCTGAACCGTCAGCGCAAGGTCATCTACCAGGAGCGCCGCGAGGTGCTCGAGGGCGCCGACCTGCACGAGCAGATCCGGCAGATGATCGACGAGGTGATCACCGCCTACGTCACCGGCGCGACCGAGGACGGCTTCCCCGAGGAATGGGACCTCGACCGGCTGTGGACCGCGTTCGGTGAGCTGTACCACCCGAAGCTGACCATCACCGATGTGATCGAGGAGGTCGGCGGTGACCGGGCCGGCCTGTCCCGTGACTTCCTCATCGAGGTCCTCAGGGAGGACGCGCAGAATTCCTACGACGCCCGCGAGGAGGAACTCACCCCGGACGTCATGCGGGAACTGGAGCGCCGCGTCGTGCTCTCGGTGCTCGACCGCAAGTGGCGCGAGCACCTCTACGAGATGGACTACCTGCGGGAGGGCATCGGGCTGCGGGCGATGGCCCAGCGGGACCCGCTGATCGAGTACCAGCGTGAGGGCTACGACCTGTTCAACAGCATGATGGAGGGGATCAAGGAGGAGTCGGTCGGCAACCTGTTCAACCTCCAGGTCGAGGTCCAGGAGAACCCGATCGTCGAGGACGAGGCGGACGGCGCCGCGGCGGCCCCGCCCGGCCTGCGCCCGGCCCCGCCGGCCGCCCGGCCCGCCAGCGGCAGGCTCGCGGCCGCTGCCGGTCGGCACGCCGCCGGAGCGGCAGCCGCCGCTGCCCGGCACGCCGCTCGCCCAGGCCGGCAGCGGCCCCTGGCCGGCATGCGGCCGGCGCACAGGCCGGTGGCGCGCAGCCCAGCGGGACCGGGGCGCCCTCGGTCGTCGCGCCCGGGCTCAGCCGCCCGCAGCGGCCCCGCCGGCTCTCCTACAGCGCGCCCAGCGCGGACGGCGGCGGCCAGGTCGAGCAGCGCACCGAGTCGGCCGCCGACGGCAAGTTCGCCAAGGTCGGGCGCAACGCCCCGTGCCCCTGTGGCTCGGGCCGCAAGTACAAGCTCTGCCACGGCGACCCGCGCAACCGCGCCGACGGCTGACGTCCCCGGGCGGCTGCCCGCTCGGCACCGCTGACGCCCTCAGGCGGCCAAACGCTCCCCGTGGCCGGCCCACGCCGCACCTGAGGCCGTGCGTGGCTGGTGCACGGCAGGTCGCCCGTGATGGCAGCGTCCGCGACCCGGACGCAAACCACGGAAACGGTTCGCTCCGAGCCGGGATCCGGGGACTCGCGGGCGCCCGCACCTGGCGCCTGCTCAGGCGGCCTCCACGGCCGTGCACACCCAGCGGCCGGCCGCACGTTCACCAGGCCGGGCAGCCGGGTGCGCCGCGAACCGGGTGCGCCCCGGATCGCTCCAGCCGGACGGCCATCGCCCTGACCCGGGGCCCGAACCCCACGACGACGGCCATCTCCAGCACGTCCGTGGCGGGCACCGAGGTGAGCACCCGGCGGACCCGCGGGCGCTGTTGCGACGCGAGTTGCGGGCCGAGGCGCCGGATCCGGTCGAGGGCTTCTTCGGTGGTCCACGGCACCATCTGGTGCGGCGGCCGGGCACCTGCCAGGGTCTCGGCCAGCACCTGGGCGAAACGGCTCTGCCAGCCGGGCGGCGCCCCGGGTGCGGCGGCCGGGATCCGGGGAACGGCGCGCGTTCCGTCGCGTTCAGGCTGGCCCTCCCGCTGGCCGCTGCCGGGCCCTGGTGCCCGCCGCTGGCCCGCTGGCCGGGCCCTGGTGCCTCGCCCTTCCGCTGGCCGCTGGCCGGGCCTGGTGCCTCCCTGCCCTGCGGGATTCCGCCCGTCAGGTTCCCGTGCCCCGGTTCCGCCCTAGGCCCGGCGCCCAGGCCGGTAACCTCCTGCCGCCCGGGTCCCCGGTGACAGGCTCCGCGTCGTAGGGCGGGGCCGGATCCGGGACCAGGTACAACCGGACCGCCGCCGGGTCGGGCAGCGGGCGGCGCCCGCCGGGCGATTTGGGGCATCCGGGCCGTTCGGGGGGCTGTGCGGGCATGGAGACCTCCCGTGAAATAGGCGCTATCGGGCTGCGCGGCGATCCGGCCGGCTCACGCTCACCGCCCCCGAACGCCTCCGCCAGTCCCTGTTCTACCGCGCCGGGGTGACATTCCGGCCGGCCTTGCGTCCGCGTCCGGCCCCGCGTTCCGGCCGCCCGCCTCGGCCGGCTGCCGGTCAGGGCCGGGCAGCGTAACGCAACTACTGTGGCCCAGCCTGGTGGCCGGCCGCCGCCTGGGGGGAATGCCGTATGCGGAGCCCTGGTTGACTGTGGAGCGGGCAGGAACGTGCCCGCAAGTCACGACCTAGGAGAAGAGACCTGCCGTGTCGCTGCCGCCGCTGGTTTCCCCCGCTGACGACCTGACCGTGGACGAGGTCCGGCGCTACTCCCGGCACCTGATCATCCCGGACGTGGGCAAGACCGGCCAGCGCCGCCTGAAGAACGCCAAGGTGCTGTGCGTCGGCGCCGGCGGCCTCGGCTCGCCCGCGCTGATGTACCTGGCCGCGGCGGGCGTGGGCACGCTCGGCATCGTCGATTTCGACGTGGTGGACGAGTCGAACCTGCAGCGCCAGATCATCCACGGCACCTCGGACGTGGGCAAGTCCAAGGCCGTCTCCGCCAAGGAGACGATCGCCGAGATCAACCCGCTCGTCACGGTGAACCTGCACGAGGAACGGCTCGACTCCGACAACGCGATGCAGATCTTCGCCGGCTACGACCTCATCGTGGACGGCACCGACAACTTCGCGACCCGCTACCTGGTCAACGATGCCTGCGTGCTGCTGGGCAAGCCCTACGTGTGGGGCTCGATCTTCCGGTTCGACGGCCAGGCGAGCGTGTTCTGGGCCGAGCACGGCCCGTGCTACCGGTGCCTGTACCCCGAGCCGCCGCCGCCGGGCATGGTGCCCTCCTGCGCCGAGGGCGGCGTCCTGGGCGTGCTCTGCGGCACGATCGGCTCCCTCCAGGTCAACGAGGCCATCAAGGTCATCACCGGGATCGGCGAGCCGCTGGCCGGCCGCCTGATGATCTACGACGCCCTGGACATGGCGTTCCGCACGGTCAAGGTCCGCAAGGACCCCGAGTGCCCGGTCTGCGGCAAGAACCCGACGATCACCGAGCTGATCGACTACGAGGAGTTCTGCGGTGCGGTCTCCGAGGACGCCCAGCAGGCCGTCGGCGGGCTCGACCATCACGGCCACCGAGCTGAAGGGCATGCTCGACCGCAACGAGGACATCTTCCTGGTGGATGTCAGGGAGCCCAACGAGTACGAGATCGTGTCCATCCCCGGCGCGACGCTGATCCCCAAGGGCGAGTTCCTGTCCGGTGCCGCGCTGGAGCGGCTGCCCCAGGACAAGCGGATCGTGCTGCACTGCAAGAGCGGGGCGCGGTCGGCCGAGGCGCTGGCTGTGATCAAGGACGCGGGCTTCTCCGACGCGGTCCATGTGGGCGGTGGGGTGCTCGCCTGGATCAGCCAGGTCGATCCTTCGCTGCCGACCTACTGACGAGTAACTCATGCTGCGGGGCGGCTCACGGCGGGCCCGCCAAGCCTGCGCCGGGAGGACGGACCGGCCGGGCAGGCCGTACGATTCCGTTGTGACGATGCGGGACGAGCTGGAGAACGGGGGCCCCGGGTCGGGCGGACCGCCAGCCGTGCCACCGTGGGCTCCGCCGGGTCCCCGCGTGCCGCCCGGCCCGCCCGCTGACCGCAGCCGCGCAGGCCAGGCGGGTGCCGGCGCCGGCCCTGCCCAGCCGCGCACGCCGTACCTGCCACGGGCCACGGGCCGCCCGGCCCGGCCGGGCGCGCCGCGTGCTGCTGGTGATCGGCCTTGCGGTGGGGCTGGCCGGGCTGGTCCTGTCGGCCGGGGCGGCCGCCATCCAGTTCCTGCCCCGCAGCTTCAGCCAGGCGCAGCGGCAGCAGATTGTCTCCTGGGAGATAGCCAAGCGCTGGCGCAGCTGGCCCGCCGGGCGGATCTTCCCGCCAGCCATCGACTATCACCTGCCGGGAGCTACGTTCGGCGGCGGCCGCTCGCTGGCCCTCCAGGCGGAGCGCGTCGGCATCGCCGAACAGGCCTCGTGCCGGGACGCCACCGACCCGGCGGTCGGCCCGGAACTGGCCCGGCGCGGCTGCGTGGCCGTGCTCAGGGCGACCTACCAGGACGACCACCCAGACCTTCGCGGTGACCGTGGGCGTCGCGGTCATGCCTGCCTCCTCGGCGGCGACAGGCGCGGCGCTGCTGCGCCACCACGGCGGCCCGCAGCCGTGGCTGCGGGCCGTGTCGTTCCGCCACACCACGACCGCCCATTTCGCCGGGCCGGGTCACAAGGTCGGCTGGAGCAGCGCCACGGGCCCGTACCTGGTCCTCACCACCGTCGGTTACGCCGACGGCAGGCCGTGGCTCAGCCAGGGGCACGACATCTATACCGGGCGCGAGATGCACGGCCTGGCGTCCGGGGTCACCCACTCGGTCACGTCCCGCCTCGGCGCCCCCCCGCCGGTGCCGCACTGCCCGGGCAGCCCCGGATGCTGAGGCCGGGCCCCCCGCTCCCGGCGGTGGCGCACGCTGGCGGCGGTGCTGGCCGCGCTGATGGCGGCGCCTGCCCTCGCCGTCGGCTCCGCGGGTGCGGCGCAGGCCGACGCCGTACGGCAGCAAGAGCTTTGGGTGCTTAACGCGATCAACGTGGCCGGTGCGTGGCAGCACACGCACGGCTCCGGGGTGACCGTTGCCTTGATCGACAGCGGGGTGAACGGGGACGTCTCCGACCTCACCGGTTCCGTCGTGACGGGACGTGACTTCTCCGGCGTGGACACCCCGCCGACGAACCCGAACTGGGGCGTGCACGGCACCTGGATGGCGTCGCTCATCGCCGGGCACGGGCACGCCCCCGACGGGACGAGCGGGATCATGGGGGTGGCGCCCGCCGCGAAGATCCTCTCCATCCGCGCGGTCACCGATCAGGGGGATCCCGAGTACCGCCGCTACCAGCACGAATCAGAGTCCCGGGTGCAGGGGCACCTCGCCGACGCCATCCAATATGCGGCGAAAAAGGGCGTCAGTGTCATCAGCATGTCGCTGGGGTACCAGGGCGCCAGCCTGCCGGTCCGCGCCGCGATCGCCGCCGCCCTGGCCAAGGGGATCGTGGTGGTCGCGTCCTCGGGCAACTCCGGCGGTGTATCCAGCGGCCAGCACGGAAACGCCCCCTACTCCTTCCCCGCCGACTACCCCGGGGTGCTCGGGGTCGGCGCGGTGGCGCAGGACGGCCAGCCCGCCGGGTTCTCCAGCGACAACCTGTCGGTCCAGGTGGCGGCCCCCGGGGTGCGCGTGCCCGCGGAAGGCAGAGACGGGCAGTACTGGCTGGTCAGCGGCACGAGCCCGGCCTGCGCCCTGACCGCGGGGGTGGCCGCGCTGATCAAGTCGGTGTATCCGGCACTGGCCCCGGCGCTGGTCGTGCAGGCCATCACCGCGAGCGCCAGGAACAGGCCGCAGGGGGGCTATGACGAGCAGGTCGGGTCCGGCACGGTGGACGCCACGGCCGCGCTGCGGATGGCCGGCCGGCTGGCCCGCGACCAGGGCACCGGCCACGGCCTGATCGCGGCCGCGCAGTTGTTCGGCGGCGGCACCGCGGCCATCCCGCCGGTTCCCGTGACGCCGCGGGGCAAGCGGCAGTTCGTGGTCGACTCGCTGGTCGCGCTGGTCTGCCTGGCCTTCGTGCTGATCGTGACGTTCCGCCTGATCGTGACCCGCAGGCCCGCCGGGGCGCTGGCCGGGGTGCCCGGCAGCGCCGGTGGGGGCGGCCGGGCCGCCGGGGGAGCGGCCGGTGGCTGGGCCGGGACCGGGCCGCCGAACGCTGGCCTGCCGGACCCTGGCCCGCCTGGTCCCGGTGTGTCTGGCCCTGGTGTGTCGGCCCGGTGTGCCTGGTCCCGGTGTGTCTGGTCCCGGTGTGCCTGGTCCTGGTGCGCCTGGCCCAGGCGCACAGGCGCGGGCGGGGCGTGGCCGGACGGCGACGGGTCAGGTTACGGGCGCACCGCGGGTTACTGGGCGCCAGGCGGCTACAAGCCGTCCGCCGGGTACCCGGCACCCTCGGGTTACGGGCAGTCCGCGGATTTCCAGCAGCCTGCCGATCCCGGGCCGCCGGCGGAGTACCGGGCCCCGGAGGGATACCAGCGGCCGCCGGGTTCCGCGGAGTACGGGGCGCCGGAGGGATACCAGCGGCCGCCGCCGGACGCCGGGCCGCCGGCAGGTTCCGGGCTGCCCGGTTCGGCATGGCCGGCGGGTTCCGGGGAGCCAGCGGGGTACGGCGCGCCGGACGGATACCAGCCGTCAGCGGAGCCCGTGCCGTCCAGCGGCTATGCGGGCCCGGCCAGTTCCGGGGAGCCGGCGGGGCCCAAGGAACCGTCGGGTTACCGGAGATGGCCGGGCTCCCGGCCGCAGACTCAGCCCGGCTCACCGCCGCCGGCCGGGCCACCCACCGGCTACGGGCTGCCCGTCCGGCAACGGGCTGCCGTCCGGTACCGGGCTGTCCGCGGGGTATGTGCCCTCCTCCGGCGATGGGCGGTCCGGCGACTCCGCGCCGCCCGGCGTCCCTGGCGCACCGGCCGGCTCCGGGTTCCGCGGGCCCTTCGAGACCGCGGCCGGCGGTTCCCCCGACGCGAACACCGGCCCGCTCGCCAGGCACCCCGAGCCCACGGAACCTCAGGACCCGGACAGCCCGGCGGCAGACCCGCCCGCGGCCGACGACCCCACCTGGCCCTCCTCCGGCCAATGGTGACCGGGCAGCCCCCAGACTTCGCCGAACGGGTGCTCCGGGTTACCGAGAGCATCCCGCCCGGCCACGTGATGTCCTACGGGGACATCGCCGAGTACCTGGGTGAAGCGGGCCCGCGCCAGGTCGGGCGGGTCATGTCGCACTGGGGCGGGGGCGTGGCCTGGTGGCGGGTGATCCACGCCGACGGGTCGTTCCTGGCCGGTCACGAGCGGGAGGCGCTGGCCCGCTACCTCGACGAGGGCACGCCGCTGCGCCGCGCCCGCGACGGCGAGGTCAGCGGCGTGGACATGCGCCGGGCCCGCTGGCTCACCCCGGGTCACTGAGCCGCCGGGGCCTCCCAGGGCGCCGGCGTAATCCGGCCGCCCGTCATCCGCGCGATGTATCAACGGATGTTCTCCGCGCTCTAGCTCTAGCGAACACGCCCAGCCACAAAAGGGGGCCGCCCAGGCTGCCCCGCCGAGCGAGGGAACACGTCATGAAGCTGCGCACCACCGCACCCCGGCGGCTGCTCGCCGCCGGGGCGCTCGCCTGCGCCGCCGCCCTGGTCCCGGCCGCCGCACTGGCCGCCCCCGGCGCCACCGCCCAGGCCGGCCACACCGCCACGCCCGCCTGCACCACGTCCGGCCTGGACGTCTGGCTGGACACCCAGGGCAACGGGACCGCGGGCACCACCTACTTCAACCTGGAGTTCACCAACCTGTCCGGAGGCACCTGCACGCTGTTCGGCTTCCCCGGGGTCTCCGCGACCGACCTGAACGGGAACCAGCTGGGCAGCGCGGCCGTCCGCAGCGGCACCCCGCAGTCGGTGACCCTGGCCAACGGCGCGACCGCGATCGCCGTGCTGGGCATCCGCGATGCCGGGGCCTTCTCCCAGTCCCAGTGCGGGCTGGTGACCGCGGCCGGGCTGCGGGTGTTCCCGCCGAACCAGACCCAGTCCAGGCGGATCCCGTTCCCCTTCCCCGCCTGCTCCAAGACCGGTCCCCAGTACCTCGAAATCATGCCCATCGGGTAACCGCCTCGGCGCTGTCTTAGCGCTGTGGTTAGCTGCGCATACCCGGGCGCGGCCGCTACACGCTGGCCTTGCCGCTGTATCGCTGGCTGGTGGCCTGTCCCAGCCGGGTCAAGCCCGGCTTGATGCCGACATCAAGAGGGGATAGATTCAGTCATGGTGAAGCCGATGAAGCACGTGGAGATCTCGGCGGGGGTGATCGGCGACACCATCGAGCGAGTGAAATGCCTGCCAGAGGGGTGGCTCCAATGAAGACCTACCAGGTTCGCGCCAAGCGCTGGGAACACGGCTGGGAACTGCACATCAAGGGCGTCGGTGTCACTCAGTCACACACGCTCTGGGACGCCGAGGACATGGCACGCGACCTGATCGCACGCCGCGAAGACCTGCCGGGCGATGGGTTCGCGGTGAGAATCACCCCCGAGATAGGTGGCGGTCTCGACGAGGAGACGCGCGCCGCGCGGGAAGCTGTGAGCGCCGCCGATCAGGCACAGCGACTGGCAGCCGCGCAGTCACGGGCCACGGCACGGCGGCTGCGCCAAGCTGGCTTGTCCGGGCGTGATATCGCCAAGGTGCTCAACGTGTCACCGCAGCGCGTCTCACAGCTCCTGCGGACTGGCACGGCCTAGGGCGAACCTCAGTCACCGGGCACAGCCCGGCCGCTGCCTGCCAGCCCGCATGGCAACGCAGGAACTAGGCGACCATGATCATGGCGGAGTGTCACAGGAGCACACGGGAGTGCTGCACCTGGAGGCGCACCAAAGTCATGATCACGAACGGTGGAAACGGCCGCGCCCTCATTCTCCGGCGCATTTCGGTCCGGATCGGCGCGCCCGGGACGCGCAAAGGAGCGCGGGATGTCATAGGCGTCTGCTGGAATGCCTTACTGAGATGAGTGAGCATTCCCCGGCCTATCACCTCGTCCGCCCACTCGCCCGGGCGGCTGGGGCACCGGTCCTCGACGCGGCGCAGCAGGCCGTCGTGGACCACGTGGGGCTGCCACTGCTCGTCCTCGCCGGGCCGGGCACGGGGAAGACCACCGCGATCGTGGAGACCGTGGTGGACCGCATCACCAGGCGTGGCATCGACCCGGACCGGGTGCTCGTCCTCACGTTCAGCCGCAAGGCCGCGGAGGAACTGCGCCAGCGGATCACCGCCCGGCTGGGCCGCACCACCCGCGAGCCGCTGGCGCTGACCTTCCACAGCTACGCGTACGCGCTGGTGCGCCGCGAGTTCACGCTGGCCGGCGACGAGCCGCCGACCCTGCTGTCGGGCCCGGAGCAGTTGCTGGAGGTCCGGCGGCTGCTGCGCGGCGAGGCCGAGGACGGCGGGACGCGCTGGCCGGAGCGGCTGCGGCCCGCGCTAGGCACCCGGGGCTTCGCCGCGGAACTGCGGGACTTCCTGCTGCGCGGGGCGGAGCGCGGGTTCGACGGGCGCGCGCTGGCGCGGCTGGGCCGGCAGCGGGACCGGGATGACTGGGTCGCCGCGGGAGCCTTCCTGGCCCGGTACGACGCGCGGTTCGACCTGGCGCCGGTGCCCGCCTACGACTACGCCGAGATCATCAGGATCGCCGCGGCGCTGCTGTCCCGCGGTGCGGTCAGGGAGCGGGAGCGGAAGGCCTACGACGTGGTCCTGGTGGATGAGTACCAGGACACCGACCCGGCACAGGAGGCGCTGCTGCACGCCCTGGCCGGCGACGGCAGGGAACTGATCGTGGTCGGGGATCCGGACCAGGCGATCTACGCGTTCCGCGGTGCCGACGTCAGCGCGATCATGCGGTTCCCCGAGCGGTTCCGCACGCCGGACGACCGGCCTGCCCGGGTCATCGCCCTGGGTACCTGCCGGCGCAGCGGCACCGCCCTGCTCGCGGCGTCGCGCCGGATCGCGGCCAGGCTCCCGGCCCCGCCCGCCGCGGTGCCGGCGGCCCGCCGGACGGCCAGCCCGCACGATGGCCAGCCGGATGGCGGCCAGCCCGGTAGCGGCCAGCCTGGTAGGCGGCCAGCCCCGTCCCGGCCAGCCCCGGGCCGCCCAGCCGCCCAGCGGGCACCGCGATCTGCGGCCGCTGCCCTCCGTCCCGGCCGGCACGATCCGGGTCGTGATCGCCTCCAGCGCCAGCCAGGAGGCCACCGTGGTGGCCGATGTGCTACGCCGGGCCCACCTGCACGACGGCGTGCCCTGGTCGTCGATGGCGGTCCTGGTCAGATCGGTTATCGGCCAGGTGCCACTGCTGCGCAGGGCGCTCGCCGCGACCGGGGTGCCCTCGGTGATCGCGGGTGACGAACTGCCGCTGGAGGCCGAGCCCGGGGTGCGCCCACTGCTCCTGCTGCTGCGCTGCGCGCTGCATCTGGAGACCCTCGACGAGGAGGCCGCGGTCGAACTGCTCGCCGGGCCGCTCGGCGGCACCGACGCGCTGGGCCTGCGCCGGCTCCGCCGGGCACTGTGGGCGGCCGCCCACAGCGCGGGCGAGGACAGCCCGCCGCAGCCGCTGGCCGCCGCCCTGCTCGACCCGCGCGAGCTGACCCTGATCCGCGGCCCCGGGGCGGACGCCGCCCGCCGGGTGGCCGGCCTGCTGGCGCTTGCCAGGCAGACGGCCGAGGACGGCAACGCGCACGACGTGCTCTGGGCCGTGTGGCACGCGTCCGGGCTGGCGCCCGCGTGGCAGGCGGTGTCCGCGGCGGGCGGCTCCCGCGGTGCCGCGGCCGACCGCGACCTGGACGCGGTCTGCGCGCTGTTCGACGCCGCCGCCAGGTTCATCGTCCGGTTGCCGCCCGGCTCGGCCTCGCTGTTCCTGGACAGCATGTCCGGCCAGGAGATCCCGGGCGACACCCTCGCCGGCCACGCCCCGGACGGCGACGCGGTCCGGATCCTGACCGCGCACCGGGCCAAGGGCCTGGAGTGGGATGTCGTCGTGGTGGCGGGGGTCCAGGAGGGCATCTGGCCGGACCTGCGGATGCGCTCGTCGCTGCTCGGCATGGACGAGCTCATGGACGCGGCGGCGGGCGTGCTGGTGCCGGGCACCGGCATCGACGCCATGGCCGCGGCCCTGGCGGCCAAGCTGCTCAACGAGGAGCGCCGGCTGTTCTACGTGGCGGTCACCCGCGCCCGCCGTCACCTGGTGGTGACCGCGTCCGGCAGCGACGACATCCAGGAACGGCCGTCCCGGTTCCTGGCCGAGCTGGCCGGGGACGACATCGAGATCGAGGACGTGGCCGGGGCCGCGCCCCGGTGGCTGTCGCTGCCCTCGCTGACCGCCGACCTGCGGCGGGCCGCGGCCGACCCGGCCCGCCCGCCCGCACTGCGCCGCGCGGCCGCGGCCCAGCTCGCCCGGCTGGCCGAAGCCGGGGTCCGTGGCGCCCACCCGGGCCAGTGGTACCAGCTCACCGAGCTGTCCGATGCCGGGCAGATCCCCGCCGCGGCGGACGGCCTGCTGGTCCGGCTGTCGCCGTCCCAGGTCGAGTCGTTCCACCGGTGCGGGCTGCGCTGGCTGCTTGAGGTCGCCGCGGGCGCCGGGTCCTCGGACGTGATCCGGCACTTCGGGATTCTCATCCACGCGGCCGCGGTGCTCGCCGCCACCGGCGCCGACGGGGTCATGATCGACGAGCGGATCGACGAGATCTGGCATCACCTGGACTTCGGCAGCCCCTGGTACAGCGAGAAGGAGCGGGAACGGGCCAGGGTCATGGTGCGCAAGTTCCTCGCCTGGCACGCCGGACAACCCGAGGGAACTGGTGGCGGTCGAGCAGAAGCTGCGCGCGCAGGTCGGCGCGGTGGAGATCACCGGGCGGGTGGACCGGCTGGAGCGGGACTCCGACGGCCGGGCCATCGTCGTGGACCTGAAGACCGGATCCACCCCGGTGCCGGCCACGGACCTGGACCGGCACCCCCAGCTCGGCGTGTACCAGCTGGCCGTCCTGCTCGGCGCGTTCGAGCGGTTCGGCCTGACCGAGCCGGGCGGCGCGGAGCTGGTCCAGGTGGGCAAGGCGAGCCTGTCCGCCCAGGTCCGGGTGCAGCCACAGGCGCCCCTGTCCGACGACCCGGAACCAGACTGGGCTCGGGACCTGGTCGAGACCGTGGCGGCGGGCATGGCCGGCCCGTTGTTCGAGGCGCGGGTGAACCCGGGGTGCCGTAACTGCCCGGTCCGGTCCTGCTGTCCCGTGCACCCCGACGGTGAGCAGGTGACCCGGTGAGCCCGGCCGCCCGCTATGAACCCGGTCACCTGGCCCGGCTGCTCGGGCTGCCCGAGCCCACCGCGGAGCAGGCCGAGGTGATCTGCGCGCCGCTGGAGCCGCTCGCGGTCATCGCGGGCGCCGGGTCTGGCAAGAGCGAGACGATGGCCGCCCGGCTGGTCTGGCTGGTCGCCAACGGCATGGTCCGGCCGGAACGGGTGCTGGGCCTGACCTTCACCCGCAAGGCGGCGGCCGAGCTGGGGCAGCGGGTGCGGGCCCGGCTGGCGGGCCTGCGCCAGGCGGGCCTGGACGTGACCGGAGGAGATCCCGCGCCGCCCGGCTCGCCGGACGGGCCAGGGCGGCGGCCTGGCCGGTGGCCGATGGCGGACGGCTTCCGGGCGGGCGCGGCCTGCTCACGGGCGGCCCGCTCGGCGGCGGTGCGGCTGGCGGGCGCGGCTATGACGTGCCGGGCGGCGGGACCGGGTATGGCGGCCCGGGTCGCGGGACCGGGTATGGCCTGCTGGGTGGCCCGCCGGGCACGAGGTGGGCGGCGGCCCGGCCAGCGGGCGGCTGGGCAGCCGTGCCGGAGCCGACCTGGCCAGCGGCGCTGTGCTGGGCGCCCTGGACGGCCGGGTGCCTGCCGATCTTGCGCGCCGGCGGGCGGGCTGGCGGCCGGCGACCTGCCCGGCGACGGCCTGCTGGACGGTGAGCCCGTCGTCTCCACCTACCACTCCTACGCCGCCCGGCTCGTCGCCGATCATGCGCTACGCGAGGCCCTGGAACCCACCGTGCGCCTGATCACCCCGGCCGTGTCATGGCAGCTGGCCGCCCGGGTCGTGGCCGCCTATGCCGGGCCGATGGACGCGGTGCACTGGGCCCCGCAGTCGGTGACCGCCGCCGTGCTCGACCTCGCCGGGGAACTCGCCGAGCACCTCGCCAGCCCGGCCAGCATCGGCCAGATCGGCGACTGGCTGGAGGCGGCGGCGCGGGCGCTGCCCCGCGTGCCGAGCGGCGTGCGGAAGATCCTGGACACCCAGCGCACCAGGGAGCAGTTGCTGCCGATGGTGGCCGCCTATGCCGCGGCCAAGGCAGCCAGGGAGGTCATCGACTACGGCGACCAGGTGACGCTGGCCGCCCGGATCGCGACCCGGCACCGTGAGGTGGGCGCGATCGAGCGGGCCCGGTACCAGGTGGTGCTCCTGGACGAGTTCCAGGACACCAGCTATGCCCAGCTCGTGCTGCTGAAGGCGCTGTTCGGCGGCGGGCATCCGGTGACCGCCGTGGGCGACCCGTGTCAGTCGATCTACGGCTGGCGCGGGGCCAGCGCGGGCAATCTGGCCCGGTTCTCCCGCGAGTTCCCCGCGGGTGCGCAGCCGGCCAGGGTCGCCCAGCTGGCCACCAGCTTCCGTAACACCGGCAGGGTGCTCGACGCCGCCGCGGTGATCCAGCGGGACCTGCGTGACCAGGTGTCCCAGGTGCCCCGGCTGGTGGCGCCGCCGGGCCGGGCCGGGCGCGGCGCGGTGGTCTGCGCGCTGCTGGAAACCGCCGCCGGGGAGGCCCGCTGGGTCGCCGAGCAGGTTGCGGACCTGCTCCGGCTGCCGGCGGGCATCGCCCCGGACGGCGAGCCCTGGGACCGGCCCCCGGTCCAGCCGTCCGACATCGCCGTGCTCTGCCGCAAGCGCTCCCAGTTCGCCCTGCTGCGCGCGGCGATCGAGGCGCACGGGGTCCCGGTCGAGGTGGTCGGCCTGGGCGGGCTGCTCACCGTCCCCGAGGTCGCCGACATCGTGGCCACGCTGCGGGTGCTGCACGACCCGGCCGCCTCCGCCGCGCTGGCCCGGCTGCTCACCGGGCCACGATGGCGGATCGGGCCGCGGGACCTCGTCGCCCTGGGCCGGCGCGCCCGTGACCTGGCCCGCGAGCCCCACGACCCGGCCAGCCCCGGCGGCGCGGCCATCCGGAGGCACGGCCGGTGGGGATCGTGGCCCCGGAGATCGTCGCCCGGTGGAGCGGCCGGGCGGCCGGGGGCAGCCAGGCCGGGCCCGGCGCACCTGGTCTTCAGGCTGGCCCCGGGGCCGGGGCCGCGGGGGAAGCCAGGGATGCGGGCAGCGGCGTAGCGCATGACGATGATGCGCTGGCGCAGGCGGTCACGGACCTGACCGCGATGCCCGGCAGCCTGGTGGAGGCACTGGACGACCTGGGCGACCGGAGCGCCTACTCGGCGCGGGGCTACCCGCGCTTCGCCGCGCTGGCCGCGGAGCTGCGGGCGCTGCGCGCGCACGTCAGCCGGCCGCTGCCCGACCTGGTCGGGGAGGTCGAGCGGACGCTGGGCCTGGACATCGAGGTGGCGGCGCAGCCGTGGCGGGACCCGGCCGTCGCCCGCGCCGACCTGGACGCGTTCGCGGACGCGGCGGCCGCGTTCGCCGCCGACGAGGAGGAGCCCACCCTCGGCGCGTTCCTCGCCTACCTGACCGCGGCGGAGGCGGAGGAGTTCGGCCTGGAGTCCGGCCAGCCGAGCGGGGCCAACGCGGTCACCCTGACCACCGTGCACGGCGCCAAGGGCCTGCAGTGGGCCGCCGTGGTGGTGCCCGGCCTGGCGGCCGGCCCGCGGGCGTCGGTGTTCCCGGCGAAACCGAGGGTCACCACCCGGTGGACCGAGAACCCCCGGCTGCTCCCGTTCGGCCTGCGCGGCGATGCGGAGGACCTGCCGGTGCTGCGCGACCTGGAGGAGGCGTCGCGGGAGCGGTTCACCAGCGCCTGCTCGGAGCGTGAGCTGGCCGAGGAGCGGCGGCTCGCCTACGTGGCGGTGACCAGGGCCGCGTACTGGGTCGCCTGCTGCGGCTACTGGTGGGGCGAGGCCGCGTCGCCGCTGGGGCCTTCGCTGTTCCTGGAGGAGGTCCGGGCCGCGTGCGCGGACGGCTCGGGCACCGTGGCGCACTGGGCGCCGCCGCCGGACGACGGCGCGCAGAACCCGGCGCTGGCCGAGCCCGCCGTCGAGTCGTGGCCGCCGGCCGCCGGGGGACCGCGGTATGCGGCCGTGCGGGAGGCGGCCGCGCTGGTCGAGCGCGAGCTTGCCCGGCTGGAGGACCCGGCCGGGGCGGACGACGGCGCCGCGGGCGACGGCGCTGCGGGCGACGGCGCGGCGGACGACGGCGCGCGGGCGACGGCGCGCGGACGACGGCGCCGCGGACGGCGGCGCCGCGGGCGGCGGGCTGGGCGAGGCGGACCGGGCGCTCGCCCGCGCCTGGTCCCGTGACGCCGGGCTGCTGCTGACCGAGCTTGCCGAGCGGCGTGCCGGTGCCGGGACAGCGGTGCCGCTTCCGGCGCAGTTGTCGGTGTCGTCGCTGGTCACGATGGCAGCCGACCCGGACAGGCTGGCCCAGCAGATCCGCCGCCCGATGCCCCGCCCGCCGGGGCCGCAGGCCCGCCGGGGCACCGCCTTCCACCGCTGGCTGGAGCAGCGGTTCGGCCAGCAGCGGCTGATCGACCCGGCCGACCTGCTGGGCGCGGCCGACGATCTGGCCGACGACCCCGATGACGCCGACCTTGCCTTGCTCAGGGAGCGGTTCGAGGCGGGGGAGTGGGGGGACCGGTGGCCGGTGGACGTGGAGGTGCCGTTCGAGACGCTGGTCGCGGGCCGGACGGTGCGCGGGCGGATCGACGCCGTGTTCGCCGACCCGGCCAGCGGCGGTTACGACGTGGTCGACTGGAAGACCGGGGAGCCGCCGTCCTCGGCGGCCGACCTGCGCGCCGCCTCGGTCCAGCTCGCCGCCTACCGGGTGGCCTGGGCCACGCTGGCCGGGGTGCCGCTGGACCGGGTCCGCGCAGGTTTCTACTACGTGCGCCACGGCCGGACGCTGCGGCCCGCCGACCTGCTGGACGAGGCAGGGCTGGCCGCGCTCATCGAGGAGGTCCCGCTGGCCGGCCAGGCGGCCGCCGCCGGTAAGCCTGGCGGCAGCGGCTGAGGAGCCCGCCCGGCTGGCCGTGGCGGGCGGGCGGGCAGGCTGCGGCGCGGAGGTGGTCAGCCCGCCAGGTGGCGCTCCAGGCTCTGCATCTTGGCGGTGAGCGCGCCGGTCACGCCGGGGCGGATGTCGGCCTTGAGCACCACGCTGACCCGGGGCGCCTTGGCGGCGACCGCGTCGACGGCCTGCCGGACCACGGCCATCACCTCGTCCCAGTCGCCCTCGACCGTGGTGAACATGGCGTCGGTGTGGTTCGGCAACCCGCTGTCGCGGACGACGCGCACCGCGTCCGCGACGTACTCTCCGACAGCGTCCCCCACGCCGAGCGGGGTGACCGAGAACGCGACGAGCATGGCTTTCCTCCTGGGGTGCCGCGGGCCGGGCCGGGAGCGGGGTACGGCCCGGCCCGCGGCACCGGTCAGGAAACCGGGAAACTGAAGTAGTGGAGGCTCACATACGGCGGGTCACCGGACGCGCCCGACGAGAACTCCAGGTACACGGTATGGGTTCCGGTGACCTTCGTGATGTTCGCCGGGATCGAGGACCACCGGCACGGGCGCAACCTGCCGGCCGGCCACGTGCCGGGCACCTTCCTGGTGGCCGGCGTGGCGCAGCAGATCGTCGGGCGGACCTCCATCCGGTTCATGCTCAATGCGTTTCTCGCCGAGCGGGGCGGCCACATCGGTTATGGCGTCCTGCTCGCAGTACCGCCGCCGCGGGTACGCCACCGAGATCCTCAGGCAGAGCCTGATCATCGTGCGGGCAGCCGGGGCGGGCCGGGTGCTGGTGGCCTGTGACCAGGACAACGCCGGCTCGCGTGCGGTCATCGAGTCCTGCGGCGGGGTGCTCGACTCAGTGCTGACCCTGGACGGCGGGCCGCCGGTGCTGCGGTTCTGGATCGACTGACAGATCACCCGGCAGCCCGGGCCAGCGGGACAGCAGCAGCCAGGCGGCCAGGCCGAGCGGGTACACGAAGTAGCCGACCCGGCTGGCGGGGGCCAGCACGAACAGCAGGGCCAGGCCGAGGGCCAGGCGCCAGCCCGCCCCGTGCGCGTCCTTCGGCGGGCGGACGATCAGCGAGATGCCGACCCCCGCCCCGGCCAGCGCCATCAGCGCCAGCGCGGTCCAGTGCCCCCAGGTCCCGGCGGCCGCGAGCATGTGGCCGGGCAGCATGCTCGCGGCCGGGCTCGCGACCTTGGCCAGTCCCAGCGGGTAGAGCACGGTGTTGGCCAGCGCGGCGGCGGGATGGGCGGCCACGGTGGGACCGTCGGCGACCAGGGCCGCGCCGAGCGCCGCCGCGGTGAACCCGGCGACGGCACGCCAGCCCTGGCGGGCGGTGAGCAGCACGGCCACCACCGCCACGGCGGGCCAGGCGGTCGCCTTCATCCCCGCGGCCAGTCCGAGCGCCAGCCCGGCCGCGGCCGCCCAGTGCCACTGGCCCCGCGATCCGCGGGCCGCCAGCGCCAGCCCGAGGCACATCAGCCCGAGCACCGGCAGGTCGTCACCGCCGACCGCGAGCGGCAGCGCGACCACGGGGGAGGCCGTGACCAGCACGGTCCACCACGCCGGCCGTGGCACGCGCACGATCCGGAGCGCGGCGCCGAAGGTGGCCAGGAACGCGATCCCGAACCAGATCCTGGGGTCGGTCAGCAGCCCGCCGCCGATGACCCGGGGAACGCCGAACACGATCAGCGCGGGCAGGTACGGGTCGTACGCGTGCCAGTTGTGCGCCGCGGCGAGTGCCGCCGGGCTCGCGTAGGGCGTGCCGTGGTGCACGAGCATCGCGGCGGAACGGATGATGACCGCGACCTCGGGCTGCGCCATGCCGGTGATCGCCATCGCGGCCAGCGGTGCGGCCAGGGCGCCGCCCAGGCTGATCAGCACCGCGACGCTGACGCCGCGGCGGCGGTCGGCGGCCGCCACCACGGCGGAGACCGTGTAACTGACCGCGCCGAACGTGCCCCACACCCGCTCCGGTGCGTTGACGCTGGTCAGCGCCGTGACGGCGGCGAAGACCGCGGACACCACGAACAGCGCGGCCACCCAGTCCCGGCGGATCGCGGCGACCGCCGCCATCACACGGGGCCCGCGCCATGGCCAGCCAGGGATGCGGCCGGGACGGCCGGATCCGGGCTCGCTGGCGCCGGCCGGGGCGCTGGTGCGCTCCAGCACGCGGGCCATGGGCGTCATAGGTCCTGACGCTAGGGCCTCCGCCGTGGTGAAATCGTCATCCCCGGGGCTGATCTCATGCCCGCCCGCAGGACGACCCCGGCGCCGTCACCGCCGCGGCCTGCCTCGTGCCGCCCGCCGTACGTCCCCGGCCGTCCTCCCGGGGACTGGCCGGACGGCCGCCTGTTTCCCCGCCCGGGAGCGCGGCCTCCTGGCCCGGGAGCGCGGCTTGTGGTCTAGAGTGCCGGGGGCGGTCCGGTGGGGAGGCGAGCACAGACATGGATGTCCGTAGCTACATCGAAGAAAACGCGGCAAGCTTTTTCGGCGATCTGAAGCAATGGCTGAGGATCCCGTCGATCTCCGCGGATCCCGCCCGGCACCCCGACGTGCGCGCGTCCGCGGAGTGGATCGCGGCGCACCTGCGCGCGGCCGGGTTCCCCGAGGTGGAGATCTGGGAGACCGGCACCGCGGAGTCGCCGGGGCTGCCGTCGGTGTACGCGTGCTGGCCCGCCGCGGACTCCGCCGCGCCCACGGTCTGCGTCTACGGGCATCACGACGTCCAGCCCGTGGAGCCGCTCAGCGAGTGGGACTCGCCGCCGTTCGAGCCGGCCGAGCGGGACGGCCTGCTGTTCGGCCGCGGCTCTTCCGACGACAAGGGCCAGGTGCTGCTGCACACGCTCGGGCTGCGCGCCTGCCTGGCGGCGGCCGGGGCGACCGCGCCCCCGGTCACCCTGAAGCTGCTGGTCGAAGGTGAGGAGGAGTCGGGTTCCCCGCATTTCGCCGCGCTGCTGCGGGACCGGGCCGGCCGGCTCGCCTGCGACGTCATCGTGGTGTCCGACACGACGATGTGGGGAGCGGACGTGCCGTCGCTGTGCACCGGGATGCGCGGGCTGGCGGCCGCGGAGATCACGCTGCGCGGCCCGGTGAGCGATCTGCACTCGGGCTCCTTCGGCGGTGGCGTGCCCAATCCGCTGCACGCGATGGCGGGGCTGCTCGCGGGCCTGCACGACGACCGTGGCCGGGTCACGCTCCCCGGGTTCTACGACCGGGTGGTGAGCCTGACCGCGAAGGAGCGGGAACTGTTCGGGCGGCTGCCGTTCGAGGAGAAGGCATGGCTCGCCGACGCCGGGCACAGCCGGGCCAGCTACGGCGAGGACGGGTTCTCCACCCTGGAGCGGGTCTGGGCCAGGCCCACGGCCGAGGTCAACGGCATGTGGGGCGGTCACACCGGTCCCGGGCCGAAGACCATCGTGCCGCGCCAGGCGCATGCCAAGCTCTCCTTCCGCCTGGTCGCCGACCAGGACCCGGGCGAGGTGCTCGCCGCGCTCGATGAGTACGTGGCGGCGCACACGCCACCGGGGATCGAGGCGGTGGTCACGCCCGAGGGCCCCGGGGTGCGGCCCACCATCGCGCCGATCGACTCGCCCGCGGTGCTGGCGGGCAAGCGGGCCGTGGAGCGCGCGTTCGGCACCGAGGCACTGTTCACCCGCGAGGGCGGCAGCGGGCCCGAGGCCGACCTCACCGACATCCTGGGCGCGCCGCTGGTCTTCATCGCCGCCGGGCTGAACTCCGACCGCATCCACGCGCCGAACGAGAAGGTCGACATGGCCATGCTGCTCAAGGGAGCGGAAGCGGTGGCCTACATGTGGGACGAGCTAGCGGAGGTCAGCCTCAGCGCGGGCGCGCGGTGATGCCGGACGGCGCCCCGGCCCCGGATCCGGTGGCGGGCCCCGGGGTGCTCGACGGGCTGAGCCTCTCCAGGAGCGCCGTGGACCGCGCCAGTCACCACCGCGCCGACCCGGCCTGGATCGCGGCAGCCTGGGCGGACGGGGGCACCCGGGTGCTCGTGCTCGACCACGGCCAGGCCCTGATCAACTTCACCGGCGACCGGGCGGCGCTGGAGCTGACCGCACCGGGGCAGGCGCCCGAGGGCGTCCGGTTCCTGCTGGGGGTGGACGACGCCGGAGTCGCCTACTTCGGGGTGGACGGCCCCCGGGGCGGCCTGGGCGCGGGCCCGCTCCCGGCCCCGGGCTCAGGTCCCGCGGTGCCGCCGGAGGCCGGTGTCCAGGTGGCCGGGCTGCGCCAGGCCGGGCCGCTGCTCAGCGACCGGGACGCCGGGCTGTTCACCCACGCGGTCGCGCTCGCCAACTGGCATGCGACGCACACCCACTGCCCGCGGTGCGGGGCGCCCACCGAGCCGGTGCTGGCCGGCCACGCCCGGCGCTGCCCGGTGGACGGCAGCGAGCACTTCCCCCGGGTGGATCCGGCGGTGATCATGCTGGTCCGCGACGACGGCGACCGGTGCCTGCTGGCCCGCAACCGGAACTGGCCGCCCGGGCGGGTGTCCATCCTCGCCGGGTTCGTGGAGCCCGGGGAGTCCCTGGAGCAGGCGGTGATCCGCGAGGTTGGCGAGGAGACCGGGCTGCGGGTCAGCGGGACGCGCTACGTCGGGAGCCAGCCGTGGCCGATGCCCCGCAGCCTGATGCTCGGCTTCGTCGCGCGCGCCGGGGGCCAGCAGGAGATCGTCGTGGACGAGGAGGAGATCGCCGAGGCGCGCTGGTTCACCCGTGAGCAGCTGACCGCGGCCGTGGCCACGCGGGAGGTGCTGCTGCCGCCGCCGGTGTCCATCGCGCACCGGATCATCGAGTCCTGGTACGGCGCCCCGCTGCCCGGCTCGTGGTGATCCCGCCGCGGCCCGGCCCCGGCTCGCGGCGCCGCGGTGCCGTGGGATGGCAGGCGCCCCGCCTCACGACGGCGGGGCGAGCTGGCGGACCGCCGCCACCTCGTCCACGCCCGGCGCGGGGACGATCATGATGACCGGGGTGTCCAGCCCGGTCGCGTGGTACTCGGCCACCCGCTCCCGGCAGGCGCCCGCGGTCCCGTGCACCACAAGCTCGTCCACCACCTCGTCGGGGATCAGTTCGAGTGCCTTCTTGCGGTCCCCGGCGGCCCACGCGTCCTGCATCGGCCGGAGCACCTCGCCGCGGCCGAGCCAGGCGTGGAACGCGGCGTAGACCGGCACGGTCAGGTAGGCGGCGATCATGCGGCGGCCGATGGCCCTGGCGGTGGCGGTGTCGCCGGTGGGGACGACGAAGATCCGGGCGATCAGCTCGCAGTCCGGCCCGGCCACCGCGCGCACCGTCGGCACGTCGGCGGGCGCGAGCCAGTTGGTGATCGCCCCGTCCGCGAGGCCGGCCGCGAGCCGCACCATGCCCGGCCGCAGCGCGGCGAGCGCGAGCCCCGGCGGCTGCTCCGGCGGCGGGTCGAGGCGGAACCCGCGGACCGTGAAGGTCTCGAACTCCCCGCTCACCTTCTCCCCGGCCAGGGCCGCGCGCAGGAACCGCAGCGTGTCCCTGGCCCGCTGGTAGGGCCGGTCCAGCTCCAGCCCGTTCCAGTCCGCCACGATCACCGGCGAGGAGGTGCCGATGCCCAGCACGAACCGGCCCGGCGCCAGGGCCGCGCAGGTCGCCGCGTTCATGGCGAGCAGCGCCGGGCCGCGGGTGTAGATCCCGGCGATCGCGGTGCCGAACCGCAGCCCGGTGGTCCACTGTGCCGCCGCGGCCAGCGGTGCGAACGCGTCCGTGCCGTTGACCTCGCTCGACCAGGCATCGGTGTAGCCGAGGTCGGGGAGCGCGGCCACCAGGTCGCGCTGGCCGGGCAGGGGCACACTGCGGAGCGGGAGCGTGATGCCCCATCTCGGCGTCGATTCCATCCGCAACCTCCGTGAGTTGGAGCCCATCATGCCGTGGCGGGCCGGCTCCGGCCCATCGACGGCCCCGGCCCGGGCGCCGCCGGCCGCCCCGATGGCTCCGTGGAATCCGCCGGCCGCCCCGGATCACCTGCGGCGCCGCACCCGTGGAAGAAGCACTTGTTCAAAACGAGAGCAGTGCTCTTGACAAGCTGGCGCCAACTGGAGAACACTTGTCATTGACAAGAGCACCGCTCTCTATAACTGGGAATCGAGGAGCCGTCATGAACGCCGAGAGCCAGCCGCGATACGTAGAGCCCAACCGTGGCACCGTCATCTTCAACGCGGCGGTGGCCCGGCTGACCAAGATGGGCATCAGCGTCTACGGCTCGCGGGTGCTGGCCGTGCGCGGGCGCAAGTCGGGGGAGTGGCGGACCACTCCGGTGAACCCGCTGACCATCGGCGGCCAGCGGTACCTGATCTCCCCGCGCGGCAACACCCAGTGGGTCCGCAACATGCGCGTGGCCGGCGGCGGCGAGCTGCGGATCGGGCGGCGGGTGGAGAAGTTCACCGCGACGGAACTGCCCGTCGAGGAGCGGCCGGAAGTGCTGCGGGCCTACCTGAAGAAGTGGAAGTTCGAGGTCGGCATGTTCTTCCAGGGGGTCGGCCCCGACGCGCCCGACGACAAGCTGCTGGCCATCGCCCCGGACCACCCGGTCTTCCGGATCCGGTCGTGAACGCCGGCCGAGGTGCCGCTGGCCCCGGTGCCGCCGCCCCGGGCGCCGAGGGCCTGCTCTGGCTGTGGGCCATGGTGGCGGCGGCCCGCGGGCGCGGCGACCTCCCGCGGTCTGGCTCCGGCCCGGCCCTCCAGGCCGGGCGGCCCGCTCCGCATCCGGCCGGTGCCGAGCTGGCCTAGCGCGCCACAAGGCTGCGGAACGTAGTCGGAAGACGCTCAACGGGAGGTCACGGAACCCCGCCGGGGCCGGGCTGACCGGCGCGGTCAGCCGACCAGGGCCAGCACCGCGCCGGACTCGTCGAGCAGCCGGTGGTAGCCGGGTACCGCCGCGAACGCCTGGCGCGGCCCGGTGACCTGGGCCCGGGGGCCGTCCGGGCCGGCCAGCACGGCCCCCTCCGCGCCGACCGCGAGCAGCTCGCCGCCGCGGCGCAGCAGCACGGGCCCGTCCCGCCGGGCGGAGATCGCCACCCGCCCGGCGCGCAGCCCGTCGAGCACCGCGGCCGGATCCGCCGCCTCGCACTCCACCCAGGTGGCGGGGGTCCCCACCGCGGACAGGTCGCCCGGCCGGTGCCAGTCGCTGCCGCCCACCGGGACCGAGCCGGGATCCCAGGCCAGCCACCAGGCGAGCGGGGTGGTCCAGCGCAGGTCCAGCCAGCTCCAGTGCCAGACCTCGGCGAGCGGCGGGCGGCCGGTCATCGGCAGCGTCCAGCTCAGCTCACCGCCGATCGGGTGGTTGACCGACAGCAGCCCGCCCTCCCGCTCGGTGTGCGCCAGCCACGCGTCGGGCGGCTCGCGGAAATCCACCCAGCCGATGTCGCCGAGCGCGCCGGCGTGCCCGCCGTTCGTGGTGACCTCCTGCCCGGGCAGCAGGGTGATCCCGTACCGGGCGCTGGCCGCGGGCAGCTCGGCGTGGTGGCTGACCGTGTTGTGATCGGTGATCGCGAGGAAGTCGAGCCCGTTGCCCGCCGCGAGCAGCGCAAGCTCGGGCACGGTCAGCCCGCCGTCGGAGTGCACCGTGTGCGTGTGCAGGTCACCGGCGAGCCAGCGCCGCCCCGGCTCGGCGGGCAGGTCCCGGCGCGGCGGCCGGTCCTGGCCGGGCAGTGGCGGCGGTGCGGCGGGCGGGGCCGGCGGCGCCAGCCGTCCCGGGGTGCTGCTGGTCTCGGCGGTCACCTGGTAGTCCGCCCCGCCGGCGGGCAGCCGGTAGATGCCGATCACCACCTGCCAGGTGCCCGGCTCCAGCTCGCCCGGCAGGTACCCGGGGGTGGCCGCCTGCGGGGTGATGACGAACTCCCGCCGCGCCCCGCCGGACCAGCCACGGAACCCGGCCGGCCCGAGGCAGCCGAGATCCAGGACGCAGCCCGGCGCGCGGTAGGCCAGTTCCACCCGGAGCGCGTGCGAGCCCGGCGGCACCTCCACCGGCAGGTAGTGCCAGGCGGAGGCGAACCGGTCGGCCAGGGTCCACCGGCCTTGGTGCGTGGTGCGGGCCATGGCTCCATCCGACCAGATCGCCGCCAGTGCTCCGGCCGCCCGCTCCGTCCGGCGGCCCGCCACGGCGCCGGACGGCTGCAAATCAATGGCAGGTGCGGTTTGTTCGCGATTACGATCGTGGCCATGGACCTGCCCGTGCTGGCACGCCGCCGCGGGCTCCGGTCCCCGTTCCGCCGGGGCCCGCACGACGCGGAGATACTGCGGCTGGCCGTGCCGGCCTTCGGTGCCCTCGTGGCCGAGCCCCTGTTCCTGCTCGGCGACTCGGCCATCGTCGGGCGGATCGGCACCGTGCCCCTCGGCGGCCTGGGCGTGGCCAGCCAGGCGCTGACCACCCTGGTGAACATATCGATCTTCCTGGCCTACGGGACCACCGCCGCCGTGGCCAGGCAGCTCGGCGCGGGGAACCGGCGGGCCGCCATCCAGCAGGGGATCGACGGGCTGTGGCTGGCCGCCGGGATCGGCGTGGCCGTGCTCTGCGCGGGCTGGCCGCTGGCGCCGTTCATCGTGCACGCGTTCGGCGCGTCCCCGGCCGTCACCGCCGGGGCCGTCACCTATCTGCGGATCAGCCTGTTCGGTGCGCCAGCGATGCTCGCCGTGCTGGCCGGCACGGGCGTGCTGCGCGGGCTCCAGGACACCCGGACCCCGCTGGCCGTCGCGGTCTGCGCCAGCGTGGTCAATATCGTTGTGAACGCAATTCTTGTGCTTGGCCTGGGCTGGGGCCTGGCCGGATCCGCGTCGGGCACCGCCGTCGTGCAGAACGCGGCGGCGGCCGTCTACCTGACCGTGGTCGCACGGGGTGCCCGGCGGGCCGGCGTGGCGCTGCGGCCCGACGCCGTGGGCGTCCGCAGCGCCGCCTTCGCGGGCGCGTCGCTGGTGGTGCGGACGCTCGCGCTGCAGGTGGTGCTCGTGGTGACCACCGCGCTCGCGGCCCGGATGGGCAACGCCGCGATCGCCGCCCATCAGATCGCGTTCCGCATCTGGTCGCTGCTGGCGCTGGCCCTGGACGCGATCGCGATCGCCGGGCAGGCGATCGTCGGCAAGTACCTCGGCGCCGGCGACGTGGCCGGGGCCCGGGCGGCGACCGCCCGGATGACCGCCTGGGGCGCGGTGTACGGGGTCATGTTCGGCGCCGTGGTCCTGGCCGCGCGCCCGTTCCTGCCGGGGGTCTTCGCGGCGGCGCCGCCGGTGGCAGCCTGCTGCTCGCGGTCCTGCTGGTGGTCGCGGTGCAGCAGCCCGTGGCCGGCGTGGTCTTCGTGCTCGACGGGGTGCTCATCGGTGCCGGGGACCAGGACTATCTCGCGCTGGCCGGGCTCGCCACCGCCGCGGTGTTCGGCGCCGCCGCGGCCCTGGTCCACGTCTGGCACGGCGGCCTGGTCGCCCTCTGGCTCGCCTACAGCGTGTGGCTCGCCGCCAGGTTCGCGACCCTGACGCTGCGCGCCCGGGGCTCCGCCTGGCTGGTGACCGGCGCCGTCCGCTGACCAGCGCCGTCCGCTGAGGGCTGGCCCAAAGCCCAGCCCGGCGGCCCGTTGACCGGAAGAATTCAACGCTCGTAGAATTCAACAGCCGGTGAAATCGAGGCGAGCCGCCAGGGAGCAGCCATGTGGGCGATGATCGTGAAGGAGTTCCGGCAGCTACGGCGCGATCGCCGCACCCTGGCCATGATGATCGTGATGCCGGTCGTGCTGCTCATCGTGTTCGGCTACGCGGCGAGCTTCGACGTGACGAAGATCCCGGCCGTGGTCGCCGGGCCGCAGGCCAGCCAGGCCGCCGCCCGCCTCACCGCGCCCTTCGAGCTGGTGAACACCCAGCCGTCGCAGGGGCGGGCCTGGGCGCAGCAGCAACTGCGGGACGGCCACGCGGCGGTGGCCGTGGTCGCCGGGGCGGCCGCCCGGTGGTGCTGATCGACGGGAGCCAGCTGTTCACCGCCAAGGCGGCGCTCGCGGCCCTGTCCGCCGCGGCCAGCAAGCAGGCCCAGGCGAGCCCGCCCGGCAGCCAGGCCGCCGCCGCGCCTGAGGTCACGGTGCTCTACAACCCCGGGCTTGGCACCTCGGACATCATGATCCCCGGCCTGGCCGGCGTCGTGCTCGTCTTCGTCGGCACGATCATCACCAGCCTGGGCGTGGTCCGCGAGCGCGAGTCCGGCACCCTCGAACAGCTCGCGGTGATGCCGCTCAAGCCGCGCGACGTGTTCCTCGGCAAGATCGTGCCCTACTTCGCCGTGGCGGCCCTGGACCTGGCCATCGTCGTGGGCGTCGGGGTCAGCCTGTTCGGGGTGCCGTTCCGCGGCTCGCTCGCGGTGTTCGCCCTCGGGGCGCTGCTGTTCCTGTTCGTCACGCTCGGCATCGGCGTGCTGATCTCCAGCGTGTCGGAGAACCAGGGCCAGGCCATCCAGCTCTCGTTCATGGTCACGCTGCCGCAGGTGCTGCTGTCCGGGCTGATCTTCCCGCTGTCCTCGATCCCGGCCGGCGTGCGCTGGATCTCCTACCTCCTGCCGCTGACCTACTTCAACGAGATCTCCCGGGGGGTGATGCTCCGGGCCGAGCCGATCGGGGCGCTCTGGCAGCCGTTCGTCTTCCTGGCACTGCTCGGCGCGATCGTGTTCACCCTGGCCAGCCTGCGGTTCCGGGCCTTCCTCGCGCCCGCCGCGCCGCGCGGTGGCGCCGGCCGCCGCGAAGCGCCCCGAGCATGACCAGCGCCCCGGCAGCCGGGAGCGCCGGGTGACCGCGGCCGGGACCGGCGCGGACTGGTGGGGCACCGAGGACGTGTGCGTCCGGTTCGGGGACACCGCTGGCCCTCGGCCATGTCTCGTTCCGCGCCGAACCAGGCCAGGTCAGTGCGGTCGTCGGCGGCGACGGAGCGGGCCGCACCACCCTGCTCCGCTGCCTGGCCGGTGCGCTCGCCCCGGCCAGCGGGCGGGTGCAGCGGCCCGCCGCGCTGGCGACCGGGTACCTGTCCGCTGGCTCGGGCACCTACCCGGACCTGTCGGTCGCCGAGAACCTGGCGTTCCGCGCCGCCGCCTACCGCATCCCGCCGGAGACGGCCAGGCGAGCGCGGCGCGGAACTGCTCGCCCGGGCCGGGCTGGACCAGGCCACGGGCCGGCTCGCCGGGCAGCTCTCCGGTGGCATGCGGCAGAAGCTGGGCGTGATCGCGGCCATGCTGCACCACCCGGACCTGCTGGTGCTCGACGAGCCGACCACCGGGGTGGACCCGGTCAGCCGGGCCGGGCTGTGGTGGCTGATCGCCCGCGCGGCGGCGGACGGCGCCGCGGTGGTGCTGGCGACCAGCTATCTCGACGAGGCCGAACGGGCCCACACGTGCTCGTCCTCGATGCGGGCAGCGAGCTGGCGAGCGGGACGCCGGAGCAGATCGTGGCCGCGATGCGCGGCACGCTGACGGTGAGCGGGCACGCGCCCCGAGGGGGAGGCAGGCCGGCGCGCCTGGCGGCGGGAGGGGCGCTGGCGGGTCTGGGATCCCGGCGACGGCACCGCCCACGGCGCCGCGGTCAGGCCCGACCTCCAGGACGCGGTCACCGTCGCCGCCCTCGCCAGGGAGCTGGCCCGCGCCGGCGCCGGACAGGAGTCCCGATGACCGGGCTGCCTGCCCAGGCCGTCGCGGTGACCCGCGCGTTCGGGCACTTCGTCGCGGTGGACAACGTCGACCTGGAGGTGCGCCCGGGTGAGGTGGTCGGCCTGCTCGGCGCGAACGGAGCCGGGAAGACGACGCTGATCCGGCTGCTGCTCGGCCTGCTGCGGCCCTCGGGTGGTGAGATCCGGCTGTTCGGCGAGCCGCCGTCGCGCCGCACCCGGCGGCGGATCGGGTACGTGCCGCAGGGCCTTGGCCTGTACGACGACCTCACCCTGGCGGAGAACCTGGCGTTCTCCGCGGCGGTGTTCGGCGAGGGCGCGGCGGCGGCCAGCCTGCCCGGGCCGCTGCGGCCGTACGGCTCGACGGTGGCCGGCGCGCTGCCGCTCGGCATCCAGCGCACGGCGGCGTTCGCGCGAGGCCCTGGCCCACCGGCCCGACCTGCTGGTACTTGACGAGCCGACCTCGGGCGTGGATCCGCTGGCCCGGGCCCGGCTGTGGGAGACGGTGGCCAGCGCCGCGGCGGCCGGCGCGGGCGTCCTGGTCACCACCCACTACATGGACGAGGCCGGCGAGTGCGACCGCCTGGTGATCATGGCGGCCGGGCGGGCGGTGGCCCGCGGCACCGCCGCGGAGATCACCGGCGATGCCCAGGTCAGCGTGGTGGATTCGGCGGGCGTGGGCGGCCGCGTTCGGGGCGCTGGAGGCGGCGGGCCTGCCGGTCGCCCTGGTCGGGCGCACGCTGCGGGTCCCCGGCGCCGCGCCGGACGCCGTCCGCCGGGCGCTCGGTGACCTGCCCGCCACGGTGCGGTCCGCGCCGGCCACCCTGGAAGAGCGCTTCTTCGAGCTCACTCTTTCTGCGGACATTACGCAGGCCCGGCCGTGACCGCGGCCAGCCCGGACCCGTCCGCCGGGGCAGGCAAGGGCCGGGATTCCGGCGCGCCGGGGCGCCCGCGCCGCCCGCCGCCCGGGGCGGGCCAGGCGCAGCGGCCGCCGCGGCGGTGACAGCGGCACCAGGGAGGCGATCCTGGCCGCGGCCAGGGCCCGGTTCGGGGACCTGGGCTACGACCACGCCACGATCCGCAAGATCGCGGCCGACGCCGGGGTGGACGCGGCCCTGGTGCACCACTTCTACGGCAGCAAGGAGCAGCTGTTCGCGGCGGCCATGCGGCTGCCGGTGAACCCGCGGGAGGTGCTGGCCGCCGCGCTCGCGCCGGGCGCCCGCGACGAGGGCCAGAGCCTCGGCGAGCACCTGCTGCGGACGGTGCTCGGGGTCTGGGAGGTGGCCGAGATCCGGGCCACGTTCCTCGGGCTGCTGCGCTCGGCGCCCACCAGCGAGCAGGCCGTCGTCATGCTGCGGGAGTTCCTCGCCGGGGCCATCCTCGGCCCGCTCGCCCAGGCCGCCCTCCAGGCGGCTCCCGGGACCGGCGGCCAGGATGCCGGGTACCGGGCGGCGCTGGTCGCCAGCCAGGTGCTCGGCCTGGGCCTGACCAGGTACGTGCTGGAGGTCGAGCCGCTGGCCCAGGCCAGCTCCGCGGACCTGATCGCCGCGATCGCGCCCAACCTGGACCGGTACCTGTCCGGCGACCTGAGCTGACCTGCATTTGACTCTGCCCTTGGGGCAAACCCCAGCATCGGGTAGACCGGGCATGGTGCCCGGGTGCGAGGAGGCTGGCGTGAGGTTGCTGTCGATCGGTGCGTTCGCCGACGCCACGCGGCTGTCCCCCAAGGCACTGCGGCTCTACGACGAGCTCGGGCTGCTGCCGCCGGCGTTCGTGGATCCGCATTCCGGCTACCGGTTCTACGAGCCGGCCCAGCTGGAGCGGGCCCGGCTGGTCGCCTGGCTGCGCCGGCTCGGCATGCCGCTGGCCCGGATCCGGGTCGTCTGCGAGCTGGACCCGGCGCGGGCCGCCGAGGAGGTCGCCGCCTACTGGTCGCAGGTCGAGGCCGACACCGCGAGCCGGCGTGACCTGGCCGCCTTCCTCATCGCAACGCTGTCAGGAAGGAAGACCACCATGCCTGGTGCTCAGCAGGCTCTTGCGATCCGCTACGCGGCCCGGACCGACATCGGCCGGGTGCGCGAGACCAACCAGGACTCCGCCTACGCGGGCAGCCGCCTGCTCGCCGTGGCCGACGGGATGGGCAGCGGCGGGGCCAGGGCCAGCGCGGCCGTGATCGACGCGCTGAAGCCGCTGGAGGCCACCCTGCCCGCCGGGGACCTGCTCAACGCGCTGGAACAGGCGGTGGCGCAGGCCAGCACGGCGGTGGGCGGCCTGGGCGGACGCCGGCGAGGGCCAGCAGCCAGACCGGCACGACGGTGACCGCCATGCTGCTGTCCGGGTCCCAGCTCGCCCTGGTGCACATCGGGGACTGCCGCGCCTACCTGCTCCGCGACGGCGAGCTGTTCCAGATCACCCACGACCACACGGTGGTCCAGTCGCTGCTGGACGAGGGCCGGATCACCCCCGAGGAGGCGGCGTCACACCCGCAGCGGTCGCTGCTGCTGCGCGCCATCGACGGCAGCACCGTGGAACTGGACACCTCGCTGCACGACGCCGGGCCGGCGACCGGTACCTGCTGTGCTCCGACGGCCTCACCGGGGTGGTCAGCAGCGAGGTGATCCACGGCACGCTGCGCGATGTGACCGATCCCGAGCAGGCCGCCGCGCGGCTGATCGAGGCGGCCAACGCGGGCGGCGGCCCGGACAACGTCTCCTGCGTCATCGCCGACATCGTCCCCGTGGCCGCCCCGGCTGCCCGCTGACCCGCCCGCGCGGCTCGGCACGGGCCGGGCCAGCGCGGGCCCGGCCGCGCGGCCCCGGCACGGTGGGCTCAGCCGGTCAGGTCCATGGCGAAGACGACGGCGCGTTCCGGGGAGCTGGGTGAAGCCGAGGTGGCGGTAGAAGCCGATCGCGCGCACGTTGGTGGGGAGGACGTTCAGGTGCACCCCGCGGGAGCCGCGCCGGCGCAACGCGTCGGTCAGCGTGCTGATCAGCCGCCGGCCGTGGCCGCCCGACTGCAGCCGGGGGACCAGGTTGATGTGCAGTTCCGACGGGTACCGGCTGGCCAGCTCGCCGGGAGTGACCCAGGGGTGGTGGATGAGGTGCGCCTTGGCCTGCTCGGGGGTCCACTGGTCCTCGGGAACGCTGGCCGGGGGCTCGGGGTACTCGGCGCGCAGCTTCGGCCACCAGTCCCGCTCCAGCCGGGCCTCGAAGTCATGGGTGTCCAGCGCGCCGAGGACGTAGCCGCCCACCCCGGCCGCGTCCTCGGCGACGAAGGCCAGCGACGGCTCGAACAGCGCGTACGGGGCGGCGTGCACGTGGCCGAGCAGCTTGTGGTCGCGGTAGAGCGGGGTCGCGTCGCCGCCGTTGCGGCCGGTCTGCAGGCAGACCCGGTACAGCGCGTCGAGGTCGGCGGGCTGGTAGGCCCGGATGGTGACTCGCTGGGTGCTGGCTGGCTCGGGCGCCACGGCGCCAGCCTAGTCCCGCACCGGTCAGCGGCCACGACCACGTGGGCCTTCCGCTGCAGCGGGCCCCGGCGGTTAGCATGCGTCGGGTGGACCCGCTGCTTGGCACGTGCTCGCTGACGGAACTGCGGCAGCGCAGGAGTCACAAGTGGCGGAACTACCCGCCCGACGTGCTGCCTGCCTTCGTCGCGGAGATGGACTTCGACCTGGCCGGGCCCATCACGGCGGCGGTGACCTCGGCCCTGGCCATCGGCGACTGCGGCTACGCGCACATCGGGCAGCTTCCCGACGCGTTCGCCCAGTTCGCGGCGCAGCGGCTGGACTGGGCCGTGGAGACATCCCGCGTCTTCGCGATCCCGGACGTGATGACCGGGCTCGCCGAGGTGATCCAGGCCATCACGCCGCCGGGCTCGGGCATCGTCGTCAACCCGCCGGTGTACCCGCCGTTCCGGTTCCGGTTCGGCTTCTACGGGCGGCGGCTCATCGACGCCCCGCTGGCCCGCGGCGCCGACGGCCGCTACGCCCTCGACCCGGACGCGATCGAGGCGGCGCTGAGCCAGCCGGACGCCGCCGCGTACCTGCTGTGCAGCCCGCACAACCCGACCGGCAACGTGTGGTCACGCGCGGACCTGGCGATGGTCGCCGACGCGTGCCAGCGCCATGGCGCCATGCTGCTGGTGGACGAGATCCACGCGCCGCTGGCGCTGGCCGGCGCCCGGTTCGTGCCGTTCCTCGCCATCGATCACGAGCTGACCCGGGCCGAGACGACGTTCACGTTCACGTCCGCGACGAAGGGCTGGAACATCGCCGGGCTGAAATGCGGCGTGGCCGTGGCGGCTGCCCCGGCGGGCATCACGCTGCTGGAACAGCGGTGGGAGGCGCTGCTGGCCAGCCACCTCGGCGTGCTCGCCTCGGTGGCCGCGTTCACCGAGGGGCTGCCGTGGCTGGACGCCGTTCTCGGCCAGCTCGACGAGAACCGCACGCTGCTGTCCGGCCTGCTCGCCGAGCACCTGCCCGGGGTCGGTTATGCCCCGCCGCAGGCGAGCTTCCTGGCCTGGCTGGACTGCCGTGACCTGGGCCTGGGCGACGATCCGTCGGCGGTGTTCCTGGAGCAGGGCAGCGTGGCGCTGGGCCACGGCCCCGACTTCGGCACCGAGGGGCACGGGTTCGCCCGGCTCAACATGGGCACCTCGCCCGAGCTGCTGGAAGAGGTGGTCCGCCGGATGGCCGCCGCCCGCTAGCCTTCCCCGGGCCCGGCGGCGCGCAGGATGTCGCGGGTCAGCTCCATCTGCCCCAGGTGCTGGGTGACCTCTTCGAGCACGTGCAGCAGCGCGTGGCCCTGGGAGACGTATTCGAGCTCATCGGGGTACTTGCGGTCCCGGTCCCGCCGCGCGGCGGCCCGGCGAAGTCGGCCGTGGCGGCGTCGGCGCGGAACTGGTCCTGTGCCTTCCGTGTGGCGGCGGCCAGGCCGGCCACCGGGCCGTGGGCGCGGAACTCGGCGGGCCGGTCCCGAATCACCTCGCGCCCCGCTACTACTTCTCCGCCCCAGAATTCCATGACGCCAAGGCAATGCCGCAGGATCGCATACGGCGAATTCGCCCCAGCCAGCGCTGGCTTGCGGTTGGCCAGATCATCGCCGAGCCCGGTGACAATTGCCGTCATCTGGTCCACGGCGCGGTCGACATAACTCACCACTGCATCTACTGACATGTCCACCAGGACATCATGACCTGCCCGCACCCGGCCCGGACCGCCGCGATCCGCCCCGGGCGGGCCCGGCTGGCGGCGCATTTCCGTTATGCAGAAAATGTCCCGTCTATTCATTGTGAGTGGCGCATGTCAGGCTGTTGGGGAGGCCAGCCCCAGTGTCAGGAGGTGGAGGGCCGGATGGGCAGGGACGTTCCCGCAATCGTTGTCAGTCAGGCCGACCGGCGCCGGTACCGCGAGAAGGTCCGCAGTTGCCTGGATGTGCTTGCCCGCATGCTGCGGGAGTCACGGTTCACCGACGGCCCCGAGCAGGTGGGGCTGGAGGTCGAGTTCAACCTGGTGGACGAGGCGGGCTCGCCGGCCATGCGCAACGCCGAGGTGCTCGCCGCGATCGACGACCCGGACTGGAGCCCGGAACTGGGGCGCTTCAACATCGAGGTCAACATGGCGCCGCGGCTGCTGGCCGGGGACGCGCTGGCCGCGATGGAGCGGCTGATGACGGACAAGTACAACCGGGCCGACCTGCGGGCGCGCCAGGCGGGGGTCCGGCTGGCCATGGTCGGCATCCTGCCCAGCCTGCGCGAGCAGCACACCACCGAGGCGGCGATGTCGCCCAACCCCAGGTACCAGCTGCTCAACGAGCAGATGTGCGCGGCCCGCGGCGAGGAGATGGAGATCTTCATCGAGGGGCCGGAGCGGCTGCTCAAGCACGTGGAGAGCATCATGCCCGAGGCCGCCTGCACCAGCGTGCAATGCCACCTCCAGGTCAGCCCGGAAGCTGTTCGGCAGCTACTGGAACGCGGCGCAGGCGGTTGCCGGGGTGCAGGTCGCGCTCGGCGCGAACTCGCCCTACCTGTTCGGCCGGGAACTGTGGCAGGAGACCCGGATCCCGCTGTTCGAGCAGGCCACCGACACCCGGCCGGAGGAGCTGCAGGTGCAGGGGGTCCGGCCCAGGGTCTGGTTCGGCGAGCAGTGGATCACCTCGGTGTTCGACCTCTTCGAGGAGAACCTGCGGTTCTTTCCCGCGCTGCTGCCGCTGTGCGAGGACGAGGACCCGGTGGCCGAACTGGACGGCGGCGGGATACCGGAACTGCACGAGCTGACGCTGCACAACGGCACCGTCTACCGGTGGAACCGGCCCGTCTACGCGGTGGCCGGCGGCGAGCCGCATCTGCGGGTGGAGAACCGGGTGCTGCCCGCCGGGCCCACCGTCACCGACGTCATGGCCAACGCGGCCTTCTACTACGGCCTGGTGCACATGCTCGCGGAGGCGGAGCGGCCGATCTGGTCCCAGATGTCCTTCGCCGCCGCGCACGACAACCTGATGGAGGGCGCCAGGCACGGGATCGAGGCGCGGCTGTACTGGCCCGGCCTCGGCGAGGTCACCGCCGCCGAGCTGACGCTGCGCCGGCTGCTCGCGCTGGCCTATGAGGGCCTGAGCCGGCGGGGCGTCGACACCGCGGAGGCCGAACGCCTGCTCGGGGTGATCGAGCAGCGCTGCCTGTCCGGCCGTACCGGGGCGACCTGGCAGACCGAGACGGTGCACGCGCTGGAGGAGAACAGCGGGCTGGACCGCGACACCGCGCTGCGGGAGATGACCCAGCGGTACCTCAAGCTGATGCAGACCGGCGAGCCCGCGCACACCTGGCCGGTCGCCTGACGGGCCCCGGGTCAGGCCGGGTACCGGCGCAGGCCCACCGCGTACTCGCAGCCCGCGGCCAGGCCGACGAAGCCGGCCATCTTGCGCAGGAAGTCGTCCGGGTCGAAGTCGCCGCCGAGGCCGTCGAGGTAGGCCTTGTGCTCGCGCAGGGACGCCACGCCCGCGTCGATGGTGCCGGTGACGTCCACGAAGTGCGTGGGACCGGCGGTGCCGCCACGTAGATCGACTTGACCCCGTGCCAGGCCGGGCCAGCGTCGGGGAACAGCCACGAGTTGTCCGCGTCCCGGGCGGCGTCCAGCGTGGCGAGGCCGACCGCCCGGTGGTCGGCGTGGTTCACCGGCCCCTCGTCGCCCCAGGTGAGATCGAAGCTCATGGTGATCACCACATCGGGCCGGTGCCGCCGGATCGCCGCGGCGATGTCCCGGCGCAGCGGCACCCCGTACTCCACCAGCCCGTCGGCGTGGCCGAGGAAATCGACGTCGGACACGCCGACCACGGCCGCGCTGCGGCGTTCCTCCTCCTGGCGCAGCGGCCCGACCACGTCCGGGGCCATGCCCTCGATGCCCGCCTCGCCCGCGGTGGCCAGCACGTAGGCCACGTGGCGCCCCTGCCTGGTCCAGCGGGCGACCGCGGCGGCGGCGCCGTACTCCAGGTCGTCGGGATGCGCGACGACCGCCACGGCGCGGTCCCAGTCCTCCGGCATCGGGTCCATGGTGCCTCCATGATCGCGGGCCAGGCCGGGCGCGGGATGCGCCGGTGGCCGTCTGGGTCTCAGCGTGCCACGGTGCTGGGGCCGGACATGAGAATGGCCGCCGGGGCGCACGCTGAGCGTGCAGCCCGGCGGCCCGCGTGCCAAGCCCCGGCGGCCGCCGCGACACGGGCCGCCGGGGCTTGCGGATCAGGCACGCAGCTTGCGCCGATCCAGCTCTCGGCTACTTCACGAAGTACCAGTTCTCCGGGTTGATGCCGAGCGTCGGGCTCTGCGGCACGGCGCCCTTCAGGTTGTCGGCGACCTCGGTCAGCGAGTACGCGCCGTTCGGCTGGAACATCACCGGCAGCTGCTTGGCGAGGTAGTTCTGCCAGGTGTACATGCCCTGCAGGTTGTCGCTGGTCAGAGTGCCGTTGATGTAGTTGTCGTTGGTCTTGCTGCAGTACCCGCCGGAGTTCGCGATGGCGCCGCACGTGAACAGCGTCTCGCCGGTGGGCGAGTAGTCCGGGGCGAACGTCCAGCCGCCGCCCCAGTTGGCCAGGTCCCAGTTGCACGGGATGTGCGCGACCACGCAGTTGCCGGCGGCCAGGGCAGTGACCTGGTTGAACGGCTTGGGCTCCAGGTTGATCTTGATCCCGACCAGGGATGCGTTGGACTGCAGCTGCTGCATTTCCTGGGTGATCCACTGGGTGCCGGTGGCGTACGGCATGTTGAACACCAGCTGGTGGCCGGACTTGATCCCGGGCCCGCACAGGCTCGGGTTCGTGCAGGTGGTCACGCCGTTCGGCACGACCTTCCAGCCGTGGCTGGACAGCAGGGTCTTGGCCTTGCCGGGTTGTAGGGGAACACCGGCCCGCCCTTGAGCTGCGGCGACAGGTACTTCGTCACCGGGGTGTTCCCGACCGGGCCGTCGGTCAGCGTGCCGTAACCGCGCAGCGGGCCCTTGATGACCGATTCCTGGTTGAGCAGGTAGGCCAGGGCCTGGCGGAAGTACAGCTGGTTGATGACCGGGCCGTTGCCGGTGGTGCTCTGGAAGTTCATCACGAAGTAGTTGATGCCCCAGGGATACAGCGGCGACAGCGTGTAGCCGGCAGCGGGTTGGAGCCCGCGGTGAGCGGGCTGGAGCCCGCGGGCTTGGCCGGGGCGTCCTGCGACGGCAGGTAGCCCGACGTCGATCTTCTGCCCGCCGGCGGCCGGCGACCGCAGCACGTTGTACTCCGCCGCGTCGGTGGTGAAGGGTGCGAGCTGGAACTGGCTCAGCGTGGGCTTCACCGGCCCGGAGTACTTCGGGTTCGGCACGAAGCGACACGTGACCGTCGGCGTTGAACGCCGACAGCTTCCACGGGCCGTCCACGACCGACCACAGCGGCGAGCTCGACGTAGGTGGTCAGCGCCTTGGACTGGGCGTCGAGGTACTTGTAGACGGCGGCGCAGTCGGCGACCTTGGCCGCGCAGTTGCTGACGGCCCGGACGCGGTCTTGTCCCATGCCGGGGGCATCGGGGTGATCTGCGACAGGTCGTTGTACAGGAACCAGTTGTGCGAGTACGCCTTGTTCGTGGTCATCTGCAGCTCGGTGGGGCTGACCACCTTGATGTCTTGAACGAACGCGTCCGGGAACCCGCTGTAGGCGCCCCAGTCGGTGGCGCCGACGGCCTTGAGCATGTTGACCCAGAACATCACGTCGGTCGTGGTGACCGGGGTGCCGTCGGACCACATGTAGTGCTTGAGCGTGATGGTGGCGGTGTTGCCCGACCAGGTCGGCGCGTTCGCCAGGCTCAGCGAGGGGTTGATCAGTGGCTGGGATCCGTTGCCGAACCAGTACAGCGGCCGGTACATCAGGTTGGTGAAGTATGCGGCGTTGACCACGCTGATGTAGGCGCTGCTGGTGAACGGGAAGATGTAGTTCGGCGTGGTGGAGGGGGGCAGGGCATAGGTGGCCGTGCCGCCCTTCTCTTCGCGCCGGTCGTGGTGCCGGTGCTGGTGCTGCTACTGCTGCTGCAACCGGCCGCGGCGAGGGCCAGTGCCGCGACTGCGGCGGTTGCCGACAGGTAGCGGCCCAGCCGGGGGCCCCCGGCCGGGCTCGGAACGTGAGGTCGTCTCATAGCTGGCCAATCTGCCTGTGTCCCCTTGGCGGCGGCTTGGCGGGGACTTGGCGCCGGCATGTCACAGGAGCGTGACGAGTCACTTTCGGTTAGAGGCCGGCTGGGGGGCGCTGCCCCTTTTGTCATGAAATGCCGGAAAGCTACCGCCTAGCATCGGAAAGGAGATGACCTTGACACGCCAGTGACGTGCCGAGGAGGCCGGCTAGTGGGGCACAACAGTCGTGGTGCGGGTGCTCGGGCCGGTACGGCTCCGGGCCGGTGAAAGCTGGCTGGTGCCCGCGAGCCCGCAGTTGCGCCTTGTCATGGGCCTGATGGCGCTGCGCATCGGTCAGGTCGTGCCGGTCGCGGAACTCGTCGACGCCATCTGGGAGGCCGAGCCGCCCAGATCCGCGCGGGCCAGCCTGCAGGCCCTGATGACGCGGCTGCGGCACCTGCTCAAGCAGGTCCCGGATGCCACGCTGACCCGCTGCGGCGACGGGTACCTGCTCGAACTCGACCACGACCTGGTCGACGCGGAGCGGTTCCGGTCCCTCGGCCGGTCCGCCCGCGCCGCGGACGGGCCCGCCGCCATCCCGCTGTTCGATGCCGCGCTGGAGCTGTGGAACGGGCCCGCGCTGGCCGACGTGCCGGACACCGAGCGGGTCCGGGCCATCCAGCACGGGCTGGCGGAGGAGCGCCTCTCGATGCTGCAGGACCGCCTGGCCGTGCATGCTCGCCTGTGGCCGGGAGCGGGAGGCGGCCGCCGAGCTGCCCGCGGCGCTGGCCCGCCACCCGCTGAACGAGCGGCTCGCCGGGATGCTCATGGCCACCTGGTACCGGTCCGGCCAGCGAGCCGAGGCACTGGCCGTCTTCCGGCAGATCCGCGGCCGCCTGGTGGCCGAACTGGGCGTCGAGCCCGGCGCCGAGCTGCAGCTCCTGCATCAGCGCATCCTCGCGGGTGACGCCGGCCTGGCCGGCCCGCTCCCGGTCCCGGGCAGGCCAATGGCGAGCCCGCCGGGCACCGGCGAACGGCCGCCAGCCCGGACCGGCGAACGGCCACCAGCCGCGGCCGGTGAACGGCCACCGGCCCGCACCGGCCAGCGGCCAGCCTGGGCCGGCCGAAGGCCAGGAACGCCCGGGCGCCGGGCCGGCGCTGCCGGTGCGGCCGTGGCTGGTGCCCCGCCAGCTTCCCGCGGCACCCGCACAGTTCGTCGACCGGGCCGCCGAACTCGCCCGGCTCGACGAGCTGCTCGGCCAGGGCACCGAGCCCGGCGGCGAAACCGGGGTCCGGGCGATCGTCGGATCGCCCGGCGTGGGCAAGAGCGCGCTGGCGACCGTCTGGGCCCACCGCGCTGCCGGGCACTTCCCCGACGGGCAGCTCTACGTCAACCTCAAGGGCTTCGGCCCGGCCGCCGGCCGGTCACGCCCGAGCAGGCGGTCCGTGGCTTCCTGCAGGCCCTGGGCGTGCCGGGTGCCGAGATCCCGGAGTCGCTCGACGCGCAGGCGGCCCTGTACCGCAGCGTCCTGGCCGGCAAGCGGGTGCTGGTCCTGCTGGACAATGCCCGCGACGCCGACCAGGTGCGGGCGCTGCTGCCCGGCAGCGGCCGGTGTGCCGTGGTGATCACCAGCCGGGCCCGCCTGGATGGCCTGGTCGCCACGGTGGGCGCGCGGATCCTCACCCTGGACGTGATGTCGCAGGCCGAGTCGCGCGAGCTGATTGCCCGGCGGCTGGGCGCCGCACGGGCCCGGGCGGAGCCCGAGGCGGTGGCGCGACCTCGCCAGGCTGTGCGCCGGCCTGCCGCTCGGCCTGGCCATCGTCGCGGCCCGCGCCGCCGCCCGGCCCGGGTTCCGGCTCGCCGCCCTGTCGGCGGAGCTGGGCGGCGGGGACGCCCGCCTGGATGCGCTGGAGACCGCGGACACCACCAGCAGCGTGCGCGAGGTGTTCTCGTGGTCCTACCGGCAGCTCAGCCAGCCGGCGGCGCGGATGTTCCGGCTGCTCGGCCTGCACCCCGGCCCGGACATCACCGTGGCCGCGGCGGCGAGCCTGGGCGGCACCGGCCGCCCGCAGGCGCGCCGGGCCGTGGCCGAGCTGACCGAGGCGCACCTGCTGACCGAGCACATGCCCGGCCGGTTCACCGGCCACGACCTGCTCCGCGCCTATGCCGCCGAACTGGCCGCCGCGGGCGAGGACGAGGCCGGGCGTGACCTGGCCAGGCGCCGCCTCGGCGACCACTACCTGCACACCGCCGCGGCCGCCGCGGGCAGGCTCTGCCCGGCCCGCCCCGCGGTCAGCCTGTGCGCCGCGCAGCCGGGCACCGTCCCGGAGAAGTTCGCCAGCTACGCCGAGGCGCTGGGCTGGTTCAGCGCGGAGCACCAGGTGCTGCTCGCGGTCATCGACGCCGCCGCGGCGGCCGGCCATGACGTGCGCGCCTGGCAGTTGCCCGCCGTCCTGACCGACTACCTCAACCGCGAGGGCCACTGGCATGACCTGGCGGCCATCGGCAGGACCGCGCTGGCCGCCGCGGAGCGGGCCGGTAACCGGCTCGGCCAGGCCCACGCGCACGCCGCGATCGGCGTCGCCAACCTGCGGGTCGGCTGCTACGACACCGCGCACACCCACCTGCTCGGGGCCAGCGCGCTGTTCGACGAGGCCGGCGCGACCGCCTGGCAGGCCCGCAACCACCTCACCGTCGGGGTGCTGTTCGACCGGCAGGGCCGGCACGACAAGGCACGGCGGCAGGCGGAACTGGCGCTCAGCCTCTACCAGGGCCTCGGCTACCGGGCCGGTGAGGCGCACGCGCTGGAGAACCTCGGCTGGCACATGGCGATGCTCGGCTCCGGGCCGGACGCGGTGGTCCACTGCCGCCGGGCTCTGGACCTGCACCGCGAGGTCGGCAACCTGGTCGGCGAGGCGCACGCGTGGGACCATCTCGGCTACGCCATGCACCTGACCGGCGACGACACCGAGGCCATCGCCTGCTACCGCCGGGCCCTGGAGCTGCTGCGGGAGGTCAGGGACCGGGCCGAGCAGGGCGGGGTGCTGGCCCGCCTCGGCGACATCTACAGCGCGGTCGGGAACAAGGCGATGGCCAAGGCCGTCTGGCGGCGGGCCCTGGCGATACTGGAAGAGCTGCACGACCTCGGCGCCGATGAGGTCCGGTCCCGGCTGGGCGCCGCGCCGGGGCCCGCGGTGCCCAGCGCGTGCTGAGCCTTTACCGTCCCTGGCCATCCTCGCGATCATGAATTGGGGCCGCCGGGGAACAATTCCCTGAGGGGTGCACAGATGGTCTGGGATCGGCGCAGCGTTGCGCTCACCGCACTGGGGGCGGCCGTCGCGGTGGCACTGGCAGCGGGGGGCATCGCCTATGCCATGCGCCACGGCACGGCTGGCAAGCTCGCGTCGGCGCCGAAACCGGCCCCGGCGCAGTCGCGGCCGCCGCCCCGGGGACCACTGCTGTCCCCGTTCACCGGGGAGCGGGTGCACCGGCTCAAGCGGGTGCTCATCGTGAAGATCGGGAACACCGTCCCGGAGCGGCCGCCCACCGGGCTGGCCAAGGCCGACATCGTGTACCTGATCCCGGTCGAAGGCGGGCTGAGCCGGATCATGGCGGTCTTCTCCTCGCACTACCCGCGGGTGATCGGCCCCGTGCGCAGCGCCCGGCAGGATGACCTGCCACTACTGCGCCAGTTCGGCCGCCCGGCGTTCGCCTGGTCCGGGGCGCAGCCACAGCTCGTGCCGGTGGTCGAGCACGCCAGGATCGTCGACCTGTACGCGGCGACCGCCGACGGCTACTTCCGTACCGTCGACCGGGTCGAGCCGTACAACCTCTACGCCGACACCCGGACGCTGCTCAAGCAGGCCCCGCACGCCAGCGTGGCCCGCAACATCGGGTTCCGGTTCGGCCCGCCGCCGGCCGGCGGCCACCCCCGCAGGGCGGAGTCGGTGTCCTACCCGGCCGCGTCGTTCCGGTTCACCTGGTCACACGCCCGGGGGCGCTGGCTGGTCTCGATGGACGGCACCCCCGCCACCAGCACCGGCGCCGGGCGGCTGGCCGCGCCTACCGTGGTGATCCAGCGCGTGGTCGTGGGCCTGTCCCGGTTCCTCGAGCAGGGCCCGATGATGCCGCCGGACGCGGAAACCGTCGGCTCGGGCACCGCAACGGTGCTGCGCGACGGCCGGGCCTTCCAGGCGCGGTGGTCCCGGCCTGCCGCCACCGGCGGCACCACGTTCACCACGGACTCGGGCAAGCCGATGACGTTCGCGCGCGGCCCCGTCTGGATCGTGCTCGCCTATGGGCCGGGCTCGTCCAAGTGGCGGGGCGGCAAGCCCGTCCCTTGACCGCCACGCGCGCCGGGCCCGCGGGAGTCAGCGGTCGTGCCGCGCGTCCTCCTCGTGGTGGATCCGGTCCAGGCACACGGCGGTCGCCAGCAGCATCGCGGCGTCCTCCCCGGGCGCCACGTCCACGCCGTAGGTGTCGCGGATCTCGAACCAGGCCCGGGACACCCGGGCCAGCGTGTGACCGCCGTCCCTGATGTCGTACTCGCGCCCGGTGAGGTTCCCGACGGCCTCCAGCGTCCGGCCGTCGGCCAGGCCGACGGAGGACTTGTGGTGCAGCGGCGAGAACATCTCCCGCCGCACGGTCGCGATGACCTGCCCGTCGCGCTCGATCTCCATCGCGTCCCGCAGTCGCCATGAGCTTCTTGTGCACGCTGGCCGCCACGGCCCCGGAGGGGTCCTTGATCTCCATGGTCTGCCGGATGCTCATTGCCTTGCCGTCGACCAGGAAAGCGCGGTTGCCCTGCTCGTCGAGGATCCAGAAATCGTCGCCGATCGAGAACATCCGCTGCCGGACCATGTACCGCACGCGCGTCCCTCCGCCGGTGCACCGCGCCCGCGCGGCGATGCCTGCTAAGGCACGCTACAAGACGGCCGCCGGGCGCCGGGCCGCCGCGGCGGGCAGGCTGGGCAACGGGCCTCGTGCGGTGAGAGGATCGCAAGCGTGGTCGCAGCGGTCTCCTCAGCGCCGGGTGCCATCCGCCTGACCAGCAAGCAGGGGCGGTGGCTGCTCGCTGCCACCGTGCTCGGGTCGAGCATGGCGATGCTCGACGGCACCGTGGTCAACGTGGCCCTGCCGACCATCGGCAAGAGCCTGCACACCTCGCTGGCCGGCCTGCAGTGGACGGTTACCGCCTACACGCTCACCCTGGCCGGGCTGATCCTGCTCGGCGGCGCGCTCGGCGACCGGCTCGGCCGCCGCCGGATCTTCGTGATCGGGGTGATCTGGTTCGCCCTGGCCTCGGCGCTGTGCGGCCTCGCCCCGGACATCGGCGTGCTCATCGGGGCACGGGCGCTGCAGGGCATCGGCGGCGCGCTGCTCACCCCCGGCTCGCTGGCGATCATCCAGGCGTCGTTCGCACCCGAGGACCGGCCCAGGGCCATCGGCGCCTGGTCCGGGCTGGGGGGCCTGGCAGGCGCCGTCGGGCCGTTCCTCGGCGGCTGGCTCATCGGCTCGGTCGGCTGGCGGTGGATCTTCCTGCTGAACCTGCCGCTGGCCGCCGTGGTGGTGGCCGTCGCGGTGCGCCATGTGCCGGAGAGCAGGGACCCCACCAGCCACGGCCGGTTCGACTGGGCCGGTGCGTTCCTCGCCGCGCTCGCCCTGGCCGGGGTCACCGACGCGCTCATCGAGGCACCCGTGCACGGCCTCGCCCGGGCGGCGCTGACCGGCGGCGCAGGGATCCTCGCTTTCGCCGGCTTCGTGCTGCTGGAACGCCATCGCGGCCGGGCCGGGCACGGCGTGCCGCCCATGCTCCCGCTTGACGTGTTCGCCTCCCGCCAGTTCACCGCGGTCAACGTGGTGACGTTCGTGATCTACGGCGCGCTCGGCGGCACCATCTTCCTGCTGGTGCTCCAGCTCCAGGTGGTCTCCGGCTACTCGCCGCTCGCCGCGGGCGTCTCGCTGCTGCCGCTGACCCTGCTGATGCTGGTGCTGTCGTCCCGGGCGGGCGCGCTGGCGCAGCGCGTCGGCCCGCGCTGGCTCATGACCGCTGGCTGTCTGCTGTGCGCTGCGGGCCTGCTCCTGGCGGTCAGAATTGGACGTAACGCTAATTACGTCACTGATGTGCTCCCCACGGTGGTGTTGTTCGGGCTCGGCCTGTCCGCGACCGTTGCCCCGCTGACGGCCACCGTGCTGGCCAGCGCCGACGTGCGCCATGCCGGAACGGCCAGCGGCGTCAACAACGCGGTGGCCCGGGCCGCGGGCCTGTTTGCCGTGGCCGGGCTCCCGCTGGCCGTGGGCCTGACCGGCCAGGCATACCGCCTGTGGTTCCTGATGGACCCCGCGTTCCGTAAGGCCATGGTCATCTGCGCCGGCCTGCTCGCCATCGCGGCGGTGCTGTCCGCGCTGACGATCGACAACGACGTGCTGCGCCCCGAGCCGGATCATCCGGTGGCCCAGCCGGAGTGCCTGACCTGTCTCCCGATCGGCGCACCGCCGCTCGAACCGGGAAACCGGGTCGAGGCCCCGCCGCAGGGCCACTAAGCTCGGTTTCCGCCCCCGCCCGTTACCTGCGGCGCGGCATCCAGATCCCACGACGAGAAGGCCCGCATCATGCGCTGGTCACAGATGCACATCCCGACCCTGCGGGAGGACCCGGCGGACGCCGGGGCGCCGAGCCACCGGCTGCTGGTCCGCGCGGGGTACATCCGGCAGCTCCAGGCGGGCCACTATTCACTGCTGCCGCTCGCGGTCCGGGTGCGGCACAAGGTGATCGAGATCATCCGCCAGGAGATGACCCGGATCGGCGCCCAGGAACTGCTGGCGCCCACGATGCACCCGAAGGAGATCTGGGAGCGCAGCGGCCGCACCGAGACCATGGCCGAGGTCATGTTCACGTTCACCGACCACAGGGGCGCCGAGAACGTGCTCGCGGTGACGAACGAGGAGGTCTTCACCGTCCTCGCCCAGGAGCTGAACTCGCACAAGCAACTGCCCCAGGCCTGGTACCAGTTCCAGACCAAGTTCCGGGACGAGGCGCGGCCCCGGGCGGGGCTGCTGCGGGTGCGGGAGTTCACCATGAAGGACTCCTACACCTTCGACCTCGACGCCGCCGGGCTCGACGCCGCTTTCGGCCGGCACCGCGACGCCTATCTGCGGATCTTTGACCGGCTGAGCATCCCGGCCATCCCGGTGGCGGCGTCCAGCGGCAACATGGGCGGCAGCGACTCGACCGAGTTCATGTGCCCGTCAGATGCGGGCGAGGACACCGTCGCGTACTGTCCGGCCTGCAACTACGCGGCGAACGTGGAGAAGGCCACCTCCCGGCTGGACGAGGTGGCCGACGGGCCGGGGCTGCCCGCTCCGGAGCGGTTCGCCACCCCGGGCGTGCGGACCATCGAGGACCTGGCGACCGGGTACGACGCTCCGGCGGACCGGCAGATCAAGTCCCTGGTCTACGTGCTGGACGGTAAGCTGACGCTGGTGCTGATGCGCGGCGACCACGCCCTCAACGAGCAGAAGCTCCTCGACGCCACCGCGGCGGTGGAGATCCGCCCGGCCCACCCCGAGGAGATCAAGGAGGCCCTCGGCGCGCTGCCGGGCAGCCTCGGCGCGGTCGGGGTGACGGGCCTCCCGGTGCTCGCCGACGAGGCACTGCGCGGCCGCCGCGACATGGTCACCGGGGCGAACACCGACGACTTCCACCTGCGCGGGGTGGACGTGGGCCGGGACATCACCGTCGGGACCTGGGCCGACCTGCGCGAGGTCACCTCCGGGGAACCGTGCGTCGTCTGCGGGCAGCCGCTGGACCTGCTGGCCGCCATCGAGATCGGGCACATCTTCAAGCTCGGCTACAAGTACACCAAGGCGTTCGGGGTCACCGTGCTGGACGCCTCCGGTGAGCGCGTGCACCCCATCATGGGCTGTTACGGCATTGGCGTGGAGCGGGCGATGGCTGCCGTCGTGGAGACCCACCGCGACGAGCGCGGCATCATCTGGCCGGTCGCCGTGGCACCGTTCGCCGTGGTCGTGACCGTGGCCCAGTCCGAGGACCCCGAGACCGCGAAGGCGGGGGAGTCGGTGTACGAGCAGCTCACCGCGGCGGGCATCGAGGTCCTCATCGACGACCGGGCCGAGCGGGCCGGGGTGAAGTTCCGCGACGCGGAGCTCACCGGGATCCCGTTCCGGGTGACCGTGGGCAAGCGCGGCCTGGCCGACAGCACCGTCGAGGTCACCACGCGCGCCACCGGCGAGACGGTCAAGGTCGCCATCGGCGACGTCGTGGCGCACCTGCGCGGCGCCATCGCGTCCTGAGCCCCCTGGCTGGAGGGGGCAGTCAGTGCTGCTCGCCGCAGATCGCGCGGTCCCGCCGCCTGGCCTGCCGCCGGGTGGCCAGCACGCTGGCCAGCGCGGCCGTGCCGAGCACCACGGCGATGATCGCCAGCGAGAGCCAGGCGCCGACCTGCGGCACCGGTACCGGCCCGAGCCTGGTCACGCCGGAGCCGCGCAGCGCCTCGCCGATGAGCTTGACGCCGATGAACGCGAGCACCACGCACAGGCCCGCCTGCAGGAGGACCAGCCGCGTCAGCAGCCCGGCCACCAGGAAGTACAGGTGCCGCAGGCCGAGCAGCGCGAACACGTTCGCGCTGAACACCAGGAACGGATCCCGGGTCAGCCCGAACACGGCCGGGATGGAGTCGAGCGCGAAGAGGACGTCGGTCACCCCGAGGGCGATCACCAGCGCGAGCACCCCGGCCGTGCCACCGCGGGTCAGCCGGGCCGCGATGCGCCCCGCCACCCCCGGGGGCGGGGCCTGTGCCATGGCCCCCGGTGCCCCGGCCGCGGCTGCGGGGACCCGGCCCGCCGGGCGGCCGTCGCCCGCACCGGAGACCTGGCCCGGGCCGGTTCCGGCGGGTGCCCGTGCCCCGCCAGGGCGCCGCGCCACCTGGGCCGCCGTATAGATGAGAAACGCGCCGAACAGGTATTCCAGCCACCCGAACCGGTGCAGGGCGGTCGCGCCGGCGCCGATGACGATCCCGCGCAGCACCACGGCGATGCCGATGCCGGCCAGGACCACGCGGCCATGGAGCCGGCCCGGCACCTGGGACCGGCTGATCAGGATGACGAAGACCAGCAGGTTGTCCAGGGAAAGGCTGTACTCGGTCAGCCAGCCGGCGAAGAACTGCCCGGCGGGCGTGCTCCCCGAGGTGCGGGCGAGCAGCCCGCCGAAGGACACCGCCAGCGCCACCGTGGCGAGCGTCCATCCGGCAGCTTCGGCCATGCTCACCTGGCCGTCCCGGCGGTAGCTCGCCAGCAGGTCCGCGCCAAGCAGCACAACAAGGGCGGCGACAAGCGCCGCCCAGCCCCATGCTGGGACCTGAATGGCTGCCATGGCTACCCGATGGCCCTCGTTGGCGTAGTGTCCTCGGCCTTCTCCCCGTCTGTGTCGTTACCTATCGGTCTGGAGGGCGCTGCCCAGGCCAGGACGGCCAGCCCGGCCCGGGCACCTGCGGGGTCCCCGGGCCTGGGCGCGGCCAGGCCGGCCGGGATGAGCAGTGCCCCGGTTGACTGCCCAATCCGGCTGGTGACCATGGCGGCGCAGGCGCGGCGGCGGAGGTCCCCAGGCTGAACGCCGTCACGGTGACCTCCCACCCGATGCCGGGCCCGGCCGTTCCGGGCTCATGTTTAACTATTGCTTGCCGAGCCCATCCAGTCTTCGGGGCTTATCGGCTAAAGCTGCCCCCGTACCTTGCCGATGCCCAGCAAACTGAGGGGAAGCTGTCGGAGCGGTGGCTGCCGGGCCTGTGGCAGGCGCGGCAGGCTGGAAGGCGGTGGCTGGAGTGACTGCGCGCGGCAGCGACGCGCCGGCCGGACCTGGCCGCGATCACCCTTGCGGCGAGCCGCGAGGCCGGCGGGGTCCCGCCCGGGCTGCTCGGCGACTACCTGCCCGCCGTCGTGGAGGCGTTCGGCAGCGGGCGCCGCCTGACCGCGGCGGAACTGGCCGGCTACGCCCGGTCCGGCGAGCAGGCCGCGGAGGGCGGGGTCGCCCTGGGCGGGCTCGTCGACCTCTACCTGTCGGCGACCTGGCGGCTGTGGCGGGAACTGCCCGCCGACACCGACTCACCCACCGCGCTGCGGGCCGCCGTGCTGGCCGTGCTGCACGCCGCGGACGACGCGGTGGCGGCGGCCGCGGGCGGGTTCGAGCGGGCCTACCTGTCGGTCGCCCGCCGGGAGGAGGCGGAGCGCCGCGAGTTCTTCGAGGACCTGCTGTCCGGCCGGGGCGGCGTGGCCGACCTGATGGCCAGGGGCGAGCGGCTGGGACTGCGGCTGGCCGGCCCGCACCAGGTGCTGCTGGTGGGCGCTGCGGACAGCGGCGGCAGCGTGAGCCTGGCGGGCATTCACATCGACACCGTGGTCGCCGAGGCCGCGGCGCCGTCCTCCTCGCTGGTGGTGAGCCGCCGCGGCCGGCTGGTGGTGATCGTGGGAACGGCCGGCGGCGACGAGGCGGCCGGGGTGGCCCGGGCGCTGGCCGCCGCGCTGGCCCGCCGGGCGGCCGGCCAGCGCGCCGAGGCCCGCGATCCCGCCCAGGCCCGCGATCCCGCCCAGCCCGGGCCGCCGCCCTGGCGGATCGCCCTCGGCCGGTCCCACCCCGGGCCGAGCGGCGTCGTGCGGTCCTACGGCGAGGCGGCCGACGCGCTCGACGTGGCCCAGCGCCTGGGCCTGGCCGACCAGGTCGTCCGCGCCGTGGACCTGCTCATCTACCAGGTGCTACTGCGCGACAGGGTGGCCATCACCGACCTGGTGCAGACCCTGCTCACCCCGCTGGCGCGGGCCCGTGGCGGCGCCGGGCCGCTGCTGGCGACACTGGCCGCCTACTACGCCAGGGGCGCCGTCGCGGCCGCCGCCGCGCGGGACCTGCACCTGTCGGTGCGCACCGTCACCTACCGGCTGGCCCGGGTCAGGGACCTGACCGGGCGGGACCCCACGCGGCCCGCGGACGCGCTCGCGCTGCAGGTCGCGGTCATCGGCGCGCGGATGCTGGACTGGCCCGCCACCCCCCTGGAACGCGAATAGGCCAAGCCCGCCCGCTCAGGCCGCGCCGGCCTGCTTCCCGGCGATGCTGGCGCGGACCTCGTCCATGTCCACCTCGCGCGCCTTCGCGATCAGGTCTTCCAGCGCGGTCTCGGAGATCGCACCGGGCTGGGCGTAGAGGACGACCTTGTCGCGGATGATCATCAGAGTCGGAATCGACGTGATCCCGAACGACGCGGCGAGCGCCTGCTGGGCCTCGGTGTCGACCTTGCCGAAGACCGCGTCCTGGTGCTGCTGCGACACCTTCTCGAAGACCGGGCCGAACATCCGGCAGGGTCCGCACCAGGACGCCCAGAAGTCCACCAGGGCCAGGCCGGCGCCGCCGATCACGGACTCGAAATTCTCGGCGGTCAGTTCGACCGTAGCCATGGTTCCTCCTTGCGGTCACGGGCACGTTCCATGCCCGCATGGGGTATGGAACCGTGGCGGCTGCCCCGCCATTCCCACGGCCTCGACCTGCTGGTCCGGGGCGAGTGCCCCGCGCGATGACCATGGAATGATGCGCCGGTCTGGAGTCAGCATTGCTCCGGCAAAGTATCGGGGCCTGCCGCCCGCTGCGCCGCCGGGCGCGGATAGCGTCTGCGCAACCTGACAAGCCGGGAGCGCAGATGCGTGACCATTCGGCAGGCCGCCGCCGCCGGCACGGCTATCCGGGTGACCAGCCGCGGCGCGGCCACTGGCGGCACCCTGGCCGCCTGCGGAAGGCCGCCTACGGCTGTGCTGCCTTCCTGGCCGTGGTCGTGGTCGTGGCCAGCCTCGGCGCCTATGTGGTCTACCGGCACCTGGCCGGGAACATCAAGGTCGTCAGCGTCAGCGGGCTGACCCACCGGTCCGTCTACGGCGCGCAGAACATCCTGCTGCTCGGATCGCAGACCAGGAAGGGCCAGGGCAAGGGCTTCGGCAGCAACCCGAGCCTGGACACCAGCAACTCCGACAACCTGCTGCTGGTCCACCTCGACCCGACGCACACGCACGCCCTGATCGTGTCCATCCCGCGGGACACCATCGTCTACGAGCCGGGCTGCAAGGCCAGGAAGGGCGTCGGCATGGGCATCTGGGGCCCCTACCAGGCCGCGATCATCGACGGGGCGATGAACATCGGCGGCCCCTCGTGCGCGGTGAAGACGGTGCGCGACCTGACCGGCGTCAAGCTGGATCACTTCGTGATGTTCGACTTCAACTCGTTCCGCGCGATGGTGGAGTGATCGGCGGGGTCGCGGTGTGCGTGCCGCGCGGCGGTTACCGGGACCGGTGGTCGGGGCTGCACCTGTCCGGCGGTAAGCACCTGCTCAACTACAACCAGGCGCTGGCCTACGTGCGCACCAGGCATGGCGTCTCGGCCGAGGGGGATGTCGGCGGCGACCTGCCGCGGATCGAACTGCAGCAGGCGTTCATCTCCTCGGTCATCCAGAAGGTGAACAGCGAGGGCATCTTGAGCAACTCGCTGCAGTTGCTCAAGATCGCCGATATCGCCACCAAGGCGCTCACCGTGGACCAGGGCATGGACTCGGTCAGCAAGCTGGCGGGCCTCGCCAAGAGCCTCATCCACCTGTCCGCCAAGCACGTCACGCTGCTCACGATGCCGACGGTGCCGGACGCGGCCCAGCCGGGCCGCCTGCTGCCCGAGCAGCCGCAGGCCGACGTGATCTTCCAGATGCTCGGCGGCGGCCAGGACTGGCGCCACTCGCTGCCCACGCTGCCACCCGGGAAGGTGCAGGTGAAGGTGCTGAACGGTACCGGCCTGGCGGGGCTCGCCGGCCGGACCGCCGCCAAGCTGCGCAAGCTGGGCTACGACGTGACCGGGGTCGGCAACGCGGTGCCGACGGCGGCCACGACCGTGACGTACTCGGGCACCGCGCAGGCCGACAGCGCCTACACCCTGATGACGTCGCTCAAGTCCGCCCCCGCGGCCCAGGACCTGCTGGCCGAGCCGGCCCCGCAGACCGGCACGGCGGGCCCGGTCACCCTGGTCCTCGGGTCTGACTTCGGCGGGGTGAAGCCAGCGCCCGCGCCGCAGACCGGCAAGACCGGCCACGGCAGACACGGCCGGGCCAGGCACAGCGCGGTCAGCGGTTCCGGCAGCGGCGGTGGCGGCTACGGCAGTGCCACGTTCGTGCAGAGCCGCAATGCCGGGGCCAGCATCTGCTCCGGCCTGCCCGCCGCGGTCAACTCCGGCAGCCCGCCCTGATCCGGAGCGCGCGCCGGGCATAGGGTGCGCATATCCGGCAGGGCGGGGGGCACGGGTGACGCGGCCATGATCTGCGTGCTGGGGGACGCGCACCTCGACGTGGTGGTCTCGCTGGCGGGCCAGGTCGCGCCGGAGACCGATACGCCCGCCGTCACCTCGGTGGGCGCCGGCGGGCAGGCGGCAAACGTGGCCGCGTGGATCAGCGCGCTCGGCGGCCGGGCCCGGCTGATCGCGGCGCGGGCGGCCGACCCCGCGGGCCGCATGGTGGCCGACGAGCTGACCGGCCGGGGCGTGCAGGTTGCCGGGCCGGTCCTGCCGGGGCGGACCGGCGTGGTGGTGTCGCTCTCCGACCACGGCCGGTCCCGGTCCATGCTGACCGACCGGGGCGTGGGCACCGAGCTGGCGGCCGCCCATCTGGCGGACGCCTGGTTCGACGGCTGCACCCGGCTGCACCTGCCCGGCTACAGCCTGCTGCGCGAACCGGTCCAGGGGGCCGCGCTGGCCGCGGCGGCGCGGCTGCCCCGGCCGAGCGTGGATCTCTCCTCCACCGCGGCGCTGCGAGACTATGGCGTGGACCGCTTCCGCGAGCTGCTTGCCGGGCTGCGGCCGCAGGTCGTGTTCGGCACGGAGGAGGAGGCGGATCTGGTGGGGGAGGTGCCCGGCAGCGAGATGGTGGTGAAACTGGGACCGCGCGGGGTCCGGGCCGGCGGGGTCACCCATGCCGCGCGGCCGGTGCGCGCGGTGGATGCGACCGGCGCCGGTGACGCGTTCGCGGCGGGCTACCTGCTCGGCGGTGTCCGCCTCGGGCTGGACGCGGCCGCCCGCGCCGTGACCAGGATGGGGGCGATGCCGTGACGCGCCCCCGCCAGCCAGGGGGCAGGTGCGGCCGCGGCAGGGGCGGCCGGTGATGGCGCTCGCCCCGGTGCTGTCCGATGAGGTGGCCGCGGCGCTGCGGGACGGCGGTCCCGTGGTGGCACTGGAAACCACCCTGGTCTCCCATGGCTTCCCCGGCCGTCAGGGCATGGACGTGGCGCTGGCCTCGGAGGCACGGGTGCGCGCCGCGGGCGCCGTACCCGCCACCGTGGGCGTGGTGGACGGTGCCGTCCGGGCCGGGCTGACCGAGGCGGAACTGGAGCGCTTCGCGGCGGCAGGCGAGTCCGCCCGCAAGGCAGGCGCACGTGACCTGGCCGCCTGTGCGGTGCAGGGCGCGCTCGGCGCCACCACGGTGGGCGGGACCCTGGCGGTGTGCCGCGCCGCCGGGATCCGGTTCATGGGCACCGGCGGCACCGGGGGCGTGCACCGCGGCTTCGCCCAGAGCCTGGACATCTCGAGCGACCTGCCGCAGCTTGCGCGCACCGCGGCGATGGTGGTGTCCTCCGGCGCCAAGTCGATCCTGGACGTGCCGGCCACGGCGGAACTGCTGGAGACCCTCGGCGTCCCGGTCCTCGGCTGGCGCACGCCGCAGCTGCCGCTGTTCTACAGCGCCGGCGGCGGCCCGCCGGTGTCCGCGGTCGTCGCCAGCGCGGCGGAAGCTGCCCGGGTCGCTGCCCTGCATTGGCTGCTTAACGGCACCTCGGGGCTGCTCCTCGCCCGGCCGCCAGACCCGGCCGTGGACCTGGAGGAGATCATCGCCGAGGCGGTTAGCCGGGTACACCGCCAGGGGGTGGCCGGGCAGTCCGTGACGCCGGCCGTCTTGTCCCTCGTGCATGAGCTGAGCGGGGGCCGCAGCGTCGAGGTCAACCGGCTGCTGATCGCCGACAACGCGGCACTGGCCGCCGAGGTGGCGGTGGCGCATGCGCGGCTGGCCGGCGCGGACGGGGCGGTTGGCGGGTAACCGGGCGAATCGGGCGCCCGGCCCAGCAGAATGGGCCAGGCAGAATGTGCTGGCTCAGACGGCCCAGGTGCGGGAGGCGCACGATGAGGATTGGCGTATCACTGCGGGATCCGGTTGGCCGCGGCCCGATGACGGCGCTGCGCGAGGAACTGCAGCAGGCCGCCGACCATGGGTTCCACTCCGCCTGGATGAACAACATCTTCGGGATGGACGCGCTGACCGCGCTGGCCGTCGCGGGCAACCAGGTGCCCGGCATCGAGATCGGCACCGCCGTGGTGCCCACCTACCCGCGGCACCCGGCCGTGCTGGCCCAGCAGGCGCGGACCGTCGCGGCGGCGGTGGACGGCCGGCTCGTGCTCGGCATCGGGCTGTCCCACCGGATCGTGATCGAGGACATGTACGGCTACGACTTCGGCAAGCCGGTGCTGCACATGCGGGAGTACCTCGCGGTCCTGCTGCCGCTGCTGAACGAGGAGCCGGCCTCGTTCACCGGCACCACGGTGCGGGCGAACATCGGGCTGACCACCCCGAACACCGGCCGGGTCCCGGTCGTGCTGGCCGCGCTCGGCGCGCAGATGCTGCGCCTGGCCGGCGCGCAGGCCGACGGCACCGTGCTGTGGATGACCGGCCCCGCCACCGTGCGGGATCACATCGTGCCGGCGATCAACGCCGCCGCGGAGGGTGCCGGCCGGCCCGCTCCGCGCGTGGTGTGCATTCTTCCTGTCTGCGTCACCAACGACCCGGACGCCGCACGGGAACGGGCCGCCCGGGTCTTCGCCATCTACGGTGACCTGCCGTCGTACCGGGCCATGCTGGACCGCGAGGGCGCCGCGGGCCCGGCGGACGTGGCCCTCGTCGGTGACGAGGACACTGTCGCCGCCCAGATCGCCGCGCTTGCCGACGCCGGCGTGACCGACTTCGTGGCCGGCGAGTACACCCGTGGCGCCGAGGGCGCCCGCACCCGCGCCTTCCTCCGCACCCTGCTGTCCTGACCCCCGGCGGGCCGCTGCTTGCATGGAAGGCCCCCGCCGGGTACACATTCCCCAGACCGGCGGAAGGGGATCACCATGCGGTTCCGCAACCGGCCCGACGCCGGCCGCAGGCTGGCCAGCCGCCTGGAGTTCCTGCGTGGCGAAGACGTCGTGGTCCTCGGGCTGCCCCGGGGCGGGGTGCCGGTCGCGGCGGAGGTGGCCCGTGCGCTGGGCGCCCCGCTGGACGTCATCCTGGTGCGCAAGCTGGGCGTGCCCGCCCAGCCCGAACTCGGCCTCGGCGCGATCGGGGAGTCCGGGGCGCGGGTCATCAACCCCGAAGTCGTCCGGTACGCCAAGGTCAGCGAGGCGGAGATCGCCCAGGTCGAGCGGAAGGAACGGGCCGAGCTAGAGCGCCGGGCGCGGCGGTTCCGCGGAGACCAGCCGCACGTGCCGCTGGCCGGCCGGATCGCCGTCATCGTGGACGACGGCATCGCGACCGGATCCACCGCCCGGGCCGCGTGCCAGGTCGCGCGGGCACTGGGCGCGGCCACTGTGGTGCTCGCCGTCCCGGTCGCGCCCACCACGGCGGACACGGCGCTGCGGGGTGACGCCGACGACAGCAAGACCTGAACCTCGACGAAGGCGCTGCAGCGACAAGGCCACGAATTGCTTTGCCTGCGAAGTCTCGTGCACACGACGATGTGTGACCACGACGCTGGACAAGTCGATGGGATTCTCCTCCTTGTCATCGTGGATGAGACGGACGGGCCGCCGTAGAACAGTGCCCGCTTCTCAAGGTCCGTATCAGCATAGTTGTAGATTTGCGACAGGAAACCGTACGCGCGTACGAACGAACTCATGTTATGGCGGAACAACTCAGCACCCCTGACCTCTAAATCACTCTTGGCTTCCTTGGCTGCAGCGAGGCGGTCCCAATACCGCTCTGACAACGGGGTCCAGCAAGGTTTGAGACGCGACTGCTTTCGTGCACCCGCTTCCATTCGCTCCTCCTCGATGTACGCTGTCACATAGCGCTCAATCTCATCAGTCCCATAAATGCCGTAAGAATCCAGCTTAGCCTGAAGGTCATGAATCAAGTCAGGGTCGGCCGGTTTCTCCAGGTACGCCGATTTGAAGAAAGGCTGGAAAGCATCTAGAATATCCTGGGCCTCATTTTCAAAATCGAGGACATACGTCGCTGTCTTTTTGACGCCGTCTCGCTCGTATATCCGATTGAGCCTCGACAGCGTTTGCACGGCGTTGATGCCTGCGAGCTTCTTATCGACATACATGGCTACGAGGAGCGGTTGGTCGAATCGAGTCCGAAACTTCTCTGCGACTATGAGCACCTGGAATGAATCACTCTTAAAAGCCTCCGGGATGCTTTCTTTGCGGAGCCGATTCAAACAGAGTTCTCGGTAAATGACTTACCCGGGGGCTTCTTCCACATCGGTCACCTCGCCGGAAAACGCCACGAGAGCCTGGATGTCGCGGTAGCCCTTATCGTTGGCGTACTTGTCCACGGCGAGCTTATACTTCACAGCAGCCTTCCGCGAGCCGCAGACAATCATTGCCTTCGCCTTGCCGTTTAGCAAAGGCTTCACCGACTCGCGGAAGTGCTCAACGATAAATCTGAACCTTCTGGGCGATATTGGAAGGGTGGAGCTTCTGCGAACGAGCAATGAGCTTAGCGGTTTCGCTCTTTGGGACTACGAACCCGCCCGACTTGTCGTCGCGGATTGCGAGCCGATACAGAAACCGATACGTGGTATAGTTTTGGAGGCCGTCGAGGATGAAGCCCTCTTCGATTGCCTGTTTCATCCAATATTCGTGAAACGCTACTTTATGTCCAGCGGCATCTAGACGGCCGAATATATCGAGCGTCTTGGGCTTCGGTGTTGCTGTAAACGCGAAGTAGCTGATGTTCTTGGCTTCGGCGCGCCGCGCCATCGCTGCCAAAAGCACGTCTTCGGCGCTAAGTTCCTCGTCTTCGCCCTCTCCGGGAAACCCTTCCGTAATACCGAGCAACTCTCGCACCTTTTTCGCAGCTTCACCGGTCTGTGAAGAGTGCGCCTCATCAGCGATATTGCAAAGGACCGCCCGGCCAGCGATGGCATCTCGGCGATTAACTTTAGGGCTGGTGGAAATGTTTGAAGTGTGACGATGATGATGGGAGTACGATTAACGAGAGCATCACGAAGCTGGGTTGACTTGGGTCCTTCTGACCCGATTCGCTTGACGACTCCGGTCTTGTGTTCTGCTTGCACAATCTGATGTGCAACTGGTCGTCCAGCACGGTCCGGTCCGTCACTACGATAACGGAATCGAACACCTTCTCGTCATGTTTATTGTGGAGATTGGAAAGGCGGTGCGCAACCACATAATGGTTTTTGACTTGCCCGAACCAGCGGAGTGTTCGACAAGGTAGTTGTGTCCGGGACCCTCGACCAGGGCCGCGTCGATGAGCTTCGTCACGGCATCCCATTGATGGTAGCGTGGGAAGATAACTTGCTCGGTCTCCACCTTCCGACCGCTGACTATCTCGTCCACCTTCTCCGAATAGGCAAAGCGGTCCAGGATATTGAGCCACGGCTCGCGGGCCAGGACGCGTTCCCAGAGATAGGAAATGTTGTAACCTGCTGGATTAGGCGGGTTGCCTGCACCCCCATCGTCTCCAAGATTGAATGGCAAGAACGCGGTACTCCGCCCCGCAAGCTCCGTCGTCATGTGCACCTCGTCAGTGCTCACAGCAAAGTGAACAACGGCCCCGCGCCTCGGAAGTAACAGCGGCTCAATGTGCCCCGTCTTGGGGTCCTTCGGGAGCCGGTCTTTCCTGTACTGGTCAATGGCGTCTTGAACGGTCTGCGTGAAATCTGTCTTCAACTCCAGCGTAGCGACTGGAATTCCATTGACAAAAAGAACGACATCGATACTGTTGCCATTGATGGTCGAGTAAGTACCTGTCGAACCACCCGACACCGAACTTTCGCATGTCGTCTAGCGTCTCCGGGTTCATGCCCTGGTTCGGCATAAACCCGCACATGTCGAAGCGCGCATTGATGCGTTTGAAGCCATTTCGTAGAACCGCGATAGTGCCGCTTTCCCGAATCGTCATAGCGAGCCTTTCGAGAATAAGGTGCTCACCGTTGCCGTTTCCACCGCCCGTAACCTTAGCGTACTCTTCGGGCTGACTGTCCTGAAGCGATCCCACGACATCGTCAGAATAGAGGGCTAGTTCGCGGTCATTTTCGTCTTCGCCTTCGACCCAGCCACGAGCACAGAGTTGCGCACAAGCCTGCCTCATACGTCTTCTCTTTTAAGACTTCAGTCATCAGGCGAGAGCCTCTAATCTCCCCGTTCTGTGCTTGCGTACATCCATTTGACCGGTGACAGCATAGTAATCAGCGCGCTGCGATGCTCTTTCAACAACTCAATCCCTCGGGCGCACTGTCCGCGCAGGGCGTTCAACGCGACATCTTTTTCAGAGATATAAGCAAGTATCGATTCTTGCTCGCCAGTGGGGGCAGCGGCATGTATGAACGCTTAAGGTTATTCCATGGTATTCGCATGCGGTGGGCAAGTATTCCATAACCTAGCCTCGTCAGCCAATGCTGGAAGACCCTGGTTTGGAAGATACGCTCGATGTATAAAGCGTACTAACGCCGCCAGTTCGATGCTTAAGTACTAGATAGACCGGGCTGAGTGCCCCAAACTCGGCGGAAAGGCCAACGGAACCAATAATAACGTTCATGGAGTTCACGACCAAATCACCCGCATGGACTATCTTATATCGCCCAATATCCTGATTTCTTGTTACCGATGTCACCTTTGTCTTCGTATCTTATAACGCCAACATCACGCAACACTGATAGTACGTTTGCTGTCCTGTTGTCCTCATTAGTTAACCGCGCTCCTCAACTTCCGAAAACAGTGGCCTACCACTCCAATGCGAGGGAATATCACCGGCCCACTCAATCCCACTGTCCTTCATCGGTACAGTGGGGTCTAGACCTTTTGTTAAGGCGTGCGTAATGACCGCGATGCGCTTTTCTTCGAGCAGCTCGATTGCCTGCTCATATCTGCCAATGAGCGCATTGGCCGTGGCACTCTCATGGTCGAGAAACGTCGCGATGGCGTTTTGCTCCGCTATCGGAGGCACTGTGCACACCAGCGAAGCGAGCGCCGTGGTATTGATACTGGCCTGGTTAATCGCAGGCTTCGCCCACGACTCAACCTGTTGCCTGAAGAACGACGACTTCATAACCCACAACAGGAATCTCGGTACAACCTCGGCACCTGGACGTAGCCGCAACAAGTTTACACCAACATATAGCTCTCTGACATCGTTATACTGAGCAACGTTACCTATCATCGGCAAACTATTTATGTGAGAGAAGAGGATGTCCCCGAGCTTCAGTGAATACGGGTCGAGCCTCGCCGAGCGACACACCCACCCCGTGCGCTCCCAGTTTATTCACCGGTTGAAATCGTCTCGATCGCGTGACTGGCACGGTATTACCAGCCTCCTTTTCGACCTGGTCGTCCGTCGTGCCATTAGTTATAGACGCAAGCAATCTGCGGAGGCGGAGCAGTGCCCACCGTGTAGGAAGCCCAACGAGCCAACCGTCGGCCGCCCCGTGGCTGTTGTCCGCCCGCTTCATCGATACATCGCCGCAAGCGCGCCAGCAATCTCTTTTGTTACGTGCTCAAGGTCCGCATCGATTTGTTTCAGAGGGCGCGGCGGTATGAACCTGTAGAAATACCTCGTAAACGGAATCTCATATCCGATGCGGTCCTTCCCCCGGTCCATCCAAGCATCGGGAACGTAGGGCCTGACCTCCTTATCGAAATACGTGTCTATGTCTTCGCCGAACGATACATTCTCTATATCTCGCAACTCTGAATCAGGCTCGGGCGCACCATTTGCACCTAAGCATATTTCGGCCGTCTCATCACGCTCGGAGAGGCACTCCCAGACCGCCTTGAGTTGCGGCCCTCTAAGGCTTAGTCGATGTTTCTTGAACGCCGCGCCCAGGGTGTTGGAACTCTTCGCGACTTTAAAGACGAGCCGCCGGGACATCAGCCAAAGCCATTCTAAGCATTTTTAGGCCCAACCATCCTTCGTCAGAATTGTTCCTCATCTAGCCGGGCGATTCGCTCTGAAGACGCCTGAAAGTTTAGGCGCAGAGGCCGCTCTATGACAATCTGAGTGATCCGAACGCCATGTTCGGCAACAGCTTGGAGCATGGCCCGTCCTCGAATGCGCGGTAGATACTAGCACATTCTTGATGTTGTCTTCACTAAGCTGACGACGCTTGTTCCCGAGGCTCCTCAACATCCTCTCAAAGAACTGAGTGGCGTCAATCAGTTGTACTTTACCCTTACGCTCCTCAGGCTTGTTATTAGTTATAATCCAGATGTACGTGGCGATACCGGTGTTGTAGAACATTTCCGTCGGAAGGCCAACGATGCATTCAACGAAATCGTTCTCCAATAGGTACTGCCGTATTTCCGACTCGCCTGAACCCGCACCTCCGCTAAATAGCGGCGAATTGCTCATAACGATGCCAATGCGGCTACCGTGAGCGCCACCATATGGGCCGCATCTTAGAGACGAGATGCAAGAGAAAGAGCAGTTGCCCATCGGAAATCCGCGGCAATCCCGGCCGAATCTACCTTTGAATCCTAACCGCGTGTGTTCGTCCTCAACTGCTTCGCGCTCTTTCTTCCACTCAAAGCCGTACGGCGGATTGCAGGCCATTAAATCGAAATGTTTTCCCGGGAACTGGTCGTGTGACAGCGTGTCGCCTTGCTTGACGTTCGTTATATCCTGACCCTTAAAGAGCATGTCCGCCTTGCAAATGGCGTACGTCTCGTCGTTTAACTCTTGCGCATACGCCGTGACCTTTGCATCTTTGTTATATTCTTTGATACGGTCTTCGGTGACGGAGAGCATGCCTCCGGTTCCGGCGGCAGGGTCATAGACCGTTCGCAGAGGCTTTGGGTTGACGAGCAAATCCGCGTCGCCAGCTAATAAGAGGTCGACCAGCAAGTGTATAGCATCCCGGGGAGTGTAGTGTTCTCCGGCAGTCTCATTGGACAGTTCGTTGAACTTTCTGATGAGATATTCAAATACAGTGCCCATGTCGTGATTGGTGACGACATTGGGATGTAGGTTGATAGAGCCGAACTTCAGAACAATTTGGTACAGTAAATTTTTTCGTCGAGACGCGCGACTTGCTCGTCAAACTGTAACGGTCAAAGATGTCGCGTACGTTTGCACTGAAGCCATTAACATACGCGTCGATGTTCTTGCGGATCCAGGCGCTCGTCGACGAGTTTCGCGAAGTCGAACTTTGAGACGCCGTAAAACTTAAAACCAGATGCCTTTTGTAAACGCAACTCATCATCGGCTCGCAGGTTCCCTAAGTCTCGAATGCTCGAAGCTATTTCCAGCACTGCCGGTTTTTTCTTCTCAAGTATGCAGTCCAACCGGCGCAAAACCGTGAAAGGCAGAATAACGCGCCGGTACTCCGCGGGTTTATAGTCACCTCGGAGCAGGTCGGCGACAGACCATATGAAAGGGCCTAATCGCTGGCCGTATTAGGAGCCGCTTTGCCGTCGTTCAACCGACACCCCGCTATAAGCACGATGAGCAGGCTGCCGCGAAAGCGGCGCCGGGACAACCAGTCTAGCCCGCTCGGCTCGGCCCTTGAGCCAGCGCCCGGTTCTTATCCTTCTTAGGGAGGAGGCAGTTGGGGCTTCCCTGCCTTGCGAAGTACGCGTGTCAGGAATGAAAGGTACTTGAACCATGCCACGTTTTATTGAATTGACGAACTTTGACAAGTTTGAACAGTTTGCGGCTGAGTTAGACCGAGCGCGCGCGGCGATGTGCTTCGCCTATTGCGAGTCGTTCCAGTCCTTTGACCGGAGTAGAGAACTGCTCAAGATTCCGAACGCGCTGCGGATTGGTACAGCGGTAGGGGCAATCAGGAGGAAGCTAACGCCTTGCACAATGAGGCTTTCACATACGATGTGCAGGCGGAAATGTTTCGTCCATAGCCGTGCTGTTTGCCGATGACCTTCTTCGGCGCTTCCATCGGCAACTATTTGGGAAGCCCCCAACACTCGACTGTGGATTTGGCAAGGTGCACAACGGGGTTGCGCTGAGCACTCTTCTGCAAGCTGGAGGGAACGCGATTCGGCACGTTTCATGGTGGGCCGACAATCTTACCTTTCCATACCGCCAGGACGATACGGGCCTTAGTAACGACGCAAGAAGGGCTCTTGCGAATATTCGGGTCATCGAAAAGGCTTTCGGGAGCTTTGGCGGTCCTTGGAACAGGCCGCCGTCCTGGGACATACTTTTCACGATGAACGCTGGCGAGGACTGGAAGCCGGAGGAGAACTCCAACAACTTCGAGCGAGCGATTGTCCTCGCTGCCCTTGACATGGCGCGGGAACACTCAGCAGAGGCCGTCGCCAAGTTGAAGAACGCGATTGACTCGATAACGCCACCTCACGCGGTTGTTGAGGGCAGCGCGTGTTGATGATACTGCTCTCGGTGGCCGCTATACCTCACGCTACGCCTCACGTCATCGTCGACCAGGTTTCCAAAGCGTTAACAGTTCAGGACTCGGGCTGGGTCATCTTCGCCGCATGCGCTGCAGCAGGGGCGGCCATCGCGACCTTTGTCTTGGCGCTTATCACGCGTAACCTGGCCAAAGCCACGAGCGAGATGTCTTCAGCAACACGCGAGATGGTTGCAAAGACGGCTGCCCTCGGTGCGCAGACCGCAAAACAGACCGAGGAATCTGCACTGGCGATTGAACAGGCGCAGCGTCATCACGAGCAGTCGCTTATGCCTATTGTTTGGGTGTCCCTTAACTGCTTCCGGGTTCAGACAAGTGAAGGGTGGGCCATCGGCGTCGAAGGGACGTTAATCAGCTCAGGCTTAGGGCCAGCCACGGCTGTTTACTTGCATCTAAACCTGGCAGCATATCATCCGCCACACGCGATATACCTAGGACTCATCGGGCCAAAGCAAGAGCGTCCGTTTAAGACGATGTATCCCCTTGGCACGATGCATCAAGGTTTGCTTTGGTTTCCGTACGATTGCGTGACGCGCTACCGTACGATATTTGACACGGAAGGAGCCATCGCCCAGCACTCGCATTCCGGTAAGGCAGAACATGCTTTGGTAGTAAAATACATTGCTCCGTCCGCTGCAAGCGACCAGAAATTCAGGATTACCTCACCGCGAATCACTTTCCAACGCAAACTCTGGCATAGTCGAGAGAAACGCCTGAAGCGAAAACATGGTCTTTGATGAAATAACAAAGGTTTTAGGAGTAATCGGCGGGATTACTGGTCCTCTGGGACTCCTAATCGCCTATCTAACATACAGGAGAGACCGTGCGCGGGTACGAGTGCGCCTCCTACGCGACAAAGAAATTACACAGGGGCCAGATGATGATGAGAGGGTCCGACGCATGCTCGCAGACCATATGGCGCGAGGTACTGAGCCGCCCATGGAACTCTACTTGCGCGACCCTGACAAAACGTGGGCCATTCTTGAAATAGTGAATCACGGCAGACGCAAGGTCATAATAGAGAAAATAGGCTGGACGGACGCACCTGGCCACATGTCGTTACCTGCTGGCTATTACCGTACGCGCGAATGGCTGCCCAAGGAACTCGATGAAGCGCAGAAAGTCGTATTCTCGATTGAAGACAGGCAGGTTTCCAATGCTGCCTATGCGTGGGCGCAAGACAGCACAGGAAGAGTTTACAATGGGTGGTCTCCGGGAGGCTGGTGGAAGGCACAGTTCTGCATTCTGAGAGAGCGCCTACATCTACCTTAGCTTGGGGCCAAAAGGCAGTGATAGGCAAAACGGTTGACGGTGCCTAAAATTCGTGCTTGATGAGGATGAAGCAGCCGAAGCCAAGTAACTGTAAAGAACGCATAGCTCTCTGGGCCGTGCGTATTCGCATCATCTCCGATGAAATGGTTCGACTCAAGATGGAACAGGCTCGCTTTAAGGCTCTTGACGATGCCTTTCGTCATCGCGGTGAGTTAAGGGCCGACTCGCCGTTTTGGACCTTTCAACTCTGGTATACCTCATATGCAGTTATGTCCATTCGGCGGCAGTTTGACGACGAGGCAAATCACGTTTGCATAGGCTCTCTTATTGCTGATATTCTAAAAAACCCCACATGTATAGCCCCGGCTCATTTCGCTAGTCTAAGTCCCAGCATAGCTGATGCACCGCCGGGCTGGACTGAAGCAGAACTCGCGAGGAGGGCTACGGGGTGGCTGAAAGACGACCGTTCGTTAGACGTTGCGACAATTGAGGACGAATATGATGTCCTTAAGAAGCAGGCGAACGTGTTCCTTAGATTTGCCAGCAGTACAATCGCGCACTTGCATAGCAAGAATCTGGGAGACAACTTCGGACTAACCTTCGGAGACTTGGACGCTCTTATCTTAGCCTTAGACAGCGTAGTTATCCGCTATGAAAACATGTTGACGCGAGAAGGCGCAACGCGCTTACCATTGCATAGCGACCATCCGTGGGTCGAAGCAGTTGCTTCCCCATGGTGGCAAGACATGGTTCCTGCCAAAGGGGCGGGCGGTTCCGAAGACATAATTTGATATGGCAGCCGGTGAATGGCGATGCTACTTCTTCGGGACCCCAACAAGCCAGAACGTCTCGCCATCAATCGTAACCCGTCGACGTTCTTGCGTGATGGAAGGCGAGAACATCATCCCGTTGTCGCCGTAGTATTTCGCCAACCATTTCAGAATATGCGCGCGAGCTTCTGGGCTGAGTTCCTTGATGGCCCCCTTGACCTTCGCTACGGCTATCGAGTCGGGTTCGGAGAGGGGGACCTGCGGCGGGCGGGCCATGAGGCGAACGAGTGTTCGAGGCGGGCAAGCGTCGACCTTGCGTGTTGGGGCGGCCTGGCCGTGGCGCTTGACGCCCCGCCTTCCGTGAGTGCCCGGGTGACTAACGAAATGCGGGTTTATGATTCTTGCGGCAGCTCACCAGGCGCACGTCATAGTCGACAAGGCTTTGAAGATAAAGGACTCGGGTTGGCCAATCTTCGCGGCATGTGCAGCAGCCGGTGCCGCCATCGCGACCGGCATCGCGTATGGACTCTGCGTGACCTGGTGAACTTGCCGGACGTTCTGCGGGACAGCGCCTAATCGTCTTCTAGGCCAAAGAAAGTGTCCTCCGGCAAAGTAAAATCATCCGCAACCTCGCGCGGCCCAAAGCGCTCGTAGAGCGCCGTCATTGCGGGCTTCCACACGCCCGAGTTTGGCATGGCCGTAGCTAAGCCGTTTAGGTTTGGGCTGTAGCTAAACACAAGCATCCTCATTTTCGACCCTACGCCTGGCGCGATGCTTCCCAAGTGTTGGGCCTCGTAGACAGCGTATAGCGCTCTTGGGAGCGTCCAGGCTTCGTCTACTTGTCTCTGCATGAGGGTGGACTCGGCTATCGTTGTTCCTGAACCAATGGCTGCGAAGTTATCCGGTGCCCAGACCTCCCCAAAAGCATATTTAAACAAGCGAATCCGTGCGTCTCCAGAATACTTGTCAACAATGCAACCGACAAAAAGCAACTCTATCTCCGGCGGTTCCATGTTGAAAATTGCCCAGCGTGTCGCCTCCGGGAAAAGATGACTTTCCCGGAGGAAAGCCTCGTAGTCGAAACCGGTAAGCCGTTGCGCTAGGCTGTTGCGAACTCGGTCAAGATACTGCTGCGCGGGCTTTCGGTAATTCTTCGAGCGCGTCGTCCTCTTTGAGCGCGTCCTCAATCGGTTTAAGGTGCTGACGATAAACACCAGCCAACTCTCTAGCGTCGGAGATGCGTCCTGCTATCAGGGCAATCCAGCGTTTCCCCAACTTTTCAAACTTAAAGGCGTTCTCTGCTTGCGCTATGTTAGTTGACGCCATTGTGTCGAAGGCGACAACAGCCTTCGTGTTACCTAAGTTACAAAGGGCTCCGGTGCAAAGAGTCACGCTAACCTCCCAAGGCTTTAACTGCCTGGGGGTTGGTCGCAGGCGGCAGGGCGGCCTGTAGGAGATAGCGGCGGTCTCCTGTGGAAAAGTTGTGCATTAGCCGCCGGTTGAAGCAATTAGGCGAGGGGCTTTTGGCCCACCAGTGAGTCAGCTTTCAAACTGACCCACTACCTGTCAGGCTCGCCCTGCGTGGCGATGAGCTCGGAGAGCTTCCACGAGATGGCCGTGAGTGCCGCGACGATGAAGCACCCGAAAACCATCAACTGGGTTTCGGTCTTGATGAACGGGTCGTTCCAGGCCGCCCCTATGGCGAAGCCTGAGACGGCGGCCGGGATGGCGCCCTCAAGGATGAGGAAGACGACGACGGAGACGATTACTGCTACAGTCATTCGCCGTCGATTCTAAGCTTGGTTGCTTTACCCTACAA
>CAWCKG010000056.1:0-48876 GCA_963795785.1 uncultured Actinomycetes bacterium
ACGCCGCTACGGCGGTGTAAAGCTCGCTTGACACTTTTCGCGTCGGCGCTAGCGTCGAGGTGTCAAACGAGCTTTACATATCTGAGGTGAGTGACCATGGGAGCACGGAATCGCTGGATCGTGGCGGCCGGGACGTTCGCCCTGGCCGCGATCATCATCGGTGCGGCCGTCGCGCAGGCGATCCGGCAGCACAGCCTGGACCCGGTCTGGTCGGTCGGCTGGCTGCCGGCCGTGCTGATCGCGGTGTACCCGGCGGTGACCGGGCGCGGGGGATCGTCGCACCGGCGCTGCCTGCCCAGGCTGCGGCGGCCGGCGGGCTCCTGAGCACGGCGGAGGGAGGCAGGCCAGGCATGCCCGTTCTCGTCGGCACCTCTGGCTGGCAGTACCGCGACTGGCGTGGCGTGCTCTACCCGCCGGGCTCGCGGAGCGCGACTGGCTGGAGCGCTACGCGAGCCGGTACCGCAGCGTCGAGAACAACGGCACGTTCTACCGGCTGCCCGCCGCGGAGACGTTCGCCGCATGGCGGGCCAAGACCCCCGCTTCCTTCGTGATGACGGTCAAGGCGAGCCGGTACCTGACCCACGTCCGGCGGCTGCGGGACCCGGCGGAACCGGTCGAGCGGCTGATGCGCGCGGCGGCGGGCCTTGGCGACCGGCTCGGCCCGGTGCTGCTGCAACTGCCGCCGACCCTGCGCGCCGACCCCGCCGCCCTGGATGCCTGCCTGCGTGAGTTCGCCCGGTTTGCGGGCGCCCGGTTCCCGGGCGCTCAGTTCCCGGGCACTCAGTTCCCGCGCGGCGGGTCCGCCGGAGGCCGCGTCCGGGTCGCGGTGGAGTTGCGGCACGGGTCCTGGTGGACGACGGAGACCCAGCAGGTGCTCGCCGCGCGGGGCGCCGCCCTCTGCTGGGCGGACCGGGCCGGCCGGCCGGTGACGCCGCTGTGGCGCACCGCCGACTGGGGCTATCTGCGGTTCCACGAGGGTGCGGCGCAGCCATGGCCCCGGTACGGCGCTCAGGCCCTGCGCAGCTGGGCGGCCCGGACCGGTGAGGCGTGGCCGGATGGCGCGGACGTCTTCGCCTACTTCAACAACGACCAGCGAGCCGCCGCGCTGTACGACGTGGCCGCGTTCGCCTCGATCCTCCGGCGGTCCGGCCGCCGGGTGAGCGCCGCACCGGAGCCCGGGACCTGACTGGCGCCGCCAGCGGGACGAGGGGGCCATCGCTTCGGTGTGGCATCATCGAGAAGGGCTGAACTCCGGCAAAATGAGGCAGAAATGACCGGACCCGAACGGCAGGGCGACGACAACGCAAACCCGCCGGACATCCGCACGGACATCCCGCACCCCGCCCGCGTATACGACTACTGGCTGGGCGGCACGGACAATTTCCCCGCCGACCGGGAAATGGCCGAGTGGGTGCTCACAATGACGCCCGAGACGCTGGACACCGTGCGGGCCAACCGCCGGTGGATGGTGCGTGCGATCCGGGTCCTGTGCGACGCGGGCATCAGCCAGTTCCTCGATATCGGCGCCGGCCTGCCCACCAGCCCGAACACCGGTGAGGTCGCGCAGTCCGCGGCTCCGGAAGCCCGCGTCGTATACGTGGACAACGACCCGCTGGTACTCCTGCACGCCGAGGCGCCGACGGCGAAGAACGGCACCACCCGCGCCGTCCAGGCCGACATGCGTGACGCGGCCGAGGTTCTGGCCGGGGCCGGGGAACTGCTTGACTTCACCAAGCCGGTGGCGCTGATGTTCGTCGGGTGCCTGCACCACCTGGCCGACTCCGACGACCCAGCCGGGGTCGTCGCGCGGTACCTTGCGGCACTCGCACCGGGGAGCTACCTGATGCTCTCGCACGCCACGGACGAGTTCGCCCCCGAACGGACGCACCAGACATCGGTGGAAGCCGCACAGCGCGGCGCCATCTGGGTCCCCCGCGGGAAGGATGACATCCTGCGCATGTTCCACGGCCTGGAACTGCTCGATCCTGGCTTGGTGCTCGTCTCTTACTGGCGCCCGGAAGGCGGGGTGCCGGATCTGGACGCCGACCGGGCCTGGGTCTACGGGGGCATCGCCCGGGTGTGAGCTTCCGGCAGATGGGTCCGGAGTCTCAGGCTGTGGCCCGGGACCGGAAGGTTAGCTGGTAGGCGTGCGGGGTCACATGGCTGATCCGGGTGAAGTGCGTGCGCATCTGGTGTGCGGATCCGAAGCCGCACAGGGTTGCGATGCGCTCGATGGTGTCGTCGGTGTTCTCGAGCAGGTCTTGCGCGCGGCGGACTCGCTCGGCGCACAGCCATTGCAGCGGCGTGGTGCCGGTCGTCTCGCGGAATCGCCTGGCGTAGGTGCGCGGGCTCATCATTGCCTGGCGGGCCAGGTCCTCGACCGTCAGCGGCTGCTCGAGGTGCTCCCTGGCCCAGTCCAGCGATGAGCCCAGGCCCTGGGAGCCGGTGGCGGGCAGCGGCTGCTCGATGTACTGGGCCTGCCCGCCTCGCCGGTGCGGGGGGATGACGAGCCGCCGGGCGAGCGTGTTCGCGATCCTGGTCCCGTGGTCATTACAGACGATGTGCAGGCACAGGTCCAGTCCGGCCGCTGCTCCGGCGGAGGTAAGGATCTGGCCGTCGTCGGTGTAGAGCACGTTGGGCTCGACCCGGACGGCTGGCCATCGCCGGGTGAGCTCGCCGGCGTGCATCCAGTGGGTTGTGACGGTGCGGCCGTCGAGCAGCCCGGCGGCGGCGAGGATGAAGGCGCCGGTGCAGATGGAGGCGATCCGCGCACCACGGTCGTAGGCGGTGCGCAGGGCCTGCAGTAGCGCTTCAGGCGGATCGTCCTGCCTGTCGGCGCAGCCAGGAATGATCACCGTGTCAGCCTTGCTCAGCTCATCCAGCCCGAGCGAACTGTCGAAGAGCAGCCCCTCGGCGGTGCGGACCGGACCGTCCTGGACCGCGCACAACTGCAGCTCGTACCACCAGGGCACGGGGAAGTCCTGCCTGCCGGGTTCGAAGACCTCGCACGGGATGGCCAGTTCGAACATCGGCAAGCCCGGGGTGACGGGGATGGCAATCCGATGCATGGCAGTAATCTACCTCAAGTTGTCGATTCTGCCACTCGCGGCGCCAGCCCGGCGGGGCGACGATGGGAACATGACCAGCAACGGCACCGCAGTCCGATACCCGTAGCCGGGTCCTGAGCTGGATCGCGCTGGGAGTCGTCTACCTGGTGTGGGGATCGACCTACCTGGCCATCCGCGTCGGGGTCGGGCACCTGCCGCCGCTGTTGTTCGCCGGCACCAGGTACGTCATAGCAGGCGCGCTGCTCTATCCCATCGCCCTGCGGGCGACCACCAGCAGCCGCGGACCGGCCAAGGACAGGGCGAAGCCAGGCGCCAGGGCCTGGTTCGCCGGCGCCGTCATCGGCATCTTGTTGCTATTCGCGGGCAACGGCGGCGTGACCATCGGGGAGACGACGCTGCCCTCGGGCTTCGCCGCCGTTCTGGTGGCTACGGTGCCGCTCTGGATGATCGTCTTCGCCTGGCCCGTACAGCATCAGCGCGTCACCTTCCGCTCCGCGGCCGCCCTGGCGGTAGGGCTCGGCGGGGTGATCATCCTGGTCGGCGGCGGCACGGCATCGGGCAGCATCTCGGGCGTGATCATCGTGCTCGGCGCAGCGGCCGCCTGGGGCTTCGGGTCAGTCTTGAGCCACCGGCTCGCCGTGCCGAGCCATGCGATGCTTGCCGCCGCCATCGAGATGCTCGCCGGCGGCGTGGTACTGCTGGCGGTAGGCGCCGGTTCCGGGGAGTTCTCCCGCATCCAGTGGTCCTCGGTGCCGGCCACGTCGTGGATCGCCCTGGCCTACCTCATCGGTCCCGGCTCGATCCTTGCCTTCACCGCCTACGGCTACGCGCTGTCCCACCTTCCCGTGACCACCGTCTCCACCTACGCCTACGTCAACCCCGTCGTCGCTGTGCTGGCCGGGATCGTGTTCCTCGGCGAGCAGTTCACCTGGCGCGAAGGACTCGGCGCTGCCCTCGTCCTCGCCTCGGTCATCATCACCCTGCACCGATCCCGCAGCACATCACGCCCGGCCCCCGTTCGTGATGGCGAGATGCCCGAAGCGGAGATGCTCCCGGAGCACGCACAGGCATCCGCGATGGACCCCGCACCAGGGCATCCGTGCATGGCGATGTCATCGGCCGGCCCCTCAGCGTCCGGTGCACCGCGGGCTGGCGTACACCAGCGGTAGTGCCAGGGTCCACGCGGCGGCGGCCCGCAGACCCACCGAGTGACTGAAGCTTGCGGAGAGCTGCACACCGGCGCAGGTGGGAAGATCCGCGGGACGGATCACGATGACCACGTAGTGCCTCCCGCCGCCGCCCGCCGCGGCCCACCGCCCGGGAAAGGCGGCGGCCCGGGTTAGCTCCTCGAGCCTTTAGCTGGGGTAAACGGTCGGTTCGGTGCTGTAGCTGCGCCTGCTCGGAGTGATCCAGGTAAGGACGCCAGGCCGAGAGTGCTCCACGCGCCAGCCCGGGGTCTGCTTGGCCTCGTGGTGCTTGCGGCACAGCGGGGCGAGGTTGCATTCGCAGGTCGGACCGCCGCGATGGAACGGCGTGGTGTGGTCAAGGTCGCACTGACTGGCAGGACGGCGGCAGCCGGGGAAGGCACATGTTTGCTGCCTGACCCCGATCAGGTGCCGCAGCGCCGGAGGTGGCCGGTAGGCCGCGGACTGCCGCTGATGTGTGCAGTCGGCGGACTCGAACCACTTCATGGAGAGGCGGGCCAGCCAATCGGCGAAACCTGCCCGGTCCGTGAGGGTGCCCATCCGGCGATCGGCATCGGCGGTATCGGCCACGCCTGATCCTGACGGGGCGGGGCAACGCGCGGGCGGTCCGGGGCCATGCGCGGGCGGCGCGGGGCCATGCGCGGGCGGTCGCGGGGCCATGCGCGGGCGGTCCGGGGCCATGCGCGGGCGCGGCTGCGGGGCCATGCGCGGGCGGTCCGGGGCCATGCGCGGGCGGTGCGGGGCCATGCGCGAGGGGTGCGGGGCCATGCGCGGGCGATGGGGGACATGCGCGGGGATCGGGGCCATGCGCGGGCGATGGGGGACCGTGCGCGGGTTGTACGGGGCGGTGCGGGGGCTGGGCCGGGCCGGCGCAGCCGTGGGCGACCGGGCGGCCGTCCGCGCCGGTCAGGGTCACGCACCACCGGGTCTGTGGGTGTCCGGCCATGGCCAGGCCAAGGAGCCGGCTGTCATCGGCGCTCAGCGGCCCGAACCCGGCTACCTCGCCCGGCGAGCCCAGCGAGCCGAGCCACGTTTCCCAGGGCATGGTCAGGTTGACCATGCCCGCGACGGGAGGTATGCCCGGCCAATCGGCAGGGATTGGGGTAACGGGGTCGGCCGGGGCGATGGCCGCGGCCGGGCTGACGGGCGTGTTCGCGTCGCCGGGCACGCCGAGGTCGCCGGGCACGCCGAGGTCGCCGGGCACGCCGAGGTCGCCGGGCAGGCCGAGGTCGGCCGGGGTCGCCGGGCATGGCCGGGCCGCCGGTGCAGGCCGCGGGTAATCGGGCGCGGATGTGCTCGGGCCGCGGGACGTGTTCGGGCCGCGAGGTCGTGCCGGGTCGCGGGACGTGCTCGGGTCGCGAGGTGTGCTCGGGCCGCGGGACGTGCTCGGGACGCGAGGTGTGCCCGGGCCGCGGGGCATGCCCGCTCCGGCCGGGTTACCGGAGTCGCTGGCGGCCGGGTGTGGCTGGTGCGGGCCGGCCGGCAGCAGGGACGAGGCCGGCAGACCGCTGAGCAGCGCCAGAAAGGCCCGGGCCCGGAGCTGGTCGGTGGTGCCAGCCAGGCCGGCCGCCCGCAGCGCCCGGGCCAGGGCGGAAATGTGCTGGTCGGCGGCGATCACTTCGGCTGGGGGCAGGTCGCGGCCCGCGAGTGCCGCCGTGCCCGCGTGCTCATCCCAGCGCTCCACACGAGCTTCCCGCCGCGCCCGCTCCTGCCGTCGCCGAGCGGCGCGCGGGTCGGCGGTAAGCACGGCCCGGCGGGCGGCCGCCCGCAGCTGAGAAGTGGTCTGCCCCGGCGCGCGAACCAGGATGTGGCGTTCGACCGCGGCAGCGTGGTCATCGTCGAGCCCGGTCGTCTCGTCGGCGATGACGGCAACGCGGGGCAGGTCGATCGCTCCGGCAGCCAGTGCCTGGGCGGTCAGCGGCAGCCGCCGCAACGACATTGCCAGGTCCAGAAGCCGTCCAGCGCCCCGGCCGGTCATCGTTAAGAGGGCAGCGATCTCGGCATCGGCATGCTCCGCGGCATGCGCGTGCCCGGCTGCCTCCTGCGCCTCCCGGCGGCGCATCAGGTCCCCCACCGCCGCCAGCTCCACCGCGCTGGCCCACGACGACAGCCGCCGCCCGGCGCGGATCACCCCGGCCAGCTCATCGTCGGTCAGCCTGCCCAGTCCCGCGGCGTGCGCGCTTGCGACAAGGCCAGCCAGCACCGGCCCGGGTGGCCCCAGGTCAGCCGGTCCATCCGCCGCAAAACCCGCGCTCTCACCCGCGGCGCGTCCCCGGAGCCCGGTCCGCGGCATCTCCGGGCCGGCGGTCTCGGCCGTCGCGGCCAGGTACTCATCGACCAGCGGGCCCGGCAGGTCGGCCAGCCAGCCGTGCACCCCGTCCGGCGGGTCACTCGCCGGGTCCGGGACCAGGCCGGCCAGTTCCTCCTCGTCCGGCACGATGACTGCGCCGGCCGCTGCCAGCGCGGCTGACTCGGCTTCGAACTCCGCATCCTGGGCAGCCCACGCCGCGGCTATCAAGTGCACCCGGCTCAGCGGCGCATCCCGGACGGGATCGACATCAGGGAGAGCGGACAGCGCCGCCAGCGCGCCTGCTGCGGGCATCTGCCTCACCTCCCTCGGAACGGAGCTGACCCTCAGAATTCAGGCTAGCGTGCGGGTCTGACAAAAACTCCCCGCCCAGAGACAGGGTTCGAATAAATGTACGAGCGAGTTCGGTTAGGCCGCGCCGAGGGCGGGGGGCAGGCCGAAGCCGGGAACAGGCTGGCCCCGAACGTGGTGATCTCGGCGATCCGCCCGCTCGCCGGTGCGCAGCACATCGATCTTGAACGCGCGGAACTCCGTGTCGCCCGGGCGGCGCAGGTAGCTGGCCGCGGCGGGCATCCGGTTGGCCGCGATGGGCACCAGCCGCCAGTCGCCGTCCCGGTCCGGGCCGAGCGCGCGGTCCAGCAGCGGCCCTATCGCAGCCGCGCCGTCGTAGCACATCGGGTACGGCGGCATGGTGACCCGGATGTCCCGCGCGGCGATCGCCACGGCGGCTGCCGCGTCGCAGCGCTGATGCGCGTCGATGAACGCCGCCAGCAGATCGCGCTCGGTGGCACTGAGCTGCCCCGCGGACCGGGCCGGACCAGTCGGCGCGGCGCTCCGGCAGGTGCTCGCGCATGGTGGCACGGGCCCGTTGCAGCGCGCTGTTCGCCGCGGCCACGCTCATATCCAGCAGCACCGCCGTCTGGCTGGCGGGCCAGCCCAGCACGTCCCGGGCGATCAGCGTGGCGCGCTGCCGCGGCGGCAGGACCTGGAGCGCGGCCACGAACGCCAGCTCGATGGTCTCCCGCTCGATCACGGCCGCGTCGGGCTGCTCGCCGGGCGCGGCCGCCTCGTCCAGCAGCCGGTCCGGGTACGGCTGGAGCCAGGGCACCTCGGCGAACGACCCCAGCACGGTGGCCCGGTGCGCACGGCGGCGGAGGGCATCCAGGCACACGTTCGTGGCGATGCGGTACAGCCAGGCGCGGAACAGCGTGCCGCCGCCGAAACCGTCCCGGCCGCGCCAGGCACGCAGGAACGTCTCCTGCACCGCGTCCTCGGCGTCGTCGAACGAGGCGAGCATGCGGTAGCAGTGCACGTGCAGCTCGCGCCGGTACCTCTGGGTGAGCCCGGCGAACGCGGGCTCGTCGCCCGCGATCGCCGCCACCAGCTCCCCGGCCCCGTCCGGGACCATCTGGCCTGCCACGCGATCAGCCTCCGTCACGCGGCTCGGCCCGGTTCACCTCTTGCAGCAGCCACACGTTCCCGTCCGGATCGGCGAAGTCGGCGAAGGACTGGTAGTTCGCGCGCCGCGGGTCCGGGCCGGGCACCCAGGCGCCGGACTCCAGGTGCTTGACCTCGTGACCTCGATCCCGCGCGAGCGCAGCCGTCGCGCCGCCACGATATCGGCGACGACCAGGTGCAGGCCCTGCGCCGAGCCCGGCGGGGCGGCCGTGATCGGTGCCGAAACCCACCGAGCAGGCCGAACCGGGCGGCGTCACCTGCACGACCCGCATGTCCGCGCCCACCATCGTGTCGACCTCCGGGTAGAAGCCGGCCTGGTTGGTGTAGAACGCCTTGGCCCGGTCCACGTCCGTGACCGGGACCAGGACCAGCTCAAGCTTGAACTCCACGGCGAACCTCCTCGCCTCCGGGCCGTCCCGGCCGCGCAGGGGGCGCGGCAAGGGCCTCAGCCCACCTCGTTGACGGTGTAACGCAGCCCGGGGCGAAAGCTCATCGCTGGCCCGATGACCGGATCGTGACCAGGCATTATCGGGCGTGAGAGCCGAGGGGGAGGGACAGCGCCCGGGCGCCGGGGACAGCCCGCGGCGGAACGTCGTAACTCCGTTATCCGGGTGCCCGGTTACCAAGGCATGGGGACAACTATGCTTACTCAACCGCACAGCTTGCCAGTTAGGGATGGAACGCTCACGAAAGCCATGAACGGGGCCGAACGGTGACTCGGGACGCCGCACAGGCCAGGGTCCCCGCTCCCGCGGTCGTCCCCGGTCAGGTGCAGGTGCTGCTCATCGAGGACGACGACGGGGATGCCCTGCTCGTCCAGGAGTACCTGCTGGATGCGGGGGCCCCGGTTGCGCTTGACCGGGCGCGGTCGATCACCGAGGCGAAGCCGCTGCTGCCCGCGGCGGCCTGCGTGCTGCTCGACCTCAACCTGCCCGACGCGCACCAGTTGCAGGGGGTGCACTGGCTGCAGGAGAACGTGCCCCAGGTGGCCGTGGTCGTGCTGACCGGGCTGGCCGACGAGCACCTCGGCGCCGAGGCGGTCCGGGCCGGCGCGCAGGATTACCTGGTCAAGGGCCAGGTGGACGGGGCCCTGCTGAACCGGGTCATCCGTTATGCCGTGGAACGCCGCCGGTTCGAGGAGATCCAGCAACAGTTGCGCGAGGCGCAGATCTACGCGCGGGAGAACGCCCGGCTGGAGCGCGGCCTGCTGCCGTCGCCGCTGCTGTCCGACCCGCGGCTGACGGTGGCGACGCGGTACCGCCCCGGCGGTGGCCAGATGCTGCTCGGCGGGGACTTCTTCGACCTGGTCGAGGCGCCCGACGGCTGGGTGCACGTGGTGATCGGCGACGTTTGCGGCCGTGGCCCGGAAGAGGCCGCGCTCGGCGTGTGCCTGCGCGTCGCCTGGCGCACCATGGTGCTGGCCGGCCGGCCGATGGCCGAGGTGCTGTCCGCGGTCCAGCAGGTGCTGGAGCATGAGCGGCACGAGGAGCGGCTGTTCACCACGCTGTGCATGGTCTCGGTCGCGCCGGACCGGGGGCACGCGCGGCTGCACCTGGCCGGGCACCCGCCGCCGCTGCTGCTCTCCCCGGACGGGGTGAGCGAACTGCGGGCCCCGGTCAGCGCGCCCCCGGGCATCGCGCACGTGGAGGAGTGGCCGGTCAGCGAGGTGGCGCTGGGCGCGAACTGGACCCTGCTCATGTACACCGACGGCCTGATCGAGGGGCGGATCGGCACCGGCCCGGAGCGGCTGGGCAGCGACGGGCTGACCGAGATCATCGAGGCCTTCTTGCGCACCGCGCCGCCCGGAGGGCAATGGGAGCGCAGACCGCGGGACGAGCGCCTGCTGGACGGCCTGATCGACCGGGTGCGTGAGCTGAACGGTGGGGACCTGGACGACGACCTGGCCGTGCTCGCGCTCGGTTTTCCGGCCGTGGTCGGCACATGACCGATCTGCCGCCGGATGCCGGACGGGCCGCGCCAGATTTCGAAGCGATACGCTCCCCGGCGCCGGCCGGGCCCCCGCCGGGGAAGCTGATCCGGACAGCCCTGCGGGCGGCGGCCCGCGTGGTGGCCCCGGGGGCGGCCTGGCCCGGTTCCGTGCCGCAGCAGCCAGGCTGACCCGGCCGGGGCGAGCGGCCACCGCGCCGCAGGCCGAGGCGCAATCCGCGGGGGGAGCGGTATCCGGGGTGCACCCTGACCCCAGCCCGGGCGGGGCACTGCCGGCCAGCGAACCAGTCGCACCAGCCGGGGACCGTGATGTGCGGCCAGCCGGGACCGCACCCGCCCCGCAGACCGTGGCGCCCGGCCCGGAACCGGATCCGGGCCGGCCGGTGCGGCTGCGGCGGAAGCCGGACTACCGGGCACAGAGCGGCCGGGTGTGGCTGCGGCGGAAGCCGGACTACCGGGTACAGAGCGGCCCGGTGTGGCTCCGGCGGAAGCCGGACTACCGGGTACAGAGCGGCCCGGTGTGGCTGCGGCGGGAGGAGGGCTCCCTGGAACGGGTCCGGTCACCGAGCCCGCGCCGCCGGTTCCTCGCCGAGGCAGCCCGGCGGTACGAGCCGGGCCGGCGATATGGGCCGGGCCAACGGCCTGGCCCACCGGCATGGCAGGGCCCACCGCCATGGACCGGCCGACCGCCCCGGAGCGGGCCTCGGCCATGGCGGCCAGGTTCGCCGGCGGCTGGCCGTTCGGCCGGGTCATCGGGCTCGGCGTGCTCATCGTCGCGCTGTTCTCGCTGCTCGCGATCGGGGTGGGCGGTACCGCGCTGGGCGAGCTGACGACCGCCCGCGACCGGGTGGTGAACACCCTCGATCCCGCCGCGTCTCACGCCTCCCAGCTGGAAGTCGAGCTGCTGAACCAGGAGACCGGCGTGCGCGGCTACGCGCTCAGCGGGCAGCAGGCGTTCCTGGCCCCCTACTACGAGGGGCTGGCCGGGCAGGCCCAGCAGGTCGCCAGGCTCCGGCAGCTGCTGGCCGGCATGCCGTCCGCCACCGCCGACCTCGGGCTGGTGCTGCAGCGGGTGGAGACCTGGCAGGACACGTACGCCCAGCCGACGATCAGTCAGGTCCGGGCGGCCGGGAAACCCGTGGCCGGCGGGTCGGTCGGCCAGGGCAAGGCGGGCTTCGACCGGATCCGGGCCGCGCTCGCCGCCCTGCAGGCCAATCTCGCCGCCCAGCACACACATGCCGTCGGCTCGCTGCATGACTCGGCCTCGGTGCTGGACGCGACCCTCATCGTGATCGCGGTCGCGCTGCTGGCCACGGTGCTCGTGCTGGCGCTGGGCCTGTGGCGGTCCGCGATCCTGCCGCTGTCCCGGCTCGCCGCCGACGCCCGCCAGGTCGCCGAGGGTGACTTCGAGCACCAGGTGGAACCCGGCGGACCGGCCGAGATGCGGGCGGTGGGGCTGGACGTGAACCGGATGCGGGAGCGCATCCTGGCCGAGCTGTCGGCGCTGCAGGCCGCGCACGCGAGCCTGGAGGCCAGGACGGAGGACCTGCAGCGGTCCAACTCCGAACTGGAGCAGTTCGCCTACGTCGCCTCGCACGACCTCCAGGAGCCGCTGCGGAAGGTGGCCAGCTTCTGCCAGTTGCTGCAGCGCCGCTATGCGGGCCAGCTCGACGCCAAGGCCGACGAGTACATCGAGCACGCGGTGGACGGCGCCAAGCGGATGCAGGCGCTGATCAACGACCTGCTCGCGTTCAGCCGGGTGGGACGGACCGCGCAGCGCCGTGAGCCGGTGTCCTGCGCGGTGCTGCTCGCCCAGGCGTGGGCGAACCTCGCGCCGGACGTGCGGCGCACGCACGCGACCATCGAGGTGGGCGAACTGCCGGTGGTGCTGGGCGAGGCCTCACTGCTGACCGCCGTGTTCCAGAACCTGGTCAACAACGCGCTGAAGTTCCGCGCGAGACGAGCCGCCCCGGGTTACGGTCTCGGTCCGCCGGGACGGGGATTTCTGGCTGTTCTCGTTCAGCGACAATGGAATCGGGATTGAGCCCGAATATGCTGAACGGATATTTGTAATTTTTCAGCGGCTGCACGACAAAGCGAGCTATCCGGGAACGGGAATAGGCCTGGCCATGGTAAGGAAGATCATCGAGTATCACGGCGGCCGGATCTGGCTCGACACGACGATCACGGCCGGGGCCCGTTTCTGGTTCACCTTGCCAGCGCTCCCGGAGGACGACGATGCCAGTGACTGACGGCGGCAGCACCAAGATGGTCGATGTGCTGCTGGTCGAGGACGATCCTGGCGACGTGCTGATGACCCGGGAGGCCTTCGAGTACCACAAGATACGCAACCAGTTGCACGTGGTGAACGACGGCGAGCAGGCGATGCAGTTCCTGCACCGGACCGGGGAGTACGCCAGCGCGCCGCGGCCGGGGCTGATCCTGCTCGACCTCAACCTGCCCCGCCGGGACGGCCTGGAGGTGCTCGCCGAATTGAAGGAGGACCCGGGGCTGCGGGTCATCCCGGTGGTGATCCTCACCACGTCCCAGGCCGAAGAGGACATCCTGCGCAGCTACGCCCTGCACGCCAACGCGTACGTCAGCAAGCCGGTGGACTTCGAGCGGTTCATGGAAGTGATCCGCCAGATCGACAGCTTCTTCATCACCGTGGTGGAACTGCCCCGCTGACCAGATCCGGCACGAGACCCGGACTCCGGGGCTGGCCAGCGCGCCGTGGATGCCCGGCCGATTCCGGGGTAGCAGCGGGCCGTGGCCCTCGATGACTGGTTCCTGACACCCGCGGAGCGGGGCAACCCCGCTACCCGGCTGGACAGCAGGCACCCGGACGGGTCGGCCTGGACCACGGGCAACGAGGTGCGGCCGCTGATCCACGGCAAGCCCTACTTCGCCGAACTGCTGGCCCGGGTCCGTGACCTGCGGGACGGGGACCTGCTGCTGTTCACCGACTGGCGCGGCGACCCCGACGAGCGGCTCGCCGACGCGGGCCCGGAGGTGGGCGCCGCGTTCTGCGGCGCGGCGCGGCGCGGCGCGACCGTGCGCGGCCTGGTCTGGCGGTCGCACCTGGACCGGTTCCAGTTCAGCGAGCGGGAGAACCGGCACCTGGGCGAGGAGATCGACGCCGCGGGCGGGCAGTGCCTGCTGGACATGCGGGTGCGGCCGGGCGGCTCGCACCACATGAAGCTCGTGGTGCTGCGGCACGCCGGCCGCCCGGACCGGGACGTTGCCTTCGCCGGTGGCATCGACCTGTCGCACAGCCGGCGCGACGACGCGGCGCACCACGGGGACCCGCAGCGCCAGCCGATGGCCGCCGTGTACGGGCACCGCCCGCCGTGGCACGACATCCAGCTGATGATCCACGGGCCCGCGGTCGGTGACCTGGAGACCGTGTTCCGGGAACGCTGGGAGGACCCGGCCCCGCTCACCCGCAACCCGGTGGCCCGGATCCACGACCTGCTCGACCACGTGCCCGACGACGCCCGGCGGCTGCCGCCGCAGCATCCCGACCCGCCGCCGTGCGGCCGGCACGCGGTCCAGGTGCTGCGCACCTACCCCTACCGGCGGCGCGGGTATAGCTTCGCGCCGGACGGGGAGCGCAGCATCGCCCGGGCCTATCTCAAGGTGCTGCCGCGCGCCCGGTCGCTGATCTACCTGGAAGACCAGTACCTGTGGTCCACCACGGTCGCGGACGTGCTGGCCAGGGCCCTGGCCGCCAACCCGGCGCTGCACCTGATCGCCGTGCTGCCACGGTTCCCCGATCAGGACGGCAGGCTGTCGAAGCCGCCCAACCTGCTCGGCCGGGTGGCCGCGCTGGAGGCGCTGCGCGCCGCCGGCGGGGACCGGGTGGCGGTGTACAGCCCGGAGAACGAGGCGGGCGTGCCGATCTACGTGCACGCCAAGGTGTGCGTGGTGGACGACGCCTGGGCCATCGTCGGGTCGGACAACTTCAACCGCCGCTCGTGGACCCACGACTCGGAGCTGAGCTGCGCGGTGATCGACGAGGCCGGGACGGCGGACGCCGCGGCCATGCCGACCGGCGCCGGGCCCTACCCACGGGCACTGCGCATCGCGCTGGCCCGCGAGCATCTCGGGGCGGCTGCCGAGGCCGCCGAGGACTCCGGGCCTGGCACGTTCGCGGCGTTCCGGCGGGCCGCGGCGGCTCTCGACGCCTGGCACGTGGCCGGGCGGCGCGGGCCACGGCCCCCCGGGCAGCTCCGTGGCTACCCCACGCCGCACCTGTCGGCCTGGACCAGGGCCTGGTCATCGGTGCCGTACCGGCTCTTCTACGACCCCGACGGGCGGCCGCTGTCCTGGCGCCGCGCAGGCCGGTTCTGAGCCCGCAGCGACTGGTCGGGAGTGATGGCCGGACCGGGTTTGGACGTGGCTGCCAGGGGCAGTCGGTTGCGGTATCAAACCCTGTCAACAGGAGGGTTCCCATGTCAGCCGGAGCGATTGTCGCCATCATCGTGGCCGTTGTCGTCGTGCTCCTGGTCATCGGTGCGCTGTCGGTGGCGCGCCGCCGCAAGCTCCAGCAGCGTTTCGGCCCGGAGTACGACCGCGTGGTCGGCGAGACGCACAGCCACCGCAAGGCCAGCGCCGAGCTTGCCGAACGCGAACGGCGGGTCCGCAGCCTCGACATCCATCCCCTGGAGGAGGCGCCCGGGCCAAGTACGCCGGGGAGTGGGCCGCCATCCAGGAGCAGTTCGTGGACCAGCCGGGGCAGGCGGTCGCCCAGGCCGGGCTGCTCGTCACGTCCGTGATGAAGGACCGGGGTTACCCGACCGAGGATTACGAGCAGATCCTCGCGGACCTCTCGGTGGAGCACGCGACCACGCTGGACCACTACCGCGCGGCGCATCAGGTCAGCCTGCAGGCCGAGGGCGGCACCGCCTCCACCGAGGACCTGCGCCTGGCGATGCTGCACTACCGGGCGCTGTTCGGCGACCTGCTTGGCCAGCCGGCCGACCCGGCCGGGAACGTGCCCGCCGACCAGAACGGGAACATGCCCGCCGACTCAGCCGGGAGCGTGCCTGCTGACCAGGCCGGGAGCCTGCCCGATCCGGCCGGGGGCCTGCCTGACCCGGCCGGGAGCCTGCCCGACGCCACCGCCGATTCTCAGTCCGCGGTGCCCGCACCCCGGACCGGCCCGGCCAGCTAACCGCCGTCCTCCCGGCCGCTGGCGCCCCGCCGATCGCCCGCGGCAGGCTGGCTCAACCGCCCGGAACGCTGCCTGCCGCGGGCTCCAGCGCCCCGGGGGTCACGGGCCTCCGTTCGGCAGCAGCGGGATGCAGGTTTTCCGGGCGGCCTGGAACCGCGCCGAGTTCGTGTCGATGCCACTGTCGGGTCCCGGGCCGATCTGTATGTTGCTGCCCTTATTGACGGGGTCCGGGAAGTCCGGGATCCCGTGCGAGCGCATGCACTCGGCGAACTTCAGGCCGCTGGACATGGCCGCCGCGATCATGGCCGGGCTGATCACACCGAAACCGCTCTCCTTCTTGCACGCCGCGGCGGCCGACTTGAACTGAGGCGAGCTGGTATCGATCCCGCTGGGCATCTTGAAGCCGACTCCCTTTGCGCCTGCGTTGTCCTGCACGGTGGGGGAGGGGAAGTTCTGGATCCCGTGGGAGCGCATGCACTGCGCGTAGGCAAGCGCCTTGTTGGTGAGGCTCTGCAGCGTTGGCAGCTGCGCCGTGCGTGCTGGACGAGCTCCCGCACGCCGAGGCGAGCACGATGGTGGCTGCCAGAGCGGCGGTCAGCGCGGCCAGCCGGAACCGCGGCAGCGATGGCCCACCGTCATCATGCCAGGTGTGAAGCCGGCCCAGGCGCAGGGCGTGGCGCCGGGACCTGCCGGAAGCCGGCGGGACCGGCAGGTGCAGCCTGGCCAGGCGGGCCCGGGTGGGGGTGAACCAGATGAAGTCGGTCTGGAGCGGTACCCCCGTGGATATTGCGATAATCGCGCGCACCGGCAGGTAGGTCCGGGGATTCACCCAGAAGACCTCCTTACTGTGGTTCCCGGTGAGCTTGACGGCTTCGGCCCCGCCGATGCGCTGCCGGCCGCCTTCGGTGAACTCACCACAGCGCAGCTCGTACCGGAGGAATGTGGGCCAGCCGCCGGGGCCAAGCTCGATACCCGAGCCGCACGGGGGGAGCGTGCCCGGGGCCGAAGCCGGCCCGATCGCCCCGCGCCACCAGGTGCGGCTGCGGTAGAGCACCGCGGTCGAGGTGGGCGTCCCACCCACTGGGGCGAGCCTGAGGTCGAAGACCCGGTGCCCGGCGGCGGTGAACGCGGAGACCATGTCGGTGTCCCGGTAGGACCGCCGCACCACGTAGCCCACGCTCCACGGTGAGCTGACGCCGGAGCCGGAAGAGACGCGCATAAGGCCTGGCGCTACCGGCTCAAGGCTGTAGCCGGGCGGGTAGACGGTGCGGGCGTACCCGACGAACTTGCGCTGGTCCGACGCCGACAGGGCATCCTCGACGCGGGTCACGAACGCGGTCATCTCGATTTGCGTGCTGGTTCCCCGCGTCGCCGCTGAGCCAGGCAGCAGGACCGCCACCAGGCCAGCGACGGCGGCGGCCAGCACACACCCGGCGGCGATCACGCGCAGCCGGCGCTGGCCCGGTTTCCGCCCCGGCGATCTGCGCCCCGGCCGGCGCTGGCCCGGCCGCGAGCCCGGCAGGCGCCTGGCCGGTTCCTCCTCGGCCCGCGCGGCGGCGACCGCGGCCCTGGCCCGGTTCCAGGCGTCAGTGGACGGCCCCGGCGTCTCGTCGCGGAACTGCCGCAGCACGTCGAGTTCGTCAGGCATGGTCCAGCCCCCCTCGTGCCGGGCCAGGTCCTGGCCCGGCGAACGTCCAGAGGTCGAAGTCGAAGCCGCCGAGGTGCTCCCGCAGCGCCGCGCGGGCCCGGGACAGCCGGGACCGCACCGTGCCCGGCGCTATGTCGAGCACCGCCGCGATCTCCTCGTGGCTCAGCTCGGCCCAGGCGGACAGCAGCAGCACGTCCCGCTGGTCGCGGGTGAGCTGGGCGAGCCCCGCGGCAAGGCGCGGCGCCAGCATGGCCGCGGTGACACGGTCATCGACCGATTCCGGGCTGCCGGACAGATCGACCTCGGGGATCAGCCGTGCGTCGAGCGCAAGCAGGTGCTGCTCGGCGCGCCAGTGGTTGCGGACCAGGTTGATGGCGATCCCGTACAGCCAGGACCGAAGCGAGGCGCGGCCGGGATCGAAGGACGCACGGAGGCGGTACGCCGTGGCGAACGTCTCGGCGGCCAGGTCCTCGGCCAGGGCCGGGCCGACCCGCCTGGCGATGAACCGGTAGACCGGCGGGAAGTGCTGCTGGAAGGCGGCCTCGAAGTCCGCGGCGCCGAGGTGACCCTCGCTAGCCGTCGGCCGTATGCCCTCCATGCCTATGTATTGTCTGGCGGCCCCCTGCCGTTCCCGGCCACCCTGGCTCGCCCCTGCCACTCCCGGCCACTCTCGCCCGCCCCTGCCACTCCCGGCCAGCCTCATGCGCCCCGCCGTTACGCTGGCCGGGGCGGCTCACCGGCCGGTGCGGCGCATGTGCAGCCGGATGATGGTCCCGGCCGCCTGGCTCGTCCTGATCTCCACCAGGTCACACACCTGGTTGACCACCCACAGGCCGTGCCCGGAGTCCTCGGGGGAGTGGCGCTGCCGCCCGGCGAGCGGGTCGTTGATCCAGCCCTGGTCCCGCACCTGGCAGATGATCTCGTCACCGGTGTGCCAGATCCAGAACGTTCCGCCAGCGCTGGTGTGGCGCAGCGTGTTGGCGGTGATCTCACCGGCCGCGATCACCAGGTTGACGATCGCGTCGGCGGCCATGCCCAGGGCGGCGCCATGGCTGCTGACCAGTGCGCGGACCTGTCCCAGGCTGGTCTCGTAGCCGAGGACCTCGGCATCCGCGGGCGGCTCCGGCAACGGGTCCTCGCACTCGGCGGGAACCGCGCCCCGGCCGGAATAGCTGGTGGCAGGCTGGGTCTGCCCGTTGCGCAGGACGGCCGGGTGGGTGCGCTGCACGCCGCCGACTACCGAGTCGGCCAGGCCGCGGACGTCGTAGGGGCACATGATGCTGACCGCCGCCGTGGCGAACGCCAGGTTCAGGAGCGCCTCGTGCCTGGTGGCCTCGCACAACTCCGCAGCCGAGCGCCCCGGCCAGATCGACTCGCCGATGTAGCGGACCCGCTGCCCGGGATGCTCGTCGAGGAACGCATGCAACTCCGGGATCAGCCGCGCCGGGTTGCGGCCCGTCTCCGTCATGGCGCCGTAGCGCAGCAGGGAGGATTCGGCGCCCAGGCGCTCGCTCAGCAGCCCGGCCAGGCGGCCGGGAACCGCCACGAACACCGGTTCGGCGTTGCGCAGGCCGGCCTGCACGAAGTCGGACAGCGAGGCCAGGTAGTCGCGCTCGTCGTCGTACAGGTAGGCGAGGTGGGTCAGGCCCGCGCTGCCCGCGGACGCGCCGCCCGGCGCGTCCTGCCTGTGCATCATGCCTCTCGCGGGCCCGTGCAGCGTCATTCCCGGCTCTGCACCCCCCAGATATCCGGATCCGGGTCAATGCGCGGTGTGGTACGACCCCCGACGGACACGATGGGCCTCCCTGAGGTGCGCGGCCGGCTGCCTTGCCTACGCTGCTTCCCCAGGTCTCGTCGATCATGCACTCGGCTTCTCCCCGAGCGGCCGGAATGAGATTACGATAAGGCGGTCGTCACCTGTCTCGGCCGGTCCGGGGGTGTTGGTTGGAAGGGATCCGGATCTCGTCGCAGCGGCGGGACGGGTTCGCGGTCGTCGCCGTCAGCGGCGAACTCGACGTCGTGACGAGCCGCCGGTTCGACGAGTACCTGGCCGAGGTGCGCCGCGGCGACGACCACATCGTCCTCGACCTGAGCGCCGTGGACTTCATGGACACCGGGTCGCTGGCGGTGATCGTCGGTCACTGGAAGCAGGTGAAGGCGGCCGGCGGGACGCTGGCCCTGGCGGGCGCGCGGTACCGCTACACCAAAACCCTCTGGATCACCGGGCTGGCCGACCGGTTGCCGCTCTACGAGACCGTGGACGCCGCTGTTGCCGCCGGCACCGGCGGGGCGGCCGCGGCCAGCCAATCCTGATCCGGGCGAGCTTCCGCGGCCTGTACGGGCTTCGTCCCGTCTCAATGCGATACTTATGGTGATGGTATGCTAACTGCAAGTAGTTAAAGGCGGTCAGGATTGAGGGGCAATCCGTAGATGCTCAGGTGCGCGGTGTATGTGCAGAACCTCATCGGGCGGTCGCTGTGCCGGGACGACCGCGGGGCCACCGCCGTGGAGTACGGCCTGATGGTGGCGCTGATCGCGGCCGTGATCATTACCGCGGTCCGGCTTATCGGGACAAACCTGACCAGCGTGTTCAACAAGGTCGCCAACGGGATCTGAAAAGGTATCGCCCGCCTGCCAGCCGGTTAGGCTGGTTCCCTGGACTGTAACCAGGGATGCGGAGATCTGGGGCTAATGCAGCAATCGCCGGGCCTTCAGGGGGCTGGCAGCGAGATCACCGGCCTCAAGACGCGGTACGGCGCGCTCCGGCAGGCCGCCGCCCTCCCCGGGGCGGACCCCGGGACGCTGCTGGAGGCGGCGCTCGCCGAACTGGACGCCGCGGTCGCCGCGCTGACCACGGCCGGTGGCACGGGGGCGGACCGGGGTGACAGCGGCCCGGACGCCTCGGGCGCCGCCCACGCCGAACGGCGGCTGCTTCATGCGGTCTTCCAGCAGGCACCGGTGCCGCTGTTCCTGCTCGGCAGCGACGGCACCGTCCGCCGGGTCAACGCCGCCGCGGGCGAATTGCTCGGCTCGGGCCCCGGGTACGCGACCGGCAAGGCATTCACGGCATTCATCGACCTGCCGTCCCGGCCGGCCGCGGCGACCCACTTCGCCGCCGCCGCCCGCAAGGGGGAGACCCGGCAGTTCCGCTGTGCCCTGCTGACCGCGGCCGGGGCGGCGGAGCATGCCCTCGCGGTGCACCCGGTCAGTACCCAGGGCAGCGCGGCCCACCTGGTGGTGGCGGTGACCAGCGCCGGGGCGGAGACGGCCGGCCGCCGCGCCGCCAAGCCGCGGGGCCAGCGGGCCGAGCCTGCCCCCGAGGTGGTGCAGGCGATGACCCGGCGGCTGGACCTGGTCATGGCGGCCACCCGGATCCTGCTGGAGAACATCACCTACAGCGAGCCGGTGGCGCTGCAGCGGTACGCCCGGCTGCTCGCCCGGGAGCTGGCCGCCTGGGTGATCGTGGACGTCGAGGACGGCCAGCGGCTGCGGCGGCAGCATGTCAGCGGCCCCGAGGACCAGCGTTCGGAGAAGCTGGCCCACGCCGTGGCCGCGGTGGACCCGGAGACCGGATCCGGCCCGTACCAGGTGCACGAGTCGGGCAGCACGCTGCTCATCGCGCACGCCGAGGACACCGGCGCGCTCGGCGACGGGCCGGACGGTATCCCGCTGCTCATGCTGCTGGGCGCCACCTCGGTGCTCTCGGTCCCGCTGACCGACGGCGAGCACGCCTACGGGGTGCTGACCCTGGCCCGCTGGGCGGGCCACCCGCACTTCGAGATTGCCGACGTCGGCCTGGTGGAGGAACTGGGGGAGCAACTCGCCCTGGCGATCAGGGTGGACCGGATGTTCCGGCACCGGGTGGAGATCGCGGACGCGCTGCAGACCAGCCTGCTGCCCCGGCAGGTACGGCAGATCCCCGGCACCGAGATCGCGGCCGCCCACGTGGCTGCCACCATGGCCACCGAGGCGGGCGGTGACTTCTACGACGTGTACCCGTCCCGGGACGGCTGGGGCCTGGCGATCGGGGACGTGTGCGGCACCGGCCCGGACACCGCGGCGGTGACCGCGGCGGCCAGGCACGCGATCAGGGCGCTGGCGCACCTGGACCCGGATCCGTCGGCGGTGCTGCGCGGCGTCAACGAAATCATGCTGACCGAGGACTTCGGCGGCCGGTTCGTCACCGCCGATGCCGGCCACCTGAGCTGGCGCGACGGGCGGCTGCACCTGTCCCTGGCCAGCGCCGGTCATCCCGGCCCGGTGCTGCTGCGCCCCGATGGCCGCACCCAGGTGCTGAACGGGGGCGGCCTGCCGCTGGGGATCTTCCCGGACGCCGAGCCGGCCACCCAGGACGTCGAACTGGACACCGGTGACCTGCTGTTCCTGTACACCGACGGGCTGACCAGCGCGTGCGGCCCCGACCTGGTCCAGTTCGAGGAACGGCTCACCGACGAACTGGCGGCGCTGGCCGGGAAGCCGGCCGCGGTGCTGGTATCCCGGCTGCGTGACGTCGTGCTGGAACTATGCCGCGGTGAGCTACGTGACCACGTGACCATGCTCGCCCTGCGGGTCGGCGAGCCAGCCTAGCCGACCCGGTATTTCTCGGCGTCCGGCTCGCGAAGGGACATGCCCAGGCCCGGGCGGTCCGGGGCCGGTGTCAGGATGCCGCCATCAGGGTCCAGTGCGCCGTCGAAGAGCATCCGCTCGATCCGCTGGTGGTCGTGGAAGTACTCGCAGTGCCGCATGTTGGGTACGGCCACGCCGACATGGGCGTGCAGGTTAGGCGCGCAGTGCGCGGAGACCTGCAGGTTGTGCCCGGCGGCCAGGGCGGCGCCGCGGAGGAACTCGGTGAAGCCACCGCACCGGGTCGCGTCGAGCTGCAGGCAGTCCACCGCGCCCGCGGCGATGAGGCGCGCGGAGTCCGCGAGCGACCAGCTGTACTCCCCGGCCGCCACGTCGGGGAGCACCTGGCGGCGGACGGCCGTAAGCCCGGCCAGGTCCTGGCTGGACACCGGCTCCTCGAACCAGGTCACCCCGGACTCGGCCAGCCGGCCGCCGACCCGGACCGCCTGGCCGACCGTGTAGCCGCCGTTGGCGTCCACGTACAGTTCGGTGCCCGCGCCGATCACCTCGCGGGCGAGCGCCACCCGGTCCAGGTCCCGCTGCTCGTTGCCGCCCCAGCTCTCGCCGATCTTGATCTTCACCCGCGGAATGCGGTCCCGCTCCACCCACCCGGTCAGCTGATCGCGGGTCTGCCGGGCGCCGTAGCTGGTGAACCCGCCGCTCCCGTAGATGGGCACGCTGGCCCGCGCCTGGCCGAGCAGGCTGGCCAGCGGGCAGCCGAGCAGCCGCGCCTTGAGGTCCCACAGCGCGATGTCCACGGCGGAGATCGCGGTCGCCGCGATCCCGGGGCGCCCGATGTTGCGTACCGCCCGGATCATCGCCTCGCAGGCGCCGGGCACGTCCAGCGCGCTGCGGCCGGTGACCGCCCCGGCCAGCATATCGGTGATGACCTGGCCGGCCGCCGCGGCGGCGTAGCTCCAGCCGGTGCCCGTCATCCCGTCCGCCCGGGCGGTGGCGAGCACCATCGTGGTGGCGTCCCAGGTGAGTGTGCCGTCCGCCTCTGGTGCGTCCGTGGGGATGACGTAGGCCGACGCGCTGACCCCGGTCACGGCCGGGCCGTCGGCGCCCGCGCCGGTCATCGGAGCACCGCCTGGTCAGGTGCAGCACGGCCATCAGGTCGGCCGCGGACATCGACGATGTCGGGTGCCCGGACCCTGCGGCCGCGGTGGCGTGCACCGCGTCCACCCGGAGTTGCTGTCCCAGCTCATGAAGCTGTTTGGCATCCATGACGGACGGCACTACCCAGTCGCGGCAGTTTCAATCCGGGCCCGCCCGGTCCGGCCGGACCTGTGCGATCCGGCCGGACCGGCCGCCCGCGCGATGGCGTCCCCAGGCTCAGCCCGGCTGCGGGGCCGCCCGCCGGGGTCGGCCTGCCCGGCGGCGCCCGGGCGGGCGGCGTGGCCCTGGCCTGCCGCGTCGTTCCCCGGGTCGGCCAGCGCGGCCGCCACGCTCGGGTAGATCTCGATCAGCCGGTCCACCCCGGTGATGGCCAGCACGCGGGTCACGGCCGGCGCGGCGGCGGCCACCCGCAGGCCCGTGCCGCTCGTGTTCGCCTGGCGCACCGCCCGGACCAGGGCCGTCACTCCCGCGGAGTCGCAGAACGTGGTCGCGGTCATGTCGGCGATAACCAGGGAGGCGTCCTGCGCCACCACCGCGGCCAGATCCCGGCTGAGCTCACCTGCGTTGGATATATCCACCTCGGCGGGGAGGGTCATGACCGCGATCCGGCCGACCCAGACCACACGCCGGTCACCAGACACGGACCATCACCACCCGGGCATCCGACAAGGGAAGGCGGGCCGCGTCTCTGGACCCAGAAGCGGCTGCCCCTGGCCGGGACAACCGCACAGCGGCATTCTTGCGCCGGGGCCGCCGCGGGCGCAAGGGGCGTCACGACGCGATTGGGCAACGATTTCCGGGCGATGCGGCGCAGATCCTCCCGCTGCTCCGGCACTTCGGCGAGGGGGCGCGGCTCATCGCGCAGAAGAGGCCATAAGCGGCCCCGCCGGGCCCGGCCCCAAGGCTCACCTGGGCGGAATCCGCGGCTGTGTCGAAGCCGGCGGCGATCAGGTGTACATCGGCCAGGCCGGGGGAGTGCATGACGCGTTCTTCGAGTTCTACGCGAACTCGGTGCTGCCGCGGCTCCGCGAAGGGTAGCCGGGCGGCCCGGTGAAAGGGTGGCCGATCGGTGACACAGGTCATGGCCCCGGCAGTCAAGCTGGATGTCGCGATGCTGCGCGGGACGGCCATCGCCCAGGTGCACTGCCATCAGCACGCCATCATGGGCTTCGACGCCGACGCCGAACTGCTCAAGGCCTGCGGCGTCGAGGTCGACGTGCTGGACAGCGGGTGCTGCGGGCTGGCCGGCAACTTCGGCTTCGAGGCGGGCCACTACGACGTGTCCGTCGCCTGCGCGGAGCACGGGCTGTGGCCCGCGGTCAGGGACGCGCGCCCGGAGACCGCGGTGCTGGCCGACGGGTTCTCCTGCCGCACCCAGATCCAGGCCGGTCATCTCGGCCGCGACGGCATCCACCTCGCCCAGCTGCTCGCTGGGCTGATCACCAACGAGCGTTAAAGGAGGCCACCCATGTCGATTTGGGGACATCGCGACAGGCGAGCCGTCGGCCGGGGAAGCGCACGAGACCGACCCCCCAGCCGAAGCACAACAGGGGCAGGCACCGGCCGGGCCGGCGGACCAGGCCGGGGCCGAGCCCCCGGGCGGGGCCGAGCCCCAGGCCGGGGTGCCGGACGGCGAGCAGGCCCCCGCCTTCTGGCGGGCGCAGGGCGAGGCGCCGGTGCCGTCCGGGCGGACACCGGAAGATGCCCCGCCGCTGGCCTACCAGGATGCTCAGGGCGGGGCACCCGCCGAAGAACCCGCGCCGGGCGGCAACGGGTCCCCGGCAGCTCGCGGCAACGGCGCGGACCCGTTGCTGGACGACGACGTCGTGGTGCTCGCCCGGCAGACAGCGGCCGATGAGCCGGCCCCGGCCGATGAGCGGCCCGCCGGGACCGGCCCGGCAGGGGGCAGCCCACGCCGAGCCGGCCCCGGCAGGAGCCGGCCGCGACCGGTGCCCTCCGCGACCCGGAGCTGGCGGGTGACCCGGAGCTGGCGGGCGACCCGGAGCTGGCGGGCGACCCGGAGCTGGCAGAGCCGCCCGCGGAGCCGGTGGTGACGCAGCCGCCGGCCGCTGCGGCTGCGCCGACCGCGGCTGCTTCCCCGGCGGGATCTCCGCGCAGCGCTGGAGCGAGATCCTGACGTCGTTCGTGGACGACCCGCGCGGCTCGGTGACGATGGCCGCGGACGTGGTGGACTCGGCCATCGAGGAGCTGGTGAACTCGGTCCGGGCCCGGCAGCGGGCCCTGGCGTCCTCCTGGCGGGGCGGCGAGACCGACACCGAACAGCTCCGCACCGCGCTGCGCGACTACCGCACGTTCTGGACCCAGGTGCAGCAGATGAGCCCGGCCGGGAACGGCAGGGCCTGAGCGGGGCGCGGGCAGCTAGCCTGCCCGGCGCATGCGCAGCCGGACCGTGGTGCCCGCGTCGCCCGAGCGCAATTCGACCAGGTCACAAACCTGGTTGACCAGCCATAGGCCATGGCCGCGGCCGTCCGGGCCGTGCCGGATCCGGCAGGCCATCGGGTCGGTGATCCGCCCGGTGTCGTGCACCTGGCAGAGGATCTCCCCGGCGGTGTGCCAGACGTGGATCACCCCGCCGCCGGAGGTGTGGCTGATCGTGTTGGCGGCGAGCTCGTTCGCCGCCAGGACCAGGTCAACGGTGCGTTCCGTGCCGAGCCCCGCGCGGCGGGCGTGCCGCTCGACCAGGCGCCGCACCGGGACCAGGTCGGTTTCGTAGCTCAGTTCCTCGGCGCCCGCGGGCGGCGGCTCAAGCGGCAGGTCGCAGTCCGGGGGCAGGTTGTCCCGCCAGGTCACCGCGGTCGCCCCGGCCGCGGCCGGCACCTGGTGGGTACGCCGGGCATCGGCGAGAACGGAACCCGCCAGCCCCGAGGCATCGTATGGGCACAAAATCGTCGCCTGTGCCTGGGCGAACGCGAGGTTCACCAGGGCCTCGTGCCGGGTCGCCTCGCAGATCTCCGCTGGGCTGCGCCCGGGCCAGATCGGCTCGCCGACGTAACGTATCCGCTGGCCGGGATGCTTGTCGGTGAACGACCGCACCTCGGGGATGATCCGCGCCGGGTTGCGGCCCAGCTGGGCCATGTCCGCGAAGACGACCTCGCCGGGCGCGCCGTCCAGGCTGGCGGCGACCGCGGCGGCCCGGTCGCCGGGAAGCGCGATCAATGCGGGCTCGCCCAGGTCCAGGCCGGCCTCGACGAAGGCGGCGATCTGGCTGGCGTACTCGGGCCTGCCGCGGTAGAAGAGCGCCGCGTGGCCCAGGACGCCACCGACAGGCTCATCCATCACATGGTCTCCGGCAACCTCTCCAGATATGGCATTCTCCCATGGCCCGGTCCAGGACCACGGAGGCGGGCGTCATTCCCGGCCGTGGCGTAGCGCCCGGATCACCGGACGCGCACCGCGACCAGGCACGCGTCGTCGCCGGTGTTGGAGGCCGCCTGGTCCAGCACGTGGTCGGCATACCCGCTGACGTCGGCCACGGGATTGCTGGCGGCCCGCAGCAAGGTGGCGAGCACATCATCGATGGGCTGGTCCCGCCGTTCGATGAGCCCGTCGGTGAACAGCAGCAGCGTGTCCCCGAGCCGCAGCTGGGTCACCTCCTCGGCGTAGCTGGCATCCGGATCGGCGCCCAGCAGCACCCCCTCGGGCAGCGGAAGCTGCTCGGCCCGGCCGTCGCGCACCAGGACCGGCGGCAGGTGACCGGCCCGGGCCCAGCACAGCGTCCGGTCGGCCGGGTCGTAGAGCCCGCACACCGCGGTCCCGAGCACCCCGTCGCTGAAGTGGGCGGCCGCCCTGTTCAGCCAGTCGAGCAGGGTTCCCGGGCCGGCCCCGGTGATCGCCAGGCCGCGCAGGCTGTTGCGCACCGCGACCATGCCGGTGACCGCGTCCAGGCCGTGCCCGGCGATGTCCCCGACCACCAGCAGCACCTTCTTGCTGGGCAGCAGGACCGTGTCGTACCAGTCCCCGCTGACCAGGTTGCCCTTCCCGGAGGGCCGGTACCTGGCCGCCACGTCAAGCCCGGCCGCCTCGACCAGCTCATCCGGCCCGGCCGCCCGCGGGGTGATGGCCTCCTGGAGCCTGATGGCCAGGCGGTGCTCCTCCGCGGCGCGCTCCTCGCTGTCGGCGAGCTGCTCACGGGCCGCCGCGAACGCCAGGCGGGTGTGGTAGTCCGCCGACACGTCCTGGTACACCCCGCGCATCGCGGTCACCGTCCCGCGCGGCGTCGGTGACCGGCTCGGCGTAGGCACGGATCTGCCGCACGCTGCCGTCGTCGGCGCGCACCACCCGGAACGCGGCGGCGCTCTCCATCCGGCCCCGCAACAGCGCCTCACGGAACCCCTGCACCGCGGGGATGTCCTCGGCGAGGACGTGCGAGGACAGGTCGGCGACCGGGACCGGATCCCCGGGCGGCAGCCCGAACAGCGCGAACGTCGGCTCGGTCCAGCTCACCTCGCCGCTGACGACGTTCTCCTCCCAGCCGCCGATCCGGCCCAGCCGCTGCGCGTGCTGCAGCAGTCCCGCGAGCCGGTCGGCGTCGCCCGCCCGGCGCCAGGCGATCACGACGCCGTCGTACAGCCGTGCGATCCGGACCGCGGCGGCGCCGTCGCCGGGGCTGTCCGGGTCCGCACGGCGGCACCGGAGCAGCCGCTGCGGCTCGCCGCTTTCCAGCGCCGCCAGGCACCGGTCGAACAGGCCGTCCGCGGCGACCCCCTCCGGGTACAGCTCCAGCAGGTGCCTGCCGGTCAGCTCCGCGGCACCGCGCCCGGCCGGGTCCCTGAACCCGTCACTGGCATGCTCGACGCGGAAGTCGGTCACCCGCCCGTCCGGATCACGCACGGCGCGGGCGAACACGCACCCGTCGAGCAGGCTGTCCAGCAGCCCGAGAACCCCGGCCGCCTGATGCCCGGTGGGCAGCTCCCCCTGGGACAGGCGGATGCCCAGCGCCTGGGCGGCGACGTCGGCGACCGCCGCGAGCTGGCGGCGCAGCGGGTCGGGGAACTCCGCGGCCGGCTCCGGCCAGCAGATCAGCAGGGTGCCCAGGGTGGCGCCGGCGTCGTGGAGCGGGAGCGCGGCCCAGGCGCCGTCGCGCCAGCGGCCCGGCAGCGGCCGGTCGTCCCCGGCGGGCGGTCCGGCGGGCCACCAGGCCTCGATGCCGTCCCGCGCCACCTGCTGCGGCAGCGAGCGCATCTCCGGGTGCAGCCGCCGCCAGCGGCTGGCCTCGTGGTTGCCGAAACCTGCCTCCCCGGCCAGTGCCATGCCGCCGTCCGGCTCGGTCAGCCAGATCGCCACGGCGGCCGCGCCCAGGCCGGCCAGCGCCTCCCCGAGCAGCGCACCGGCCACGGCGTTCCCCGTGGTGGCGGTCTCGATGACGGCCCCGGCCAGGCTGGCCTGGTGCATGCCGGGCTCGGGCGGCTGGCCGGGCGGCTGCGCCCGGGTGATCTGGGCGGCCAGTTCCGTGACACCGATGCCGGACTCGCGGGCCAGCCGGGTGAGCTGGTGCTGCGCCTCGGCGGGCGTGCAGCCGAGCTGCTCCATCAGCATGCCCCGGGCCAGGTCCACCACCGAGCGGCTGGCGGCTGCCGCGCGCAACTGGTCCAGCTCCCGCCGTTGCCGGGTGACCAGCGCGTTCAGCCGCACCAGGTCGGCACCGCTCGGTTCGGTCACGGGCACCAGCCTTCTCGCGCCGGGTATCCTCGGCCGGGCAGGTGCCCGGACCGCGGCCGGTTCGCGTCAACTTCCATTCTCGGCCATCACCTGACGTGACAGGATCGATTTCGCGCAGGCTTACCGGGCATACCGGGCCTGCGGGTATGTGGCTGGCCATGGAGGGGTTCTCTGATGACCACGATCCAGCAGCGGGCGGTACAGCCCGCAGACGGCGGGCTGCAGCAACTGCTCGCCGGCCTGTCGGCGGTGCGCAGCGGAGACTTCAGCACCCGGCTGCCGACCGACGGCGACCCGCTCATGGACGAGATCGCCGCGGTGTTCAACGGGATGAACGACCAGCTTGCCCTGTTCACCTCCGAGGTGACCCGGGTGGCCAGGGAGGTCGGCACCGAGGGCAGGCTGGGCGGCCAGGCCGAGGTGCCCGGGCTGGCCGGTACCTGGAAGGACCTCACGGATTCGGTGAACTCGATGGCCGGCAACCTGACCGGCCAGGTACGTGACGTCGCACGGGTGGCCACCGCGGTGGCCAAGGGTGACCTGGGCCAGAAGATGACCGTGGACGTCAAGGGCGAGATGGCCGAGCTGAAGGACACGCTCAACACGATGGTGGACGAGCTGTCCTCGTTCGCCGACGAGGTGACCCGGGTGGCGCGGGAGGTGGGCACCGAGGGCAGGCTGGGCGGCCAGGCGCGGGTGCCCGGTGTCGGCGGCACCTGGCGGGACCTGACCGACTCGGTGAACTCGATGGCCGGCAACCTGACCGGCCAGGTGCGCAACATCGCCCAGGTGACCACCGCGGTGGCCAAGGGCGACCTCAGCCAGAAGATCACCGTCGACGCGCGGGGCGAGATCCTGGAGCTGAAGAACACCGTCAACACGATGGTGGACGAGCTGTCGGCGTTCGCCGATGAGGTGACCCGGGTGGCGCGGGAGGTGGGCACCGAGGGCCGGCTGGGCGGCCAGGCGCGGGTGCCCGGTGTCGGCGGCACCTGGCGGGACCTGACCGACTCGGTGAACTTCATGGCCGGCAACCTGACCAGCCAGGTGCGGGCCATCGCGCAGGTCGCGACCGCGGTCGCGGAGGGTGACCTGACCCAGAAGGTGACGGTCGACGCGCGCGGCGAGATCCTGGAGCTGAAGGAGACCATCAACACGATGGTCGACCAGCTGTCGCTGTTCGCCGACGAGGTGACCCGGGTGGCCGGCGAGGTGGGCACCGAGGGCAATCTCGGCGGCCAGGCCAGGGTCCGCGGGGTGTCCGGCACCTGGGAGGACCTCACCAACAACGTCAACGTGATGGCCTCCAACCTGACCGCGCAGGTCCGGTCGATCTCCCAGGTGGCCACCGCGGTCGCCCGCGGCGACCTGAGCCAGAAGATCACCGTCGAGGCCAAGGGCGAGGTCGCCGCGCTCGCCGAGTCGATCAACAGCATGGTCGACACGCTGAGCGCGTTCGCCGGCGAGGTGACCCGGGTGGCCCGCGAGGTGGGCACCGAGGGCATGCTCGGCGGCCAGGCCACCGTGCCCAACGTGGCGGGCACCTGGAAGGACCTGACCGACAACGTCAACTCGATGGCGAACAACCTGACCAGCCAGGTGCGCAACATCGCCCAGGTCACCACGGCCGTGGCCCAGGGCGACCTGTCCAAGAAGATCGACGTGGACGCGCGCGGCGAGATCCTGGAGCTGAAGACCACGATCAACACGATGGTCGACCAGCTGTCGTCGTTCGCCGCCGAGGTGACCCGGGTCGCCAAGGAGGTCGGCAGCGAGGGCCGCCTCGGCGGCCAGGCCGAGGTCGAGGGCGTGTCCGGGACCTGGAAGCGGCTGACCGAGAACGTCAACGAGCTGGCCGGCAACCTGACCCGCCAGGTCCGGGCGATCGCCGAGGTGACCAGCGCCGTGGCCACCGGCGACCTGACCCGGTCCATCTCGGTCGAGGCCCAGGGCGAGGTCGCCGACCTCAAGGACAACATCAACGCGATGGTGCGGTCGCTGCGGGAGACCACCAAGGCCAACGAGGAGCAGGACTGGCTGCAGACCAACCTGGCCCGGATGGCCGGCCTGATGCAGGGCCAGCGTGACCTCAGCGTGGTGGCCGACCTGGTCATGAACGAGCTGATCCCGCTGGTGGGCGGGCAGCACGGGACCTTCTTCCTGGCCGAGGGCTCCGGCGGCGAGACCCGGCTGCGGCTGATCGCGGGCTACGGGCTGCGGGCCGACATCGAGGCGCCCAGCCAGTTCCGGCTCGGCCAGTCGCTGATCGGCCAGGTCGCCAAGACGCGCCGGCCCCTCGTGGTGACCGACCTGCCCGCCGACTACGTGAAGATCTCCTCCGGGCTCGGCGAGGCCGCCCCGGTCAACCTGATGATCCTGCCGATCGTCTTCGAGGATCAGGTCCTCGGCGTCATCGAGGCCGGCTCGTTCAGCCGGTTCACCCGGGTGCACCAGGACTTCCTCGAACAGCTCATGGAGACGATCGGGGTCAGCGTCAACACGATCATCGCCAACTCCCGCACCGACGCGCTGCTCGCCGAGTCGCAGCGGCTCGCGGCCGAGCTTCAGGCCCGCACCGGCGAACTGCAGTCGCGCCAGGAGGAGCTGCAGAGCTCGAACGCCGAGCTGGAGGACAAGGCGGAACAGCTCGCCAGCCAGAAGCGGGACATCGAGATCAAGAACGTGGAGATCGAGCAGGCCCGGCAGGAGCTGGAGGAGCGGGCCCGCCAGCTCGACCTGGCCTCCCGGTACAAGTCGCAGTTCCTCGCGAACATGTCGCACGAGCTGCGCACCCCGCTGAACAGCCTGCTCATCCTGGCCCGGCTGCTGGCCGCCAACCCGGAGCAGAACCTCACGCCCAAGCAGGTCGAGTACGCCAACGTGATCCACTCCTCCGGCACCGACCTGCTGCAGCTCATCAACGACATCCTCGACCTGTCGCGGGTGGAGGCGGGCAAGATGGAGCTGCACCCCGAGCGCTTCGGGCTGCGTTCCCTGGTGGAGGACCTGCGGGCCGTCTTCCAGCCGCTGACCTCGGAGAAGGGCCTGGCCTTCGTCGCCGGGCCGCTGGCCGGCGGCGTCCCCGCGGAACTGGTCACCGACCGGCAGCGGCTCCGGCAGATCCTGCACAACCTGCTGTCCAACGCGGTCAAGTTCACCGAGCAGGGCAGCGTGGAGCTGCGGATCACCAGGGCACCGTCCACGGACGGCGAGCTGCTGGCCTTCTCGGTCACCGACACCGGCATCGGCATCAGCGAGCAGAACACCGATGCCATCTTCGGCGCGTTCCAGCAGGCCGACGGCACGACCAGCCGCCGCTACGGCGGGACCGGGCTGGGCCTGACCATCTGCCGCGAGCTGGCGGCCCAGCTCGGCGGCCGGGTCACGGTGCAGAGCACGGTGGGGGAGGGCAGCACGTTCACGCTGTACCTGCCGGTCAGCTACCCGGCGGGGGAGGAAGCCGCGGCCGGAGAGCAAGAGGCCGTGCCGCCCAGGCTGGCGGCCGCGGGGGCCGTCCCGGCCGAGCCTGCCCCGGCCGAGCCGGTCGCCGCCGGGCACGACGGCCTGCGCGGCCGGAAGGTGCTCATCGTCGACGACGACCTGCGGAACGTCTTCGCGATCACCAGCATCCTGGAGCTGTACGGGCTGACCGTGGTGCACGCGTCCGACGGCCAGACCGGCATCGAGCTGCTGCGCGGCGACGCCGGCATCGACATCGTCCTGATGGACGTGATGATGCCGGAGATGGACGGATACGCCACCACGGCGGCGATCCGGCAGATCCCGGGCCTGGCCGAGCTGCCGGTGATCGCGGTGACCGCCCGGGCCATGCAGGGCGACCGGGACAAGAGCATCGCCGCCGGGGCCACCGACTACGTCACCAAGCCGGTGGACACCGAGAACCTGCTCACCGTCATGGAGCGCTGGCTCGGCACGGACTAGGCACGCGGGGCCTGCGATTAAGGGGCAGCCCACCGGGGTAGGCCCGGGCAGTGCGAGTGATGAGCTGGAATCTGTGGTGGCGCCACGGGCCCTGGGAAGAACGCCAGCAGGCCATCGCGGCGACATTGGCCGAGGTCCAGCCGGACCTGTGCGGCTTCCAGGAGGTCTGGGGCGGCCCAGGGGAGAACCTCGCCGTCGACCTGGCCGGGCGGCTGGGCATGCACTGGTGCTGGGTGGAAGCGGGGAAGGTGCGCGATCCGGGCGGCACCGAGCTGTTCATCGGCAACGCGATCCTCAGCCGCTGGCCCATCACCACGCAGGAGGCCGGCGCCCTGCCGGTGAGCGCTTCGGACGAGGCCAGGGTGGCCGTGCACGCCCGGATCGACGCCCCCGGCGGTGCGCTGCCGATGTTCACCACCCACCTGACCTATGGGCCGGGGCGCTCGGCGCTGCGCGCGGCGCAGGTCCGCGCGCTGGCCCGGTTCGTCGAGGAACACTCCGGCGGCTGCGCCTACCCGCCCGTGGTCACCGGCGATCTCAACGCCGAGCCAGGCTCCGACGAACTGCGGCTGCTCGGCGGCCTGCTCGCCGACCCGGCAGTTCCCGGCCTGGTGCTCCTCGACGCCTGGCGTTACGCCGATCCGGGCGACCCCGGGTTCACCTGGGATCTGCGGAACGGATATCAGGGCGACAGCCTGATCCCTGATTCACGAATCGACTACATCCTGGTGGGCCTGCCCAGGCAGGGCCGCGGCCGGGTGGAGTCGGTGCGCCTGGCCGGCACCGCCCCGGTCGACGGGGTCTGGCCGTCGGACCATTTCGCCGTCGTCGCCGACCTGCGCGAGTAGCGGCTCAGCCCGGCCAGCGCCGCTGCGCTCAGGCGGGCCGGCCGGCCCGCTGGAATTCCTCGACCAGCTGCTTGCAGAAGGCAGGCAGGTCGTCGGGCTTGCGGCTGGTCACCAGGACGTTCGGGCCGGCCGTGCACACCTGCACCTCGGTGTCCGCCCAGGTACCGCCCGCGTTGCGGATGTCGGTTTGCAGGCTCGGCCAGGAGGTCAGCGTCCGTCCGCGGACCAGGTCTGCCTCCACCAGCGTCCACGGGCCGTGGCAGATCACCGCGGCAGGCTTGCCCGCCTGGAACATGGCGCGGGCGAACTCCACCGCCGCGGGGACGGTCCGCAGTTGGTCCGGGTTGGCGACGCCGCCGGGCAGCACCAGCGCGTCATAGCCGCCCGGATCGGCATCGCCGATGGCGTGGTCCACCGGGAAGGTGTCCGCCTTGTCGAGATGGTTGAACGCCTGGGCCTGGCCGACCTCGGGCGCGAGGAGCTCGGGAGTCCCGCCCGCGTCGCGCACCGCCTGCCAGGGCTCGGTCAGCTCGACCTGCTCCGCGCCTTCGTTGGCGATCATGAATGCGATCCGGCGGCCGTGAAGTTCGTTCCCCATGACATGGCTCCTCTCCTGTAGCGGTCCCTGGCGCCGGCCGCCCGAAGGCGGCTCGGGGTTGCGCTACCCACCGCAGCCACCGCAAACCCGTGGCCGGGAGCGGGGCACGTCCTGGCCGTTAGCCAAGGTCGTTCCCGGGTAGGGCAGGCCTGCCGGGAACCCCGGTACAGGGAGGCGATGATGATGGCGACGAGCAAGCAGTCGCAGGCGGCCAAACGCAACGTGAAGAAGGCTCAGCAGGCCGCCACCAGCAAGAAGACGATCGCGCACATGCCCGCCAAGACCCGCACCGCGCTCGGCAAGCAGGGCGCGGCGGTCGCCCAGCGCAAGCGGACCGGTGGCGCGTCACCCAAGACCCGGGCGGAACTGTACGAGATCGCCAAGAAACGTGACCTGCCGGGCCGGTCGAAGATGGGCCGCGATGAGCTCGCCAGGAAACTCGGCGAAAAGTAACCCCCGGCCGCCGGGCCCCGCGGCCGGGCACGGGCCGCCGGAGGAACGGTCCAGGTCGGCCGTCAGCCGGTGGCTGTCCCGGATGGACCGGCTGGCGTCCCGCCCGGTAGTTGCGTGCTGGTCCTCGGCGCGGCCGGGACATGGATCGGGGTAAGCCTGGCCGCCGGGTTTCCGGCACGGTGGGAGACCGTCTTCCAGACCCTGGTCGCCGCGCTGACGCTCGCGATGGTCTTCGTCATCCAGCACACCCAGGCGCGGCATCAGCGGGCGACCCAGCGCAAGCTCGACGAGATCCTGCTGGCCCTGCCGGACGCGGACAACTCCCTGCTCACGCTCGAGCACGCCTCCGACGCCGAACTGCACGCCACCGGTCATCAGCACCAGCAGGTCCGCCGGGCCGTGCTTGACGGCCAGGACCCGGCCGGCGAGGACCAGCGGGCACGCTGAGCAGGTTTGCCCGCTGGCAGCGGGGTAGTCAGGCCGCGCTATGCGTGCCGTTGACGGTCTCGAACGGGCCGAGAAGCTCGATGGCCTGGTCGGCCTGGGCCAGCGCTGTGCCCGGTTGCTACGGCCGGGACGCAGCCGTGACGCCCTGCACGGGGTATGGCTCGGCCATCCGCTGCACCCCCTGCTCGCGCAGGCGCCGATCGGGCTGTGGCTGTCGGCCACCGTCCTGGATGCGTGGCCGGGCGGAGAGCAGGCATCGCGGCGGCTTGTCCTGCTCGGGCCTGGCTGCGGCCGCCCCGGCTGCGCTGGCGGGCACGGTGGACTGGTCGGAGCAGCATGAGCAGCAGATGCGGGTGGGCACGGTGCATGCCATGGCCAACGGTGCGGCGGCCGGGCTGTACGCGGCGTCCCTGGTCACCCGTGCCCGGCCGGCCTCCCGCGCGCTCCGCCTGGCCGGGCTGGCAACGGCCGGCCTTGCCGGTCTGCTGGGCGGGCACATCTCGTTCCGGCTGGCGGGCGGCGCCAACCAGGCTGAACCGGTGCCGCATCTGGTCGAGCCCGGCTGGCACGATCTGATGCCCGCCGCGGAACTGCCGGACCGCAGCCCGGTGAAGCGGCTGGTCGGCGAGGTTCCGGTGGTGGTCATCCGGGACGGCCGGAAGGTGCATGTGCTCGCCGGGCGCTGCAGCCACCTGTCCGGTCCGCTGTTCGAGGGGAAGCTTGCGGATGGCTGCCTCACCTGCCCGTGGCACGGCAGCGTGTTCCGGGTCAGTGACGGGGCGGTCATGCGCGGCCCTGCCACCGCACCGCAGCCGGTGTTCCAGGCGCGCGTGGCAGGCGACGTCATCCAGGTGTGCCTGCCGGACGCCGGTTAGGCCCGCAGTCCTGCTCAGGCGAGTTCTTCCCGCGGCCCGGGAACGGGCTCTTCGGCCCCGCCGAGCGTGCCCAGCAGCCAGGAGAAGCCGCGCGGCGCCCGGGCCAGGGCCCGGGCGGAGGTCACCACGGGGATCCGGGTCGTGCGCAGCAGCGGCAGGCCGGCCGCCAGGAGGTCGTCGACCAGGGTGTGGTCCTCGGCCGTCGGCAGCGGCCGGAAGCCGCCCGCGGCCAGGTAGGCGTCGGCGGCGAAGCCCAGGTTGGCGCCGTGCACGTGCGGGTGGTGCCCCCGCCAGGCCCGGTAGTGCTGGGTGTAGCGCCTTCGCACCTGGGGTGGATGGCCGGACCAGTCCTCGACCGTCACCGTGCCCACCACGCCCTTCCAGCCCTGGCTGGCATAGCGGAGCTGCCGGCGGAGCCAGCAGCGGGGCACGAGGCTGTCGGCGTCGGTGGTGGCTATCCACAGCGCGGCGGGATCCAGGTGGCGTGCGGACCGGAGCACCTGCCCCACCCCGGCCCGCCGGGCGGCGCCGACGCTGCGGGCGCGGACCGCCACGACGGTTGCGCCCTGGGCGCGGGCCAGTTCCGCGGTCCGGTCGGTGCACGCGTCCGCCACCACCACCAGATGCACGGGAACGCTGACCTGCCGGGCCGCCTGCCGGACACCGGTGAGGCACGAGGGCAGGAGGTCCTGTTCGTTGTGCGCGGGGATCACCACCCCCACCGCCTTGATCACACCAGGCCTTCGGCCTGCGCCACCGACACCGGGCTGCCCTCGCCCCGGACGTAGACCTGGGCGAGGAAGTCCGGTTCGGTGTGGTCGGCGAGCCTGGCGAGCCCGGCCCTGGCGCCCAGGACCGCGTGCACGTCGTCACCGCTGCGCGGGTACTCCGGGACCGGGTGCCGCCAGTGCACCGCGAGGAGGGTGCCGCCCGGCCGGAGCGCCGCGAGCACCAGATCGAGGACGTGGTCCAGGTCGCGGCCGGCGAAGTAGTACAGGAACTCCGAGAGGACGACCAGGTCGAACTCCCCGGCCGGCCAGTCACCGGGGATCGCCCGCTGCTCGACCGTGACGTTCGGGAAGCGCGCGGTATGCGCGGCCGCGGCACTGACCGCGGCCGCTGCCATGTCGCACGACAGCAGCCGGTCACAGCGCGGGGCGAGCATTCCGGTGAGCACGCCCACCGAGCAGCCCGGCTCGAAGGCGTCGCCGTAGCGCTGCCGTGGCAGCATCGCGGTGCTGACCGCGTACTTCCGTGCCTCGTACCAGCGGGTGCGCAGGCTCCACGGGTCCGCGGCGGCCGCGTACATCGCGTCGAAGTAGCCAGGTCCCAGCGTCATCGGGGGCTCACCGGAAGAAGACCTCGACGTCGCGGGCGAAGTGCGCCACGATGCCGGCGGGCAGCACCGGGCCCTGCGTGCCACTGCGGTCCTGCAGTTGGCTGGCGAAGCAGCCGATGGCCCGCCGCTTGCGCGCCGCCACCCGCCGCCGCAGCGGGACGCGCCCCGCCGCATGCCAGGGCACGCGGGGATCACCGGGCCGTGCCCAGTGCCACATCCACACGGGGTACCACAGCGTGCCTTCGCCGCCGCGGGCAGCCCGCGCGGCCCGGCCCGCCGCCTCGTGATCGGGATGGGCGTCCCGGTCCCACGGCGCGAGGAGCAGGTCAAAACCCGAGGCCAGCTCCTGCAGCCGTGCCGTCACGTCATGCTCATGCGCGGCGAGTCCCGAGTCGGGCAGGCCGAGCCGGATCACCTCGGTGTCCCGGGCTCCCAGCGCACCCAGCGCCGCCAGCGTCTCGGCGGCCCTGCGCGGGGCAATGGACTCCTCCCGCAGGTGCGGATGAGAGGCCTCGCCGTCAGTCAGTGTCACGAGCCGGAGCCGGGCGCCCCTGGCGGCCAGCGCCGCGATGGTGCCGCCTGCCCCGAGCACCTCGTCGTCCGGGTGCGCGGCGACCACGACGGCGCTCGCCCACCCGGCGGCATCCAGGACGGGAAGCTGGCCCAGGCCCGGCCAGGCACGCCAGGCCGATTCCGGCGTGCCCGGTGCGTCGATGAGGTTCCGGGCAACGTTCACCATTGCGTTCCCTGCTTCGCGACCAGCGCGCCGAGTTCGGCGAGGCTGCGCTCGGCGTGATGCTGCCGCACGTAGACGGTCAGGTCCGCCACCCGGCGTGAGTGCGCCTCGTCCAGGCACAGCGGCCCGGCGCCGAGCGCCCGGCCGACCCGGTCCATGACCTCTCCCGCCACGGCGTCGGCCAGCGCTCTCACGCGCAGCGACCGGAGCCTGCCCACGCCCTTGAGGTCGGCGGGGTCGGCGTCGATCTCGTCCGCGGCCGTGCCGAGAGCCGAGCGCACCGTGCGCAGCGCGATGTCCACCGCGCCGAGGTGGGCGAGCGCATGCGGCCCCACGTCGCGCTGGCCCGCGGCGGACAGCAGGGCGCCGCCCACCGCGCGGGCACCGCCGTACCAGCAGGCGGCGACGCCAGCGCCGCCGTGCGCGAACCCCGGCCGCTCCACGTACGCCCCGGGTGCCCCGACCGGCTGAGCGGCTACCTCGTCGAAGTCCACGTCCAGCGTGTCGCTGCCCGCCATGCCGGTGGCGGGCCAGGTGCCCGGTACCGGTGCCAGCGCCCCGGCCGGGACGGCGAACAGCCGCTTCCCGTCCGGCGCGGCGGCCGTGACCAGGGCATGGGTGCAGGAGCGGGCCCCGGAGCAGTACCGCTTCGTGCCACGCAGCCGCCACCCGCCGTCATGGCGGCCTGCTTCCAGCTTCGGGCCGGGCGGGTGCGCGGCCCACACCCCCCACCGGCTGCCCGGCAGCGGCGGCGGGCCGTCCAGCTCGGCCAGGATCGCCACCGCGTCCGCATGGCCTTCGGCAAGCCTGGCCAGGGACAGGTCTTCCGCGGCCAGGTCCGCGAACGCGGCCCACCGTTCCCGGGTCCGCCCCGATCCCGGCAGCGGGAGATCAAGCCGCCCCGAGTCCACCGCCGCGCGGAACGCCTGGCCGGTCACCTGCCAGGCCGGTGCGCCCCGCTGGCCGGAGCCATCCTCAGGCCGCATGGGGCGGGCAGGTCTGCATGTTCCGTGCGCGACCGCGTATCGCGGCCACGTCGATGCTGAAACTGTTGTCCGTCACGGGTTTCCGCCCCTCCTAATCCGGCGCCCGCCCTGCGGCCAGGGCTCGGCGGCGGGAGCGCTGAGGCTACCCAGGACCCGGGCGTTTAAGCGCAGGCGCGGCGGGACCGCTCACCACGTCGGGATGGCCGGGGTCAGCGGCACGCCGCCGGCCGGGGGCGTCCGGGTGGCCATGAGGCCGGCGTCGCGGGCCAGCGCCGCGAACGTTGCCGAGTTGACCACGGCGGCCCCGCCCGGGTCATTGTTGAAATAGACGTACACGTCCGCGCCGGGCGGCCACGCCTGCCGCACCCGCCCGGCCCATAGGACGCAGGTCCCGTTCGGTGTAGCAGGGCCACGGGCTCGGCCGTGCCCTCATGAAACCGCAGGTATCCCCATCCTGCGGTCCGCCAGAGCGGGGTGACGGCGCGGCCCAGCCGGTCCGCCCAGCACAGCGCCGCGTCGTGGGCGGCCAGGATCTGCCGGACCTCCTCGGTCCACCACGAACTCGTGCCGCGGTTCCACCGCGATCCGCAGCCGGCCGTGACCGGGAAGCCGGGGTGCGCCGGAACGCGGTGAGGCAGGCGTCCAGCAGGGCCTGGCGCTCGCCTTGAGATCCGGCGGCAACTGAAGCAGTACCGGGCCGAGCTTGGGGCCGAGGGCCGCCGCGGCACCGAGGAGCCGGGCGACGGGTTCCGCCGGGTCACGCAGCCTTCTGACATGGGTGAGGTACCTGCTCGCCTTCACCGCCATGACGAAGTCGCGCGGGGGTACGGGTACACCAGCCCGCGAAGGTTCGCCGCGGCGGGCAACCCGTAGAAGCTGGCGTTGTTCTCCACCGTCAGGTAGTAGCTGGCGTAGTGCTCCAGCCAGCGGCGCTGGGCCACCCCTGCCGGGTACAGCCCGCCGCGCCAGTCCCGGTACTGCCAGCCCGAGGTGCCGATCAGCACCGGCACGGGCGCCTCCTGCCGCCGGGGCTCAGCGCCGGGCTGGCGCCTGGGCGTGGCTGTTGCTGCTGCCACGTCGCCGCTACTGCCCCCGTTCTGCCCGCCCGAACGCCCGGGCCCGGTCTCCAGCGCCCGTTAGCCCGGGGTTTCCGGGAAGTGGGGATCGTCAGGCACGACGCGACTAGACACGGGCAGGGAAGGAGCACCATCATGGCCCGGACCGCGGAGACGCGGGCAGCATGGGCTACTTGGCATCTACCTCAATGATCATCTCGCCGGGGCTACCGGCGGCACCGAACTGGCCCGGCGGGTCGCGGCGGCCCACCAGGGCGGGGAAACCGGCGACACCCTGCGGCGCCTCGCGATGGACGTGGCGGCCGACCGCGCCGCGTTGCTGAGATCTCATGGCCGCGCTAGAGATCCCGGTGCGCGCCTACAAGGTTTACGCCGGCTGGATCGGCGAGAAGGCCGGCCGGCTGCAAGCCCAACGGCCGCCTGCTGGCCCGGTCCCCGCTGAGCAGCCTGGAAGAGCTGGAACTGATCCGTCTGGGGGTCACGGGCAAGGCGGCCGGGTGGCGCACGCTGCGGCTCCTGGCGGAGACGGACCCGCGGCTGGACCGCAGCCGGCTGGACGAGCTCATCGCCAGGGCCGGCAGCCAGCTGGAGTTTCTGGAGGACCTCCGGGTGCGCGCCGCGCAGGCGGTCCTCGGCCAAGGGCCGGCCGCCGGTGGCTGACGAGCGCAACGGCGGCGTCGTCTTCGACGTGGACGGCACCCTGCTGGACACCAACTACCTGCATGTCGCGGCGTGGTGGGAGGCGTTACCGGGAACGCGGCCACGACGTCCGCTGCGCGGACATCCACCGGGCCATCGGGATGGGCTCGGCAGAGCTGGTGGAACGGGTCCTGGGCAGACCGGATCCCACGGTGAGCCCCGCGCACAGCCGGCACTACGCGCCTTACCTCGGCCGGATGCGCCCGCTGCCCGGCGCCGCCGGTCTGCTCCGCGCCACCGCGGGGCTCGGCCTGGACGTGGTGCTCGCCACCAGCGCCAAGGACGACGAGGTAGACCTCATGCTGGATGCGCTCGGTGCCCGCTCCGCGGTCACGCGCCGTGGTCAGCTCCGGCGACGTCGGCCAGGCCAAGCCCGACCCGGGCATCGTCGAGAAAGCACTGGACGAGTCCGGCATCGACCCCGGGCGCGCCGTCATGGTCGGCGACACGGTCTGGGATGTGCTCGCCGCGGAGCGGGCCGGCATCAGGTGCATCGGCCTGCTCTGCGGCGGTATCGCCGCGGCGGAACTGCGCGGCGCGGGCGCCGCGCAGGTTTACGAGCGACCCCGCCGCGCTGCTCGGCGACCTCCAGGCCAGCCCGATCGGGCGGCTCGGGCGCGGCTAGGCTCCGCGCGGGCACACGGCCGTAAACTGTTCCGCCGGCCGCGGCACGCCGGGTGCTGGACGATCTGTCCTGCCGGTTCCCGGTACGCCGCCTCGGGCGGCCCGGTCAATGGCAGGATCATTGAGGCAGCCCGGGCTGATGGCCTGCCAGAGGAGGTGCCCAGATGCCTGCCACGCGATCCCGTCGATCCGGCCGGGGCGAAGGTCCACGACGTGCTGCTGGTCGAGGACGACCCAGGCTCGGTCCTCATCACCAGGGAAGCCTTCGAAGTGTCCCAGGCGCCTGGAACCCTGCATGTCGTGGGTGACGGCGAACTGGCGATGGAGTTTCTGCACCAGGCTCCCGGGTTCACCGGCGCACCCAGGCCCAGCCTGATCCTGCTGGATATCAACCTGCCGCGCCGCAACGGGCCTGGAGGTACTGGCCGAGGTAAAGGCCAATGAGCATCTGCTGACCATTCCCGTGGTCATGCTGAGCACTTCGCAGGCATGAGGCGGACGTGGTGCGCAGCTACCAGTTGCACGCCAACGCCTACATCGCCAAGCCGACGACCTTCGATCTCTTCACCGAAGCGATCCGGCAGGTGACAGGCCTGTTCCTGTCGCTGGCAAGCCTCCCGCAAATCCAGGACCCGCCAGGTTGTGATGGCTGGCGGGTTCGGCTAACGCGGCAAAGGGGCACATAACGCCTGTTTCGGCGGCATATGGGCGATGATTGCCGCCGGATCCTGCGGGCAGTCCAGGACCGGAGATGATCTCAAGTCGGGCCGTCGCCACCGAAGAGATCGTCCTTCGCGCGCGGGGGCACGGGCAGGTTGCAGGCGGAGACACGGAGGCCATGGCGTGCCGAAGATCGCAGTAGTGGCCCACACCGGCAAGAATTTCGGCGGTGGCCTGGGAGAGCTTCGCGAGGTACTGGCGCGGGAGGGCATTGCCGATCCACTGTGGTACGAGGTGACAAAAAGCCGCAAGGCACCCAAGTGCGCGCGCAAAGCGCTGGCGCAGGGTGCTGGGACGATCTTCGTCTGGGGCGGTGACGGGACAGTCCAGCGGTGCATCGATGCGGTGGCTGGGACGGGGGCTGTTCTGGCGATCCTTCCGGCCGGCACGGCCAATCTGCTGGCGAGCAACCTGCGGATCCCAGCAGGCCTCGCCGACGCGGTGCGGGCCGGGCTGACCGGGGAGCGCCGCCGGTTCGATACCGGGTCGGTGAACGGCGAGCACTTCGCGGTGATGGCCGGCGCCGGGTTCGATGCTCGAATGATCAAAGAAGCCGGCGGGGGCGGAAAGGGCGCTTCGGCCGCGCGGCATATCTCTTCGCGGGGGCCAGGAACCTCAACGCGCGCCGCGCCCGGGCGATCATCGAGGTGGACGGCAGGCGCTTCTACAAGGGCCGGGTCTCTTGCGTGCTGGTGGGGAACGTGGCCAAGGTTCTCGGCGGAGTCGAGGTCTTCCACGGGGCGCGGCCTGACGACGGGCTTCTCGAACTCGGTTTGGTCACTGCCAAGAATCCTGCTGAGTGGGCGCGGGTGCTGGGGCGGGTTGCGCAGGGCCGGGCCGGGGAGTCGCCGTTCGTTGAGGTCACCCGCGGTGAGCGATTCCGGATCCGGTTCAACCGGCCCATGCCCTACGAACTTGACGGCGGCGCGCGCGGCACGGTCAAGGAACTGCGGATCAAGGTCGATCCCGGCTCGATCAAGCTCTGCCTTCCCGCTCAGGCTTAGGCCGGGCTGCTGCTACGACGTCTTTGCCCGGGCAGCCGTCTTCCGTCACACGGGCGCCATCTACCTGGGCAACGGCGAAGGCGGCCCATTGACGCACGAGGGCCTTGCCCGTCCCGGGGGAAGGCAACTGCGCAGTGATGCCAGGAGGTCCCGCTCCTCGCTGGCGAAGTGCTGGGCGCATGCGGTACGGGCCGCGGTGATCACCTGCCACCACCGTGCAGAGCCCACCTCGAGAAGCCGGGCCTGTTCCACGGCCTCGCGTATGTCGTTGTGGTCGGCGGCCGCCGCCTCCATGACGGCCAGGGCGCGCGCGCCGGCGCCGTACATCGGCGGGAAGCAGACCTCCTCCTCAGCCCTGGTATGAGCCACCAGCAGGTCCGCGAGCCTGCTCCAGATCTGGGCCAGCGCCAGCCGGCTGACGGCGGGGTCCGCGCGCCGTGCCAGGTCATAGAGCGCACCGAAGAGCCGGAGGATGCGCGCGTGCTCGGCGAGGATCAGCTCGCCGATCTCGCTGATGCCAGCGTCAGGGGCGGCGGGGCTGGCCGTGACCAGCCCGGCGTCGTCGCTGGCGGAAGGGACTGAGTCCACGGGCGGGCCTCCTCGCCGGCTGCGGCGCCGTGCCGGTCGTCCGTCCCTCGGCACCGCGAGCACGCCGTCCACTAGCGGTCCCGCACTCTTCGAGGGCCGTTCCAGCTTGGGCTTCCGGCGCGGCGGAAGGCCTTCCGGAGATCCCGCCTGTCTTGAGGATCATGATCCGGCCACCGCGCCGAGGTCTCCGGCTACCCCAGGCTGCTGGCTGGCAAACGCACACGTTAGGTCCCGCCGGGCCGGGGTAGCTGCCCGGCCATGGTGGAGGTCACCCAGGCGCTCGCCGAGCGCATCTCCGGCATCGCCCGGCTGCTGGACAGTGACGACGAGGGCGACGCGGCCCTGTCCCGGCTGTCTGGCCTGGGCGTGGACCTGGTGCCGGGAGCCACGGGCGCCGCCGTGACCATCGCGGCGGGCGGCCAGCACCATACCTTCGCCGCTTCCGATGCGCGGATCGGCGACTTGCACCAGATGCAGTTCGCCGCCGGGCAAGGGCCGGTCGTGGAAACGTTGCGGTACAACGAGACCAGGCACGTCCGGGATACCAGCGCCGAGGATCGCTGGCAGGCCTTCTGCCGTGCCGCCTGCCAGGCGGGTTTCTCCAGCCTCATCACCATGCCCCTGCACACCGGCCAGCAGCCCGCCGGAGCGGTGGCGCTGTACGCCGACCGTCCCGGCGCGTTCAATGGCGCGGCGCATGACATCGCCTTGCTGTTCGCCGCGCAGGGCGGCACCGCGGTGCACAACGCCGAGGTGTACGGAGCCTGCCGGGACATGGTCGGCAACCTCCAGGTGACCCTGGAGGCGCGGGCGGTTATCGAGCAGGCCAAGGGCGTCCTGCACGCCAAGCTGGCCATATCGCCGGACGAGGCGTTCGAGCTGCTCAGGCGGGCCTCACAGAACACCAACCAGAAGGTGCGCGTCCTTGCGGACCGGCTTGTCCGCGGCGATATAGACCCGCGGCAACTGCGCGCTCAGGCTTCGTAGCGAACAGCGGCCTGGCCCTGGCGGCGCGGCGCCCGTGCCGGTGCAGGCCCGACGAGCGAGGTCTGACCGCCCGCGGGTCAGGTCAGGGTCAGCACGGCTATGACGGCGAGCATCCCGGCCACCGCATAGGCGGCGTAGTCGTTGACCGAGCCGGTGTGGGCGGCGCGCAGCAGCCGGACCGGGGCGGGCTCACGTGCCCGCAGATACGCCCAGGCGAGCGCGGCCCCGGCAGCGGCGCAGGCCACCAGCGTGGTCAGCTCGACCGGCGAGACATAGTCGAACGGTGGCAGGCGCAGCGCGGGCAGCCGGGCCAGGCCGGTGAGCACGCCGCTGGCGTAGCGGGCCGGATGCAGCAGGCTGGCGGCGGCCGGCGCCATCACCGAGTCGAGGAAGAACTGGGGGAGCACGCCGAACACGACGCAGCACGCGGCCAGGCTGCCGAGCCCGGCCACCATGCCCGGGCGCAACGGCTCCAGCCGCGGATAGTCCTCCGCGCGCGGGCGGAAGAACGCGAGCCACGCCGCCTTGCCGAGCGCCGCGATGGTGATCACCTGGGCGGCCAGCATGAGTGCGTACGGCACGTACTGGTGGCTGTCGAGCAGCCCGGTGTGGATCAGGCTGAGCGAGACGTACCCGTTGAACGGGGGGATCCCGGCGATCGACGCGGCGCCGATCACGAACGCGACGGCAACGACCGGCATGCGCCGCGCCAGGCCGCCCATGCTCGGACAGTTTCGTCAGCCCGGTACGGTGCAGGATCGCCCCGGCGCACAGGAACAGCAGCGACTTGAACAGGGCGTGGTTGACCAGGTGGTAGACGGCGCCCGCGATCCCGGGCGCGGTGCCCGTGCCCAGCCCGATGGCCAGGATGCCCATCTGCGAGATCGTGTCGTAGGCCAGCAGCCGCTTGAGGTCGTCCTGGGCCAGCGCCATGACCGCGCCAAGCAGCGCGGAGATGATGCCCACCGTCAGCAGCAGGCCCAGGATGGGGACGCGGGTCACGCCGAAGACCTGAAAGGCCAGCCGGCCGATCGCGACAATGCCGAAGTTGTACATCAGGCCGGAGAACAGCGCCGACACCGGGCCCGAGGTGGCGGTGTGCACATCCGCCAGCCAGCCGTGGAACGGGACAAGCCCGGCCTTCGTCGCGAAACCGGCCACCAGCAGCCCGAGCGCGATCAGGTCGGGCGTGGACAGGTGCCGCGCCAGGGCGTCATGAAGCTGGCCGTAGTTGAGCGCGCCGTTGACGGCGTAGAGCAGCCCGGTGCCGATGAACACGGCGAAGCTCGCCAGCGTGGTCAGGGCCAGGATCTTGAACGCGGCCTCCAGGGCGATCGGCCGCTCCAGGAAGAAAGCGGTGAGCCCGTAACTGGCCAGCGCGGCCACCTCGAACCAGACGAACAGGTTGATCAGGTCGGCGGTGAGCGCCGCCGCGATCAGCGCGGCGAGGACCAGCTGGAACAGGCAGGCGTAGCCGCCCAGTTCGCGCGGCCCCAGCCCGCCAAGCTCCGACAGCGTGTACAGCAGCAGTACCGCGCCGATGACCGCTGAGGTCAACGCGAAGATCAGGCCGAACGGGTCGGCGGCGAACGCGATCCCCAGCGCCCGGCCGTGCACCGGGGTCCACAGCCCCAGGTAGTGCGCGCGGACCAGGCCACGGTGAACACGCTCGGTGCCTGCAGGAGCAGGATCACGGTGGAGCCGCCGAGCGCGACGAGGCCGGCGATGACGGCAAGCTGCCGGTGCAGCCGGGCCAGCAGCGGCGCCGCCACCGCCCCGGCGATGGGCAGGGCCACCGGAAGCGGCAGCAGCGACGCCAGCGCGGCCTCGGTCATGGCTGCCCGGTCATCCGCGCATCGCCCGGACCCGGTCGGCGTCCAGCGTCCGGTAGTGCTGGGCGATCCGCACCACGACGCTGAGGAACACCGCGGTCACCGCGACGCCGATGACAACGGCGGTGAGGCAGAAGTTCTGCAGCACCGGGTCGGCGACGTTCCCGTGCGCGAGCTGTTCGGCGGTCTTCCCGGCGGGCGGGCCGGCCAGCACCGGCGCGGTGGACCCCGACCGGTAGGCGAGCGACACCATGAACACGTAGGTGGACGCCTCCATCAGCGACAGGCCCATCACGATCTTGATGAGGTTCCGCCTGGTCAGCAGCACGTACAGGCCGATGCAGAACAGTGCGACCGCGGCGAGGTAGTTGGCCAGGATCATCGCTCCCCCTCACCGCCGCCCGGTGAGCCCGCGACCTGGCCGCCGTCATCCCGTGCCCAGTCATGGCTGATGCCGAGCAGGGCGAAGACGGCGATGGTCAGGCCGGTGCCGACCTCGATCAGCTCGCTCGCCGAGAACAGCTGGGCGACGCCGCCGGACAGCGGGGTCAGCATCGGCGCCAGCGGCAGCCAGTTCGCGCTGAACGAGCCCTTGAGCACGAGCCCGAGGAACTCGGTCATGATGATCAGTCCCGCGCCGGCCAGTTCCAGTGGCTCGAGCAGCGCGGGCCGGATCACCTTGCTGATCTTGCGGTGGCCGTAGCTGGCGTAGACCAGCAGCAGGACGCCGAGGATGACCGCCCCGCCGGGGAAGCCGCCGCCCGGCGAGTATCCCCAGGTGACCAGGTAGAGCCCGGCCACCGCGAGGATCGGCAGCACCACCCTGATCGCGGTGCGGACCACGACCGTCATCGCCTCGGCGGTCTCCGGTGCCGGGGTGCCCAGCGGGGTCGCGTCCGGCGTCACGGGCCGCCCGCCGCCCTCCGGCGCCTGGTCGTCCTGCTCCCTGCGCTCGGCGGACCTTGCCTCCCGCTCGGCGGCGACGGAGCCCACGTCCGGGTCGTCCTGCTGCTGCTCGCGCGCCCCGGCGGCGGACTCGCCGAAATAGCCCGTGCGCATCTCCCGTGGCCGGGTGATCAGCATCACGCTGACCACGGCCGCGAGCAGCAGGAACGTCTCGCCGAACGTGTCGAAGCCGCGCGTGCCGTAGACGATCTCGTTGACCGGCTCGGTCAGCTTCCACCGGGGTATCGCGATCTCCAGCGCGTACCGGGCGATCAGGGGGAGCGGCGCGTGTTCGCGCGGGATCCCGGCCATGGCCACCCCGAGCGCCGCGGCCATCCCCGCGACCAGCAGCGCGCCGAGCCACGGCCGGTGCCGCGGCTCGCGTTCGGTGGCCTCGCGTGCCGCGGCGTGGGCGACGGCGCGGTGCTCCCGGAACCCGGCCCTGGTCACTGCCCGTCCCCGTCCTGGCCCTCGGTCTCGCCGAGCCCCGGCTCGTCGGTGACCGTGCGCGCCTTGCCGATCGCGACCAGGTACAGCACGGGCAGCGCGATCGCCCCGACCACCACCTCCGAGTGGGCCACGTCCGGGGCGCCGAGCACGACGAAGAGCACCGAGAGCATGGTGCCGACCCCGGAGAGGGCCATGACCGCGCCGTTCAGGTTCCGCAGCCAGACCACCAGCACCGCCGCCGCCAGCATCAGCGCCAGCAGCAGATAGTCGAGAACCCAGAACCCGCTCACGGCCCGCTCCTGCGGCGCACCCGGTCGGCTACCCGGTCGGTCACGGCTCCGGGCCACATCGGCACCCCGGTCTTGTACGCGGCCCGGGCCAGCGCGTGCGACGCGACCGGGTTGATCACCAGCAGCAGCACGGCGACGATCAGCGCCCGGCTGCCGAACACGCTCACCGGGCCCTCACCCACCACCAGCGCGATCAGGACAGGGAGCGCCCCCATCGTGATCATCTTGCTGGAGCACTGGATCCGGCAGTACACGTCGGGCATCCGCAGAATGCCGACCGCCCCGGAGAGCGAGAAGGCCCACCCGACGGCGGCCAGGACGATCACGATGATCTCGATCACAACAGCTCCCGTTCCAGGTAGCGGGACCAGACGATGGCGCCGAGATAGCTGAAGGAGCCGAGCCACAGCGCGACGTCGCAGTAGATGGTGCGGTTGGCGAACGCGGCGAAGAACAGCACGGCGATCGCCGCCTGGGTGGACATGGCGTTCAGCGCCACGACCCGGTCGGAGATGGTCGGCCCGGCGGCCACCCGGATGAGCAGCAGCCCCATGATCGCCACCTCGGCGATCGCGACCGCCAGGTACACGGCGTTCATGGTCTTCACCTGGCCGGCCGCTTGCCGTGGCTGGAACGGCTTCAGCAGATCCTCCACCGGGCCGTTGATCTGCTGGTATGCCTTGTCCTTGCCGCCGTCCGGCACCGCGACGGCGTGGTACTGAAGCTCATGGGCGCGGGCGTCGAGATCGGTGATCTGGTTGTCCACGATCAGCGAGGAGATGACGCCGACCGCGGCGAGGCCCCCTTCGGTGCGCTCCCGGGTAGGCGTGATCACCATGCCGCTCGCCAGCGGGCGGCGCGGGTCCCAGATCCGCCGGGACAGCCGCAGGTTGGCCTGCAGGACCTGCCATGCGGCGGCGAGCAGCAGCCACGCGCCGCCCGCCAGCGCCCGTGGCCGCAGCAGCCGCCAGGGCCCGGCCACCTCGCCCAGCGGAGCCAGCGCCACCGCGACGGCGGCCGCGATGAACGCCCCGAAAAGCTACCTGTTCGAGGGTGAGGGTCCAGGTCAGCAGCACCCACACCAGGTAGCCCCAGCACCACAGGCCGATCAGGCGCGTGGCTATCCGCCGGGCAGGCATGCGCTTACTCTCTGGGTCGGCCGGCATGGCCCTTGCTCTTCCCACTCCTGCGCTCCCAAACGGCCCG